>CALXMK010000018.1 GCA_944389455.1 uncultured Verrucomicrobiota bacterium
ATAATCGACCAGATAGAGTAAAACACGACAGAGGCTTGAGATAGAGAGCGCTCTGTTAAGATTCAGGCGGTCTGCCATCTGTAAAAGAATGGCAGACCGTTTTTTGAGTGAAAGCTCAAGCAATAAAACAAATGTAAGGATTGATAAGAAACGGGGAGAATATAAATTTATAAAAAAAGAGTAGATTTTTTTTTAATTTTCGTTATGCTATTCTTTCCTGCCGGAAATAGGCGGCAAAGGGGTATCCCCAGGCTTGGATATTGAGTTTTTAATCAGATATCTAAAACGTATGACGACGGAAAAGAGAAAAACAACAAAGAAAGAAGCATCTTTCCGAGAGAGAGTTTCGGAGGAAAGGGCATCGGTTGATACTCCCGTGAAGAGGCAGTATAGGAAAGTGAAAAAAACAGAACAGCCTGAAGCGAAGAGTGTTGTTGCAGATGATACTGTCGTCGACGTGAGAAAAACTCCTGTTAAACGTGGGAGAAAGCCAGGATCGAGCAACAAAAATACAGGGATAGCAGCTTCTGCTTCATCGAAAGCTGGAAAAGTTGTGCCGAGAGCTTCAATGGCATCTCTTTTTGGTGGAGATGTAGTTGAGCAGAATTTTTCGGAAGAGCCGCCTGAGTGGGTAAAACCGGAGTGGATTCCTTTTTACAGAAATCTCTATCTGTTGAGAGCCCGCCTAAAAAACCAGATGAATGGTTTAGCGGAGGACTCTTCACAAGCAGTCACCAGTTTTGGTATGCACATGGCCGATACAGGGACGGATCATTTTGATCGAGATTTTGCTTTGAGTCTTCTTTCCGCGGATCAAGATGCGCTCTATGAGGTAGAGCAGGCATTAAAGCGGATTCAGAAGGGGACTTATGGTGTTTGTGAAATGACAGGAGAACCGATACCTTTGAGCCGCTTAGAGGCTATTCCATGGACACGTTTTACAGTAGAAGCCCAGGCGCAGCTAGAGAAAGAAGGAGCTCTAAAAAGCAGACGTTTAGGAACTTTAGGGACTATTGGTACCACGGCAGAAGAGATGGGCGGCGTAAGTGGTTCGGAAGAAGATGAAGAGGGTGAGGATAAGCTTGCCCATGATAAAGATTAAGAATATAATCATTTTTGGTTTTTGATATATGCCACGAGAAATTGTAACGATTGAATGTACTGAGGCTCGCAAGGAAGGAGTGCCTCCTACTCGCTATCAGACCTCGAGAAATAAAAAGCTCCAGACGGAGAAAATTGAGATGATGAAGTATAACAAGTTTCTTCGTCGTCATACTTTGCATAAAGAAATTAAGTAAAATATGCCTCGTAAAACTAATACAGATAGAAATAAGAAGGGTTCCCGTAGCAGTAATGGTATGATGGAGCGCAGAACCCCGCGCCCGCAGCCGAAGGTGGATTTCACCATTGATCAGCTTGATTATAGAAATGTAACTTTACTGCGCAGATATGTAACAGATCATGGCCGTATCTTGCTGAGAAAATATACCGGTCTTCCGGCAAAATTCCAGCGGAGGCTGACCCGTTCAGTGAAACGGGCACGGCAGATGCTGTTGATGAAGTAAGAGTAATCGACAAAAAGAATCCTTCCGAAGAGGGAAGGATTTTTAGTATAGTTTATTTGCAAATGATTTGCAATTAGAATACTGTTTTAGGATCGGCTTTTTTGTGAATGAAAGCCGATTCATTTGATTTTATTTATAAAAGAGATGAAAAGTTGGAAAAGATTTTGGATATCAGCTCTTTCTGTAGGAATAGGATTGAGCGTATTTGCGACATATGCTGAAGAGATATCTGTTATAACCACATTTGTTCCGGTTTATTCTTGGGCCAAGGGAGCCGCGGGAGAGAGCGCCAATGTGGAGAATTTGCTGGATGGTGCTGTAGGCCCCCATGAATTTCAATTAACCCCCGGAAATGTTCGAAAACTTAATTCGGCAGATCTGATCATTTGTATTGGTTTGGATTTGGAGCCTTGGCTGGAGGCAATGGAAGCTCAAGGCGCTCTTAAGAAAGAGGTTAAACTCTTAAAATTAGGAGAGAAACTTGATAAGGATGAGCTGATCAAATATTGCGAGAGCATTGAAGAGGAACATGCTCATTCGGGTGAAGCAGAAGCACAGAATGATCGAGAGGAGGATCACTCTCATACTCATTCACATGGAGAGTATGATCCTCATATTTGGTTAGATCCAATCTTGGCGCAGAAGTGTACAGAATTAATTGCGGAAGAATTGGGGCTGTTGAGACCAGAGAAAAACGATAATTTTAAAAAGAACGCTCAAGAGTATTGTAAGAGATTGGAAGCTTTGGATAAAGAATTGCAGGAAGGATTAAAAAATGTAAAAGATAAATCTTTTTACACAATGCATAATGCTTTTGCTTATTTCAACAAGCGTTATGGATTGAAGTGTGCAGGAGTTTTGCAAGAGGTCCCTGATACGAATGTATCACCAAGACATTTATCAGAGTTGTTAAAAAAGATTGAGTCTGAGAGGGTGTCGGCAATTTTGGTTCCATCAGCGGATGAGCGTAATCGGATGGTTCGACAAATGGCACGTGATGGAGGGTTGGAGATTGGTATTTTAGAAACTCTTGAGACATTGGATGATGGAGCATTGAATGTCGAAGCATACGAGAGAATGATACGCTCTAATCTGAAGGTACTTCAGAGGGTGTTGCAGTAAGATGACCTGTCATAAACATAAAGGAGAAACAGCAGTAGAAGCCGAAGGAATTTCCGTTCGGCTGGGTGGCAAATTGGTTTTAAAATCGATTGATTTATGTATTCATAAAGGGGAAGCCATAGCGTTGATAGGTCCCAATGGAGCAGGGAAAACGACTCTTTTAAAGGCTTTACTGGGATTACTGCCGTTGGAGACTGGCAGGGTGAGTATTTTAGGTGCTAAGTCGGCTTCAGATGTGGCTAATCGGATTGGTTATGTTCCGCAGAGACTTTTTGCAGATCCCAGTTTTGCCTTAAGTGTGAGGGAGTTCCTTGCTCTGAATCAGAAAGGAGTAGTTTGGCCATGGTTTTCGCGAAAGAAGGTCGATCTGGTTTTAGAGAAGATAGCTGAAGAAATCGGAATCAGTGGATTGCTTTCGCGAGCTGTTTCAGAGCTTTCCGGAGGGCAGTTTCAGCGGGTAATGATTGCTTTTGCTTTACTCAAAGAACCAGAGATTCTGTTTATGGATGAGCCAACTTCTGGAGTAGATGCTCCCGGAGAAGAGAGTTTTTATGCTATGGTTGGTGAAATTCACCGTAAACGACATTTGACGGTGGTGCTGGTATCTCATGACTTATCGATGGTCTATAAACATGCCTCCAGAGTGTATGCTTTGAATAGGGAGATCTGCTGCCAGGGAGTTCCTGAGGAGATCCTAAAAGGGGAAAATCTAGAGCGGATTTTTGGTCAAGAGCTTTCTTGTTATCATCATCATCATTGCCACGGAGAGAAATCTATTGAATCAGAGGAGAGAAAGAAAGGAGGACAAGAGGTATGTTAAAAGAGATGCTCTCAGAACCGTTTATGCAGAGAGCCCTAATCCTGGCGCTGTTAATGGGGCCTTTTTGTGCTCTGATGGGAGTTTTTGTAACAGCACGAAAACTTTCATTTTTCAGCGAAACCTTAGCTCATAGTTCTTTAACAGGTGTTGCACTGGGATTTTGGTGGGGACTGAGCGATCCTACTTTTACACAGATTCTCTTTAGTGTTTTCATAGCCTTTGGAGTAATATGGCTCAAGGAAAATACAAAACTGCTGACAGATGCTATTATGGCAGTGGTATTATCGGGTTCAGTTGCGGCAGGTGTAGTGATATTAAGTTTGATGAAAGGGTATCGGGGGGAATTACACCGCTATTTATTTGGGGATATTTTGGCTACAGGGAGTGTACAGGTTGTAGCTGGTGGGATAATTGTTGTTTTGGGAACTCTATTTTTATTTTCAAAAATGAGATCTTTGACATTATTAACTTTAAATGAGGAGTTAGCAAAAGTTTCTGGGGTTCGAGTGAGAGGACTGAATTATATTTTTTTGCTGTTTCTGACTCTTACGGTAGCTTTTAGCGTACAACTACTGGGAATTATCCTGGTGACATCTCTATTGGTAGTACCAGCTGCAGCAGGACGCAATTTAGCTCATAATCTGAGACAGCATCTTATATTAGGGGTATGTATCGGGTTCTTTTCCAGTGGCTTGGGGGTTATCCTTTCCTATTATTTTGATTTGCCTTGTGGTCCTGTAATGGCTTTGACATCAATTGTGTTTTTTATTTTAAGTGTTTTAGCTTCTTTAGTGCTGAAGGTATTTAAACGGAGTAATTAAGTTAAGGTAATTAGGGATTGGAAAAGGATAATGAAAGCGAATTCTTTGTATTCAGCAGATAATTTAAATGGAGATCACAGAGAAGATGGATATAAGGAGTTTAGATCTCAGTCTGATCAAGAATGCCATGTTCGGCATGTGCCTGATTTTGCGGAGGTAGCAGCTAAACTGCATCGCCGTTCTCTGAAATTAACGAGTCAACGTCAGGCTATTTTGAGTGCGCTTCGAGAGAGGAATTCACCTCTGAGTATTCGCCAGATTCATGAATTGCTCAATAAGGAGAGCGATTTAGCTACGGTTTATCGAACAATGCATATTTTGGAAAAATCAGGTTTGGTACAACGTTGTGATTTTGGTGATGGAGCCGCAAGGTATGAATTGACGTGTGAATGCGGTAATTTACACCATTATCATATGATTTGTACGGAGTGTCTCTGTGTGATTCCTATTAAGATAGAGTTTCCGGCAGATATACTCCGTGAGGCTGCCGAAAGAACCGGATATGATCGGATAGAGCCTCGATTAGAGTTTTTTGGAATATGTCCCGAATGCCGAGGTGCGATGAAGTGATGAGGCAATGAATTCAGAAAGAACGCGGGAACCGGATTCAGCAAAAGAAGTTGTATTTTCAGCAAACGGAAAGATATCAGAACTTCCGCAAGTAACGGAATTGCCTGTGGCGGAACGGATGGGAGTTACTTTTGCGCGGGCATGTCAGTTGGCAAAGCTGAAAATTCACACAATAGGAGATGCTTTTTTTTATACACCATCACGATATGAGGACAGGAGAGATATCCGGCAAATTGGAATGTTAAAAAAGGGGGAAAGCGCTTTAGTTTTGGGAGAGGTTATCGGAGTAAAGATAAAGCGTTTCAGAAGTTCCAGAAAGTTTGTATGTGAGGTTTTAATTAAAGATGAAAGCGGTGAACTCTATTGCCAATGGTGGAATCAGACATGGCCAGCAGATGTTTTTCGGCGAGCGGATAAAGCGATTCTTTTTGGAAAGGTGACTCGAGGAGGGGCAAAGATTCAATTTGTCGTTCAAGAATATGAGATTTTGAGGGATGACAGGGATATTCGATTGAGCACCGGAAGAATAGTGCCGGTTTATCCATTAACGGAAGGAATGACGCAGAGGTGGTTGCGGGGATTTATTTCTGGGGTTTTAAAGAGATTCCTTCAAGATTTGCCTGAAGGAGAGAAGTATGATGAAAAATGGGGATTTCCCGGCAGAAGAGAGGCAATTGAGCAATTGCATTATCCTTCTTTGCCTGGAAATGAGGAGAGAGCTCGGCAGAGGTTGGCGATGGATGAGCTCTTGGAAATGCAGCTGGAGATTCAGAAGAGGCGCCAGCGTCTGAGGCAGCTGGCTCATGGAATAACTTGTCCTGGGGATAATCATTTAATTAAACCATTTTTAAGAGAGCTTCCTTTTACTTTAACTCAGGGGCAGATGGAGGTTTTGAGGGAGATTCGCGCCGATTTTAATTCTGGAATACCAATGAGACGTCTGCTACAGGGAGATGTCGGCTCTGGAAAGACGGTAACGGCAGCCTGCTGTGCGCTGATGTTGATAGAGGGTGATTATAATGTCGTATTGATGGCTCCAACGGAGGTGTTGGCCAGTCAACATGCTCGAACTTTCCGAAAGTGGTTTGACCCCCTTGGCGTTCCGGTTCGGCTTTGGACTGGCAGAATTAAACAGGAAGAGGATTTACTCTCGCTGGCTACAGAAACTCATCACACAGGTAAGTCTGGTATTGTCATAGGAACTCATGCCTTGATTGAAAATACGTTTCAGATTGATCGACTGGGATTGGTGATAATTGATGAGCAACATAAGTTTGGTGTTGAACAGCGTGAACGTTTACTAAAAAAGGGGAGTCGTCCTCATTTGCTGGTGATGACGGCCACTCCTATTCCAAGAACACTGGGGCTAACAGTATATGGAGAATTGGATACTTCTTGTATTCGTCAAATGCCGCAGGGTAGAGGAACTGTGCGAACTTTTCTTCGTAATCGGGATAAAAGTGAGGAAATATGGAATTTCGCGAAGTCTCAATTGGAGAAAGGAAGACAGATTTATGTGATTTATCCACTGATAGATGAATCTTCCAAACCAGATATTAGGGCTGTGGAGAAAGAGTTCCTGAGTATTTCAGCCCGGATAGCTCCTTATAAGGCTGGTTTGCTTCATGGCAGAATGAAAGGAGAGGAGAAAGATTATATTATGTCCCAGTTTGCGGGGAATCAGGTCCAAGTTCTCGTCTCAACCAGTGTAGTTGAGGTGGGGGTAGATGTTCCCAATGCTACTGTAATGATTATTGAGAATGCAGAGTGCTTTGGATTGGCTCAGCTGCATCAATTGCGTGGGAGAATTGGCCGGGGAAAAGAAAACTCTTATTGTATTTTATTAATGGGAATAGATAAGGAGGAATCTTGGAGACGGCTCAAGATTTTAGAAGAGTCAAGAGATGGTTTCAGGATTGCTGAGGAAGATTTAAAACAGAGAGGTCCAGGAGATTTTTTGGGAGAGAGACAACATGGAGCTCCAATGTTTAGATTTGCTAATTTAATTTATGATTACAATCTAATTCAAGAGGCCCGGAAATTGGCCTTAGCGAAGGTTAATTCGACAGGAATCTTCAATGGAGAAAATGAGGGAATTGGGTATGAATAGAGTATGCAAAAGAATCGTCCAACAAGCTGGATAGATGGGATGGTTTATCCCCGGTAAATAAGAGAAGTCTCCGCATCGATGAGGTGTGAATTATATTTACCGGAACCTGTACATCCAGAATAATATATATCATGAAAAGAATATATGTGACAGGATTGCTCTTGAGTACTCTGATAACCGGAATGACGGTGGTGGGGATAGCTTCATCTGAAATGGATCCGACACCGGTGAAAAAACAGGATAGCATATCCGCGCAATCACGCACCGAAGGAAAACCCAATGTAATTATTGTGAAAATTGATGAGAATGGGAATGAGACTTACTATGCTGGTCAGACACAGGTTACAAAAGAGGCTGTAAAAGACAGTAATACGGATGCGGAAAAGGCAATACAGGAGATAGTGACAGATAAGAACCGCATATCTAAACCGAGAACCGACGTAAGCAAAGATGAAATGGATCAAGCCAATTCAACTCCGCAATGGTTTTATATCGGTACAGGGATTCCTGGTTTGAGATTCGGTTTAGGCTGGGGAGTCTGTGGATATCGTTATTATTATACTTATTGTCCTCCGCCTCCTCCCAGATTCAGGCCTCTGCCGCCGCCCTGCTGGGCTCCCAGACCTTATTATAGGCCTGTCGTTTACCGGTTTTACTGGTGTTAAAGAGCGTAGACTCTAAATGGAGTCAATATGGTGGGAGATGCGCTTTTTAAAGGAGAAAATGAAGTTGAGAAAAGTTGTCATCTCCCTTATCTTAGAAGAAGAGAAAGAGGTGTGATATGAAGAAAATTTTAACATGTCTGCTGATTATGGGAGCCGTATGTTTGAGTATCTATGGAGTGAGTCTCCCGGAATATCATCAGGATATGATCAATAGCTATAATTTAGCTAATTATCTGAAAGTAGATCGAGTCAGGGATAATCTCTCAAATATTAAGATAGCTATTTTAGAGAGAGGTTTTGCCGGTGCTGAAGAAGCGGGAGCGCTGCCGGAGAAGACGGTTATCGTCAATCAATATGACAAGGAGATGATCGAAAAATATGATCTGAATCCTGGATATGAAGCTCCTCCAGTGCCAGAGGCTCATGGACGCCGAGTTGCACAGCTCGTCTGGGCTATGACTGGAATGGATTATGAAAAAACTCCTCAGTTTTATCTTCTTAACGCAAATGGTTTTACAAACTTTAGAAGAGCTATCCGCTATGCTATTCAGGAAAAAGTTGATATAATTGTCTACGCTCAGAATTGGGAGTATGGAGGCAATTATGATGGAGAAGGTTTTATCAATGCCGCAGTTGATGAGGCACTAGAAGCCGGAATTATCTGGATTAATGCTGCGGGAAATTATGGAGACATGGTTTATAATGATTCCATTACGCCAGATGAAAACGGAAATTTGATTTTTCAGAAGGTCAATCGCAGTACAGATAAAGATAAACTGTTTTTTACAGTAAATTCGGATGAAAAAGATATCCGTATACTGTGTGTGTGGAATGACTTCTCAGATGATAGAGATTATCAATCAACGAAAGACTTAGATCTATATGTTTATGAGTGGAATGATGGGAAGCTGGGGGAATTAGTAGGAGAATCTGTTTACGCGCAGGTGAGTATAGTGCCAACGGAAAATCCGGAGTTGGCTAAGCGAACGCCCAGCCAGCTGGCACGTGAGGAGATATATTTGAACAATCTGCGTAAGAATCAAAAATATGCTGTCATGGTTCGAGATGTAAGTGGGAATTTTAAACCGACAGTAGATAAAATCAGAGTCATTGTGCATGGGAACAGCGGTGTTTTAACTTTTAATGACCATACCTCAGGCCGCGAGATTATGATTCCTGCCGATAATCCTGGAGTTATCTCGGTAGGAGATTTATCTTCTAATTCTTCTACAGGACCTACAATGAAGAATCGGAGTAAACCGGAAGTAGTTCTTTCTCCCTGGTTGGCAGAGGGACAAACGAATGTTTATACCGATATCCCTTATGCGTCTTTTTCGGATGGGGTTGTAGTTGCTGGTACTTCAGCTGATGCGGCGATTTTTGCCGGGATTACGGCGGTTTTAAAGGCAAATCGGTCGAATATTACCCGATTGGAATTGTTACAGTTCGCAGGAAGAAATCAGGCGGAATGGAGAAGAAAATCCGTTCTGGTTTCCGAGACTGTGGGGGATGAATATATGGTTACAGAAACTGAAAGTGGCGAAACTGTACCGATGGTTATAGAGCATGAAGTTGTCACGGTTTATCCTAATCCTATTACCCCTGTTTTGACAGTAGGTGTTTTCACACCACCTCCTGTAATATTTGTTCCTCCTCCGCCACTACTGCATCCGAAGCCTGTTCCGCACCATCCTATTCCTCCTCCTCCATTTATTCGGAAGCCAGTTTCTAATAGACCTGGAGGCACTCATATGGAAGTGAATCCCCCATACAGACATTCTGATAATAGAGTGAGCAAAAGAATTGAGTTTGGGGAGGGAGGTTATGCGCCGAAAGTAATGCCATGGAAAAGAGACGGATATCAAACTCAGATTGAACGAAGGTTCCCAATTGGTGATACTCGAAGAGCATTTGAGATGGATAGCCCTATGGCCCAACGACGCCCCATAACAATTGATCGAGGTAAAGATTTGGCTAATCCTTTGAGAAATAACTCTCTGGAGAAAAGGTGGGAGCGTCCGGGTGTAAGTCCAGGAGGGAATACATCCGTTATCCGACCCGGGGAAGATGTGAGAAGGAATCAGACAAAGGTTCTTCCTGGTCAGATTCGTTCAGCGGCTCCGGTTTCTGTTGGAAATACTCAGGCGATTCAAAGAAAGGTTTCTCCAATGGTCAGACGTTCACCGACTCTGTCTAAGCAGAATACGGATCTTCGCCGACAAGCAGAAATAAGGACAAGAGCAGTGCAGAGAAATGCGGTGCAGGTACAGCGTTCTCCTTCTTTTGCTCCAGGTGGGAATCCGCTGGTTACACCAAGGAGAACAACATCACCTACAATTCGTTCCCCTCAGATTGTTCAGCCGAGTAATCCTGCACTTGTAAATCGAGGAACGCCATCAAAGTCTGTACCTATAGTTAGAAATCCTTCTGTTTCTCCTAATAGATCATCTGTGATAACTGTTCCGGGGAATAAAATTACTCCAGTGGTCCGTCAGGTGAATTCAGGTCCCAGACGTACTCCCATAAGAAGAAATTAGTGGATCATGATGATGTTCAGTAGTCAGAGAGAAATAAGAGATAACTTCTGACTACTGTTTTTATTTATACAAAAGTTTATTTCTTTTTATTTTCGGCTGCGAGTTCTTTGAGAAAAGGTTTGATCTGGTGATTTCGATCGAAGAGCAGTGGGTAATCCGTGCGGCCGCGCACCGGAAAATTATTTTTCCATGAATCTCCGTCACATACTCCCCATACCGTAACACGAGTGATGATGTCTGAGTGTTTTAAGAAGAGTTCAAAGAAGGATTTCATGCGTTTGTTCCATGCTTCGGATACTGAGTCGGGTAATCCGTTTGTATATGGATTCATTTCTTTCTGAAAATCAACGGTATCGGAGATGTTGGCTGTGCGGCTGGCAGTAGGTAGTGCGCTCATGTCCCATTCTGTAATCATTACTTTTACCCCGGCTTCGGCAAAGGCGATCATGCTTTTTTCAAATTCCTCTACTGTAGGATAATCCATTCCCATATGGCCTTGCATTCCGACGGCATCAATACGGAGACCTTTTTGTTTAAGGGATTTGATAAGTTTTATTACAGCATCTCGTCGTCCGGGAACGTTCATTCCGTAATCATTATAATAGAGTTCGGCGTTCGGATCGGCATCATGGGCGTATTGGAAAGCTAAGGGTATAAATTCTTCCCCTAGAATCTCATAGAATTTGCTTTTGCGATATGATCCGTCCTCGACAATGGCTTCATTGACTACGTCCCAACCCTTGACTCTGCCTTTGTAACGGCTTACTACAGTAGTGATATGGTCTTTCATTCGTTGTTTCAGCAGTTCAGGGGAAACAGTTTCTCCGTTCTTATCCACAAAGAACCAGGGCGGACATTGGGAGTGCCAGATAAGACAATGACCTATAATTGCCATATTGTTGGCTTTGCCGAAGTTAACGAATGAATCGGCGGCAAAGAAATCATACTGATCCTCTTTGGGGTGAATAAGGGCACTTTTCATACAGTTTTCGGCGACAATGGAGTTAAAATGTTGTTTAAGAATTTTTACTCCCTCTTTATCCTGTTCGAATGATTGTCGTGTGTTTAGAGCTGCTCCGATGAGGAATTTATCACCGAAGGTGTTTTTGAGAGAAAATTCTGTCTCACTCGGTTCATTGCCTAGACAAGGAAGCAGCAGTGCTGCGGAAAGCATGCTTATTGCGAATATCTTAGTTTTCATAAATTATATTATTTATTCTGTCTCCAAGGGGTTTTTTAGCAGGAGATAGAGAATAAGGCAATCTCTATCTTGAGTTTTATTCAAGAAGAGGGATGTGAAATAGGCGAGGAGAATTGTTTTTTTTGCTTGGGATATTGTTTGCGTGTGTATTTTAGATTTTCCGTTTTTGACAAAAAAAGATTTAGAAGTCATTCTATTCTTCTTATGCCCTGCTGTAGGGAAGAATTAGAGAAAAGAGAATATAGTATTTTAGCGGAATATGCCCAAAAGAGCGCAGATTCCAGGGGACGAGTGCATTTGGAATCTCCTCCAGAGTGGCGTACAAATTTCCAGCGTGATCATGATCGAGTAATACATTCACGCGCTTTCCGTCGCTTAGAATATAAGACGCAGGTTTTTTTAAATGGATCTGGAGATCATTTGAGGACGAGATTGACACATACTATTGAAGTAGCTGCGATTGCTCGTAATATTGCTCTGGCATTAAGGTTAAATGAAGATTTGGCCGAGACAATAGCTTTGGCTCATGATATCGGACATCCTCCTTTTGGACACAGGGGTGAAGATTGTCTTTCTTGCCTGATGAAAGAAGAGGGTGGATTTGAGCATAATTTGCAGAGTCTGCGAATCGTCGAATATCTGGAGAAGAAATATCCGCTTTTCCCGGGATTGAATTTGTCTTGGGAGGTACGAGAGGGACTAGCTAAACATCATACTAGTTATGATAATCCGAGCGGAGTATCAGAGTTTAATACTCTTTCCTCCTCTTTAGAGGCACAAGTAGCCGATATTGCCGATGAGATTGCTTACCAGAGCCATGACCTGGATGATGGGTTGGATATGGGGTTGCTGAATGAGGCTGAGTTGGAGGAGTGTGTTGCTATTTGGAAGGAGACCTCAAAGAAAGTTTCGGCCCGATATGGTGCTCTTTCAGGAAAGACTCGCTGTTATTTTATTACTCGATGCATTATAGATAATCAGGTGAAGGATGTTGTAAATACTGCGGAAAAGATGATCTCGGAGAGTGGAGTCCGCAGTGTGGAAGAGGTTCGGCGTCTGAGATATCCTCTGGTTCAGTATAGCTCGGAGAATCGGGAGATGAATATGGAGTTGAGGAAATACTTGCGAGATAATCTTTATATGCTTCCTACAGTCGAGGAGCCTACTACACGGGCTATTGTGTTGTTGGAGGATCTTTTTAGATATAAAGTTAAGCATCCAGAGGAATTTCCCCAAATCACTCGAGAGGCTATTCAGGAAAGAGGTCTCAAACGGGCTGTCTGCGACAGTCTTGTGGAAATGACAGACCGTTCAGTTTTAGAGGAATGTGAACGAATTTTTAACTGTTCGTTTTCTATTTAATAATTTAAACTAAATTTCACGATGCAGTTTATAGATTGGTCGATTATTGTATTATATTTGGTGGGAGTAATTTTTCTTGGATTCTGGGTGGGACGTGGCCAACGCAGCGCTCGGGATTATTTTTTGGGTAATCGAAGTATCTCCTGGTGGAGTGTTGCTTTGAGTATTGTAGCAACAGAAACAAGTGCACTGACTTTTATTGGTGTGCCGGCAATGTCTTACGGTGGAGATATGACATTTATCCAGATTGTGATCGGTTATGTGCTGGCACGTTTTGTGTTGGCCGTGTTGTTCGTTCCTCATTATTTTAAAGGGGAGATTTACTCACCTTATCAGCTTTTGACAAAATCTTTCGGCTCGGCCGCAGGCCGTACTTGTGCAGGGATTTTCCTTTTGGCGGGGACATTGGCCGCAGGAGTAAGAGTGTATGTGACGAGTATCCCTTTGCATCTGATGACAAATATCAGTATCACCTCTTCTGTAATTCTTTTCATTGTTCTGTCTTTGGTTTACATGTATATGGGAGGAATCAAGAGCGTGATTTGGACGGAGGTATTTCAATTCTTCCTTTTTGTAGGAGGAGGAATTTTTACTCTTTTTTATGTGCCTCATTTACTTAGTGGATCCTTTGGGGAGAATTGGCAAATGGCTTCTGAGGCAGGGAAAACGCATTGGCTTAATTGGAAGTGGGGATGGAATATGCCATTTAATATTTGGATGGGAGTTATTGGTGCGATGGTGCAGGTGCTTTCTTCTCATGGAGCGGATCAGTTGATTGTCCAAAGGGTGCTGACTTGCCGCAATATGAATGATGGAAGAAAAGCATTGATTTTGAGTGGGATTCTGATTTTTCCTCTTTTTTTGATTTTCCTCCTTTGTGGTATTTTCCTTTGGATGTTTTATCAGCAGAATTCTCTTCAGCAGGCGCTTCCCGATGGAAAAGTCGATTATATTTTCCCTTTGTTTATCCTTTCGGAAATGCCAGTGGGTTTAAGAGGTTTTTTGATTGTGGCGATTTTCGCAGCGGCTATGTCGTCGGTGGCTTCGGCCCTTTCGGCCCTTTCATCGGTTTCTGTGATGGATTTTATTAAGCCCAGATTGAAACAGACAGAGGACTTGGATAAACGCTGCATGAGATTAGGAAAGTTTTCGACGGTTTTTTGGGCAGTATTATTGATCGTTGTGGCCAAGCTTAGCGAACATCAGCCTTTGGTATTGAATTGGGCTTTTTCATTGAATGGTTTAACCAGTGGAGCGATGTTAGGAGGACTCGGATTGGCTCTTTATGGAGCGGGTTTAAATGGAAAAGCTGTTATTGTGGGGATGTGCGTTTCCGTAGTGGGAATGATAGCCATGCAAGTAGCACAATTGAATATTTTTGCCTGGCCTTGGTTTACACTAATAGGATGCTTTTTGACCCTGATTGTGACGTGGTTATTAAATTCTATTCTAAAGAAAAATTGACGAAAGAAGGTAAAGATAAAAATAGAGATGGAAAGATAGATTCCATCTCTATTTTTTTAGGGAGCGTTTCTATTAAAACTTAGTGGTGCCGCTCAATTTTTTCTACCGTGCCATGTTTGAAATAGGCTTGACGAATAGCTTCAAAAGCTTCATCTCTCTTTTCATAGAGTCTCTTGCTGGGACGTTTGGGAGCGCGAGCCATACAGTAAGCAGTGAGAAGAGGCAAAGCGACGGTAGCATCGAGATATGCTACAACACAGTCCGGCAGATTATCAGGATTGACTTTCCCCCAACTGACGGCTTCACTGGGAGTAGCTCCGCTGAGTCCTCCAGTATCCGGACGAGCATCAGTCATTTGGAGAAAATAATCATGACCGCTCTCGGGAATTCCCATTACTTCTTGAATTTGAGGTTCTGTTTGAAGCATGAAGTTCTTAGGAGAGCCGCCTCCAACCAGAACAACAGAGGAGGTCAAATGATTTATCTTGGCCCAGTGAACAAAGGCAGCGGTTTGGTTAACGTCATGATTAACGTCAAAGGCAAATTGGGAGTTACGCAGGCTCATGGCGGCGGTATTCATCCCGATTGAGCTGTCGCCGGGACTGCTAGTAAAGATAGGAACACCCGCTTGATAGGCAGCGCTTAAAATGGATTGAGTTTTGAGACCCAATTTTTTCTCTCGTTCATAGACATATTTACCAAGATTATGATGGAATTCATCTGTCCCCATCATTTTTTGGAATTCGGGAGCTTGGATCGTTTGGCGAACGAAAGCATCTGTATCCAGCAGGACATCATAGTCAAAAAGGACATCATAGATACGGATAACTCCTACTTCGCGAAGTTCTATGTCGTTGACAAAGGGGGTTCCCGTATGGAGATGAAGGTCTAAACCGAAATGGAGATCATGATAAAGGTTTGCTCCGGTAGAGATGATCCAATCTACATAGCCTCCTTCAATTAAGGGAATGATACAGCTTCTACCCAATCCAGCTGGGGTGAGAGCTCCGGTTAAACTCATACCTATCAAACCATTATTGGAAAGCATCTTGCGAGTGAAAAGTTGACAGCCTTCACGCAATCGCCCGGCATTATAGGCAAGAAAGGTTTGATCAATTAAGTCCGCGGTAGAGAGATTTCCCTCGATTCCTTCAGGATTGAGACGAGGATATTTTTTCAAATGTTGACATGCTTTTTCTTCCATAAGTAGAGCGCATATCTGTTCGCGCTCTGGGTATCATAATAATTTTATTGTAAAATCATAGTTTTTTATTGTCATTTGATCGGAAAGAGAGGGAGAAAAAAGATGTTTATAAAGAAAATAAGAGTAATGATAGGAATAAGTTCCAGGAGAGCTTGCATTTTTCCAAAACTTTGTTAAACTTAATACAGCTTTTGATTAAAGCTTTAAGATCGTATAAGAGATCACTTGCTGCCGGTGTGGCGGAATTGGTAGACGCACGGGACTTAAAATCCCGAGTCCTTCAAAAGACGTATCGGTTCGAGTCCGATCACCGGTACCACAGCAAGGGAATTTTTTTTTTAGAGTCCGCTTGAAAAGTATGGAGAAAATGAATAATAGCACCCAGGAACCGCTTTTTTTTGACCATACGATTCAGTTTCGTGTCAGGTATAGCGAAACCGATCAGATGGGAACTTTTTATAATTCAAGAGCTTTAGAGTGGTTTGAATGCGGAAGAACAGAGGTGTTGCGGGCACTAGGAATTCCTTATTCCAAGATGGAGACAGAGGGTGTGTTTTTGCCTTTAATAGAAGCACATGTAGAATATAAAGGCCATGCGGAATATGATGATCTCTTGGAACTGACTACACGGATTTTATTTTACGGACGGGCTAAATTTAGAGCAGAGGAATTATTGGTTAATACGGAAACAAAAGAGGTTATTGTTAAAGGATACACAGTTCACGCATTTGTGAATGCAAAGGGGCGAGCCATGCGACCGCCCGATTGGTTAGTAGAGGAATTTTGCAGAGCGATTGAGACTAAGAAAAAAGGATTGCCTCAGGAATAGTTTCAATGATTGAAAATAAATTTACCGCCGGGCATAAATCTTGTTGGGGAATTCCTCAGCTCGAAAAGAGAAAAGCTCAAGGAAATTCTTTACCCCAAACGTTGGTGCTTGATCAGCAGCAGAAAGATGAGTTAGCGCAGAAATTAGAAGAATCTATTCTTCGTACTCAAAAGTATCTTCTAAGTATTCAACACGAGGAAGGATATTGGAATTCGGAGTTGTTGGTGGATCCACTGACAATAGGGGATTATATTATTTATCAGCACTGGAGTGGAAATATTGATCCAGAGCTAGAAGCAAGCGCTGCAAAATATATTTTACGTGAGCAGCATACCGATGGAGGATGGGGGCAATATACAGGAGCGCCTTCGGATATCAATCTTTCTGTCAAAGCGTATCATGCTTTAAAGTTTGCAGGACTTTCAGAGAGAGATCCTAGAATGGTTCGTGCACGAGCGACAATTCTGCGCATGGGGGGGATTCCCAAGACTAATACCTATACTAAATTTTACTTGGCTCTGGTTGGTCAATTCCCTTGGGAGTATTTGCCTTCAATTCCTGTTGAGATGATATTATTGCCTAATTGGTTTTTTTTCAATATCTACGAACTTTCATCTTGGACTCGGGCTATGGTGGTTTCTATGTCGATTATTAATCATTTTCAGCCGACACGTAATTTGCCGCCAGAGTACCAGATTAATGAGCTCTATCCATACGGGACTCACAAAAGTGATTTTTCTCTGCCAAAAGACAAAAAACTTTTCTCCTGGAGGAATTTTTTCCTTTTGGCCAATCGGTTTCTTAAGTGGCATGATTCCATGAGGTGGAAGCCTTTCCGCAAAAAGGCCTTAAAAATGGTTGAAAAGTGGATGGTTGATAGAATGGGAGAGGGATCAGATGGGTTGGGGGCTATATTCCCATCAATGTGTAATTCTTTAATTGCATTGGAGTGTTTGGGGTATGAAAAGAATGATCCGATTTTTCTTAAGGCTAAGAAACATATAGATGATTTAGTCGTTCGTGATCAAGTGACTGGTGAAGTGAGGGTCCGGCCTTGTTTTGGTCCCGTATGGGATACGGCAATTTGTTCGGTAGCCTTGGCAGAATCTGGGTTACCGTCAGATCATCCTAGTTTAAAAAAAGCTGCAGATTGGCTTTTAACTAAAGAGGTTAAACAGAGAGGTGATTGGTATGTAAAAAATCCTTATCCGGAGTGTTCTGGATGGGCGTTTGAGTTCAATAATGTTTTTTATCCTGATGTAGATGATACTGTAAAAGTATTATTAGGATTACGATTGGCTCAAGGAAGTGATCCTGTATTGCAGCAAGAGGTTATGGATAGAGCAGTGCGCTGGGCGCTGAGTTTTCAATGTAAAGAGGGTGGGTTTGCTGCTTTTGACAAGGATGTTACTAAGCCGTGGTTAGAGAAGGTGCCGTTTTCAGATCATAATGCAATTTTAGATCCTCCCTGTTCGGATATTACCGGTAGAGTTTTGGAGTATGTAGGCAAGGCAAATTATCCACTGGATTCGTCGGTATTAAAACGAATTATCGATTATATGAAATCGACCCAGGAGGATGATGGTTCTTGGTGGGGGAGATGGGGAGTTAATTATATCTATGGTACTTGGCAGGCACTTCGAGGACTTGCGGCGGTCAAAGTGGATATGAATCAGGAATGGGTTATGAGATCTCGGGATTGGCTGGAATCGTGTCAAAATCCGGATGGTGGTTGGGGGGAGACTCCAGGGTCTTATGATCATGTATGTCTAAAAGGGCAGGGAACCAGTACTGCAACCCAGACTGCGTGGGCGGTGATGGGGATACTCTCATTTGGTGATCCTACACGACCAAGTGTTAAAACAGGTATTCAATTTTTGATCAATACCCAATACTCGGATGGAACATGGAATGGAGATCAGTATACAGGAACAGGTTTCCCCAAGGTTTATTATATGAGGTACGATTACTATCGTATGAATTGGCCTTTGATTGCGCTATCAGAGTATAGGGAGGCCTTAAAGAATTGGAAAGAGCGGCATCCGATTATTTGAGAACAAGATTTCAAGAGAATTGAAAGAGAAGATTAGTACGTTTTGTGCAATCTTCTCTTTTTTTTATCTAAGGAGGCCTATTTTGAATGAGAGACCAAAATAGGATCGACGGATGCCAAGGATATAAGTGGGGAGAGAGAATGAATGAGAAGCAAAAGCAGAAAGAAAACTACTTCGTGTTCTTCCTGCTCGATTAGTACTTATTGATAAATCTTTAGCTAATAATATTGGCTGCCGCTTTTTCTCTTTTGTTAAAAGGATTTAATAAAACTGATTATTAATTATTTATTTTTTACTTTATCAGCATTGCGTGAAAGCCAAACTTTAGCGGCATAGGCGCTGGGATGATTGGGAGCGAGCTCAATAAATTTCTGATAACAGCGGTATGCGTTTTCCAGATCAGAGAATCTGTTTTGATAAATTAATCCCATTTCCAGCCAAGTTTCAGAATGCTTTTCATTATTGCGGGAAGATTTGCGTAGCTCCAGAATGGCTTCGTTTGGATATCCAGCCTTATTAAGAGCTAAACCAAAATTATAGTGAGCTTCCCAAGAGTCGGGTTCAATAGCTAATGCGTTCTCAAAGGCCAGCAGAGCGGGTGTATATTCTTGAGCTGCATAGTAGGCTAATCCCAAATTAAAGTGCGCGGTAAACCAAGAGGGGTCTTTTTGGATAGCTTTAATGTAATATTCAATAGCGGTAGAGAGATCACGATTGCGCTGGGCGCGGAATGCACGCTGAAAGTCCATAGTGGCATTTTCTCTGTTACCTACAGCTGGTTTCTGAGGATTTCGATAGATATAGCTATCGTAAACATGGAGTGAGTCTGAAGGAATATAGGATTCTTCAATTGATAGATCTGTTTCTTTAGGAGGAATAACAGAAATCTTAGGCAAAACATCCTCTTGATTCTTATTTACAGTTTCTGTGGATTCTTTGGGAGCTGTTTTATTCTTCTCCTGTTCTGAGGCAGAGGAATTCTCTTCTTCGTCGGGACGTCTGGAGTTTCCACCAAATACTCGTGTAAAGAAGTTCCCTCTATCTTCTTTTCTTTCATCTATTGCTTGAGCTGATTGATTGGTTTCTGTCTCAGAAGAGATGTTTGTTTGAGCAGAGTTATTTGCTTCTGTCTGAGTTGTTTTTGCTTTATTTTCTTGTGAGGAAGATGAAGATTGTTCATTGACTGATGACGGGGAATCCAATTCCAAGGGTTCAATAATAGTTTCTACGTTGACCTGAAGGTCCTTAATTTGTTCCATTGCCGCAATTTGGTTAGTTTGAATTTCTTCAACCGTGTTGGTAGGAGTCGGGTTTGTTTCTTCAGGAGCTTGTGCAATAAGAGCTTGGTTGGTGCTTATCGGCATATTATTGGTAGGGGCAATTGTTACTTCTTGAACAGGAGGCTCCTGTTGATTGGTTGCCATGGTAGGAGGAATTAAGTTTTCAACAGTTGTAGTAGATTGGTTGGTTTGAACAGGGAAAGAGGGTGGGTGGACAGTATCTTGAGCAATTTGTGTTAAATCTTGTTGCTGATTAGTTTTAGTCGTGGGGGAAACAGCATGAATTGCATTTTGAGAAAATTTAATTGCATTCATTTTTCCGTTTAATGCGATGATTTGATCTCGAACTTTGTTTTTGAAGAAGGAATCTTCTGTTTTAGAAAGGTAGTCGTTGTAGCAGTGGATTGCTTCCTGTGTATTGGTGATTCCTCCTAGTTCTTGCAGAATTACACCTTTGTTCAGATAGGCAGGGGCATAATTAGGATCAGATTGAATGGCATATTGGAAATATTCGAGAGCTTTTCGTTTATCATTCATTTGTTTAGAGAGTAGTCCAAGGGTGTTGGAAACTCTAGCGTTTTGGGACCCTAAACGTAGGGTTTTATCAAAGCACTGAATAGCTGAATTCGTTTGTTGAATAGCAAGGTAAGCATAACCAATTTTTTCCCAGGCTTTTCCAGAATTGGATTCAAAGTTGAGATAGTTTGAAAGGGAATGAATTGCCAGGGTATAGTTTTTCATATCCATATAAAGACAACCAAGATTATATCTTAGTATATTCATGGATGGACTGAGTGTGTTGGCTCGTTGATAGGCTTGAATAGCTTTCTGATATTGTTTGTTTTGATGGTATGCGATCCCTAGAAAGAGCCATGCTTTTTCATTACCCTGCATGTATTTGACCGCTCGTTCCAATTTTTTAACAGCTTCGTCAGGACGACCTTGACTCAGAAGTTCTTCCCCCTGTAAGAGTGCTTTTGGTCCGGATGGGGTACAGCCAGAGAAATAGATCGCCATTAGGATAAAGGAGAATAGAGGGAAAAAAATATTCCGAATATTTCTAATCATGAGAGCAAATAAACCATTCCATTATTAAATCAGAGGCTAATGCAAGAAAGACCTTGAAATTCTATCTGTTTACCTAACAATAGCAGTTAGCCGACATGGGGAAGTCTAGCAGTTTTCCCTATGAGAAAAAAGAGTAATTTCTACAAAAGGATAGCAATTGAGAGGCCTAAGAAAAGAGATAATTTATTTGATGAAAGATCTTTTAAACAAGAAGGTTATAGTTGTATTTTTTTGTTTTTTAGTGCTTTTCTTAGAGATGTTTCCACAGGAAGTCATTGGAAATTCCCGAGTGGTAAAGGTTTATTCTCCGGAATCTGTGAAGTTATTTACTCCGCAAACCTCTGTTGTTCAATCCATGATAGAAGCAGGGTTAAAATCTCTTTTTTTTAAAGAGACTGCGACTGAGGCTCTATTGTCAATTGTTTCTCCTCAGGATGTGGTTGGAATTAAGGTTTATTCTCTTACTGGTGCTGCCACGGGAAGCCGAAGGGAGGTTGTTTTAGCATTAGTTCATTTTTTAAAGCAGGCTGGAGTACCGGATTCTAATATTATCGTATGGGATAGGTCTTTGGATATACTTCGTCAAGCAGGGTATTTGGAGATATCAAAAGAGTTTGGATTTCAGGCAGCAGGGAGTGTGGATGAGGGGTTTGATAAGGAAGTATCTTATAGTTCATTTTTCCCTTCCACTTTAGTTGCTGGAGATGTCGAGTTCCCCTTAGAGAAAAGAATGAATCAGAGCGTTCTTTCGGATGAAGAATTGGTTAAAATTCCGGAGAATCATTCCGAAGAACAGATTGGCAGACGCTCTTTTATATCTACGTTGCTGACAAAAAAATTGACAAAAATTATTTTAGTTACACCTCTTAACCATCATAATCAATTAGGAGTGAGCGGGCATATTTACAGTTTGGCAAGCGGAAGTACGGATAACTTTCTCCGATTTGAGAGTGATGGATTTCGCTTGTCTGAAGCGGTGGCAGAAGTTTATGCTATGGAGGAGGTAGGGGATAAAGTTGTTCTTTGCATTACAGATGCCTTAGTTGCTCAATATCGTGGTCAAAGCGAAGGCCTTTTACATTATTCAAAGAGTTTGGAAACTCTTTATTTTTCCAAGGATCCTGTGGCTTTGGATTGGTTGTCGCTTAAATTGATGATGAGACTTAGAAGCAGTGCAGATCGGCGCAGTTTGAGTCTTTCTATATTTTCGCCGGCTGGAGCTACATTATGTGAGAATGCTTCATTACTAGAGCTTGGTTATGCGGATGATTCTAAAATAGATTTGGTTGAGATAAATTTTCCTAGAGAGCGTAAAGTCGTTTCTTTTGACACGGCCAAGAGTCAAAAGAATAAGAAAAAGCCTTGGTATAAATTTTGGTAGCTTTTTTAAATTTAAAGAGCTATTATTTAATAACAAGAAGCTATGCTAAATAGTGTGGATTGCTTGTTTATTACTCAGTTTTATTTATAGATAGAATTATTTCTAGGAAAATATTTCATGCAAAGTATTAGACAGGAAAAATTTTTAAATTTATCCCTGATTCTAGTGGGATTGTTGTTGACTGTTTTTTTCTTTTTTGATTTTGATTCTATCTCCTTTTCTAAAGAAAAAAGTTCTGAACAATTGGTGAGAGAGGTTTTACCAACGGAAACATCTCAGCAGAGAAGTGTCCAGTCAGAAGGTGTAATCCAAGGGGCAAAAGAAACGCTTCAGAAGTTAATAAAACCTGGACAGAAGCCATTTGCTCTAGATCCAGAAATTACAGTTCCAATACAGGGTAGGATGTGGGTAGAGATCATTGATTCAAGGACAATTTGTGTGGTAGGAGATTATGATGAGTTTTTAAGAGAGCGTTTTTGGGTAGAATGTGGGGAGGAGTTGAAGCGGATAGAAGATTTATTTGCTAAAGGGAAGCTACCGGATTGGTCTCGTGATGCGTCTTATGGGATTTTGCCGGCAGAAATTATCTTGAAGTATCGCCCATTGATTGCGCAGGCTTATAACAATGGCAAGAAATTTAGAATTTCTGATGGGATAACCGTGAAAGAGTATGGCTATTGGGTCAACCCTATAGGATTGATGAGGATAAATGATTTGAAAAGCGGTAAAGAGCTTCGTCCTAAGGTAGCACAAGTAATTCATTATGCGTTTTTGAGATTGGATTCTGATTTGGAGGTAGGAAAAGAATATACGATAGAGAATCCGTTGGGAGAGAAATCGCAGTTTATATTTGATGATACCCGAAATATCAATCAGGCAATAAAGGTTAATCAGGTGGGGTATTCAGATGGTGCCGGTAGGAAATATGCTTATATTGGCAGTTGGTTGGGGACTTTAGGAGCAATGAATTTATCTAAGTTGGAGGGAAGAGATTATTATCTGAAGGAGGAGAAGAGTGGAAAGATTGTTTATCGAGGTTTTTTGAGTAAAAGGTTAGTTAAAGAAGCGGGGAAGCATGATTATACCGGAGAAGATGTTTATGAAGCTGATTTTTCTGATTTTAATCAAAAAGGATTGTACCATCTTTATTTGCCAGGGATGGGGAGATCTTATCCATTTTTGATTGGAGAAGATGCGATTGGAGTCTCTTTTTATACTCATGCCAAAGGACTTTTTAATAAGCGTTGTGGTATTGCTAAAGAGAGCCCCTATACGGCGTGGTATTTCAAACCTTGTCATCTCCAGACTTATCAATCGAATTTCCCTCCGAATGATACCCATTATGTTAAAGACAAGAATGGGGATCGTGATTTTGGTTTTTTTGATGAAAAAGGTAATTCAGTCTCAGTAAAACACTTTACTTTGATTCGGTACAATAATACAGAGAAGGTAGTAGAAGGTGTTTTGGGAGGATGGCATGATGCGGCGGATTATGATCGGAGACCTTATCATTTAGAGGTTGTGAACTCTCTCTTGAGTGTTTATTTGATGAATCCTAAGAATTTTAAAGATGGACAGTTGAATATCCCCGAATCAGGAGATGGGTTGCCAGATGTGATTAACGAGGCTTTATGGGGATTGGAGCCTTGGCGCAAGGCACAAAAGGATAATGGTGCCGCAGGGGGATGGATAGAGGCGGAGAGTCATCCAAAGATAACTAATCCGGGAGAGGATACACAGCACTATTATCTCTCGGCTGCAACATGCGAGAGTTCTATGCAATATGCTGGTTATGCATCGATGGCAGCGCTGGCTCTTAAGGAAGTGGGAGATAGAGAGTTGGCTGAGATTTATCAGGAATCGGCGAGAAGAGCTTATGAATTTGGACTTAATCCGGCTAATCGTTTTATAGCGTCTTATCAGTATCCGGTTATTGAAAAGGTAGATGGGAAAAATACAATAGTGATGCATACTTATAGCTATAGAGAGAAAGCAACAGTGCCGATAGGAGATCTTTTTAAGAGCAGTTTTAATCTTTATCTTTTGACAAGAGATAAAAAGTATTTAGAACCTGTTTTCCAGAGAAAGAAGGAACTTCTCAAGGAGTTTTCAGATATGTTTTGGGCGACTAGTCCTCTGGTCTATACGGAGTTTCTTTTGAACGGAAAGGATTCTGGATTAGATGAGTATTGGGAAGCTTATAGAAAATCCGTTCTGAAAACAGCGGAAACAAGACTTGCATGGATGGAAGATAATTATCCTTATCGTATTCCGTGGTATCCGATAGGACATGCCTATGTATCTCATATGTCCTGGGGAAATTATCATCCGGCACGCCTTGCTAGGTTTTTTATTGCGGCTTACCAAATCAGCAGAGAGAGAGTTTATCGAGATGCGGCTTATCTTTGTAATGATTGGCACAATGGAGTTAATCCTACTGGACAGGTCATGACATCTGGTTTAGGAGTGAATTATCCGATCCGTTTTCTGGATTTACCTTCTTATGGGGACGATATTGCTGAATATGTTCTTGGAATAACCCCTTATCGGAATACATATGGAATAGCAAGAGATGATGTAAAGATTGCACATGCTCTCTATTATGATTTGCGAAAGGATAAGAATTTTTTCCCAAAACCGACGATGCTTTTTTCAGAAGAAGCTTTAGGAACAAATCAACTTTCAGTAGAGGAGTTTTCCAAACAACTTGGAAAAATGTGGCCCGTTTGGAGAAGGTTTGCGAATGTTGAGGATTTTAGTGTAGCAGCTAGTGAGTATACCGTTCATGAGACAATAGCTCCAGCTGTGTTATTAACGGGATGGTTACTGAATCAACCATGGGTTCCTGATGAGAAAATAAAAGCACTGAAACCTGTAAATGACCTTAAAGCTTTAAAAGGTTATGGAGCATTGCCCTAGAGAAAGGAATTATGAAGGGTTATGGCTCGGATAAAATTTCTTAATACAGAGATTGATAACCTTACTTTTAATGAGGCGTTAAGTGAGATAGATAATATTATTGCTCAACGCAAGCCAAATTCTTTGCGTTTTGATGGAAAGCTTTTAAAGCCTGCTTATCTTGTAACCCCTAATATGGATCATTTAGCCATTTTGGAGGAAAATGAACAATTCCGAGAAACTTATAAGCATGCGGATCTCATTTTGGCAGATGGAAAACCTATGATCTGGATTTCAAAATTGAAAGGAACTCCAATTAAGGAGAAAGTTTCAGGGTCGGATCTTTTTCCACAAATTTGTGAGCTTAGTGCTCATAGGGGATATACAATATTCTTATTGGGAGGAATGGAGAATGTATTGGAGAAAGCGATCCATAAATTAGTCCAAAAGCATTTAAAGATTAAAATTGTGGGGGTGTTTTCTCCAAAATTCGGATTTGAGAATAATCCAGTAGAAATAAAACAGATTATAGATCAGGTTAGGAAAGCATCTCCAGATATATTAGCTATCTTTTTGGGTGCTCCCAAACAGGAGATTTTTATTTATAAGTATAAGGATGAACTTAATGTGCCTATTTCTCTTTGTTTGGGAGCGGCAATAGATTTCGCCGCAGGGACACGAAAAAGAGCTCCTCATTGGATGCAGATATGCGGATTAGAGTGGTTATTTCGACTATGGATTGAGCCTAGAAGATTGTATAAAAGATACTTAAGGGATTTTATCTATCTCTTTAAATTATATTTTAAATATTAGTTTTTATTTAAAATAGCTTATAAATTAGTTAATTGTTTAATGAATCTATCTTTTCTGATAGGAAAGAGCAAGCCGCAGGAGGGTATCAACATGTTTTTTCCAACTGAAGAGAGTTTTTTGCTTGTTTCCACGTTTAACTAACTCTTGTGCTAAAGAGGGGTGTAAGAGTATTTGTTGAATGCTGTTTTGGATTTCAGCAGGAGAAGATGGATCAAACAGCAAAGCCGCATCTGCAGCAATTTCGATCATGGAGGTACAGTTTGAGCATGCGCATGGAATTTCAAAGTTCATCGCCTCAAGCAGAGGTAGTCCAAAACCTTCTGAAAAAGAAGGGAATACAAATATAGAAGCATTTTTGTAAAGAGCGGCAAGTTCAGCAGCAGAAACAAAGCCGGTGAAGATAATCCGTTTACGTTGGCGAGATTTTGAGGCGTATTCTTTAATAGGTTCAAATCCTTTCCATTCTGCTCCGGCAATGACGAGTTGGTATTTCTGTTGAAGATCCGGTGGCAGAGTTTCATAGGCTTTGAAGAGGCCGATATGATTTTTACCAGGATGTTCTAATCGTGAGACATAGAGAATGTATTGGCGCAGATTAAATTTTTGGAGTATATGAGTATCGGGAGGAGGAAGAGTGTTGGATCCATTATAGTTGAGAGTGATTTTATCGACAGGAATGTGCCAGTATCGAGCGATATCGTCACGAGTGGATTGACTGATGGCAACGATGGAATCAAGTTGCCTGCCTAGCCAGGGTTGTAATTTTTTGAGATAAAACATTCTGAGTGGATCGTATTTCCCCTTAATACGATAGGGAGAGAGATCATGAATGATTCCGATTTGAGGAATTCTGCTAAAAGCAAGATATCTTCTGCTGGCTGCCAGAATGATGATAACGTCATATTTTTTCTTTAAGGTATAGAAGGGGAGAATTAGCATATGCCATATCATTCCCATAAGAGATTTAGAGAATAATTTGGGTGCGACAATAGTTTCCATTTTCATGGGAGAAAAATCATTTACGGAGTCATTTTCTAAAATAAGAGTATAGTGATAAGGGGTATTTTTAAATTCTCTTACCACATTAGTCATATAAGAAGAGATGCCGGATTTACCGGAATCATAACCCATGCAGCTGACTAGAATATTCATAAGAGTTCTTTGAAATTATCTAAAAATTTATTTTTATCGAATTCTTTTATTACATATTGGCGTGCGTTTTGACCAAGTTTCAAGCGTAGTTCAGGTTTTTCTATGAGAAGATCAATCTTTTCTGCCATTTTGCAAGTATCCCTCTCGGGAATAAGAAAACCGTTAAATTCATCTTTTAACCATTCGGAAGTTCCTCCTACATTAAAACCAACGACTGGGATTTCGAAGCTCATAGCTTCAATTCCAGACAGTCCAAAAGGCTCCTGCCAGAGAGAAGGGAATACACCGATATCAGCCTGTATAAAAAATTTTTGGGGGTTAGATACCCAGCCTTCAAAATAAACATTATTTTCCAATTTCATCTGTTGAGAGAGAGAGATGAAATCTTTTAGGCGGGAGCCTGTGCCTAAGATGTGAGCTTGATAAGGATGACGAAGGAGAGAGAGTGCTTCTAAAAATAAAGGGGTCCCTTTGGACATAACTTGCTGTGCAGCGAGAATAATTTTAGCTGGTGCTTTTCCACGAGAAGGAATGGATTTTTTCTGAGAGGGGATGTCCAGAAAAGGTGGAATGATGTGGATAGAGTTTTCTGGGATTCCACAGCGTTTTAGGTTATTAGCCATGAATTGAGAGAGAACAACAAAAGAGGAACAGGATCTGGCAAGGTGAAAGAGTTGTGGAGAGAGAAAGAAGTTTTTTTGAATCATTGTCTTAAGTCCTCCTTGAGAGCGGATATGTCTAGGAGGAACCAGAGAAGAACAGATTCCACAAAGGAGGGAGTTATATCCCCGAGAGCAATTGATTCTTTTATAGGGATAATATTTGAATCCTTTGGGACAGTAGTATATGTGATCGTGAACGAAAAGGGTGGGGGCAAAACGATTCAGAATTTCTTTTAGAATTGCAGGAGAATCAATTTTGTGGAGAGTAGTCAGCTGGAAATCTTTTTCATTAATAGAGGGGCGTTGATTAAAATTCCAAGAATCATTAAAGGCGGAGAGAAAATGTTCACTTTCTCTCGTTTTTTCCAAATAGAGCATGAAGGTTGTGAATCCATTTGCTCGAAGCAGAGAGGCTACAGCGTAAATATATCGTTCCAAACCTCCGATAAATCCTGCGTATTGAGAGATGAAAAGGATTTTATTTTTTTTCATAGTTCGCGATAGCTTGAACGTAGAAGTTTAGTATTTGGGATGAGACTGTATCCCAAGAATATTTGTTTAGAACTTCTTTGTAAGCGTTTTGTTTGATTGAATCATTATTAATAGCCTTTCTATAGGCACTGAGCATAGAGTCAATATCGTTAAGTGTGAAGAGGAATCCGTTATTTCCGGAGCGGATAAGAGTTTTGAGACCTCCCACTGCAGAAGCTATGACAGGAAGATTGCAGCTCCAGGCTTCCAGAACAACGATTCCAAAGGGTTCATGTATGCTGGGGAGGATAAAAAGATCGGATTCCTTATAAGCGGAAAGCAGAAGATCTGATTTAGGGGGTAATCCTTCTACAATGGTAAATCGCTTTTGGAGATTATGATTTTCAATCTCGGAACGAATTTGACGCAGATAGGAGGCTGAGGTAACAAAACCTACGATAGCACAGTGGACATCTTGACCTTGGCAAAGGAGTTCTTTGAGTAGAGGAACCAGAGAAGCTTGATTTTTCTGATAATCGATTCTCGAAACACAGAGGAGCAGTTTCCTTTCTGTCGGGATATTGTATTTATGACGAAAACTTAGAGTGGGCAAAGAGGTAAAATCAGAGACTTCTACTCCATTAGGAATATATGCAGAATGTTTATGAGGGAATTTATCACGGAGAAGTTGGTATTCATTTGCCCCTACGCAGATAATTCCATCAGCTTGTTCAACCAAGTCTCTGGAAAGACCCAAGAGTTTCTCTAAGATTTTACCATATCCCAAGCTTCCTTTGAGTGGTTTACACATTTCCTCCATTTCTGAAGGGGGAATATCGTAATTGCCTCCGTGAAAGGTTAGGATAAATGGAATGTTTTTTTTGCGAGCTGCTTTTTGAGAAAGTTTGCCTATGCGTCCCATTGCGTGAGAATGAATAAGGTCAAAGTCTCTTTTTTTGAGATAGTTAAATAGAGTAAATGAGAAGGGGCTTCCTCCTTTTTTATCTAATATAAAGGCATTGACTTTTTTAAGAAAGAGTTGGGGATAGAAGTAATCAAAGCGGCGGATAGGAATTTGTTCTTTGGTTTCATGGTCTATAGAACAGAGAGCCTTGGTGGCAAGAATTTCAATGGAATGGCCGAGGCGATGCAGTTTTAAGGAGGAATTCCAAACGGCAGTTTCAGTTCCTCCCCATTCTTCAAATACAATTCGACGCATTACGTTTGCGATTTTCATTTCTGTTTTTTCCAATAGGTGTTTCGCCCTCGATAGTATGAAGTTTTTTGATTAATTCGGTATTTTAGACAAGGGATCAATTGTTGTAGTTCTTGATGGTGGATTAGCCATAGAATATCTCTATAAATTCCTCCTGTTATGGATTTTAAAAGAGATAAAATATTTTGGCCTGATTGCAGAATTTCTCCATCAGCATAGCCTTCTCCATAGAATCTTTTATAAACTTGTTCTGGAGTATAGTTATGAGAGTGTTCTGTAATAGCATCCGGGACATAGGTGATTTTAAATCCTTTTTGTCGAATTGTTTTTGCCCAAAGTACATCTTCAGAATAGCGAATTTGTGAGTCAAAGGGGTATTTCAGCAGTATGTTTCTATCAGCAGCAAAGCTGACGGCGGAAAAGAAATCTTTTGAAAGGGGGATAGAGCCAAATCCTCGTGCGTAATCTCTTTTTATCCAAGGATAAGCTTCGGGGCGAGGTATTTGACGAGCGTAGGTTGCTGCAGCAGAACCGGACAGAATGGGAGAGATCAGATTTTTAAGCCAATTATTATTTTGAGGAATAGAGTCGCTGTTATTGAAAAGAACGATTTCTCCTTGAGATGCTGCGATGCCTTTATTGAGAACAACTCCCGGAACATATGAATTTCGGGGGATAGTTATTTGCTTGATTAGTTTATATTCGCGGATGATTTCTGCGGTGCCGTCTGAGGATTCGTTATCTAGATTGAGTATTTCGTAGTCCGAGAAAGATTGATTTAAAATATGGGTAATTGTTTTGCGGATGATTGAAGCATCGTTGAATGAACGGATAACTATACTGACGGCAGGCATATGCAGCGGTGAGTGAAAAATAAAATAGGATTATTTTTGCCGGGAGGAGTGTTCTGATTGAAGTTGGAGAATGTCATTTTTCATGAGAGTGAAATAGTCTTTAACTTCTGTTGGGATAAAATAGGGTTGATGAGTAGAGAGCCAGGCAGCATAAGAATCTTTATCTAGAGGATGGTAGCCATGCATCCCTTTTAAGGCTTTAGCTCCCAAATCGCAGGGCTCAATTTGTATGCCAGTATCCATCAGGAAGATATCATCCCCAAAACGGTTGTTCCTGAAATCAATACCATACCTTATTTTTTCTTCTTGAGAGAGGAAGTATCCGGGACAGTCTGCTTGCTGAAGCCGTGATTGAATAAGTTCTTTGGCCTTAGGGGTAAGGTACCAGAAACGCGCCATTGTCGAATCAAAAAGAGAGGCATAATCTTTTCCAAAGATAAGCGGAAGTGCTTTGAGTTTAGACATAAGATTACAGGTTGACTTAGTAGGAGTCATCCCATGATCTGAGATGATATGGAAGCGAAAGTTGATTTGCGCAGTGTGGAGGTTTAATAGGAATCGTTTAATTCGAGATGCATAAGTTTCAACGTGTTCTTTGATGAGTTCTTGGTCAAAGATATGGTCGTGGAGAAAGGAATCAAATTCCGCTGTATAGATAAAGGCAAAGTCAATCTTTTTTTGAAGAAGAAGTTTTTCTGCAATATCTATGTTTTCGGATTCGCTTAGCCTCCAATTGGAGATATGAAATCTTAGTCCCGATTTCAGAAGAATATCATGCAGATTTTCAAGAGGGGCTAATCCTCTTGGGGCAAAGATATCCTCTTTTTCACAATAGTCGAAAAAGGGGAGTTTATCATAGGGTAGGGAGTAGAGTTGAAAATATCCGGTGTAACCTTTCCATTTAGCGAAAAAATGTGATATATATCCTCTGACTCTGCCTCTATTAAGGAGACAGTGAGGGTGAAGTCCGGCTCCAAAAAAGAATTTTAAATAGCGGAATATTTTAAATGGAGAGTGTTCTGGATCATAATAATAGAAAGAGAAATGATTATGCTCTCGAGGATATTTGCCGGTAAGAATAGTTGGAATTGCAGTGGAAGAGTATCCAAATTGCATTTGTACAGGATAACGGAAGGGAAGTTCACTTTCCAAAAAATGATAATTTTGGACGATTTCCCATCCCATTGCGTCCATAAAAAGATAGATAGGGATAGATTTCATGCTGTTAGAGTTTTTTCTTTATTGTGGTCTTTATAGACCTGATTCATTACAGAAATAATAGCGAAAATAAGTACCAGCTCATAGAAATTTGGGGTTTGCTTTAAAACCCATTCCAGAGTAGATTGAAGGTAGATAGCCAAGAGCCCTCCTGCGATTCCGATTGGCATATACAAGATACCGGTATTTTTATATCGCCAGATATTTAAAAGATTTGTATAAAAATAATAGATGAACCATATTAACAGGATAATTAGGGTAATCCATCCGCATTCGGCCGCAACAAGAAGATAAATGGTTTCTACAATTCCTGGATTTGCATCTTCTTCGAGAGTGTCAAATCCCTCTACATGATTGTATGTATAGGGATATGTTGTTTTGATATTCCAATTGTTTAAGCCGCCGCCAAAGAAGTAGGCATTGGCTACGTTACAGGCGATGTTAGCCAGATAAATTCGAGTTTCAGCTGATGTAGGGGAAGCTGTTTCAAATCGTTCAACGACCATGTCAGCTGCTTTAATGATTCCTAAGGTTCCGATGATGAGAGACAGAAGGAGAACTTTAACTTTTTGCATGGAAATGCGGTATGAGAAGGAGAAAAAGAATACAACTGCCGTCGAGACCGGAAATAGAGCGATGGATGCACGAGAAAGTGCCATTGCCACACTTAGCGCAGAGCAGATATATGCAAAGAAATAGAGATAAAATTCTTTTCTTGTTGTTTTGGCATTTAGAATATAGGAAAGGAAAATCGGGCCTATTAGGTTAATGAACATAGCGGTACTGTTTCGATGAGCAAAAAGACCACTAGGTTGCCAAATATTCATGGGGTATTTTTGATAGAGCATCCACATCAGATTATAGATAATAAGACAGGCGAGGGATTTGAGGATAACATCGATGTCACGAGTTTGAATAATATAATTATAGGCTGTGATAAAGAAGATGAAGATGATAATCATCTTAAAAAATTCATAGCCGAAATACAGATAGGAGTTGGCATTGATAATGGAGATAAACGAGAAAAGAATATAGAGAAGAAATATCCAAATTCCTGGAGGAGTTAAAATAAATTTATGTTTTCTATTCAGGAGCATACTCAGCAAGAGTGACCACGTTAGAATAACTGTCAAAGTTATTTCATATCCTCGTGAAGTTCCTCGATAGGATTCGTTTCCAAAAAAGTTGATTCCTGCCAGATCAATGAAAGGAATACTGAAAATGGTTAGGGCAAAACCCCATCGCTGCCATTTGGGTTGAGATAGAAAAACTAGGGTTAAAGTAGGGATGCTTATAAAAAATACAGTAAAGAATATGATGTATTTTAACATCTCCATAGTACTCTTCCCTTGGTAGATCAATCACGATAGAACCAATAAAATGGCGAGGCGAAAGCATTAATGAGCTGAGCCGTGGGGAGAAGTTTTCGAATAAAGACATTGTATTCGCTGATAGAGTCTTTGGGAATGTAGACAATATCTTCAGCAGCAATTTGAAAATTGCGTGCTCTTCCTGCAATGAGATCATCGATATTAACTCTATAGACTTTTAGCTCAGCTCCAGCGTCTGCGTCTTTGGTTTTTCGAAGAATGAGGGCGTTTTTCCAGTGTTCATCCTTTAATCCTCCTGATTCGGCAATAAGATCCATAATAGTCATACCAGCACTCCAGTTAAACCAGCGTGGATTTTTAACTTCTCCCATGAGCAAAACACGCGAAGCATCTTTTCTGGCAATATAAATAATGTCTTTAGGAAAGACTTTGATATTATGGAGAGGGTCTCCATCGTAAATTGCTTTGGAGAAGTTTACAGGTAGAATTTCTCCATTGCGGATGATATAAGAGCGAGGAACGTCTGCAAGTTCAACTTCATCCCCTTGGAGTAGCCCAATAGAGAAACTGCCAGCTAGGGCAACCATATCTGAAATACGGGTTTCTTCTGAGCAGGTAATGAGTCCTGGCTTCTGAATGGCTCCCAAAATGGTAGCTTGCTTCCCGATAATATTAACAGGAATCAGTGAAACTCGTGGATAACGAATGTATTGTTGATACAATTTGGTAATTTTCTCGGTAGCTTCCACGATAGTGAGTCCTCTTACATGAACTGGTCCTAGAAGAGTTACTACTATATATCCATCTGGAGTTACCATACTATTAGAATTGGAGCCTCCGCCGTCGGTGAGATCGTCTTCCCCATAGACTTTGATTCTAAAAGTATCGCCACTTTGGATGGTGTGAGGTGGATAAGGGGTGTCATTGATTTCTTTCAGTCGGCGTTCAGCTTCTACGGGATCCAAGGTGGAAACATCTATTCCGGATTGATCCAATTCGGGGGGATATTCTAATTCATTGGATCGAATTCCATGTTGGCATGCGCTGATAAATAAGCAGATGAAAGTGAGAAGTAAAATTTTAAAAATATTTTTTGGCATAAATTAAATATTGAAGTATGGCTTTGGAACGTCTGAAAGAATCCCTCCAATATTAAGATCAGAAACACCTTTCATATGTTCGATATGCTTGTTTAGGAGAAACTTATTTGTTTTCTCAAAGGTAGATGTAATAATGATTTCTTCTGTAATCTGTGCCAGTTGGATGCTTAATAGTATGTTCTTTTCGTTGGCGATTGTTTCCAAAATTACATGATCATATTCTGAGAGTAATAATTCAATATCAAATTTAAGTAAATCTATTTCCGGGTTATTCATGGATAAATTGTTTAAAAAGATATAATATCCTTGATCCCCGATTTTTTTAACGGCAATCATCTTTTGTGACAATTCATCGTTTTCCAGAGGGGTTAGATTTATGATATCTGTCGCTTGAGATGCAGGTAAGCAATGGAGACGGAATATTTTAATTCCATTTATTAATAAAGCATTTTGTGTTTGTTGTAGAATGTCTTCTAAATCTGGAGTAGGATCAAACTTAAGAAAGATGCTTTTTTTATTCTTTGAGAATTGCTTAAGCTTTTCCAACATATTTTGAAATGAGGTAATGACAATATTTTTAGAATGATCTTCTCTGGCAGCAAGTTCACCTAGATTTGCAATATGAAGTGCTGTTTTATACTCAGAGGAGGAGAAAATGCGAAGTCTGAAAATTTGATAAGCGACAAGAACAAATAGAAATAAAAGTGAAGCTGAGATTCCGACTATTATGACTAAGAATTTAGTATGATTTGTTTTTGAATAAGCTTTAGATGCGAGCTCAAAGATTGTGACATCAGGCAGAGAAGTCCCAATCAAGTATTCTAGATCACTGATTTTATCCAGAATATTGCCATTTCTTTGGCGAAGTCTATCTTCTTCAATTGTAAGATTGTTATATTGTTCGCGTCTGTTGATGAGATCTTTGATTTCATCTTCTCTTTTTGTGAGGTCGTTTTCGTATTGTTCAATCTGTGCTATGAGAGTCTTTTTCTGGATATCATACGTAGCAAGGTCACTTTGAAGCTTACTGTAAACAGGATTAAGTCTGAGAACAGAGATATCTGGAATTTGATTGGAAGAGTTTAAATTGCGTTCCAGAATCTCAATTTCATCTTTGATAACTTGCACTTTAGGGTTTTCTTCGGTATAGCGTTTAAGGAGTGATTCTAGCTCAGCTTTTTTACCGGTTAATCCTAGAGAGCTTCTGTTATCGATATGTTGTTCGGAATCTATCATCTGAGGTGTCTGACTCATATGTTCTTTGATAGAATTGATAGTGATATCAATAGTCTTAAGCTCGATAAGGAGTTCCTCTTTTTTAAATGCGTAGGAAGAGAGATCTAAGTTTTTACTGGAAAGCTCTATATCGGGGGAGAGCAATGAGTTTTCGGAATAAAGATTTTTTTTCCGAATTTGGATTTGCGAGATATCCCGATCGATGTTAGTCATCTGTTTTTGATAGTCTTGGATGACTTTAAACATGGATTGATTTTGATAGTCGGTGTAGGCTTTAATTCCCTGATTGGCGACTTCATTGGCGATGGTCACTGCCAAGTCGGGATTGTTTGCGTAGGCTGTAATAAGGATAGTGGGTGAATTTCTCCTTTCTTGGGCGACTTCAACATTACCGACTAAAGTGGGAGTGAAGTTAGATTTAGAGAGAAGTTTAAGTTTTTCAGAAACAAGGTTTCGAGTTTTTTGAGAGGTGAAAAACTGCAAAATGGTTCCTGTATCCATGTTTTCATAATACTTGGGAACTTTGCTTGAACGGGATTGGTGAAGTACCTTAGCGTGTGCAAGCCATCTTTCACTAGATATTGTGTTTGTTACAGTAATGAAAATAACGGAAAGTAAACAGGCTATGCCGAAAACGAGTAGTATCCATTTCCATTTTGATTTTAGATATAAGAAAAGATAGCGAGGATCTATCCAAAAAATTCTTAAATAAGATGGAAAATTATCGTTTCCTCCTATTTTTTTATTTAAATCTACTTTATTAAATTCCAGAGACATAACTCTCAATTCAATTGTTTCCAAATGCTGCGATAGATAAGACTAGTTTTATGTGAGATTGGTTCTTCTAGAATCATAAGTTCTATCATTCCTATCGTAGCGTAAATATAAGGTGAAAGGAAAGGATTATTTTTTATTTTGAGCTTGGTAAAACTTTTTCTTAAGAGAAGACTTTGTTTAATACTTTTAAGTTTTTGAGCTAGATTTAAATATTTTAGTGTATAAAGTAATTCTTGGAGAGAGTCAATTACTTGTTTGCAAAGTTTTAAAGTATTTTTAAAATGGATTATATAATAATTTTTCTCAAAAAAAATTGGATTTTGTTTGAATGTCAAGGCTGTAGAATAAGTTTCTTGGAGATTTTTAAGTAGTGAGGGGGAAATTTTTCCTTGCAGTTGACTCAGATTTTGAAGTCTGTTTTTGGTTTTAAAGGTGTACAAATTATTTGCTATCAGAATGGCATCAGTACAAGCCAGAAGAGCTTTATTGATATTTTTGGCGATGAAATCTCGCTCTTCAATTGTTAATGGGGTCTTTTTTTGCAGCCTCTGATGTGCTAAAAATAATCCGAAGACTCTATTCATCAACAATTTGCCTATTTCAGAAGGAGCAATATGGATTGGGAGTGGGAGAAAGTCTTTTTTAAATTGTTTTTCATCTCCTATTACCAAAATGGAGCCAAGAATCATTTCTCTCCACATGAGGATATTACGACGATTACGGATATAACGACTCGTATAAGCTTTGCTAAAATCGACGTCTATTCCAAGACGATTATGCCATTTGGAGGCATAATTAGATAAAAAGAGGTTAATTTGTGCTTTTTGCTTACAAGATATGGGATGTGTAATAACAAAGAAGTCTAAATCGTTATAGAGTTTCAGAGAAGGATTGGTGGTGGAGATTTTGAGAATGCCACCTTCGCCTCGGCCATAGCCTCCCCCAAGAACTAGGTATTTGATAAAAGGAGCACTAGAAGATGAGGAAATATCTTTACGAATTTGGGTTAGTGTATTATCCAGGAGTGTTTCAATTTGAGGTTCATATTCAAAAGTATATTTTGATTTTCTAGTTGCACAGAGCCGATTACTCATAATTTCAGGAGTGCTTTTTAAAAGGGTTATAGAAAGAGCTGTTGGCGGTAATCTCGAGAAAATATAAAGTAAAGAAGAGAAGAGTGCTAGGAGAAAAATCTATGTATAAAAAAACGGGAAATAAGAGCGATATCGGAGAATATTGTCCGATTTTGCTTATAATATAAGTCTCCGGTAATTTTCTCGACAAAGTCGGGTGGCCGAATTGATTCAGAGTAATTAAAGACACCCGGAGAATAATTTTTATATCGATTAGTTAAATCTAAATGAGTTTCACGATTCCAGATGGTATCTCCGACTAGAGAGAGTTTGCCTTGGAGTGCCTGGCACAGTAGTGGAACCTTATCTAAGGATAAGCGGAAAAACCATTTTTCTTTTGTAGAAAATTGCTTCGTATAAATAGGAAGTTTATAAGAAGAATCAATTCCATCCGTTGTTTGATAAGTAATATAGCTTTGTGGTTTAATACCTATTTTTTTGAAAAAGAGGTAAAGAGGTCCCAGAGGAATTAAAATGAGGAATGCAACAATGCCGGCAATAGTCTTATAAAAATATCTTTGAAGGGGGTTATTATGAATTTGTGAGGCGAAGATTTTGGTGGAGAAATCAATTTTAACTCCGCTAAAGGGGTCTATAAGCCGATAGAAAGTGATGATCTTCTTTTTAAGAAAGAGAGAAGGACTGATATAAGTTCTTCCAAAGACAATGGAGTCCCTGATTTGAGTTTCTTGGTCAATAATACAGGAGTCCCCTATAATAGAGCCAGACTCTATTTGAGCAGTATTTTCAATATGTGTATTATCTCCAATAATAAAAGGAGGATTAAGAGTTGCGCCGGGTCTAATAGAGACATTCATACCGATAAAGACATGTTTCTCTTGTCCGTATCCTTTCATAAAAAGATGTTCAGTCCATTGTGAAAGGAGATTCATATTGAGTGAGTAGTAGGAGAGAAGAGAATGGAGGCCTATCTCTTGACAAGAGGGCAGCGATTTTTGTGCAAGAACGGTAGAGCCATCGGCAGAGGAGATAGTTTTAATCTGTTGATTGCGCTGGATAGACCAAAGAGGCTCCTCTTTCGAAAATTCTGGATTAGAATAAAGTGGGAAAAAAAATCCTTCTATCCAAATTAAACTGGGTTCAGAAAAGAAATTGGGATGTTTTTTGCGAATCTTTTCCAGAGAGACAGTATAGGCACTATCATCAATCTCTAGCTTAATGCCCCATTTGCCTCCATCTTCCAAGAGCTGGGTGAGAGCTTCATGAGGACCATCCAGCAGAACAAGGACAGTGTCCGGTTTGCAAAGGGCACAATACTCCATGTAGTATTCAATCAGAGGCTTACCCAGTATTGGCAGAAAATATGGATAGACTTCCGGGAAATACTCTTTAAGCCATTTTTCTTTAGGAGAAGATAGATTGAGGATGATTTGCATGTTTGTCTAGTAAGCGCCTTTGCCTGTTACTACCACATAGACTGTTTTGATCAAAATCCAAATATCAACAAAGAAATTATGATTCCTTATATATTCTTTATCCAGATTAACTTGTTGTTTAAAAGGAATATCGCTTCTGCCAGAAATTTGCCAAATGCAGGTGAGTCCGGGTTTAATATGAAGACGTTTACGGTCTTCAAGGGTATATTGTTGAACTTCAGCAGGAAGTGGAGGACGAGGACCAACCAGACTCATGTTCCCTTCAAGTACATTAATCAGTTGGGGCAGTTCATCAATTGAGTATTTACGGATAAACTTGCCGACGCGGGTAATGCGTGGATCGTTTTTCATTTTAAAGATGACTCCATCTTTACTTTCATTTTGAGCCAGCAGCTGGGCTTTCTCGCTTTCTGCAAGGGTACGCATCGATCTAAATTTATAGAATTGGAAATGTTTTCCATTTTGCCCAACTCGGATTTGTTTAAAGATAATAGGACCTTTAGATTCGAGCTTAATAGCAATTGCTACTGTAATCAGCAATGGAGAGAGTATAATCAGACTGATAACAGAGGAGACAATATCAATGCAGCGCTTAAGGACTCTGGAAAACCAGATTGCGGCGCTCCAGGTGAAAATTTTAAGATCTTTGAAAAAGATCTTGGAGTATCGATTTTTATGTTCTATGGAAAAGAGAATATATTCTTTTTCAGTGTGAACAGTAGTCAACTTCATAATAGATAAAAGTTTTAGTTTTCGGAGTTTTTAAATTGGTTAAAGAGAATAGTTATCTGAGAGATTAGAGTCTCGCAAGTTTGAAAATCCCCTTCTTTGGTTTTAAGTTCTAATTCTTTGGCCAATGTTTCCAATTCAATAAAATGACAATTTCCGGCAGTCCCTTTGATAGTATGAGCCGCCTTAATCCAATTTCGCTGATGTTCTTGGACGGGGAGAATAAATTTATTTATATTCTCTTCAATCGATTGGATTGATTCCTTCAGAAGGATGAGCGCGTCTTCTTTTTCTACTTCAAAGGATTGGATAAAATATTCAGTGATCTGTTTCCGGGTTGTCATAATAGATGTTAAAGATAGTTTCGTTTAACTCATCAGCAAGACGGGTTCTGGAGACCCCATCGGCAAGATTTTTTATAAGGAAGATCCCTCTTCCATGATCTACATGATGTTCATTCAGAATATCAACATCTTTATTTGAAGTGTTTTCAAAAGAGAGATCCCAGGAGACACCTTTGTCAAAGATTCTTATAAAGAGCTGTTTTTGTTGAGAGACTGAACTTAGTTGAAGACAGATAAGAATAACAGGCCTCCTTCCTTCGATGGAATTTAATCCATGGATTACAATATTATTGAGAAATTCGGAAAGAAGCAGTTGAGCTTTGAAGCCGAGTTGTTCTGAGTTTGTTTTTGCTAGGATCCAATTATAAGCGGATGTGGCAAAAGAATCTATCTCCAGCAGCTGAGGGGGAACGATATAGATAGCAGATGTCTCAGTAAATGCGTATGAGTTGGAAACGATGGTACATTCGTTTGGATGAACAGGAAGTATGGAAATAAGAGTAATATCATCTGTAATTCTCTGATATCCTGTTTTAAAGATTAAATCCATGACTCGATATAATGAGTTGTAACAGCCTCCACGTTTGTCAGAAGATGAGATGGCATCTTTAAGCAGTTTAATGGAAAAGGATTCTCCATTTTCATTTTGCAAATCTGTCAGACCATCTGTATAGCCATAAATAATTGAGTCCTTTGGAAGTGTGAGAATAACATTGTCTTTAGCAGAGTAAGTGGTTTTAGGAATCATTCCCACAGGAAGATTTCCAACTTTGGAATTGGAGGAAGAGAAAAAACCTTGTGAGAAGCTGTAAAAAATGAAATCTGGATGTCCTGCTGATTGATAGGAGAATTGATTTGTCTCTAGATTCAAGATAGCCACCAAACAGGTCATATAATGTAGGGTGTCAATATCGTCAAAGAAACGTTGCATTCGGTTGAGCACCTCATGTGGCTGAATATCTTCAAGGGATGAGTTCCAGAGGAAATCAACAATAGCATTGTAGACAGCTGTCATACAAAGTGCTGATTGAATTCCGTGCCCTGAAATATCACCAATGATTATCAGATAGCTTTTGGAGCTGAGTTTAAATGTATTAAAAACATCTCCGGTAATCTCCATATAAGGTCGATAGAACCGTTCTGAAAAAATATTGTAATTTAATGAAACCCAGTTAGGAATAATGGCTCTTTGGATAGTGCCTGCTTGAGAGATATCGTTTTCAATTTCTGAGTAGTAGTTTTCTCTCTCTCTCTCATATTGAACCATAGCCATAATATGGTTAATGAGGATAATCAAATCAGATTTTTTAAAGTTCTTATTTTGATAATAAGTATTTCTGTCGGAGGTGATTTCGCGGAGGAGAGAACCTTGAGAATCATCAACCTTTGCTGTTAGGAGAATAATGGGGATATTTTTGCTTTTAGCACGAACCAAATTACGGAGTTCCAGTCCCGTAATTCCAGGCATCAGGATATCAAAGATGAGCAGATCATATTTGTTCTGCTCAAATTTAATCATAGCGTCAATTGCGTTGGAACAGGTTGTTAAGGTATACAAAGGAGAATTTAAACAAATTTCAAGAGTTTTTCTCATGAAACTGTCGTCATCCACTGCAAGGATTTTTATTGCTTGATTGTCAAATGTATGCAACTAAAAGAATATTTACTTGATACTAAATAATAGATTCGATTCTTTAATATTACCTCAAAAGCAAGATATAGATTTCTTGCTTGTTCTACAGAGAATGTTATACGTTCAGGAATTTTTTTGTTCTTTTTCTCTGAAAGAAAGTCTTAAAAAAGACCTGTGTCAGGTTAAATAAAAAAGACCTATTTGTCAAGAGGATAAAAACTTGTGTTTCTGTTGGAATAATTGTATAAGGGATCATGACAGGATAGAAGTATAAGTAATATTTTAAGCCAGTCCAGACAGGGGAAAAATAAAATCTTATTGTTTGATTTGAAAGTAAAATCGAAATGATCAGATAGTGCGGATTGAATAAAAAACGAAGAAATTTTTTATTTTTGAGGTTTTGAAATTTAAGTTAAGTGGAATCGGAGGATGTTTTCGAAACTCAAGGTTTCTAAAAGTTTTTTGGAGTGAATTGCAGAAATATAAGAATAAAAAGGAAAGTTTTTTTATTTTCAGAGTCTTCAGACTGGACAAAAGGACCAAGAGTCTGCGATAATAAAGGCGGGTTTGAGCTATGAGTACAAAACTGGCCGATCTTTTAAGTGTTTCTCCAGAAAGTTTGGAGCGAAGCGGGGTTTTCAATGCTTTTGTAAACCGTGATTCTCTTGTATATATTGATCCTCATGCTCTGCTAAAAGCTAAGACACCAGAGCTACAACAGGCAGGACATCGTTTTCGCCGTTATTTTTCGGGGTTGATAAGGCTTCTGCAGGTCTCGGGCAGAAGTGATGATGTTTTTTATTCAGAGGTTTTGACAGAACTGCGCACGGCCGATTTGGGGTTTCATTTCTCTCATGCGATTAGCCGCGGAGTCTGCGGAATGAAACCGGATATGGGGGCTGGCGTGACTGCAACGGCCCGTAAATTTATTCGGGCTGGAGTCACGGAAGCGGAGTTATTCCCGTTGGTTGCTGTACTGGAAGGAGTAGAAATGAAGCGTGCGGGAGGAATGATTGCTAAGATTATTCTGCCGAATCTCTTTGAATATACACAAAGAGTAGTGCAGGAGCTTAATATTGAGAGCGGCCTCTTCCGGTATGCTGGAAAATCATGGCAAGTACCTTTCCATCCACTGGATTCTAAGCCAATTATTTTGATGCCGATGGAGTTATTAAGTCTCAAGCCGGCTGCTTATGATTGGAGACAGGATGAGCTCATTTCTGAGGATAATGATCTGGTGCGAATGATGGTTGTTCCTCAATTAGGTGAAAACTGGAAGGCGGCGTTTGATAACTGCTTTCCATCAGTGATTAAAAAGGTCATGTTGCTTCATCCCTCACTGATGAATGATATGATTCGTCTTTATAGAGCAAAGCCGGGTAATCCGTTGCTTCCCTCTATGGTAGTTTAATTTATTAGAAATACTCTTTTTTAAATAGAAAAGATAGGATCCAAAAGGCATTCGTAGCAGTTTGCCTTTTGGTGTTTTTTAGGAGAATTTAAAATTTTATGGATGATACGAATTCATTGATCGAACAGAGGAGAGCAAAGCTGCTCGATTTGAAGCAAAAGGGGATTGATCCTTTTAAGAATAAGTTTATTCCCGATTTTGATATTAGTGTGGGTAGAGAGCGTTTTGAGGAAGGTAAGTCGGTTAAATTGGCCGGACGTATAGTGGCTCATCGCGATATGGGTAAGAGCCAATTCTTTGATATTCGAGACGGTACAGGGAGAATTCAGGTTTATGCGCAGAAGCAGGCCTTGGGAGAGGAGCAGTTTGAGATTTTCAAGCGTTTGGATATGGGAGATTTTGTCGGAGTGCAGGGACATTATTTTAAGACTCGCACTGGTGAGATTTCTATTAAGCTGGAGTCTTTCACGATTTTAGCTAAAGCCTTACGTCCCATGCCGGAGAAATGGAAAGGAGTAGTAGATACAGAAATCCGCTATCGTCAGAGATACCTGGATTTGATGTCAAATCCCAGTATTCAGGAGGTGTTTTTAAAGCGCAGTCAGATTATTCATGAAATTCGGGAGTTCCTTAATGAGCGTGGCTTTATTGAAGTGGAGACTCCAATGATGCAGGGAATTCCAGGAGGAGCGGCAGCGGCTCCTTTTATTACACACCATAATAGTTTTAATTGCGATTTTTATCTGAGGATTTCTCTGGAACTGTATTTAAAGCGACTTTTGGTTGGAGGCTTTAACAGGGTTTTTGAAATTGGCAGAAATTTCCGCAATGAAGGTTTGGACAGGAGACATAGTCCAGAGTTTACTATGATGGAGCTCTACGAGGCCTTTGGCGATTATGAGAGCATGATGACTTTGTTAAAGGACATGGTGCAGCGAATTGCTATGAAGGTGCTAGGTACTTTAGTGATTGAAACTCGGGATGAGGAGGGCAATATAACTAAAACAATTGACCTACGTGAATGGAAGAGAGTCCGCTACAAGGATTTAATTCGAGAGAGAGTAGGAGAAGATTGGTTTGATATTTCTCCAGCTGAAAGAAGAGAACGTGCTGTCCGTGAAGGGGCTGAGATCGGAGATGATTATGAGGATTTCGAGGTAACCAATGCTGTTTATGAGAAACTGATTGAGCCGACTTTGCTGAATCCTACTTTTGTCACTCATTTACCCAAAGAGCTTGTTCCACTGGCTAAATTATCGCCAGAGGATCCTTCTGTTGTGGAGGTTTTTGAGTGTGCTATCAACGGACAGGAAATTGCGCCGGCTTATACGGAGCAGAACGATCCCATTGAGCAGCGCCAGCGTTTAATGGAGCAGGCTGGCGGTGAAAAGCAGAAACTTGATGAAGATTTCCTGATTGCACTTGAGCATGGAATGCCTCCGGCCGGTGGCATGGGAATCGGAATTGATCGCTTAGTCATGATGTTTTTGGGGCAAGAGGCTATTCGGGATGTTATTCTTTTCCCACAGCTGAAACCTAAGAATACAGAAGGGGCTAAGGAGGAAGAGACTGTTTAGTTTTTTATCTCTTTAAAGTTTAACGAGCGCTTGTTTTACGGGGTTAACAGAGAATCGATTATCGATGAAGAGTTTATTCCCTGAATGGTTTAATGAGCTCTCTCATACTGCAGATATTGGTATAGAGGTTTATTCTTCTACTCTGCCGGGCCTTTTTGAGCGCTGCGCGTGGGGGATGTTTTTTGAATTAACTGAGATAGATAGCATATCTCCCACGCATCCTTTTGAAATTCAAGTTTACTCCTCGGATCGAGAGTCTTTATTGGTTCGATGGCTTTCCGAACTGAATTATTTGCATACGGTAGAACATCTGCTTTTTTCCCGTTTTGAGATTAAGGAATGGAATGAATATGAGTTAAAAGCCGTTTGCTGGGGAGAGAAGATTGATCCTTCTAGGCATTCTGTTTGGTTGGAGATCAAGGCTATAACCTATCATTTATTGAAAATAGAATATCATCCTGAAGGCTCTGAAGATTGCCGTTGGTATGGAAGAGTGCTTTTTGATGTATAGCAAGGAATGGTCTTAAGTTCTTGGAAGAGTGCATTCTCCTCTTTGAGAAGATTCTTCTTAGTATAAGAGAAGACCCCTGAGCGAAAGAGTACACTTTTTTATAATATGGTATTTGCTCAGGGGTGTTTTTTATCTTTTCTAATGAGATTTTCTTTTATGAGAGTTTCCAGTTTCCTCTCCACTCAGGCATCATCAGATTGCTGGCCTCCAAGTCGCCTACAATTTGTTCTGCAACAGGGTCCCATTTCAAAGAGCGACCCAATCTCATTGCCAACATATTCAGCTGACAGATAGTGGCGCTGCGATGTCCAATCTCTACATCGGCGAAGGGACGGCCACCATTTCTAATACATTCTAGGAAGTTGTTCAGATGGCTGCTGGTGCGGCCCAGGTTGATCTTGAATTGTTTGCGCAGTTCTCTGTTTTCATTACCGAGAGGACCGTTTTCATCAATTAGCTCCAGCCATTCCGGATTGGAGGCCTCCAGGGTGCCTTCGTGAATGTGTTCAAAGACCCATCCGTCTGTTCCTACGAATTTCACACCGCGACCGGCAGGGGAAGTCCCTTCGGGAATAACGGTTCCACCAATGAGCTTAACACCATTGGCATAAGTGTTTTTAAACTCGAATTCCATCGGAGTATTGTAAATTCCGTGATCGGCATCCCAACCGCGGGCTTTGATTTCCACCGGACCGGAGTCGTCAGAATTATTTCCCAGCTGGCCGATATCGATAACGTGAGCTCCACGGTCAGACATTTCACCTGCGCCAAAATTCAGATGGAATCTCCACTGATGATGAAGGCGTTCAGGATAGTATTGGATATAAGGAGTGTGGCCAAGCCAAAGATCGTAGTCGAGCCAATCGGGGATTGCTGGTTTTGTATCCGGAACTTTATTAAATGCACGGATGCGGTTGTGATGCTCTTCTACAGTTGGCATTTGAATGTAGATGGTTTGTAGTTTACCGATATACCCATTGCGGACTAGTTCTGCTGCATAGCGAGCGTTGGAGCGTGAACGCTCATGACTTCCAGTTTGGAGAACCACATTATATTTGCGTACAGCGTCACGGACGGCTTTGCTCTCGGCAATAGAGTTAGCCAAGGGTTTTTCGCAGTAGATGTGTTTGCCCGCTTTAGCTGCTGCAATACTGATGATAGCGTGCCAGTGATCTGGAGTAGTTACGGTAACGGCATCGATATCGCGACGGGCAAGCAGTTCGCGGAAGTCATTGTATTGGCGGCAATCTTTGTTTCCATAACGTTGGTTGACAATATCTGCCGCTGCCTGGCGGCGATTGGAATCTACGTCGCAAACAGCTACAAATTGAGTGGTATCAGGAGCTAAGAAGCCTCTCATAATATGGGTGCCTTGGCCACCGGTACCGATAGCGGCCATAACAATTTTATCATTTGCCCCAAAAGCCCTTGAGGGAATAATTGTGGGGAATCCAATAGCGGCTGCCAGTCCTGCCAGCGAGCTCGCTTTCAGAAAGCTTCTTCTGTTAAGTTTTTTCATCTCTCTCAGCATAGACTTTTTTCTGATTTTATCAATCTTAAAGAGGAAAAATCGGATGAAAAAATAAGATTTTTTGGTGACTTGAATGTTTTAAAGGTGTCAGAAATAAAATTTTTTATTTTAAAGTGGCAGCTGGAGGCAAAATATGGAAAGCTCTCAATAGACTCTAAGTGAGTTTAAAGAGTGGCGACTTATGAAAAACGAGAAGAAAACAGGTCTGAAAAAACGGGTGGGAGAGATATTAAAGGTTTTGCGAAAAACCTATCCAGATGCTCATTGTGAATTGGATCATTCTTCTCCATTAGAATTGCTTGTGGCTACGATTCTCTCTGCTCAATGCACGGATAAGCGTGTAAATTTGGTTACGCCTAAGCTCTTTGCGAAATACCCTAAGGCTATTGATTATGCAGAAGCTGAACTCCACGAGTTAGAGGAAGATATCCGCTCAACCGGTTTTTTTCGCAATAAGGCTAAGAATATTCAGAGCGCTTGCCGAGCCATTGTGGAAAAGTTCCAAGGGCGATTTCCTGATACTATGGAGGAGTTGGTTCAGCTGGATGGAGTAGGACGAAAGACGGCTAATGTTATTTTAGGAACGGCTTTTAATAAAAACGAAGGAGTGGTTGTTGATACGCATGTCATCCGATTGAGCAATCTGCTGGAATTGACCCAGCACAAAGATCCAGTGAAGATCGAACAGGATTTGATGAAATTGATTCCTCAGGAGGATTGGAGTTTGTTTAGTCATTTAATTGTCTGGCATGGGCGCCGTCGATGCAGTGCCCGCAAGCCGGATTGTCTAAATTGTGAGTTGGCCGGTTTATGTCCTGTGCCTGCCCAAGGGAAATCTGTTTCTCGACAGAGATTGAAGGAAAAATCGGATAGAGAACTCAAAAAAACTGAAAAGAATAGAATTTAAGGTTTCGGCTGCCAAGTAAGCATATCCAAATAGTCAATGAAGGTTTTGGTAATATCCCACTTTTGATTAGATTCTTTTAAATACTTTTTAGCGGGATTTTGCCGAGCTTCCTGGGCGTTAACCGCAAGAAGTGTATAGGGTTTATTGTTTCCGGTGAACGCTGAAGCTGTTTGGGGAATACAGAGAATGGGAACTCCGCTGAAGTTAAAAGAGATTTCCCAGCCGGCGATTTTATCTGGAGAAATGTTTTTTGGATTTTTGACCAATAGAGGATAGCGTTCAGCGAAGGGGAAATCGCTTTTGTGAATTAATACTCGACACATTTCCGTTTCATTTCGAATGAATTGGGCTAGATTGAATTCTTTAGAAGTCCATTGTTCATAATAAATTTTCCAAGGATCCAAGCCAGAAAGGTTCCATCCCATAAAATCTCCATGAACGTTCCGCCCGGAAGGATACTTGGCTTTAAACCAGGAGATGAAGTGAGGGGTCATGTAGAGTCCTAGTTCGAGGTGCAGGTGGGCTCGGCTTTTGGGGATGCCGCTGCGGGTATTATCACTTCTGCCCATAATTCCTAACTTTGTTCCAGAGGAAATTTTCATTCCTTTCTTAAGGGATTCGTCTATGGAAGCTAAGTGTGCATAAAGAGAGTAGAGCTCAATTCCATCTATATTATGTTTGAGAACTACATAGCGCCCAAAGGAGGATTCCCAGGATTTATTATTGATGTAAACGACAATTCCGTCTGCGACGGCTGTAATGGGATCGGCGGCTTCACCTCTTTTATCGAATGTTTTGCTGCGAATATCGATTCCTTCATGAAATTGACGTCCTTGACTGCGGACACAGCCAAAGGTGCCGCTTCTCCAGGTGCCGACAGCGGTAGGGACAAAATAGTTGGTATACTCTGCATGGCTGAGGATATCTCGATTGGGAGTAGGTAGAGCAAATGAATAGGCTTGCCCAGCAGTCAAATTTCCTACCCAGCAAATGAATAAGAGTAAGAGAAGTGAGATAGATCTAAGTAGCATATCATTAAAGCCCTTGAGCCTTACGTTTAATTTGGCGAATTGTGTTTTTCATTCCCAAGGCAAAGCGCTCGGCTTCTTCACGGGAGGCATCAGGCGTAATACGTATATTCCCGTCGGTAATAAGGCGATCTATTTTAGGGGCCCCTAGATAACGGGGATCTCCAAAATTGGCAAAGATAACCATTCTGCGTCCACGGTAACGACCGGTAATATTTTGGAGTATGCCGGAGCCTTCAGCCGTAAGAATAAATTCAATCATAAATCCTCCATCTGGAGTATCAATGATGTTGACTTCCTCAAAATCTCGTTCATCCAAGAATTCTCGAGTGCCGATATAGATTTTTTCAGGATAAGCTCGATAGACCTCAACCTCCTGAACTTTATTATTGGATCCTTGAGGGGTTTCCAGAAAGAATTTTACCAGGGAATATTTGTCTCGGTTTGCTTTTTCTTCTTCCTTAAGAGCCTTTTTTTCTTCTTTGGAGAGCTCCGAATCATCACTGGAAGAAGTTGTCGCACATCCCTGAAGTAAGAGGGAGGATATCCCGCAAAGAGTTAAAATCCATGCGAAATGGAAAAAATTGTTGAACAATCCCGTTAGGCCATTCATACTCCAGCTATATAAGCCGACTTTGTCGGAAATGTAAAGAACCTTTGTATGGGAAAACAGCATAATAAAATACAAAAACGCAGAAGACGCGAGGCTTACTGCAAACGTAAAAAAGAAGCTGCTAAAGCAGCCAAAACCACTAAGTAGCAATATTTAGCGGTTCTTTATCTGCTCTGATCTATTGAGGAAGAGACAATCCCAGTTTGGGCATTAGCTGAAATGTGGGAGAATATAGGAAGCGGGATCATTTTTAAAATAGATCCCGTTTCTCGTTTTTCTGGTTCTTTAAAGTCAAATTTAAAGAGCAATTAGGAGTTTAAGAGGAGGGTTTTTAATTTTCGTTTGTATGGTGCCGAAGGATATTTTATTAGAATTGCGAAAAAGATGAGTTTTATATTGAATTTTGTCCTGTTTTCATAGAGAATATCGAAGCGCTTTTGCGTGAAGTGCGGGACGTAGCTTAGCCTGGTAGAGCGCCTGCTTTGGGAGCAGGAGGTCGAGAGTTCGAATCTCTCCGTCCCGACCATAATCTTCAAGAATCCCACCCCTCCTTTAAATAAACAGTTATATGCTTTTCTTTTAGTTATTTTAAGGAGTATTACATGATTGAAAGATCGGAACTCAAAAATCTCCCTGATACTCGAATAGTTGCTATTTTCATAAGTACTATATCAACTTGGATGAGAAACTTATAATTTGAAATTTTACAAATAAAGTTCTGTTTTTCTCAAGAGGGTAGACAGAAAAAACGAATTTGAAATGAATTTTTAGAGCCTATATTAAGTCTAATAGAGAGATGAAATGATAAAAATCCGGAAGATATAAAGGAAGAGGCGATTCATTGCGTGAAAGAAGAGCATTTAAAATGAATTGGACAATTAGCTTCTTTTATATGATAATTAACCTTAGAAGTGATTTTAGTGAAACCAGACAGCAGAAGTTAAAAAAATGAAAAAAATACTCATACTAACACTTGCAATAAGCTCAGCTTTTGTCTTCTCTGGCTGTGAGACGGCTAAATTTGTTTTATCCAACCGTACTGATTCTGTTATGGATGGCCGTTTCCCTGCTACTCCAGAAGAAAAATACGGCTCTCTAGAAGAGATACATGTTAATTCTGAGGGATATGTTTATTATATTGGATATGATGGGAAAAAATATAAAGCCTCTCACATATATAATCAAAATATATTGGGCCCTGGTATACGCATTCCGGTATCCGATGAAGAATGGGAAAAAAGTTATGATCTTGGAATCTATAGATACTGAAAAAGCAGTCTAGCGTTTTTTAAGTCTTTTAGCAAAAATTTCATTTTGTTTCGGAGCCATAGTCATTTCCGTTTACAAAGATAGTATTTTGATGTTTTTTGTAAACTTATTCCAATTCTATTTTTTATTTCATTCTATCATTAATAAAAAACAAGAGATTGCACAACTTTGTGAAGTTTTACGATTGAGGAACGGGGAAGGATGATTTCTTTGTAAGCTGGGTTGTAGGAGGTAAGCACAGCTTCTTGACTCTCTGGCCCACGCAAATGAAACAGTTTAACGCAGACTTCGCACTGATAGGCAGAGATTTCTGATTTTACAAAAATTACAGCAATATCCCCATTTTTTACTTCAGCATTAGGTGATACAGCAACAAGAGCACCTTCAGGAAGAACAGGATACATGGAGTCTCCGATGATTTTTAAATCATAACCAATTTCTTCAGAATAGCTATTTTTAATTTGTATATATTCATCTGCTAATAAAAAAGAGGAAATCAATTCCTGCAAGAGAGCTGAGAGAAAGCAATGAAGGCCAAGTAGTGACAGGTGGAGGGAACTCAAAAGTCTTGATG
>CALXMK010000019.1 GCA_944389455.1 uncultured Verrucomicrobiota bacterium
TCTCCTCTATCTGTTTCAACGCTTCCTCTGCACTCCCATCCAGTTTGAATTCAAATAGATAAATAAATTTATCTCTCTCCACCACACAATCCACTCTTCCTTGACTCTGCATCTTCTCTGCCTGCACCATTCTCGCATCCAGCATCCGCAATATCAGGTAAAACGTATATTGAAAGTGTTTCTCCTTGCTCTGTTCCCTCAACGCATACGGCACCCCGGCCAGAAACCCTTTGAGCGATTCTCCTACCTCCTCGGCTCTTCCTTCATCCAACATCCTCCTCAGATTCCCTATCCATGTATTCCAGCTCTGCTTCCTCCCTAAATACGATTCTGCCAACTCCGATATAAAGGAATTCTTTACTTCTTGATTCGGATAATCCAATAAAAACATCTGATAGGTCGGCTTCCAATCTTTTATCGTCAAATATCCGCTCTGATAAATCATCGGCAATGGCTGCTCCACATCCGCTTTGTAATCTATAAAATCCTGTACCGCATAATAATTCCCTACATAGTCCGTTATTCTCTTCTCCGATTTTGCCAATAACCTCAGCAAATACTCCGGATTCCCTGTCCGGGTCCAGTAGGGCTCTATACTTTTTCCTTTAAAAGCGTTTAAGATACTGAATGGATTATAGATATCCGTCAATTTCTTCCCAAAATGATATCCGTCATATTCTTCCTTCAGTCTTAAGAGCATTTCCTCTCTTGTACATTTTTCGCTCTCAGCCATTTCCTCAATTGGCTCCGCAAAATAATTCTCCAACTCCTCCTGCGTAATTCCGCACAAGCTCTCATAATCCGTATTTATGCTGATATCCTTAGGCTGATTAAATCCACTGAAGACACTGATCTGCGAAAACTTCGTCACTCCTGTCAAAAATACAAACTTCAGATGCTCGTCTGCTGCTTTGAAAGTGGAAAAGAATCCTTTGAGTATATTCCTATGCTCCTCTTCCAATTCCGGACTTGTATCCAATACATCCAATAACGGCTTGTCATATTCATCTACCAATACTACTGCCCGAAGGCCTGTCTGTTCATGAACTCTACGGAGCACTTCTTTGAAACGTTGACCTATATCTGTAAAGTTTTCACTCTGCCCATACTCTCTTTCCCAACTTTTGACTAATCCATTCAGGACCTCTTCTAAAGTCCCTTGACGTGTAAAATTTCCCCCATTGAAATCGATATGAAATATCGGATACTTTTTCCACTCCTTCTCCAGCTTCTCTATCCCCAATCCTTTGAAAAGCTCTTTTTTCCCCTGATAATAACTCTTGAGCGTTGATAAGAGCAGACTCTTCCCAAACCGCCTCGGCCGGGAGAGAAAATAGATTTTCCCTTCACTAACCAACCGATAAACTAACTCTGTCTTATCTACATAGACATATCCATCCTCTATGATTTGCTCAAATGTCTGTATACCGATGGGATATTTCATATTTCCGCTGCTTCCCGCAAATTATTCTCCATATTCCTTTTGAAGAAGCAACCCAATTTTGTTCTTTCTCTTCTATACCACTTTCCACTCCTCAATCGTGCCTGTCTTGGAGGAGAAATTAGCTCCGATTCTGAAGAGCTTTCTCTTATCCCCTGTATACTCCTTGGCGTAGCCCCTCTCCTCTATCTGTTTCAACGCTTCCTCTGCACTCCCATCCAGCACTGATTTGCGAAAAACCACTTAAGTTTATCCATTGTTCTTTGCGTCAATTCTGTAATTCCGACACAGAATTCTTGATTTTTTTAACTCTCGGAATATAATCAATTGGGAATTCCTTTATACGGAGCCTTTTTATTGAAAAATCATTAATAAAGGAATCAGGAATATCTGCATGCTGATGCCCATTATATGAGAAGGAAAGCATTCCAAATCGGAATCCACAAATCATTATAAATAAATTCTATCTTCCCGCTGCGCAAATGGATGAACAAACAAAAAAATCTGATTTGTTATCTCCTAATTCCTAAAAAGAAATTACCGGAATGTTGCAATATCTAAAAAAATACCGGCTATATTGTCTGCTGGCGCCTCTATTCATGCTGGGAGAAATCGCCATGGATATGTGGCAGCCCGCCATGATGGCTATCATTGTGGACAAGGGGGTACTGGGAGGGAATATTGACCTTATTTGGGAAATGGGCATCTGGATGCTGCTGCTTGTAATCTTTGGGGGGACCTGCGGTATATTATGCGGAGTATTTGCCAGTATAGCTGCACAGAACTTCGGAAATGACGTGCGTAAAGATTTATTTTCCCGGATAATGAACTTCTCCTTCCAACAAACAGACCAATTCACCACCGGCTCCCTGATTACACGCATCACTAACGATGTTTCCCGGGTAGAACAAATGGTAATGATGTCAGTACGCTCAGTTGTTCGATGCACGGTGATGTTTTTCGGGGGAATCTATATGCTCTATCTCCAATCTCCCCGCTTTGCCCTGGTTGCAGCTTGCGGTCTGCCGGTCATCGCCGCTTTTGTAATCTTTTTTTTGAGGAAAGTCTCTCCTTTGTTCACTATCATCCAACAAAAACTAGACCAAATTAACTGCATCGTACAGGAGAACATCGCCGGAGCCAGGGTTGTAAAGGCCTATGTAAAAGAAGCACAAGCTCTGGCTCTCTTTTCCAAAGCCAATGATCAATTGTGCATTGTTAACCTCCGTGCCCAAACTGCTCTGGCCTTTCTGAATCCCTGTGTAAACATTGTACTGAATATATGCACGGTGGTTGTCCTATATATAGGAGGGATCACGATTCAAACAGACGGTAATATTACTCCGGGACAAGTAATGGCCTCCATCACTTACCTATCCATGATCCTCATGCGAATCATTTTTATGGCTAATATCTTCCAGACCTTTACCCGATCTTCTGCCTCTTGGAAACGAATCCGCGAGGTGCTGGAAACGAAGCCCGCACAGAAATCCGGAACATACGTCTCAGAAAAAGGACACCAAGGAGAGATCGAGTTTCGGAATGTCTCCTTTTCCTATCCCGACGCACCGGATAATCCCGTGCTGAAGAACGTCTCCTTTCAGATAGAGCCTGGCCAAACCGTGGCTGTAATTGGCTCTACCGGCAGCGGAAAATCGAGCCTTGTACACCTGATTCCCCGTTTTTATGACACTACAGGAGGAGAGGTCTTAGTGGATGGGATAAATGTACGTGATTATCCCATGGAAGTTCTGAGAGATAAAATCGGTATTGTACAGCAAAAATCCGAACTATTCTCCCGTAGTATTGAAGAAAACATCACCTGGGGAACCCCGAATGCTGATCCCGAGGAAATTCGCCGAGCCGCCCGGCTTGCCCAAGCGGAAGATTTTATTCAGAATACTCCCAACGGATATCAGACACATGTCACTGAAAGTGGTCACTCACTATCCGGTGGGCAAAAACAACGTATTTCCATCGCCCGTGCAATGTTAAAAAGACCGGAAATTCTGATTCTGGATGATGCTGCCAGCGCTCTAGACCTAAAAACGGAAGCAGCCCTTCAAGCCTCATTCAACCGAGAATTGGAAGGAACAACCAAACTTATTGTAGCTCAACGAGTAGCTTCCGTAAAAAACGCTGACAAAATCTTGGTCTTAGACGATGGACAACTGTCCGCTCGAGGAACTCATGAAGAGTTACTGAAAACCTCACCGGTCTATGGTGAAATCTGTCGCTCACAGATAAAACAGGAGGTAAATGCGTCATAATGAGAAATGGACTAAGAGTACAATTACGTCGTCCTTCCACCATGGGGCAAGCGATAGAAAAGCCAAAAAACACCCGGGGAACCCTAAATAAATTACTGCGGCATTTCGTTCAATCCAAGGGATTACTGCTGGGACTAATGGCAGCAGTGTTTTTAGAAACACTCACCTCTCTGATTTCCCCCTCCCTTCAAGGACAAGTAATCGACTCCATAAAAGACCGCTCTTGGCAATGGTTTCAAATTTTACTGATCTGTCTTCTGATCTCTTTCTCTCTAAATGTATTGTTTACACTTTCCCAAGGAATACTGGCGGCACGATTGAGCCAGAATATCGTAGGACGTATGCGCTGCGATCTGTTTGAAAAGCTAAATCACCTTCCTATCCCCTACCTGGATCGGCACTCCAACGGTGATCTTATGAGCCGTATGACCAATGACATCGAAAATATTTCCAGTACCATTTCTCAAAGTTTAGGCTCTCTGATCTCAGGAGGACTCACGGTATTGGGGACTATTGCCATTATGTTTTGGTATTGCTGGCAACTAACCCTTATCACCCTAATAACAGTAATCCTCACTGCGATCATAACCCAGTGGATGTCCAAAAAAATGCGCAGCGCCTACCGGAATAGAGCTGATGCTTTAGGGGCCCTAAATGGACATGCTGAGGAAATGATCACCAATTACCGCTCGGTGGCTGCCTACAATTGTCAAGAACGTACTCGGGAAGAATTTAATACTCTCTCCGATCAACTAACTAAAGAAGGAATCCGGGCAGAGATTTTAGGAGGCTCAATGGGACCTATAATGAACGGAATTTCCAACTTGGGATTTGTCATTGTTGCCGCTTTTGGGGGATATTTTGCTCTGAAAGGGCTAATCACTATCGGCGTCATCTCTGCCTTTATTATCTATGCTAAGCAATTCTCCCGCCCCCTAAACGAACTCGCCCAGCTTTACGGCTCTGTGCAAACAGCTATGGCGGGTGCTGAACGTGTTTTCGCCCTGATCGACCAACCCGATGAAGATAAAAACGGCACTGAGATACTGGAAAGCATGAAGGGAGAGATCTCTTTTCGCCATGTAAATTTCTCTTATGAATCGGGTAAACCGGTTCTGAGCGACTTCAATCTGGAGGTGAAGGCCGGACAAAAAATCGCTTTGGTGGGTGCCACCGGCAGTGGCAAAACTACGATAGTCAATCTCCTAATGCGTTTTTATCCGATAGACTCCGGAGGAATCTATATCGACGGGAAAAATATCATGAACTTGAACCGGGACTGGCTGCGTCATAATACAGCTATCGTTCTTCAAGATACGGTACTTTTCTCCGATACTATCGCGGCCAACATCAAATACGCAAATCCTAATGCCAGAGATGAAGAAATGGAACAAGCCGCAGTTATGAGCAACTGTGCCCCCTTTATTCGAAGACTGAAGAGGGGATACCAAACCGTATTGAAGCAGGCTGGAGCAAGTTTATCCCATGGACAACGACAGCTGTTGAATATCGCACGAGCCATCCTGGCTAATCCGAAAATCTTGATTCTAGATGAAGCCACCTCTTCGGTGGACTCTCGGACCGAGCAAAGCATCCAAGATGCCTTGGTTAAACTGATGAAAAATCGTACTAGCCTCATTATTGCTCATCGTCTCTCTACTATTCAGGACGCAGATATAATTGTGGTTATGGATCAAGGACACATCGTGGAAACCGGCAATCACTCGGAGCTGTTGAAAAAACAAGGAGCCTATTACACGCTCTATATGGCCCAGTTCGCAGGGGAACAAACATAAAACTCAAACAAGCAAAGATATATCTTGAAGCGGAATTAATTTTCTCTGTCATCAACCATAAATGAAGCTAAATCGAAAAATTTTCTTCTCTAAATAGAGAATTTTATCCCCTTGATTCTACCAATCTTAACTCATTTAAAATTGTATTCTTTTGAACTATGGATTCTCTCTCCTTCTTCACTTTCACTTCCTGACAAAAAAAGAAGAGCTCCTCAGGGAGCTCCTCTTTCTAAAACTTAAATAATAATCTCAAGAATCTCCGTTTTACCGACGAGGAACAATTACCTTGCTAGTAACCACCGAACCATCAGGCTTAATAACACGAAGAACCATCTTCTCCGGACTGACATCAATGCGAACTCCTGCATCATTGCCATTGATCAGCACAGGAAGATTGTAATCCCCGCTGCGGTAATTGCAGTTATAAAGCTTATGGGTATGCCCGCAAAGGAGTAAATCCCCCTTATTCTTCAGCATAAAAGGAAGAAATTTATCGCGAATCTCAATATCTCCATGCCAAGGAGCACCCGAAAGGGTAGTTCCTGTTTTAATATTTTCCGAAGCAGGTTCATTGACCGAAAGTCCCATCTCATCGCTGCCGATAGAGAGCAGAGACACTCCGGCACCCGGGGTAATAACATCAACCTGCACATCCATAGCTCCACCTCCGGTTGGAGGAATATGACAGAAGAAAACACGATAGCGAGCATTCTGATACTCAGGCATCTGTACAACCTGCTCAAGCCACTTCATCTGCTCTGTACGGTAAGAGTCGAAATCAACTAAACCTCCATACTCATTGCTGGTATCTACTTTATCTTCACCACAATCCAAATTGACAAAGAAGACATCTCCATATTGGAAAGTATAGTAGAATTGATCATTGACCGCAGGGAAATAATTATGAATACTGCGACTCATGGCTCCTCGAGTTTCATGATTTCCACGCAGCATAAAGAATCCTTTCTGCCATGCAAAAAGCTCGATGGGAATATCCAAAAACTTGTTGAAAATCTCATCCTCTGTATTTTTATCAGTCACAATATCTCCATTATAGCAGACAAAAGCAGACTCCTCCAGACCACATTTGTCCAATAATGCACGGTGAAGTGAATTATTATCATGCAGATCGTTGATCATGATAAAAGAGAAATTATCCGCCTGAGCCGGCCAGGTAGTAAAACTCAAAGGTTTCCCCTTCATCTCCGTAAGCTTTTCCTCTACTCCAAAAGTAAATTTATAAGGAAGAATCCTCTTTACTTCTTTAGAATTAATCTCGTAAGTGTAGGAAGTACCCGGTTTAAGAGGAGCAAGGGTTACTGCCTGAGCAGTACCTACATTCTTTAGTCCATAAGTAGAGGCCTGAGCTGTTTTTTTAGTTTCAGGAGCTCCTGTTTCCCAATAATCCACCCAGGAATAAGCCTGTTGGCTGGTATGCCATGTTATAATGACACTCTCTTGACTCATCCCCTGAAGATAAGGAGCACATTTAATCAATTCTGTAGATTGAGTCTCAGCGCTCTGAGGTGCTGTTTCTGCCCAAACAAACGATTCCGAACTTCCTATAGTAGCCAATAGGGCTAGAGAAAACACACACGGTAAAACGTTTCTTAACATGAGATAATTTTATAAAAAATCACAACAAGTGACAAATCAAATCTTCCACTTCTCCGCTCAAGGCAATTCTTTCCTTATTCTCTGCGCAAAGGAAAGTCGATTACCGATAAAAGGGGATAAAACAGATTTAAATAAAACAGTAGATTATCGGGAAAAGTTAAAATGAATCCAATTAAAACTTTAGCTATCCTCAATATGCTTTGAAAGGAAATGCTTTCTTAGATAAAGGCCAATCCGACTTTCTCTGCCGAGAGAACAAACTCCTCCCGGAGAAACCCATTACTAAACTCAAAGAACAATATGGAGAATTCCCCTTTTTCTGATCTTCTCCATCTCTCTATAATCCTTTCCGCCTACTGGATTATTCAAAATCGACTCAAACCAACCTTCTAAAAGAGAAACTCCCGCTATCTATGCGCTAAAACTCTCTCCACACGCACAGGTAGAAGTCGCATTAGGATTATTTACTTTAAACCCCGCTCCTTGGAGAGCATCTACATAGTCCAACTCAGAACCGGAAACATAAAGAAGACTCTTAGGATCAATCACAATCCTCACACCTTTGGTCTCAACCATAATGTCTCGGGGCGCAGGTTCATCCTGGAGATCTATTTTATACTGCAAGCCGGAACATCCCCCTCCAATAACACCGATCCGAAGCACCCCCTCTGGGCGCCCCTGACGTTTAAGAAGGGAAATAATCTTATCCGCCGCATCCTGTGTCGCACGAATGACTCGTTCATTTCCTATACGATACGGCAATTCCTTCTGAGCATCCGGCAAAGAAGAATTATTTTCCATTAAAGAGTTCCTCTTCTCCAATAATAGATACCCCTGCCTCGGTTAAAACCTGTATCCCTTTTTCAATATCATTAAGACGGAAAATCTGAATACTCTCTTTTCCTTCTACAAAAGAAGAGAATCCATACATATATTCAACATTCAGGTTCCCGTCATTGAGAACTTTAAGAATCCTGTAAAGGCCTCCGGGACGATCCGGTACTGCAACGGCTATAACATCGCTCTCTTTAATTACCAATCCATCGGTCTCCAGCGCCTTTTTGGCCTTTTGCCAATCCTGGATAATCAAGCGGAGAATGCCATAATCTGTTGTATCTGCCAGAGTTAGACTGGAAATACTGATCTTATTATCCTTGAGCACCTCGCAGATATGAGCCAGCATTCCTGGCTGATTAGAAATAATTATCGAAAGTTGTTTAAGTTTCATGTTAAAAAATGTTCTAGTTCTTAGATGAAAGCAAGTTTCTCAAGTCGGTAACTCTCTGAATCTTCCCTTCACTCCGCTGGAGTGAATTAGGTTGAACTAATTTGACTACCGCGTTGATTCCAATAATCTGATGAATATTCTTAGTAATCCTTTTCTCCAAAGCGGAAATCTCACTGACCGTATCACTGGCCATCTTAGAATTAATCTCCACTTGCACTTCAAGTGTATCCAGATTATGCTCTCTGCGAAGAATAATCTGATAATGTGGCAAAGTCCCTTCAATGGCAAGGAGTGCTGTCTCAATCTGAGTAGGGAAGACATTAACTCCACGAATAATGAACATATCATCACTCCGAGAAGAAATGCGCTTAATACGGCGCATCGTACGTCCACAGGCACAGGGCTCCGGATTAAGTGAAGTCAAATCACGAGTACGATATCGAATCATCGGCATAGCCTCTTTGCAAAGCGTCGTTAAAACAAGCTCGCCCTGCTCCCCGTCGGGAAGAACCTCCCCTGTTTCCGGATCTATAATTTCAGGATAGAAATAATCCTCATAAATGTGCGGTCCCGCCTGATGGATACAATCCATTCCTACTCCAGGACCTACAATCTCGGAAAGTCCATAAATATCATAAGCCTTAAGATTTGTCTGCGTTTCAATATATTTACGCATCTCCTGAGTCCAAGGCTCCGCACCGAACACTCCATACCGAAGAGGCAATTCACGCATATCTATGCCCATCGATTGGGCTTTATCAATCAAGTGGATAAAGTAACTGGGAGTGCAGCAAATAGCAGTAACTCCAAAATCCTTAATTAACATCACCTGGCGATGAGTATTGCCGCCAGAAGCCGGTACTACCGTAGCACCAAGAGACTCTGCCCCGGCATGAGCACCTAAACCACCGGTAAAGAGTCCATATCCATAAGAAACTTGTACTACATCCTCCGAACTCATTCCTATGGAGAGCATTCCTCGCATGACCGCATTCCCCCATACATTCAAATCCTCCTTTGTATAACCTACAACGATCGGTTTACCGGTAGTTCCACTGGAAGCATGAAGACGAACTACTTTATTCATCGGCTCAGCAAAGAGCCCAAAAGGATAGGTATCCCGAAGATCACTCTTTGTGGAAAAAGGAAGTTTGGCTATATCCGAAAGAGATTGAATATCTTGAGGAGTCAGATTTTTGGCCTCCATCTTCGCTCTAAAAAAAGGAACCCGCTCATAAGCTTTTTGGACCATTCTTTGCAAGCGATGAAGCTGAAGCTCCCTTAGCTGACATATGGGTAGAAAGTCAGGAGCACTAGCCGGATTGAAAACGACACTGTTTGACATACAATATAATGCGATGCTGCTTGCTCTGCCAATACCATTCCAAATAAGAATGGGAAGACAATTGCTTCCACAGCAGAACCACTTCATTATTCTCCACCTAAAGATCCATAATCAAGACAAAACTCTTTTTTCTCTAGAGAATTATTCAATAAATCAAAAAGATTGATTTAGAAAATATTTTATGTATACTAAATGAGGTTCGCGGGAAGAACTTTTATTTCGCGAATATAAGTAAATTCTATGAAAAAGATAAATACTATGATTCTCGCCGCTCTGACGGCATTAGCTGTAATCTCCTTCTCTGCTTGCAGTAAGACAGAGCAAGCTCCTGCAGAACAAACTCAAACAAACTCAGTCGCAGACGAAACAACCTCCACCAACAATGAGGCGGTACAAGATGCCACTGAAACCGTACAAGATACCGCCAAAGAAGCTGAAGAAGCACCTAAAGACACTGCTCCAGAAGTCAGTGAAGCCGCACAAGATACAACAGCTAAGGAAGCTGAAGAAGCACCTAAAGACACTGCTCCAGAAGTCAGTGAAGCCGCACAAGATACAACAGCTAAGGAAGCTGCTCAACCCGAGAATAAATAATTATTATTTCTTTAAAATAATTTGAAATAAAAAAGGCGGGATTCCTCCGGAATTTCGTCTTTTTTTATTTATTTTCTACTTCTGCTCCCTTTGTGAAGAATAAATAGTCCATCAAAAAAGCTTGTCAAACATACAGACATTTGAGAGACTAACGTGGTTGACGGTGAGGAGTTCCAGATAAGGAGGCTTTCATTGTTGATTAACATAATTAAAGAAACTAATTAAATATGACAACGGAACAAATTCTTTCGACGGCAACTGATAAGATGAATAAAAGCATCACGGCACTGAACCAACAATTCTCTGGCGTTCGTACCACCAAAGCCTCTCCCGCTCTGGTTGAAAATGTAGAAGTAGAAGCCTATGGCAATATAATGAAAATCAAAGAGGTTGCTACTATTACATCTCCAGAACCCCGAATTCTTCTGATTCAACCTTGGGACGCCGGATCGGTCAAAGCCATTGAAAAGGGGCTTCTGAAAGCCAATATCGGTATTACCCCCGTTGTAACAGGTAAAACTTTACGTTTAGTTATGCCCGAACTGAGTCAGGAAAGGCGTCAAGAACTCGTTAAGCTTATCAATAGATACGCCGAAGAAGGCCGTGTAGCCATACGCCAAATTCGCCGTGAAGCTCTCGAATCACTTAAAACCCTGAAAAAGGATTCCAAAATCACTGAAGACGAACAAGCCTCTGCCGAAAAAAACATCCAAAAATTAACTGATAACTTTATTACCAAAGTAGCAGAGCATACTCAAGAAAAAGAAAAAGAAATTATGAAGGTATAGGCAATATCCGCCATACTTCTTTTTTAATGGCGCTCATAATTTGTGAACAGACCTCCCAAATATTATAATTTTGCATGGGATACCTTTGGCAGATGGGCTTCAATCAGACCAGGAGCGATTGCACTTCATTCTGTCAATATAGATCACTCTATCGAAAGGAAATTTACCTTTCGGCAGTTATTTCAACTGGCATCCCAATCTGCTAATTTCCTCCTTGCCGCGGGAATCCGCAAAGGAGATCGAGTTGTAGTTATGCTGCCCCGCTACTATGAGTGGTGGGTTATCATGCTGTCTCTGGACATGATCGGTGCTATTCCTGCTCCGGCTACTCTTCTGCTGACGCAAAACGATCTGGAGTTTCGCATTAAATCATGCGATCCCCATGCCATTATTACTGACGCTGAAAGTACAGAAAAAATTAACTCATTTGACAAAATCAAAATCAGTATTCGTGGCAGCAGACCAGGCTGGATCGATTACAACACCGAAATTGCTAAAGCAAGAGATACATTTGACTATATTCCGACCCTTGCGGAAGAACCTTCCATACTCTACTTTACCAGTGCAACCAACAGTCAACCCAAAATGGTCATCCATACCCATGCCAGCTATTCCTATGCACATAAAATTACGGGAGGATTATGGCTTGATTTACGTCCGGATGATCTTCACTGGAATATCTCCGACCTGGGATGGGGCAAGGCAGCATGGTCCAGCCTTTATGGTCCATGGCAAATGGGAGCAACTATCTTTGCAATGCACTTCAAAAAATTCCAGATTCCTCACGTTCTGGAAGCATTTGAACGATATAATATTACAACGTTCTGTGCCCCGCCTACGGCATTGCGCTTGATGCTCAAAGAAGATGTCAGTAAGTATAAATTCCCTGTGCTTAGACACTGTGTCAGTGCCGGTGAGCCCCTCACTCATGAAGTTGCTGACAGCTGGAAGAATGCCACTGGTCATGATATCTACGAAGGTTATGGACAAACTGAAACAATTATTCAAGTCGCTAATGTCCGCTCTCGCCACGAAGAAATCCAGGTAGGTTCTATGGGAAAAGCCATGCCCGGTTTTGATATTCATGTCCTCGATGAAAATCAGCAAGAACTCCGTCCTGGAGAAGAAGGGGAATTAGCTATTCGCGTCGAACCGGAACGTCCTATCGGCCTCTTTCTCAAATACTGGAACGAACCTGAAATGACCAAAAACGCATTCAAGAATGGTTGGTATCTGACAGGAGATCGAGTAGTACAGGATGAAAAAGGTTATTTCTGGTTTGTTGGAAGAGCTGATGACGTCATCAAAAGCTCTGATTTCCGCATTGGCCCAACCGAAGTAGAGGATACCCTGCTCAAACATCCTGCCATATTGGAAGCGGCTGTAGTCGGCAAACCCGATGAAATACGCTGTCAATTAGTAAAAGCTTTTGTAGTTCTCCACGATGGATATGAAGGTTCTCCAGAACTGGCTAATGATATTCAAAAACATTGCCGTGCAATGACTGCCTCCTACAAACTGCCTCGCGAAATTGAATTTGTCTCACATCTGCCAAAAACTACAACCGGTAAAGTACGCCGGGTAGAACTCCGTGAGCTGGAGATGAAGCGAACTGCAATGGCCAAAGGCAAAATTACCGATTTACGCTATTCCGAACGCCAAGCAACGCATAATATCCGTAAAAGTCAAGGCAAATAAAGCGTATAACAACAGTAATACAATGAAAACCTTCTATTAAAAAATAGAAGGTTTTTTATTAATACCTCAGCTCTCTCCTATCAAAAGAAATCTTCTGAAATTGTTCTACTGCAAACAGAGAAATTCTTCCTCTATAAGGTTTTTGTTTTATCTTTGATTATATATTAGATTTTTATATAGAATTAGCAAAAAATAATTATCATCAGAATGCTCTTATCTAAAAAGTTTATTTTGATTTATTCGGCAACTGAAAATAGCTGAATTCTCCTTATATAACAAGTAAAATAAATCAAAATTTAATTTCATATTCTTTTATATTTTAGTTGATAAATTAACTATGCTGAGGAGTTCCCCTGCAAACAAAAACACAAAATATGCCACTTATTAAATGTAAAAATGCAATCAAACACTTTCTGTCAAAGCAACAATTTATCCTCAATGCAGCTTCCCTACCCCTTTTGCCCAAAAAAGAAGGCAATTTGTTCAGCACTAGTTCAAGTGGGAAAAGTCGTATCGCCTTTGGACTATCAGCTATATGTTTAGGTTGGATCGGAACTCATTATTTTTATATAGGAAAAATTGGCGCAGGAATTCAGAATCTTCTCTGCTGCACGCTGGGATGCTTATTTATCTTTCTATTCATCCTTCCTCTTATAATTTGTATATTATGTTCGATTCAAGGCATTACTGCATTTACTTTACCATAAAAGTAAAATTTGAACAAAAATATGTGTACAGCAAAAAATTCTATCCCATTTAAAAACAAATAAAAACTCCTCCAAAACAAATACTCATAAATTGATCAGGGCAAAAATAAGCTTGCCCCCCTAGAACTATTCCACCAAAGCTCGGACAGAAGTATCAAAATCCTGATAACGGGTATAACGTCCCGTAAACCAAAGCAAGCACTGCTCCTTGCCATGAGTTCTTGGTACATAAGGACGAAGTTGATCTGCCTTTGATCCATGAGTTATGGAAATCCAACTCCAATTTTCACCTCCGTCTGTCGTCTCTCCACGATAAATTTCCCGATACGGAGTCCGAGCTCCGTTCAAAGGTGAAAATTCACTGCTAATATAGATTCTCTCGGGATGCTCTGGATCAAATGTAGCACCTCCCACATAATCATCTTCTCCTCGATAAAGACAAGCTCCCGCGTGGGCGATTTCTCGTGAGACCCAACGCTTCTCCTCCGGTTTCCAGACCGCATAAAAATAGCGGATATCATTCTCTCCTGCCTTAACGGTATGCAGAGCTTGAGGAATCCCAGCCTCATTATAGGAAATATCCCATATCCAGGGGCGCCCTTCTTTATATGCCTGGCCAAAACAATAAACTAAACTTCCTCTTTCCGAAGGAAGGGGATCCATATTTTCCAAAACCCCCAATGGCTGCCCTGTGGAATCCATTATCTCTCCATCCTGTATAACTAAATGATATACATTATTGTCCACCATGCGCGGATGCCCATCCGTATAGAGAATATCAATCCGATCTCTCCCATTAGAAGCATACTTTGCATACGGTCTGTCTTTATGATAAATCAAATGTATCGGTTCATTCCAACTCTTGCCATTATCATCTGAAATCAGCAATGTCGGATTCCAATTCTCTCCCCGGATAAAATTATAAATCCGTTCGGGTTCATTGGCCAATTGGAAAGGATTATTATAGCAAACCCCACCTCTGAATCTTTGCTCACTCCAATCCACTGTAATTTCCTCACCCCAATCCTCCTGTCCCTGAGGCAAAGGAACCTTGGCAAAACGGAGAAACATCTGATGCTTACTACCATGAGTAGAATAAAAAGCCCCTAATCTGCCATCCTGCAATTCGATAAATCCAACATTATCATGATCATCCCTTTCTCTCCATGAACTCAATACACTTTCTGTACACTCGCCGCTTTCCATGTTATAAACCGTCACACAAACAGCTCCATCCTCACGCACATATCCTGCATACAAAAATCCATTTCGAACAACGGCTCTGGGATCATTAAACCAAGTCCAGGCTCCAGAAGAAGCTATCTCTTTGCCCACAGCGGGAGAAGGAGGAACTCCCGCTTTCTCCGGAGTCAAATCCATAATTCGGAGATTTCTCCAGCGAATTTCCCTCCCCTCTTCCGATTCCTTGCCGATGCCATGAACTTGTAAAGCAATAAAACCGCTTCTGTCCATCTCATCATCCAAATCCGCCACCGGAATTCCATTAAGCCAGGTTCGAAGATGCGATCCACGAGCCTCTACTCGAACCTTATTCCATTCATTTTGACGAAAAGCTTTCCGAGCCGACTCTGGGGCCTTTTTTAAATCATAAATCCAACCACGCCTCCCTTCATCATAAATACCTGCAGACCAAGCTCGACTCGAAGGATCAATCTCTATCTGATACCCATGTACACGCCCTGGCGGAGTTTTCCAAGTTTTCTCTCCTTGCCGATAAATATGTTCTCTCGGAAAACAATGACTTCGAATCTGAACCCCGGAATTCATCCTGGAATCTACTAAATACTCATATTCCAGAACAAAATCGCTGTAATCCTTCTCCGTGCAAAGAAAACTATTTCCTCCAGAACGATACATCGTTCTGCCCACAACAGCTCCCTCTTTTGCCTCAAAAGGAGCCTTGCCGCCCCGCTGTATCCAGCCATTTAGATCTTTTCCATTAAAAAGAGGCTCATAACCCTGTGGGTCCAATTCTTCAATCTGCAAATTCCTCCATCGAATCTCTCGCCCGGACTCCTCTTCCGACCCGACAGCGTGAACTTGTAAACCGATAAATCCACATAAATCCAATCCATCCTCTACATCCGCCACCGGAACCCCGTTAAGCCATGTACGAAGACGTCCTCCCCGAGCCTCCACACAAACCTGATTCCAGCCTTCCATCTGATATGCCTCTCGGGCCTCGGCATTATTATCAGGCTGGTTGAGCCAGCCTCGGCGTTCCTCATCGTAAATCTCGCCGGTTACCCAAGTGGAATTGGAAGCATCGATTTCAATCTGATACCCATGCACTCGGTTAGCGGGAACTGTTTTAGTAACCCCATTCCAATAATAGACTCTCTCTCTAGGGGAAATATAACTGCGGATCTGAACTCCAGAATTGATCTTAGGATCCGCTTTGTACTCATATTTTAAAATAAAATCGCTATATTCCTTCTCTGTACAAAGAAAGCTGTTGCCCGTTCCAGTCTGAGTTCTCCCGACAATACACCCATCCTCTACCGTAAAAGAGGCTTCTCCCCCCCGGCGTACCCAGCCCTCCAAAGTACTGCCATCAAACAGAGAAACAGAAACTCCGGCTTGAGCCACTTCTAAACAACAATAACTGGCCATTATTATCCCAGCCGTCCATTTCAACAGATTTATTCTCATATTCATCCCTAAATTTATTTCTTTTACTTCATATCAAATACTAAATTATTACCGTTTCTCGAGAGAATTACTCATTCTTTCAGTGTTTCCGCCAACAATACTATATCCCTTGAGACAACACAGATCCTCTCAATAACAGTTAAAATCACTCCTATTTCTTCATAGGAGAACCAACATTGTCTTTAAAAATAAAATCTTCACCATGTCCTCCCTGGTCAACCTGCATCTTATCCATATATCCCTGATGCAGAACATTAGAACTAATAATACTACAAGCCAGCCCCTTGAGGATAAATCCCACTTGCGGAGTAAACTTGCCTTTGCCTCCGTCATCCTGGCCCGCACGGAAAGCATTGCCAGTCACGCTCATTCCCGCACAATTCTCAATTCTCAGGTGGCAGGAAACCTCTCCCTCTCCCAGCTGATGACTATCTTTACCACAGCGGCGAAAGAGATTTCCTGTCAGAGTTGCAGCACGTATGTTCATAGCATAAACACCTGCTCCCCAATTCCGGTCAAAACAATTACCGGTCACATTCCATGTATCCCCATTAAGCATCGACAACCCATAACCACCATTCCACTCCACCCGGTTAGCGGTGAACATCACGGTGGAACAATACTCTATCGTACCAAAACCATCCCCCTTATTTCCGGAAAACTGATTATCGGTTACAAAACCATCCCAACCTTGAACGGCAACACCGCATCCCCGATTGGAATGAAACAATGAATGTCTGATAATAAAGAGCCATACTTTCCGCAGCCAAACCCCATGACCCGAAAAACCTTTGACCTTGCAATCATCAATCACGACGGCGTTCTCCCGAGAATCAAAATTCTCATTATTCATGAAAATTCCGTAAATAGGCTTCTCTATATTCGGACGTCCTTCCAAATAAAGTCCATAAAGATGAGCTCCAAAAGCACCCGTTAAATTCAGCACACACTCAGCATTATCAGAATCAAGCACCAAAGCTGTACCGCAATCCTGACGATACTCCCACCCCGGAGCTGCTTCTAAAACTGTCTGCTCCTTTACCTTGAGATCATGGCATAAATAACGTCCTGGCGGAAAATAAACTCTCCCCCTCATAGTTCCAGCCATATCCAACGCTTTTTGAATAGCCTCCGAATCCGCTGTTTTTCCGTCCCCTTTCGCTCCGAAATCACGCACATTCAAGCAAGGCACAGTTTCCTTAACCGTTCCGAATTCCATTTCATTCTCTGCGGCAACAGACTTACCCGCAAAAAACATTCCCATCCCCGCAACACCTAATAAACCTGCACGGCCTAAAAAACGACGTCTATTCTCACTCATAATTTCAATAGAATACCTCAGTCTTCTTTATTTGTCAAGACAAGCATTTTAACAAGAAAACCTCTTTCTATTAAAAACGAGAAAAAAACACCCGCTTCGGTCTGCTTTCGTAAAAAGAGAAAATAGCCCGTCATCTATTTCCAAAACAAGTTCGCTCAAGTCTAGCCTTTATTATGAAACGATTTCCAAACCTGCATCATACTCTCTATCTTTTTATTCTCATTGCGCAATTTGACTACAAGCGTTTTGCCAAGAGCGTGCAGCAAAGCAGCCGCTAAAGCTGGTTTTTGAGCTTTTATCTTCAAGAATTTAGCTATAGGCAGGCAATAAAGTTCCGTTTCTATATTAGAAAACACATCCGCTGTACGAGGAGAAGAGTCGAACATACAATGCTCGCCAAAATAATCTCCATTGCCCAACGTCGCCAAAACAGTCTCCCTCCCATTGACGTTAATACGTACTCTAACCTCTCCTTCCAGAATAAAATACATTGAATCCGAAGGGGTCAACCTTCTTACAATTAGCGTATAAGGATCAACTCTCTTATACTCTAAATATAAGCTTAACTCTTCCAGCTGTGTGTCATCAAAAAGACTCAAGAGCTTAATTCGGCGTAGGTTTCGATGATTGATTTCGATATGATTCTTGTTTCTATTTGCCTCAGCTTCCTCCTCCTCAACAAGTTGAAAATATTTTTCAAATTCAGGATAAGAATCGGCCTTAGTCCAAGAATCAGTACTCATCCGGTAAATCCAGGTATCTTCATTGACTCGTTCATCCTCAACCCATGCCTCCAGAGTTTGAAAATCCACCGGGCCGTATACGATGTTATCAACCGCCCAGACTTTATAATCAGGTATATTACTATTCTTCAAAGGCATATACTATAGATAGCATAAAACTCCATATAATACAAAATAAAAAATCACTTTTTTAATTTTTTTAGAGAAAAAATTTTTTCTCTCATTCAAATTTTGCATAACTCTCTCCACAACAAGTAAAAAATAAATCTTTTTTTCACTTGCCCCTTAATAATAAAAAGGTTAAGTTAAAATGTAGTAGCAGAAATTCTCTGCATAAAAGCCTGTTAGTTTTAGAGAGATTATGACTGAAAAAAGCACGATAATTCCTGTTGTATTGGGAGTCGAAGGAGGAGGCACTCACACCGTTGCTCTGTGGGCTGACTCTTCTAATAAAAAATTCTATCGCAATGAATTTGAATGCGGCAACATCAAATTATTGAATGACTCTCAGTTGGAAAATCTCTTCAGAAGTATAGCTAAGGCAGGCGAAAAATTTCTAGTACAGAGCATCTGCGTAAGTTTAGCGGGACTGGTTGACGACGAGGATAAAATTCGTCTGGCGCACGTTTTACACAAAATATTTCCTGCAGCAGCCATTGATATGAGCAGTGATCTTCAAACTCCTCTCTATGCAGCTAATATTCCAAAAGATCACATTCCGGTACTGGTTCTCTGCGGAACTGGCAGTTGCTGCTATGCACAAACAGTGGAAGGAGTCCCTTTAGGGAAATCAGGAGGCTGGGGGCATATTCTAGGAGATCGCGGCAGCGCATATGCGATAGGATTGACTACCCTGAGAAAACTCCTGGCAAAACTGGATCGAACAGGTAAACTTCCCAATTTAGGGGCTAAAATACTGCAATTTCAATTGATGAACTCACCTCGTGAGTGGATCAATTGGTCCATAAACGCAAGTAAAGACCAGATTGCAGCTCTGGCAAAAATCGTTTCTCAATCAGCTGCCGAAGGGGATTCTTTTGCACAGGATATTCTCATTGAAGAAGGACTGGAACTGGCAACGGATGCCATTGCTTGTTACAATAACTTTAAAAATAATCCACTCAATAAAACACAAGGAGCAAAAGCATATTTTCTCCTGAACGGGAGTATGCTTAAAAAATCGGATTTCTTCCGCAAACAGGTCTCGGAAGAAATCCTCAAGCATTGTCCTGACGCAACTGTCGAAACACTCCAACAAGAAAGTGTTTGGGGAGCAGTACGTCGTGCCATTCAGATACTTGACGGCATTTCCACGGCTCCTATCACAGAATTTGCCGAAGAAAAAGATAAAAAACCCTCAACCTCTTCCTCTATAACAGAACAGCGTAACTCACGCTCCATGAACCTGGATAAACTCTCTATTGAAGAAGGAATCCAGCTGATGATAAACGAAGACCAGTATATCCATAAAGGCATATGCAAACAAAAAGATAAGATTGCCGAGTTAATCCGAGCAGTCACCAATGCCTTTAAAAACGGAGGACGTCTCTTCTATGCCGGAGCTGGAACAAGCGGCCGGTTGGGAGTCCTCGATGCCAGTGAATGTCCTCCCACCTTTGGGGTCAGCCATGATCAGGTTCAAGGCATTATTGCCGGAGGCTATAAAGCGCTCTGGCGCGCGGCCGAAGGCGCCGAAGACTCCATATCCTCAGGCAAAGAAGCTGCCGTTTTCCGCAGCATCAACGAGAATGATATCGTTCTGGGCATCGCGGCCAGCGGAACTACTCCTTTTGTTCAAGGTGTACTCGATAAAGCACGTGAACTCGGAGCTTACACCGCGCTGCTCTCTTTTAACCCAAATCGTACTCATTACCCTATTGAACCTCATCTGGTTATCAATATATCCGTAGAACCTGAAATTCTAACCGGCTCCACTCGTCTCAAATGCGGTACCGCCACTAAATTGATTCTGAACATGATCAGCACTTTGAGTATGGTGCAGACTGGCAAGGTTATCAGCAATCTCATGGTTAATGTTCATCCGACCAATAATAAACTGCGCGACCGAGCCATTCGAATTTTAGGGGAACTGGAGCATTGTGATCGGGAAACATCTCAAACGGCATTGGAAAATAACTCCTGGAATATTCGTCAGGCCATGGATGCCATGGATAAAGAAAAATAGGATATCCAAGAAGTCCCCAGCCTATTTGCTTAAATCACAAAAAAATTATACGAAAAACATATAATTCCAACCATCTCATTCTCAAACCACCCTCAACCGGTTCATTAGCTGTGGAATTTGTGCTAACATCCCTTCCCTCATTCCTTTATTTGCGGAAAGATTCGGTTCATGCTATAATCATCCAGTATGAGCTTGTGGAGCGTTTTTAACTCATCTGACGGAAGAGAAAAGAACCGCAAACAATTGTTTTACGGTCAAAGATTTTTCATTGGTATTGCAGGAATTGTTATCTATGCTCTCTTCTCTCTCTCCTCATCGGCTGCCGAATTAAAACCTGAACGCCTCCCTAAGGATACACTCGCTTTCATAGAAATCCCAAGTATAGAGCAAGCCCTTATAACTTTCGACCAAACCCCCTGGGGCAAAATGACCCATTCAGAAGCATTTGCTCCATTCTGGATAGACAGCCTCTCCAAACTCCATCGCCGCGCGTTTCAGCCCCTGTGTCAGGAACTTCTAATCGAACCTCACGCCTGGAACAATATATTCAAAGGCCATCTCCTTTTGGCTCTTATCCCTTCCAAACAAAACAACATTCCCCTCAACGACACCCCTATCCTGATCCTTTCTGCTCTCAAAGGTTCCGGAGAAAAACGCCTGGAAACTGCTTTTTCCCAACTCCGCGATGCTTGGACAACAGAAGGCAGAGAACTCCCTTCACAAGCCGTTGGCAAAGAGAATACACTCTTTTACCGCTTTCAAATCTCCCGAACCTCCCTTGAGCAGATGCTTGAAGCTCTGCGTCTGGCCCCTACTGAAGGAATTTTAATTAAAAACCTCTCCTCACAAAATATCATTCTCTGGGCCGGACTCTATGAACATCAGCTCATTCTCTGCCTCAACGACCTCTCTGCCGCGGAGAAACTCATTCACTCATCCGAGGCTAATCAAGGAATTCTGCGTGATTTACCGGCCTTCGCGGAACAAAAGCAACTCCTGCGTTCTGAAGCAATAACCCGTATCTGGATTCAGCCTCCCCCTATTATTAACATGATTCGCCAAACGCTCTCAATTTCTATGCAGCGGCTGGAAAAAGAAACCGCGGACGCCAATAAAAAACTTAATCCTTTTATGCCTAACCCGGTTCTGCTCTTAAACGCACTGAAATTAGAGAGCATCAGCTCCGCATCTCTCATTACGGAACTTGTACCGGATGGGCTCCGTGTTCGTTTTCAGCTCACCTCTCCAGTTTCACAGCGTCAAGGTATCACCCGATTATTAAACGCATGTCAAAGTGGAGACTGCTCTACTCCTGATTTTGCACCTTCCGAGGCAATCTCTTTTTCCCGTCTTAAAATAAACATCCCGACAGCTATCCGTGAATTGGATAAAATCGCTAATGAAGCTTGGCCCTTGAAAGATCTGCTCTTCCTTGGCTTTAATGAAGGATTCCGACGAGAAATCCCCCAAGTCAATATTACCCAAGAACTAATTGACCGCTTAGGAAATGAATGGCTTTCTTTTGAACTTCCATCTCTGGACGCCTCTAATAATCTTGTCCAAATCACTCTCTGTTCCGCTTCAGAACCTCCCAAGATTCTGACTGCCGCTCAAGAGCTATATGAGAAACTGGAACCAGCAATCGGTTTTAAACAACCACTGAAACTCGATATTCTAACTGAGCCGGAACTGAAAGATTCCTCTCTCTATCGGCTCTCTTCATCAGACAATAAATTCTCCTTCTATCTGGCTGCTAACACCGATTATATCGCCTACTCTCCAATAGACCCTTCCACATTTGGATTCAACAGTTTTCGTACTCCCGGCCCCAATAAGAAAAATATTAAAACGCCTCTGACCTTTTTCCGTGAAGAAAAATCCCGCGAAAAAGCCCGCCTACTTTGGGGAAAATTAGTCAAAAGCGAAGAGGGCTCGGACTCCTCGCAGGAACTGCAATCACTTCTTCCTTTCCCGCTAAACAGGCTCAGATATGATAAACTTCCCCCCTTTGAAAGTTGCGAACAATACTTCTGCCCTGCTTCATTCACAACCCTAAATGTAACTCCTCAGGGATTGGAAGGCACCGTACTCAAAATTTTTCCGGAAAAAGAAAAGTAGCTTAAATAATTCGTTAACTTATTCCTCCGAAACAAATCCGAAAGAATAAACAGTGTATAAAGAATGCACAGCAAAACTCCTCGTAAAATTGTTCATCTGGATGCTGACGCCTTCTTTGCTTCTGTTGAGCAAGCACTAAATCCGGAACTAAGGACCAAACCTATCGCCGTTGGCGGCCGACAGCGAGGAATCATCTCCTCTGCCTCATATACTGCACGAAAACGGGGAGTTTACACTCCTATGCCTACCTCCCAAGCCCTGAAGATCTGCCCAGAACTAATAGTCATCCCTGGTGATCATCACCGATATCAACAATTCTCACGGTACATGTTTCAAATTATCAGGGATTTCACGCCCTACATTGAGCAATGCTCCATTGATGAAGGCTATTTTGAACTCACAGCTCGGCGTGAACCTATTCAACAAACTACTCAAGCCGTTCGTTCACGCATTCAATCCGAGTTGGGCATTCCTGTCAGCTTTGGCATGGGAACCAGTAAACTGGTAACCCAAATCGCTTCTAAAATGTACAAACCGGAAAGCTTTCACCTGGTTCCTCCTGGATCAGAAGCTATGTTTCTCTATCCTCTCTCCAATAGATGGCTTCCCGGAATAGGAGAAAAAACAGGTCTTGCACTTGATCGACTGGGACTCTTTAAAGTCTTTCACATTCTTGAAGCTCCGCTTGAACTACTCCAACAGGTTGTTGGAAACTATGCTGCCCAATTGAAACAATTTGCAAAGGGAATTGACGACCGTCCCGTAATCTCACAGCTTGAACCGGCTAAATCCTACGGCAAACAACATACTTTCTTAACCGATATCGGTTCCCTAGATGAAGTTGAACTTCGCCTCAAACAAATGCTGGATCGGCTAATGCCTAAACTGAGGGCCGACTCACGAAAAACCAAAACCCTGACCCTCAAACTTCGTTACTCTGATATGAATGAAGCCCAAGGCTCCGAAAGCCTCCCTTCTCCAACCTGTCTGGAAAGTGATATTTACCCACTTATTCGCCCCTTATTGGAACGGATCTGGGAAAAAAAACTCCGAATCCGTATGATTGGCATCAGTCTCTCCAATCTCTACTCTATAGATTCTCTTACGGAAGAACTCCCCCTCTTTGCCAACCAATCGGGCAGCAGTCAAACAAGACTCCGCTTAGCCACAACCATTGACCTACTTCACAAGACCTTAGGTGCGAACTCCATCCGTCCCGCTCGAGATATTCTCCCTCCCTCTCGAAAAATGAACGGAAAATAAAAAACACTGATACTAGCCACCCACTTCTAAGGCAACTCTACAACTCGATAAAGCCGCAGCGGAGAAGGAATTCCTCCCGGAATAACGTTAAGCATGGGATGACTCGGCGTTTTAGGGGGACCTTTATCCATCCAGAAAATATAATTACCCACAGCCTGAATACGAGGAAGCGCAGCAAACCAATCTACTCCATTATCCGTAAATTGAATTTCATATTGTTTATCCGGCGTCGCATCAAAAGAGAGCACTACTCCCACACTGGACCAACTCCCCGTTTGATAAGGAGAAATCGGCTCTCCCCATTCCGTAGGTTCTTTTCTGGATGAGGATGGAATAGTGACACTATAATAATCGATCCCAAAAGGCTGTATCTCCAGAGTTGTCCGCACGGGACGGGACTCTGCCGGCGCGAGCCCGCGTTTAAAGGGCAAAGTAGGATGAAAAGCAAAAGAAGGCATCTCCTGCAGCTCTCCTCCGGCTGCATCCGGTTCATATTCTACTACAAATTTTACCATTCCTCCGGAAGCCGGTACCTCATAATTATGCAAAAGCTCATAATGCCCCTCTACCGGAAGAGCCGATACTGCATTATGCACCTTCCCTCCGCGAACATTACTGATCTGAAGTGTCACGGCTGCCCAATTGGTTGTGCTATTATTGACAACAAGAACTATCTGCTCCAAAAGTGCCGTCTGGTAATTCAAAACAATGGGCCCAATACTGCCATAACTCTCCTCATAAACAGAAAAATTACTCCCTATAGAACTTCCTCCCGTAGAAGAATATTCTCCAAACAGATTCTGAGATGAAGTTTGCTCCTCATCCGCCGCCTGGAGCCCCCATCCTCCGCTAAAGGCTAATAATCCGCATCCCGCAAGCAACAAACTCCATATCCTCAGAACTGTTCTTCCCCACGAGGAGAACACTCCGTGAAAATTCAGAGATAAATTCTTCTCTCTCTGATCCATCCTATTTGTAGAATAGCTCTTCTCTACGAAAGGGTCAAGCTCTATGGGAAATTTTCACTGTCTCTAACGAAAAGAATTGAGAAAACTCTCCAACTCCCCCTCTGCAAGGCGAACTCTCTTCATTTTTTCACAAAGCAAAATTGCTTGCGCCCTCTCAAAATCCTCCTCTCTGGTTCCGCTGAGCAAAATATAATCAAACCCACCGCAGGTTTCCATTTCAGCCTTAGCTGTATTTAGTCTTCGTTCAATCACTTCTGCCGAATCCGTCCCTCGCCCGGCTAACCGTGCTTTCAGCTCTCCTATTCCGGGCAACGCTATAAAAAGAGTCACTAAAGATTCTCTCAGAGACTCATCCCGATAAGACTGCTCTCTAATTGAGGCAATTCCCTGCACATCTACCGAAACGATGACATCCTCCCCTCTTTTCAAACGGCTAAGAATCTCACTCTTGAGCGTCCCATAATAATTTCCATACACATTGGCCCACTCCAGAAACTCTCCCTTTTGACGTTTACTCTCAAATTCCTCTGGAGAAAGGAAATAATAATCAATCCCATCCCGTTCAGTTCCTCTAGGAGCCCTTGTTGTACAGGTAATTGCTCTTCTGAGCTCTGGATGAGCCTTGAGCAATGCATTGCAAACAGTTGTTTTACCCCCTCCGCTCGGAGCGGAAATGGCCATAAAAATCGGTTTTGTTTTTAAAAACTTCATTTTCTTATCTCTTCTCCCGGAAATTTCTTCCCCTTCTGTTTTACCAAACTTATGCTCTCTTGGCCAGCCGCAGAGGATTTCTACTTGTCAGCAGCAAGGGATTTTCTCTATCATACGGTTGATGAGATCGCTGACCCACTTTTATAAAGTGTGTAAAACGCGCTCTACACTATAATCAATTCAATTTATTCTAATATGAAAAACACACGAAGAGAATTTCTTAAAACCGGAATGCTCGCCGGACTCGGATCTCTGATGATTCCTGAAATTGCCAAAGCCGCAGCAGCCGAGAATAAAACATCATCAAACTCTAAAATCACTCTTTCTAAGGAATCGGTTATCTTATTCCAGGGAGATTCTATCACCGACTGCTTCCGAGATAAAAACAGTTCTCAATGCAATACCCAGCAAGAATTCGGGACTGGTTATGTCCTCTTTACCGCCACTCAGCTGATGGAACGCTGGGCTGCCCTCCAACCTAAAATTTACAATCGGGGCATCAGCGGACATAAAGTCTTCCAATTGCGCGAACGTTGGGATAAAGACTGCATCAATATTAAACCGGATGTTCTGAGTATTCTTATCGGAGTCAACGATTACTGGCATACCTTAAGCCATAACTACACCGGAACTCTTGAAACTTACGATAAGGATCTCCGCTCTCTCCTGGAATACACCAAGGAAAAACTTCCTAAAACTCAGTTGGTCCTCTGTGAACCCTTTACACTTAAAGGAGGCAGTGCGATTGATCCTGCCAAGTGGTATCCTATGTTCGACGAATATCGCGCCGCTGCTCAAAAAATAGCCGAAGACTTCAAAGCTATTTTTGTTCCTTTCCAAGCCGCTTTCGACAAAGCGGTTCAACTGGCTCCCGATCGTTATTGGTCCTCCGACGGAGTTCATCCTGATCTCCCTGGACGCCAACTCATGGCTAATCTCTGGATGGAAGTTACCGGATTAAAATAATCTCGTCTCCAATTAGCCTACAAAACTGAAGCAAGAGGGTAAAGCTGAAGATATTTCGCCTTGCCCTCTTTCATTTTAAGGTATTCTTACGTTTACGGTTTCCAGTGGACTCGCCGGATAACACTCTCATAAGCAAAAGTCCGGCAAATAATTCGCTGCCATTCTACCAATAAAACTGTCGGAGTATCGGCATACTTTCAACTGAAAAAATTGATTCCACCGACAAAATCACCTTAAATATTGCGGAAAACTCTCGATTGACTTTGAGGAAAAATCAGCTCATTATCTGTCCGGTGAAAAGATAAAATCTCTTCACCAAAACAGAGTGAGGATCTCTCCGACTCTCCTCTCCAATCGCGAGTGAAACTACATCCTTCTCACTTAATACACTCCGTTGAAAACGCCCCCTTTAATAGGAATTCGGATAATCTCCATTAAATATGGCAAATAAGTTTTTAAGCGATTTACTACGTCAAAAACAAATGGATAGTCCTAAAGAGATATTATCAGAGGTAGGAGATTTTATCTCCGAATATTCTTCCCACTTGATGGGATGCGGAGTACATACCTCTCGGGTCATTCGCAATGCTAAACGCATAGGAAACTCATTCGGTTATGCCGTAACGCTAAGTGTTTTCCAAAAAAATATTATCCTGACAGTAGCCGATTTGGAAAAACACGAACATTATAATAAAGTAATAGACATTCCGGAGCTTCCCATCAGCTTTGAACACAATTCAGAATTAAGCACTCTGAGTTGGGAAACATACGATCGGCACCTTTCCCTCTCAGCATTGCGAAGAAAATATCTTCGAATCCTCCGCCGCCCGGCCATTCATCCCTTTTTTGTACTAATCATGACCGGTCTGGCCAACGCTTCTTTCTGTCGCCTCTTTGGAGGAGATTGGCTATCCATGGGAATCGTTCTCACCTCTACAATCACTGGTATGTTTCTAAAGCAGCAAATGAGCAAAGAGGGTATAAACCCCTACTTGGTATTCATTGTTTCAGCCTTTGTAGCCTCATTATGTTCCTCCAGCTCACTAATTTTTGATACAACTTCTGAGATTGCTCTTGCAACCAGTGTTCTCTATCTCGTTCCAGGAGTACCTCTTATAAATGGAGTAATAGATATTGTTGAAGGCTATATATTAACCGGTTGCGCTCGATTAATTCACGCCTTGCTGCTGATTCTCTGCATTGCCACCGGACTCTCATTCACCTTATTATTAGTAAAGGATAATCTCTTATGATTGCATGGAATATTCTTTCCGACGCCCTCTTTGCCGCTTTGGCTGGTATCGGTTTTGGAGCGATTTCAGACCCGCCGATGCGTGCTTTTCGCTTTATTGCCATCCTTGCTGCTGCAGGACACTCTTTTCGTTACATTTTGATGACATTTGCCGGAGTGGAAATTTCCCTGGGATCTCTCGCCGGGGCCTTGCTTATTGGTTTCGGTGGACTATGGCTCGGAAAAATTGCACGCACTCCAATGACGGTTCTCTGTATTCCAGCTCTCCTTCCGATGATTCCAGGTAAATTTGCCTATAACATGGTTTTTTCTTTAATCATGTTTCTGCAAAACATGGAATCATCTTCGCAAAGAGCTTTATATATGGATATGTTCTTCTCCAATATGGTAATTACCGGTTCGGTCGTTTTCGTATTAGCTGCCGGAGTAACAGTTCCCATGCTCATCTTCCCCAAGAGAGCATTCTCTTTAACCAGAAAAAAGCGGTAACATGATGGAAATTTTCTGGAAAACAATCGGCTTATATAACTCCTCAACCTGGGTTTATCAGATTTTTATCATAATAGCAGGCATCCTAAGCACAATCTTTTTAATTAAAAAGAATGGACGCAGAAGCGCTATCGCTATGAAGCTCTTCCTGATTGTCCTATACCTCTGGATCTCCGTTGTTTATTTCTATATCTATTGTGAGGAAAGGAATTACAATGAACTCATGTCTCTGTTCTGGGGAGTTCTCGCCGCTACATGGATATGTGATTTAATAATCGGATATACGACTTTTGAACGCTCATCCAGCCATTCTAAATTAGCTTATCTCCTCCTGATCATGCCTTTTCTCTACCCGGTGACATCCCTATTGCAAGGTAAATCATTTCCAGAAATAACATCTCCGGTCATGCCCTGTTCGGCAGTAGTATTTACTCTCGGAATTCTGCAGCTGTTTTCCAAAAAGATAAATCTATTTCTCATCCTGCTGCTCTGTCACTGGTCCTTAATAGGTCTCTCAAAAACCTATTTCTTCAATATCCCTGAAGACTTTCTTATGGCCGGAACAACCATACCTGCTATCTATCTATTCTTTAAGCAATACTTCCTCTCCAATCCGCTCACCGTAACCAAGCCTCAAATAAAATATATGGACTGGATGCTTATCGGAATTTGCACGGCCGTTGGAGCCATTCTGATAGCAGCTCTCATTATTACTTTATCTCAAAGCTGATAATAAATCTGCTTTTAACGATTGACTGCTAACTAAAACTAACTTAATTTGATTTCTCTGTATGTTGTTTTACAACAAATGGAGGAACAAAAAGAAATTCAAATCATGAAACGAATCGTATTGGTACGTCATGGCGAAAGCCAGTGGAACAAGGAGAACCGTTTTACCGGATGGACAAATGTAGATTTAAGTCCAAAAGGCATTGAAGAGGCGGAAAACTCCGGAGCTTTATTAAAACAAGAAGGATTCTCCTTCCAGATGGCTTATACCTCATACTTGAAACGCGCTATCAAGACGCTCAACTGCGTACTCGATAAAATGGATCAGGACTGGATTCCGGTCCTCAAATCCTGGAGACTTAACGAAAAACATTACGGTATGCTTCAGGGACTTAATAAAAGCGAAACAGCCGCCAAATACGGAGATGAACAGGTTCACATCTGGAGGCGCAGCTATGATGTCGCTCCTCACGCACTTGCAGAAGATGATCCCCAAAACCCGAAAAATGATCCTCGCTACGCGCAGGTTCCTGACGCTTATCTACCTCGCACCGAATCACTAAAAGATGCCATTGCCCGTGTAATGCCCTATTGGGAATGCGAGATCTTTCCCCGTCTGAAAGTAATGGATAGCATCCTCGTAGTAGCTCATGGAAACAGTCTAAGAGGCATAGTAAAACACCTCAAAAATATTTCCGACTCCGACATCGCCGGATTAAATATACCAACCGCCGTCCCCTATGTCTTCGAGTTCGACAACGAACTCAATCTGAAACGCGATTATTACTTGGGTGACCAAGATGAAATCCGACGCAAACAGGAAGCTGTGGCTAAACAGGGAAGCGCAGCAAAATAAAGAGAAACGCACCTCTTTCTAACTAACGGTGGAAGTCTTTTCTATTTTATCAAAAAGATGATCCACTCCCCCTTCAATATGTTTGCAGAAACGGTCTTTAACTATAGAAAAATTGGAACAGTCTCTGCAAGCCGTGAAAAACTAACATATAAAGAGTGACCAGAGAGTCACTCTTTATATAAATTGTTCCAATTGTAAATTTGATAATTTTACTCTCTCCGCTTCGCCCCCACTCCACCAAGGGATACCAACCATAAAATCTCCCAAATAATAAGTTTTAATCTGAAATGTAATTGCAAAACCGATTAGGTTTGGATTCTTTCCAAATATCCCTCTTCGGAAACAGCTTCTGCCAAGAGATCGTACTCCCGGCAGTCTATCACTTTCACTCGAATAAATTCGCCTTCTTTAAGTCCTTCTTTCTGCTTAAGATAAACTCTTCCATCTACGTCAGGAGCGTCTCCTCCTGAACGACAGACCCACCATGATTGATCCAATTCTATGGAACGGTGTGTGCTCCCCCTGGTTTTGCCTGATTCTCCTGTAAGCACTTGTACTCCGGCCAGCTCTTCCGCTCTAAGCGGCCGCTCTACCAATACCGGCAACTCTTTTCCAATCCAAGATTGATGCTCCTGAAAAGAAATCTGGCGCTGAACCTCCATCAGCTTTTCCAATCGACGCCTCTTAACCGCTTCCGTCACTCTGCCGGGCAGGAGTGCCGCCCGTGTTCCTACCTGCGGAGAATAAGCAAAGACTCCAACTTTCTGAAACTTCTGTTCCCGAACAAAATCCAACAAATAATTGAAATGTTCTTCCGTCTCTCCGGGGAAACCGACAATAAATGTAGTCCGTATTGTAGCCAAAGGTATTATATCTCGGATTTTATCCAATAAAGAACGAATCTTCTTCTCTGGAGTGCGGCGATCCATCTTCTCCAAAATTGTCGGATGAATATGCTGAAGTGGAATATCAAAATATTTCACCGCTTTGCGGCAATCGGCAATCGCTTCGATCAATTCATTGGTCCAATGAGCCGGATGGGTATAAAGAAGCCGAATCCAAAACTCCCCGTGAATACCATTCATTTTGCGGACAAGGTAAGTCATCAGATTCTTCGCCTCGGTCGGAAGCTTAACCTTTTTCCTCGACAAATCTGAACCATACCGGGTCGTATCCTGAGAAATAAGATTGATTTCACGGCAGCCATTCTTTACTGCCGCGCGAACTTCCCGAAGAATATCCTCCGGAAGACGACTGCGATAGCTGCCCCTGATCTGCGGGATAGCACAAAACGAACAAGCATGATTACACCCTTCTGCAATCTTAAGATACTTGAAATAGCGAGGAGTCAAGTCCAGTCGCAGCGTCTTGGAGTTGTGCAAATAAGTCGGATGAGAACTCACGCTGACATAAGCGGGAGGTAATTCCGGACATTTACTCAAATCGGGATATATCTGCTGCAACCCCTGTACCTGCCGGCGACGCTCCATCGCTTTCTGCAAAATTTGAGGAATCTCCTCCAGCTTATCTACTCCCATGAAAGCATCCACTTCCGGCATCAAACCGGGCAGCTCCTCAGGAAAACGTTGCGGCAAACAACCCGTGACGATAATTGTCTGGCTCTGTCTTCCCTTTTCTCCTTCTTCATCCTCTTCATTCCCCCGTCGACAGTCGGCCTGAAGAATTGTATTGATGCTCTCCTCTTGCGCTGCCTGGATAAAGGAACAGGTATTAATCAATAGCACATCCGCATCCTCTGGAACCGTAGTCAACTCCAGGCCGCAGCGTAAAAGCGACCCGAGCATAATCTCGGAATCAACCAAATTCTTGGCACAACCTAGTGAAATCAACGCCACTTTAACGTGATTATCATTCATATCTATCCCTTAAACTCTCTCAATACTATCCCATCGTCAACAATTATAAAATTAAAATATTCGTTCATCATCTTCTAAATATTATTTTCCGCCAGGAGAATCAGACTCAACATTAAAAAAATACAAAATATTATAAATATTGTCAACTCAATACCGAAAGAAAAAGTCTGTTCAAATCGAACAGACTCTTTCTCCACTTTATCTATTTTCCGATAAAAAAACGGAACAATTATTGTGCCGCTGCATGAAGGGCCTGATCCATATCTGCAATAATATCCTCGACATCTTCAATCCCAACAGAAAGACGAATAAAATCCGGAGTGATTCCCACACTCTCCAGCTCCTCATCACTCAATTGTTGATGCGTGGTTGAACCGGGATGGATAACCAGAGTCTTGGCATCCCCGATATTCGCCAAATGCGAAAGCAACTGTACATGATCGATAAAACGAGCAGAGGCTTCTCGTCCGCCTTTGACGCCAAAGCCAATCATTCCTCCAAATCCCTTCTTTAAATATTTGGAAGAAACTCCATGATAGGGACTATCCGGAAGCCCGGGATAATTAACCCAACTGACCAGAGGATGCGTTTTAAGCCACTGGGCTACGGCCATTGCATTAGCAGAATGCCTCTCCTGCCGCAGATGAAGCGTCTCCAATCCCTGTAGAAGCAGCCATGCGTTAAAAGGAGAAAGACAAGCGCCTGTATCCCTCAAAAGCGAAGAGCGAATCTTGGTCGTAAAAGCGGTGCCATTCTTTCCGCCGTTACCGGCCAAATCCCAGTAAACCAACCCATGATACCCTTCATCTGGCTCAGTAAACTCAGGAAATTTTCCATTATTCCAGGGGAAATCACCTTTTTCGACAATTACTCCAGCCAGAGAAGTCCCATGTCCGCCAATATACTTGGTAGCGGATGTGGCCAACAAATCGGCTCCATAATCAAACGGACGCACTAACCCTACTCCGATAGTATTATCCACAATCAGGGGGATTCCTGCCTCATGCGCAATCCCGGCAATAACCTCGAAATCAGGAGTATCCAAACGTGGATTGCCGATTGTTTCAACATAAATCGCCCGAGTCCTCTCCGTCAGTGCCCTCTTAAATTGATCCGGAGACTGAGAATCAACAAAGACAGCCTGACGCCCTAACTTAGGCAATGTATAATGGAACATCTGATAGGTTCCCCCGTAGAGATTGTTAGCAGAAACAATCTCATCACCCGGCCCAGTCAGATTCAATACCGCATAAAAAATAGCAGCAGCTCCGCTGGAAAGAGCCAATGCGGAACTTCCTCCCTCGATAGCTGCAATGCGTTTTTCAAAAACCTCCGTCGTTGGATTCCCAAGACGAGTATAAATATTTCCCGGCGTTTTGAGAGCGAAAATATTCGCAGCTTCCTCTACGCTGTTAAACATAAAAGATGTCGTTTGATAGAGAGGAACTGCTCTCGCGCCGGTCACGGGATCTGGTTCTTGACCAGCATGAACAGCCAATGTCCCCAAACCTGTTTTGTTTGTAAATTTCATTTGCAATAAAAATACTTAATAAAATCTTTTATCTCACTCCCAGAGGGGTGACGAATAGCCTCAGAGAAATCTATGCTTTTTTAGGTTTCGGTTCCGGCGTAAGCTTTAACAATCCGTTCTCAATACACAACTCATCCGAATCGATATTGATATTCTCAAAAAGTCGGCTGGAGAGATATCTCTCCGAACAAGACGGAGCGATAACCACTATTCTCTTTCCCTCATTTTCCGGTCGTGCGGCCAATTTCAGAGCGGCCCAAGCCGCAGCTCCGCTGGAATATCCCACCGGTATTCCATCTTGTTTATTGATTTCCTGACACATCATGGCCGCAGCCTCATCGGTTACGGTAATCACCTCATCCAAAATACTTCTGTCAAGAATGCTCGGAATAAAACCGGCACCAATTCCCTGAATCCGGTGAGTTCCAGGCATTCCTCCCGAAAGAACCGGCGACCCGGCAGGTTCTACAGCAACAACTTTTACCTCTGGATTGCGTTCCTTGAGTACCTGCCCCACACCAGTAATCGTTCCTCCCGTTCCTACAGCCGCGACAAAAATATCCACTTTGCCTTCAGTATCCCACCAAATTTCTTCCGCAGTCGTTTTTCTATGCGCCGCCGGATTGGCCGGATTGGAAAATTGCATTGGCATATAGCTGTTGGTAATAGCTTTGTGAAGCTCTTCCGCCTTATCAATGGCTCCCTTCATCCCTAATATAGGATCCGTTAAAACCAGCTTTGCGCCAAGCACCTTAAGCAATTTTTTGCGTTCATTGCTCATACTGCTAGGCATAACCAAGATCATTTGGAATCCATACCTGGCACACACAAAGGCCAATCCGATTCCAGTATTGCCGCTGGTAGGTTCTATAATTACGGTGCCTTCTCTTACAAGTCCGCGCTTTATGCCATCTTCAATCAGTTCTCTCGCTACTCTATCCTTGCTGCTAGAGAGAGGATTCATAAACTCCAGCTTTAAGAGGACTTCAGCCTTAGCTTCATGGTTTTCGGCCGTCTTCTTTAAGCGAACTAGCGGAGTATTCCCCGTGGTCTCAATAATCGACTCATAAATCTTCATATCTGAAAAATCTTCTTCTCTCCATTCTTTATTAATCAGCCACTTTTAAACAATACACTCGCTGGACCAATCAAGACCTTAACTCTGATTGACCAACTCTCTTATCCTTTAGAGAAGATGAATAGGTATCCTAAAAAGAGAAATCTCTAATATTCTCCTGATTATCCTCATGATAAGATCTACGAGGCTTTTTCCCCCGCTTAGACATAATCAACAGATTTCTTGCCTCAGAGCTGAAAGAACGATTATGAGTCAGCTCCCTCATATAACTTGCCCTAAATACCCGATAGGAAACTCCATACTCCTTCTCATATTCTTGCGCCAGCTCATTTACTGTGCATGGCCCAATTTTCTTCAAAACATCAAAAACCTGCTGGCCTCTATCTGCATGTCCAAATTCTATAATCGGCATCCGGCGGAAATGAATATCTACCCCTTTTCTCTCCCCCAAGAGCTTCTTAAGCAAATTATGCAGTTCGTATTCATCATCAATATCATATTCTTTCATTACCTCCGGATATGCCGTAAAGAACTTTTGAGCAGAATATTCCACATTCTTATATTGTGACAAATTCAATACCCGCAGCATCTTCGTAAAATCATGACCATCTATATCATAATAGCGGAACCGACGACGCAATTTCCACAATACATAACGGCTGTCACGAATCGAGTTTTTAAAGGATAAATCATTGATTTCATATCGCCTGTTATCGTCGAGTCCCTGACTTTTGAGAAATTTAGCATATCCGTGACTGAAAGTATCAAATAATATAGCCTTAGGACAATTCTTGCGGATATAGTATTTCATCAATTCCATGCGTTTTTTCCGGATCTGCTCTTTGTTAATCACAATAACATCCTGTTTGAGCATCCTCACGCCGCACTTGCGGAATTCCAGAGGAAATCGCTTATCTTTGGCCAATTCTCGTACATCCTTCTCCCCGTGATTATACGCAATCTTCAAATATTCGTAAGTTTCTCCAGGCTCATTGAATCCAATCATGAAATCCTTCTTGCTGAAATTATACACCTCGAAAACTTCCCGATACCGATCTTCTGCCAAAGGTGGTCTGGATGCCAACAAGACATCTATGATCTGCCGTACCCGTTCCCGGGTCAATCCATCTTCTTTCCCCAAAGAATCGAGCGTTTTCCCCATCAGTTTCCCCATCAGATACCCTTTATCTCGCAGTCCCGTTCTATCCTTTTTCTGTAGATTGAGAGATTCTACAAATTCCATCACTGTCATCAATCTCGGGACTACTTTACCCTGTGGTGTAATTGAGAGAAGTTTGGATACTACCATCTTCTCAATCAATTTCTTTATGATTCCGGCCTCCTGCATATGGAGAGGCATGCGTTCATTGAGATATTCTATCGTTTTCCCGGTAAAACCCTTGCTGACCATCTGCTTCAACCCTACTTTAATCATTGAGGAGAGAACCTCATTCTGATAGATAACTTCAATTATCCTCTGGTCTTCCTCTTTCCCCCTGGAGGAATTATACCCCCCTTCTTTCATAAGGGTATAAACTAATTGATCCAAAATTAAATAAGGAGCTAACAGTTGACGAGGAATGTTAATATAAGGATGTTCTTTTAGCTCCTTACAAATTCGCACACACAAATCTGGAAGCTGCTGCTTCTTGCTGGGAACTTTTACCCTCACATTCACTCGAGAGGCACATAGCATCCGATTTATCCTCTCAATCCCTGTCTTTCCCAAAGCCTCTATCTTAAAGAGTTCGCTCAGCTCTACTCTATCAACATCCTCTACCGTACGAAATTTATTTTTTTTCAACCGCGCCTCAAGATATAACGGCAACCCCAATCTCTTAAGAGGAATATCCTCATAAATAAGATTATCTAATCCCCTATATAAAACACATGACCATTCATTCTGCTGATTATAAAATTTGAGCATTCCTATCAAGACAAGGATTTCTCTGACACTTTTCTCACCTAAATTATCAATAGCACGCAAATTTTGTTCGCTTTGTTCTAATAATTGCGCAACAGTTTTGATGCCTGCATTGAGCAGGGCATTTGTAGAGCGCACTGACAACTGTAAATCCTCAATCCTCCGATCCATATTATTTCAATCCCTGTCCTCACTATTAAAGTGAGGATTCTATTTAAATAAATCATTCCTTCTTTGTCAATAGATAAAATCTCTTTTTTTCATATTTTTTTGATAATATTTTTATTTTTGCATCCAAAACTAAATTCTATTTCACTTTTTTGAAGATAATTACCTTTGTATAAATATAATGAAACAATACTTTTCTCCAATGAGCTCTCTTATCCCTTCTGCTTAAAAAACTCTAAAACCCAGGAGATAACTTAAATTATATTGCAGATTTCTTTCTCAGCTCAAACCCAATAAATAATTTGGATTGAATAAATTTGCCAGAAGGTACGTCTCATGCTAATATAGTGGTGTGGCCTTTCGCAAGGTAAATAAAGGCGAGAGAGTAATATGGATCTATCAAAATATAGTTTTAATCGGCGAGACAGGTACTCTGCAAAGAGATCAATCAAGGTTCACAATTTTTCTATACAAGCTCCTGACGCAAAAGAAGTTTGTGTTGTAGGAGATTTCAATCAATGGGATCCAACCGCCAATCCTTTAACAAAACAAATAGGAGGAGGCTGGCTTGCCCAAGTTCCCATGCACCATGGCCATCACCGTTATATTTTCTTAATCGATGGCGTTCCTACTCTTGATCCTATGGCCCATGGAATTGTTCGGAACGAAAATAATGAACGCCTCTCTTTGATCGCTATCAGCTAGTTATCTGTATAAAATTATTTTTACAAAACACACTCTGCATAAACACAGAATGTGTTTTTTGTTTTGATCTGCACTAAACAAAGCCTATCCAAAAATGAAAAAAGTACCCATGCGAAAAATCCTTCATTTCGATAACTATTCAATACCTGTTCACCTATTTCTATAAAATTCAAAAAAACAGCGGAATAGAATCTCTTCCATTCCGCTGCTCCCTGCCCGAAACATACTCTCCCGGGCTAAATTCATTTTCTGATTTTTCAGATTTACACTGTTTTCCCTAATTGATAAGCTTCTTCCATATAAGGAGTTGAACGGATTTCATTGAGTTTCCAAACTCCTAGAGCCCAAACGGAGCCCGCTTCACGAGGATCCTCCAAACAATCCAGAAAAGCGCGAAAACACTCCATGGTTCTTTCCATATTCGATTGAACGGTATCCGCCATCGTCATAATAAAATAAAACTCTTTGCCTTTTATCTCCGTGTAACGGGAACAACAGCGATCAATTAATGTCTTCATCTGTGCCGATATACTATAGAAATAAACAGGGCTAGCCATTACAATAACATCGGCAGCAATCATTTTTTCTAAAACCTCAGCCATATCATCCTTTTGAGGACAAGGCAAACCTCGCTCTGAACATGCCCCGCACCCTAGACAATAAGCAATCCTCTTATCTTTCAGAAAGATCTTTTCTATCTCGTGGCCTTTTTCTCGAGCGCCGCGTATAAACTCATCACACAATAAATCTGAATTTCCTCCACGCCGAGGCGTAGAGGATAAAACCAATACCTTTTTACTTTTCATTTTCTTTTCCTTTCTTAGAGTCACGATTTTTCTTTGAGAGTGATTTCCCGCACCGATCCTGAGCTAATGCAGAAGAATATCCTCCTTTTTCATAAAAATCGATCTTGTAATCCAGATATTCAAGACTGCGCTGCAACTCCTGCAATTGTTCCAACAGTTTCTCTCTCTGCTTCTTGAGGATATTCATTCTCTCATTAAAAGTGGCATCTCCCTCCTGTAAGAGAGTAATATAACGAGCAACGGCTTCTACGCTTACTCCGGCAGAGCGTAAGCATTTGACTAACATAATCCACTTACACGAATTCTCATTATAATCACGAAATCCTCCACCGGTACGGGGAACTCTGGGAATCAATCCCAATTTTTCATAATAACGAAGCGTATCCGGAGATAAACCACACTTTTTACTGACTTCTATAATTGTCATATCATTCTATCCTTCTTCTTAGTGTCTGTTTACTGGCAAGTCTCAAATGATATCTCTCTTGCTAAGATTCCTCCGATAAATTCTTATCAGTACACTACAAAAAAGATACACCTTTGAGTCAACTCCAAGTCAAGCATCTGAATAAAAATATTTTATACTCCCTTTCTTCTTTACATTTCCTTCTTTATCCCTAAACAAGGATTCTGAGAGTATCTTCTCTCGTCAACGATACCCGGAGCAATTCATGATCCGCTAAATACTTCTTAGAGTTCCTCTGGATCTATAAAACTAAATAATCACTCCTTAGAGGAAATAAGAAAAAAACGATATAACTATCTCATTGAAAACATGATAATTTTCAACTCCGTGACAACAGCTCTTTTAACCGGTTCACCCTAATCTTGAAATTGAAATCTATGCGATAATGCAGAGCAGAGAACTTGAGGATAACCCGAAAAACCTGCTCTCCTATGAAAATTAAGTCGTTTAAATCATCTAAGGTTTTAGAGCCATCTTATGAATACTCTCGGAAAGGAGACGATAGATCTCCTGCAACTGAGGCTTTGATGCCAAAACCGTCAAATGCCTATCAATCACACTCTTATCATAACGAATTGCCGGGCCCGTCTGTCCCTGCCGGGGACTCAAGAGGTGTGCTTTGCGGGCTGTTTCATCAATGAGCGGAAGCATCACTTCAAAAGGAATTTCCGCCTCCTCCAGTAAATGTTCCGCTAAAGCATAACAATGATTGGAAAAATTGCAGGCAAAAACAGCTGCCAAATGTAATTTCTGCCTTCTCTCACTATCCGTCTGAGTAACATGATGTGAAATCGCCCTTCCCAGTTTCATAAGCTCTTCCACCGCCGCCGGCGTACTGGCTTCAATAAAGATAGGAATATCCTCAAACGGAATCGGTTTCTGACGGCTAAATGTCTGCATTGGATAAAATACTCCGTACCGGGAAGGAGAAGAAGAAAACTGACTCCAAAGCGACATTGGAAGGCTGCCTGCCGTATGAATAAAAAAGCCTTCTTCTCTCCCATCCACAAGAGAAGGAACTAATTCTTCCAAAACAGAATCCTTTAATGCTGTAAAATAGAAATAATCTCCCTGGAGTATTTGCTCTATACAATCTGTCCAGGGAGCTTTCACTCTCTGCGCCAGTACACGAGCAGAATTCTCCGTCCGGCTATAGATTTGAGCAATCGGAAAACCTGCCTCAAAAAAAGCCAAAGCTAGGCTTGTAGCCAGATTCCCCGCTCCGATAAAGACAAAAGGAGCCATATTTATTTTCTCCAACTTCTCGATTCTATCGGTTTTACAGAAACTCTTTATCCGAATTAAATCTTAATCTTGGCAATTAGTTTGCGTATCTTTCCCTCCCCAATCATAGGGGCATGAGGATCTTCTGGGAAAACAATTGCAAATTGACCAGGTAAAAGGTCAACATATAGACTTGGCTCATCCGTATAAAGAGCCATATCCTGTTCCGGATTATACTCTTGGACAACTTTCTTCAGTGACTCCGGGGCCAGCCATCCGATCCGCTCTTTGCCCTCCAACAAGATATGTACATCAATATAAGAGCGATGAACCTCCAGCGGCCGCATGGAAGGGGGCTCACCAACCGTATCAAGATTGTTAATAAAAAGCCATTTATCATTTATGACAATACGTCCCGGCTCCGTATTTAACAAATCGTGAGTTTTGACATAATCAAATAACTCTTTCAGCGCGGGATGAAGTCTTTCCACCCGAGCACTGTCTTTTAACGTAGAAATAATCATAATAAAAAAACGGTAATCTATTCTGGCTGAAGATTGAAAAAACGCCTAAAGCAGCCTCCGGATAAATTTTCTACCACTTCATGATCTGGAGGCGGAAATTCATATCGAACCAGTTCATTCGACGCAACCCACTGTACAGCAGCACATTCAATCGGTTTAGGTTCAATTCCCTCATCTATTAAAGAACATCGATAAAAATGCAAACGAACCTTTCTTTGTGGATACTCGTGAAAACACTCCCAGAGCAACTCATGAACCTTGACTTCTACTCCCAACTCCTCTCTCAGCTCCCTGCAAAGACATTCCGGTAAAGTTTCATTCGCCTGCTGCTTTCCTCCTGGAAATTCCCACATTCCCCCCAGATGCTTGCCGATTGGACGCTGTGAAATTAACAGAAGCCCTTTGCGAAAAATTAATCCGGCCGTTACATTGATTATATCATTCATTCCAGGGTCCTTTCTGCCTCTGCCTCCCGGCTAAGCTGCATATATTTCATTTGCGCTGTCAGCGCCCGATACTCTTATAAATAAAGCCCAAATCCTCCATCTTCTTTGGATCAAAAAGGTTTCTGCCATCAAAAAGAATCGGATGAGTCATTCTTTCTCGAGCGTACTCCAAATCCAGTTTCTTAAATTCCGGCCACTCCGTAGCAACGACAAGCGCATCACATCCATCCGCCACTTGATTCATATCTCCTACAAAAGTTACCTCTTTTAGAACCATCTTGGCTTTATTCATCGCCTTGGGATCATATACTCGCAAATGAGCACCCTCCTTGCGCAGGCGCTGGCAGAGCGCGACAGCCGGAGACAAGCGCACATCATCGGTATTCTGCTTAAATGCCAATCCTAATATTCCAATAGTCTTATCTTTAATCACCCAAAGAGTATCAGCAATCTTGCGAACAAAACGCTCCATTTGCTGAGCATTAATCCTTTGCACCTCTCTCAACAGCCCAAAATCATACCCTCTCTCTTCTGCAATCCGAATAAATGTGCTCAGTTCTTTGGGGAAACAGCTTCCACCAAACCCAAGTGAGGCATTTAGAAAATCCTTACCAATCCGCTTGTCCAATCCCATTCCCTGGGCCACTTCCTCAATATTCGCTCCTGTCTCCTCACAGATGACAGAAATAGCATTGATATAAGCAACCTTCAATGCCAAAAAAGAATTGGAAGCATGCTTAATCAACTCGGCAGAATTGATATCAGTAACAATTATATTGGCATTAAGCGGGGCATAAATCTCCTTCAATGCGTGCACAGGACGCTGGCTCTGCACTCCTAATACGATGCGGTCCGGATGCAAAAAATCATTTACGGCATATCCTTCCCTCATAAACTCGGGATTGCTCACTACATCAAAAGCCACCTTCGACTTGCAATAACGTCTGATCGTCTCGGCCACTTTATCTCCAGTGCCAACTGGCACCACACTCTTGTCAATAATAATCTTATAACGAGTCAGGAGTTCGGCTATCTCCTGGGAAACTCTATCGATAAAACTTAAATCTACCGAACCATCCGGCTGCGCAGGAGTCGGCACGGCAATGAAGATGATATCGGAGCGTTCCACTCCATCCTTGGTCGAGCTTGTAAATTTCAACCTACCTGCCAAGGCATTCTTCTTGACCAGTTCTTCCAATCCAGGCTCATAAATCGGCATTTGCCCCGAATTAAGCATCTTGATCTTTTCCGGAGCGTTATCCACACAAATGACTTCATGCCCGATTTCTGCCAGACATGCTCCTGTCACCAGTCCGACATAACCAGTTCCAATAATACAAATCTTCATAGGCACACTAAACATACTCGACTTTAATCAAATACTGATTATAAATTATATCCACAAATCTTCATAAAAGACAGCATAAAACATCCGTTCTCAAATAAAAACAACCCTTGTTTTTCCCTGACCAACCAATCACTTTTATTTTGAGTCTTACCAGCAAAATAAAAGAGACGGATCAAGCAGATCCGTCTCCAAAACTAATCTTTTTTTAATCTCTTTTGCATATTAACTAGCAGCCGATTCCCAGCTTGGCAAAAAGAGTACTTAGGATATTTATTCTTCAGCTTTAGGAGTCTCCGTAGACTTTTGAGCTCTGTTTTTAATTACATCAAGCTGTTTGCTGAGAGTATCCTTCTGCTTTTCATCCACTTCTGAAATCGCCTTGGCCGCAAACCTATCACCATTTGGAATATCCCCGCCAATGTAATAGACATAGGCGCGATAGAAATCCATAGGATAATAAGGAGTCTGTTCCGCTGTCTTAAAAGCTTCTTCCGCAGCGTCAAGCAACTTAACAGAAAAGGCCAAACTCTTGCCATCCGTGCTCATAAGCAGCTGCAAGCTCATGCCAAGCAACTCATTAGCACTATCTTTATGATCTTCCAGAAGCTGTTTTTCCAGTTTCTCTTGAGTTGCCTGATCTTTATCTTCCAATGCCTTTTGATACTTCGCTAAAACACGCTGTCCATCAATCTGCTTGCGGATAGCAGCGGCTCTTTGGGCCGCCTCTTCTCCCAACTGGGCATATTTATCTAAGATCTTATCACAGGAATCATAGTCTTCCTGCTCAAAGCAAACCTCAAGCAAGTTAATAAAACTTTCCTCATTCTTGTTCTTTACAACTTTTTCCAACAACTGTTCAAACTTTTTATCCTTTTCAGGATCCTTGCTGGAGTAAACACTTTTGAAATTATCAATTTCAACCCGCAGTTTATCTGCCGCAATAGCAGCCTCTAAATCATAGGTCCCCTCCACTACCTGCTTAAGCGGTTCGTTCATCATCATAGGATGTCCCACCCAGGCGACTCGGCCCTCCTTATCAATAATAAAAGCGCAAGGAATACCATTTTGGCCATATGCCCTCATATAATTAAGATTGCACTTATTCTCCTTATCTAGAGCCACTGTGTAATCCATTTTTTCACCTTGCTCTTCGACAAAAGGTTTAACCTCTTCTGCCTTCTCATTTGAAATCCCGACAAAAACAACCTTATCGGAATATTCTTTCTGAAGCTCCGTCAAGTGAGGAATTGTCGTCCGGCAAGGACCGCACCAGGTTGCCCAAAATTCTACTACATATACACTTTTGCCATCGGTGACATTGACATCTTTTTTGCCTTTCACCCATTCAGCAATCTCTAGCGGCTTGGCCTTATCGCCAATTTGATCCGCATACACAGCTGCAAAACTTAAATTTCCTATTAAGAGTGCAGCACCTACATAAGCTATGCCTTTCACAATTTTGATTCTATATTTTTCCTTTGAAGAATTACAAGAAAAAACTCTCTATAGATACCGTTTAACAAACTATATTCTTAATTAAACACTCTTTTTAGGATTCTTAAAAACTCATCTCATAATCATATCTTTCGTCTTTGATTGCTTACACAAATCGCAGAAAAGATCTCCCAAAATTCTGTTCTATTTTAGCCACTTTATATCCCTTGTGGTTCTAAGAGCTCTTACCTAAAAATCTCTTTGGTTCTTCTCTTCTTCTTCCGAAATGATCTTCTCCTCATACAAATCTTTCCTCTTAACTTTTTTACACCCTTATATACGCCTAATGAGCCTCTTTATATTTAATAGTTTTCTGCTGGGATTCTCCCATTTTTTTGAATCTCTGCAAGATTTTTTCTAGGTAATCTCTCTGGGATTCATCAATTTCAGAAAGAGCCTTTTCTGCACTCAAATCTCCATTGTCGAAATCCCCACTCATATAGTAAATAAAAGCACGATTGACATCTCCATTTGTATCAATATTGATACGGCCTTCTTTTTGAAAAGCCTCTTCTGACGCGTTAATCAGTCGGATGGAAAATTCCTTACTCTTTCCTTCAGTAAACAAAATGAACATATTGGCTAAAGAAACCAATTCTTCACCTTTCCCATCAAAATATTTCAAGATTTCCTTTTCTAATTTCTCCTGTTTCTCCTGATTATTATCTTTCAAAGCTTGAATATAGTTATCTCTGGCATAGCACAGGAGAAAATTTCTTTTAGCCAATGAATAGAGCTCTTTGAAACCCGGTCCTTTTTTTTCTTCTTTAAGATCATAGGTTCCCTCCACAACTTTCTTGAGCGGTTCATCCATCCTCAGAGGATGGCCCACCCAGACAACGAGACCTTCTCGGTCAATAATAAAAGCGCAGGGAATTCCCTTCTGATGATAAGCAGTCATATAGTTCTTCTGGCATTTTTCCTCTTTGTCCAGAGCAATTGTATAATTCATCTTATCTCCCTGTTTTTCGACAAAAGGTTTAACCTTTTCAGCCGTCTCAGTAGAAATTCCGATAAAAACTACCTTATCATTATATTCTTCCTGAAGTTTCGTCAGATGGGGAATACTGCTAATACAGGGACCGCACCAGGTTGCCCAAAACTCGACCACATAGACACTCTTGCCATCAGTAACATCGATATCTTTTTTCCCTTTCACCCATTCACTTATCTCCAGAGGCTTAGCTCTATCTCCAATTTCATCTGCATATACAGGTGCTAATCCAAAACTTCCTATTAAAAGAGAAAAACTTATAAAATACATCCATTTCATACTGACAATATTGTATTATTTTATCTGAGATTACAAGAAAAAACTCACTGAAGTGACACTCTAATTCTCTATTTATTCTTTTTTATCAAACATCGTTTCAGAAAAACCAAATCTCAAGTTGACAGTTTCTCTATACTCGTCTATGCTCGCTGAAGTTATGTTCGAAATTTTTAAATCAAATCTTCCCTCTTCATGGAAATTATCTTCTCGGAAAATTACTTTCCCCCCTATTCTTGCTCTGGGAGCGCTGCTGACAACGATTCTCCCCACCGCTTTTGCACAATCTGTTGAAAGCAGCGAAATTTCTTCTCTCCGTATTTCTCAAGATGGAGAATATATTGTCTTAAATTGGACTCCCCCCTCAGATTCCTCAGTTTCAGCCTATACTCTCCAGACCACCCCTCGTCTGAATGACAATATTTGGGTCAATGCCCTAGCAGAACTCCCTTTGCCTGAAACACAAACCTCCTGGAGCGAAACCAACAGCTTAAATCAGCGATTCTACCGTCTTTTGCAAGTCGAACACGCTGAACAGGGACGTCTTGAAGAAATTATATCCAAGACTCCTTATAATAAGATGATCATCAAACTTATGGCTCAATCTTTTCTGGGAGATATCGATTTGCCCATTGAATATGACGTAACTCTCTATACGGTAAAACATGAGACTCTTACACCCTCCGGCAGTAAAACCTTAGCCAGCGGTATTTATGCTATTCCGGAAAACTGCACAGTCCCCAATGCCTTCCTAAGCTATCAGCACGGGACGATCATGGAGAAGAAGGAAGCTCCCAGCCAAGAGGATACTTTGAGTCAAATCGGCTGTGTATTGGCAGCTTCAATGGGATATATTACAACCGCTTCTGACTATCTTGGACTGGGCAGCGGGGAAAGTTTTCATCCCTACTGTCACCGTGGTTCTGAAGCTACTGCCGCTTTAGATCTTCTACGTACCGCCCGCAACTGGTGTATTGAAAATGATCAACCTCTCCCCGTGGGAAATCCTCTTTATATGTTGGGATACTCTCAGGGCGGACACGCTACCATGTCTCTTCATCGAGAAATTGAACTCTGGCACAGCGATGAATTCCAAGTTATCGCTTCCGCTCCGATGGCAGGACCTTACGATTTATCTGGAACGATGATGAGCGATTTTCTCTCCGAACGCGAGATGCCGGCTCCTTACTATTATGCTTATCTGATTGCAGGCTATCAGCAAGCCTATCAGTTTGGCAACTCTATGGCAGACCTGCTGGCTCCCCCCTATGATACTCAGCTGCCACCCTTGTTGGACGGATATCATAGCTCCGCTGAAATTAACGCTCTCATGCCAAGTCATCCCAGAGAGATCCTCAAGCCGGAAATTCTTCAAGCAATCATGGAAGACCCTGAACACCCGATACGAATCGCCTTAGCGGATAATGATACCTCAGTTGATTGGACTCCCAAAGGCCTGATGAGACTATATCATAGTCAATCTGACACCTACGTTCCGTGGCAAAACTCCTTAACCGCCCAAAGAAATTTTAGACTCAAAGGATGCCAGGTAGAACTTATTGATCCAGCACCTGGTTTAGACCACGGCGACGCCGCTTTGCCGGCAATCCAAAGTGCGCTCCTTTGGTTTATCTCCCTGGAAGAGGCTCGTCAAAATGGACTTCTCTGAGAGAATAAAAAAGATATCAGATAAAACTGATATCTTTTTTAGAAATGCTCTCGACAAAAAGTAAGATATTGATGTTCTTTTTATCAACTTATCCTTTTACTCACTAGAAGAAAAGGCTGTGCAAAGATTTTTTGTTCTTCAATTCTTGGAAGCTTTCGCCTGCTCCAAAGCCATCTTCCTATAGTATTCAAGCAGCTGCTCATGAAAATCTTTCCGATTTTCATCCATTTCTGAAATGGCCTTCTCTCGATACAGATCACCGTCTTCAATATCGCCGCTCTGATAACAGACAAAAGCCCTCTCAACATTGAAGTTAATAAAACTAATATGACGATCGGCTATAATCGTTTGTCCCGTCTTCTTAATAACTTCCTCTGCTGTATCGATGAGCTTAATAGAAAATTCCTTACATTTACCCTTCGTCTTTATTATTAATAACATACTTAAATCAAATAACTTATCTGGATTATCTTTGTAGTATTCCAAGATCTGCTTTTCCAATGCTGCCTGTGCCGTCTGATCATTATCCTCTACCGCCTGCATGTACTTCTCCATGGAATATCGCAAAAGGACCCCATCTTTGACTATTTTGAATAATTTATTGACTGTCAGTTCCGGTTCCTCAAAATCATAGGTTCCCTCTACTATCTGCTTGAGAGGCTCATCTATCTTCATAGGATGCCCCACCCAGGCGACACTCCCCTCTTTATCAATAATAAAAGCACAAGGAATACTTTTTTGGCCGTAGGCCTTCATGTAATACTCATGGCACTTGCCTTCTTTATCCAAAGCAACGGTATAATCCATCTTATCCCCTTGCTTCTCAACAAAGGGCTTCACCTTCTCGGCCTCTTCCTTTGAGATGCCGATAAAAACTACTTTATCTCCATATTCCTTCTGAAGATCAGTCAAATGCGGAATATTGATGATACAGGGCCCGCACCAGGTTGCCCAGAACTCTACCACATAAACGCTCTTGCCATCGGTGACATCGACATCTTTCTTGCCCTTTACCCACTCGGCTATCTCCAGAGGCTTGGCCTTATC
>CALXMK010000020.1 GCA_944389455.1 uncultured Verrucomicrobiota bacterium
AGTGATAATTCACTTTTCAAATATATTCAGGTATTTGTCATTTCAAATGGTACGGACAGCCGTTATTTTGCCAATACGGTTGAGCGCAACAAAAACAGCTTTGACTTTACCATGAACTGGGCAAATGCAAAGAATACCGTGATAAAGGATCTCAAAGACTTTACAGAGACCTTTTTCCAAAAGAGCACCTTGCTTAACATCATTTTTACTTATACAGTCTTTGACACAAACAATACTTTGCTTGTAATGCGCCCGTATCAGATTGCGGCAACAGAGCGTATGTTATGGAAAATCAGAAGTGCATACCAAGCAAAAAAATGGTCTACCACTGAAGGTGGCGGATATGTATGGCATACCACAGGTTCGGGAAAAACGCTTACCAGTTTCAAGGCAGCACGGTTGGCAACCCAACTGGACTTTATTGACAAGGTATTCTTTGTCGTTGATCGCAAGGATCTTGATTATCAGACGATGAAAGAATATCAGAGGTTCTCTCCAGATAGCGTCAACGGGTCTGAAAGCACAGCAGGACTGAAACGGAATATAGAGAAGGATGACAACAGGATTATCGTCACTACAATTCAGAAACTGAATAATCTGATGAAAAGTGAAGACAATTTGCCTATTTATCAAAAACAGGTTGTTTTCATTTTCGATGAGTGTCATCGTTCCCAATTCGGCGAGGCGCAAAAACAATTAAGAAAAAAGTTCAAGAAGTATTATCAGTTCGGTTTTACAGGAACCCCCATATTCCCGGCGAATGCTTATGGCTCGGAAACAACGGCAAGCGTGTTCGGCAGGGAATTGCATTCATACGTGATAACGGATGCCATCCGCGATGAAAAAGTATTGAAATTCAAGGTTGACTACAACAATGTAAGACCTCGTTTCAGAAATATAGAAACAGAGCTTGACGAACAAAAACTAAGTGCCGCAGAAAATAAACAGGCATTACTTCATTCCGACCGTATAAATGAGATTTCGCAATATATTTTGCACAACTTCAGAATCAAGACCCATCGAAACCAAAGTGATAGCAAAGGCTTCAATGCCATGTTTGCTGTCAGCAGTGTGGATGCAGCCAAATGCTACTATGAAGAATTGAACCGATTGCAGAAAGATTCGGAAAAGCCTTTGAAAATAGCTACCATATTTTCTTTCGCCGCCAACGAAGAGCAAAGCGCAATAGGTGAAATACCTGATGAGAACTTCGAGCCGTCGGCAATGGACCTAAGTGCAAAAGAATTTCTGGCAAAAGCCATTGACGATTATAATACCCTGTTTGGAACAAGTTATGGCATTGACGGGAAAGAGTTTCAAAACTATTACAGAGACCTTGCCAAAAGAGTAAAAAATAAAGAGGTGGATCTTGTAATAGTAGTAGGTATGTTCCTGACAGGTTTTGATGCCCCTACTTTGAATACGTTGTTTGTAGACAAGAACTTACGTTATCATGGACTGATACAAGCATTTTCCCGCACCAACAGGATTTATGACTCAACCAAAACGTTCGGTAATATTGTTACCTTCAGAGATCTTGAAAAGCATACGGTTGATGCCATAAGATTATTTGGCGATGAGAATACTGCCAATGTAGTACTCGAAAAAAGTTATAAAGAGTATTTGGAAGGTTTTAAGGACATTGTTTCCGGTGAAGCTCGAAAAGGATATATTGATATCGTAAAAGAACTGAGTGATAAGTTTCCTGATACAGACAAAATCGTTACAGAACAGGATAAAAAGGAATTTGTCAGACTGTTTGGTGAGTATCTGCGGGTGGAAAACGTATTGCAGAATTTTGATGAGTTTACCACACTCAAGGCTTTTCAAACATTAGACATTAACGATAATGAGGCAGTAGAGACATTTAAAAACGATTATTTTGTTACAGATAGCGATATTGCAAAAATGCAGAATTTGCAAATGCCGTCTGACAGAATCATTCAGGATTACAAATCGACTTATAACGACATACGGGACTGGTTAAGGCGAGAAAAGGAAGGAAAAAAATCAGAAAAATCAAAAATAGATTGGGATGATGTTGTATTTGAGATAGATTTGCTTAAATCACAAGAAATAAATCTGGATTATATCCTTGAGCTGATTTTTGCAAATAACAAAAAGAAGATGGATAAATCTTCTTTGATAGAGGAGATTCGCCGGATCATTCGGTCAAGCGTTGGTAACAGAGCCAAAGAAAGTTTGATTGTTGATTTTATCAACGATGCTAATCTTGATGCCATTTCTGACAAAACAGAAATTATAAAAGCATTTTTTGAATATGCACAGGCTAAACAAAAAGAAGAAGCAGCTGAATTGATTGCAAACGAGAAATTGAATGAAAGAGAAGCCAAGCATTATATTGAAGTGTCACTAAGACGTGAATACGCGAGTGAAAATGGGACTGATTTTAACAGTATTCTACCAAAGATGAGTCCTTTGAATCCACAATATTTAACGAAAAAGCAGACTGTATTTCAGAAAATCGTTGATTTTATTGAGAAATTCAAAGGTGTTGGAGGACATTTATGATATTGTACAGAATAATTTAGAAATGAATATATGAAACTATACAAGTTAATATTTGTAGCCAGTGCGTTTTTATTGTTGATTAGTACATGTTTCGCCCCTAAAGAAATAACACTTTGCTATATTCGATTATTTTAAAGATGTACTTCCTAAAACCAAGGCTTCAGAACAACGAAAACAAATGATTGGAAATATTCTTATAGATATAAAAGAGAATATCCCCGACACACTTTGATAAAATTCCGTTCTTCAGTTTGGTGCAGAAGTATCGGGCCAAATATCGCCGGCAAAGTATTCTATTAACTTATTTTCCTCGTTAACTAATAATAAAGCACCATTAGCGTTGACGCCTCTTACAGTTCCATGCAGGGTATATTGTTCTGTCTCTAATCGGATGGGACAATCTCGATAGAGGAGAAAGCTGTTATAGGTTTCAGCAATCACCGGGAAACCTTTTTTTAAAAATAAATCATAGCGCTCAAAAAAGATATCCAGAAGTTCTTTCATGAAGATATCTCGGCTGGGGCGTTTTGCCGGAGGAAGCAGCTGAGTCAGAGAGATTGCCGGTTGATCAATTGACTCTAAATCACTATCAAGCAGGTTCAGGTTGACTCCTATACCGAGGATAATTCCCATTGTTCGTTTGGAAAGAGGAATTGATTCGGCTAAAATTCCCGCTATTTTTTTCTTTTCAACTTGGATGTCGTTAGGCCACTTAAGGCCTGGTTTGAGTCCCATCCGTTCTAGGAGAAGACAGAGACAAACTCCTATATAATGGGTCAAGCAGCTATGTCCGGATTCTCTGGAAAAGTGAGTATTAGGCTTGAGAACAAGCGTCATAAACAGATTTCCGTCACGCGAGAGCCAAGAGCGGCCGACGCGCCCTTTGCCGGCGGTTTGGTTGTCAGCCACAATAATAGTCCGATCCCGCAGTTCTTCAAAGCGCGTCTTAGCAAAGACATTGGTTGAATCAATGATACTTAGTCGGAGGATGTTGTATGGTTGAGAGTCTTTTGAAACAGCAATTTTGCTCATTCATTTATTCCGATCCTTTTAATTAGTATAACCATCTTCCAGCATGGAATAAAAAAGGGAGAGTTCAAAAAACCCTCCCGGAAAACTATGAAGACACCTGATCTCCCACCTAAAATTTTAGATAAAGATCCGTCTTCACATGCCGTGAAGACACAAACAAAGATATCAGCAGAAGAAAGGTAACACAAGCGTTTTTTTGTCTCCATGACTGTTTATTATCGGTTAATTGTTTTATCCGTTCCGATAGTGGGGAATCCTGCAGGCAGTGGAGGAGTTTTTGGTATACTCATCGACCGGTTTGGCTCATAGGTACGACAAACTTCTTTAATTCTTAAAGAAAGAGTTGCCGCAAATTCTTTTCCTCATTAAATGGATTTCTGCTAAGTGATGGAATGATTGAGAACTTGATCCAAGTTTTCAGGGAATTCATATTTGTCTCGGTTCTGGTTGAGATGTCGAGCAAGATATCTTTTCCACTCCGATTCTGACCACTCAATGATAAGACTCTGAAACAAGCTTTTCCCAATATCCGGGAATTTATTCACTCATTGGAAATAGAGGTCTCATTGAAAGATGGAACGTCTTATTTTGTTAAATTCAAAGATGATTGAAATTTTATTTGCAAAATTTGTTCCAAGGAAAGTATTTGATATTTTTTCTTATCGAGCAAAGCTAATAATGCCTCCAGCAATTCAGGAGCTTGAGGAAGAGTGTCATGGAGCAGAATAATTCCTCCGGGATGAAGCTTTTTGCAGATTCGCTTGAGAGTTTGTTCTATAGAGCTGCTTCGAGTATCGAGTGAACGAATACTCCAGCCGATTGTCGTTAAATTGAGTTGTTGGGTGGCTTGAGCAATCATTGGATTAGTCACGCCAAAAGGAGGTCGAAAAAGGAAAATTTCTGTGCCGACCAGCCGAGAGAGAATCAGACGAGTTTGTTCCAATTCATCTCTAATGGCAGCTGCGGATTGAAAAGGAAAACTGTTTCTATGGTAAAAGCTGTGAATGCCGATTTGGTGTCCGTTTGCATGAATATAGCGTACCCATTCGGGATAGGCTTGGGCTTTTTCACCGATGAGGAAAAAGGTGGCTTTAATCTGATGTTTCTCTAAGATTTCGAGAATTTTCGGTGTATATTCCGGATGAATTCCATCATCAAAGGTTAGAGCGATTGCCGGAGCTTCTACAAAGTGAGCTGGATTCCCGCAGCAGAGTGCTTTTAGGTAGCGGCGTGACTCAATTCTGAAGCAGTTGTACCAAAACCAGTATATTATTCCTGCGGTTATTAGAGAAAGAATCAGCAGAATAGAAGGAATAAGGAAGGAGAGGGTCATGATTGAAGAAAACGGATTGGAATAAGAGTTGAAGGCATTCCGGGATATTGTGTGTAGATAAGGCAGACTTGGGAGGGATAGCTGCCGTGAGCAGAGTAAAGGGTATTCCAAAGAGCATAGGCAGAGAGAGTAGGGGAAACAGGGTATTTCTTCTTTACCTGGATATCCATTTCAGAGGAAGAGAGAACTTGACCGTTCCAGGTAATTAGGGGGGGGAGAGAAGAATCGGGAGAAATAGATGGATTAAGAGTGAGAAGTTCTTTAGGTGTAGAGGGTTCTTTGGGGAGAGATAGAATTTGAGGCAGATAGATTTCACCCCATGTTTTGGAGGAGGGTTTGTTTGTCAAAACGAAAAAGGAAGCTCCTTCAAAAGGGATTCTGTCATGCCGAAAAGAACCTAAACGGCGAAGTATCTGTTCAGAAGAAGGGGTCAGAATATCAAACGCGCCCAAGAGCACGGAGTTTGTCTGCGGCGTCTGAAGTAAAGAGAGAGCGTCTATTAGAGCGGATTCAAAGCTGTGATTACGGTGAGTATAGGTCATGTTATATCCATGATTTTTCAGTAACATGGCCAATTGTGCTCCCACTGTATTGAATGTGGAGTAGATGAAGGGAGTTGGATTAAGGTATTGTTCATTGTTTTCGATAAGAGTACGGAGAAATTTTTCGCTCTCTTCTAGCAATCCCAGTCCACTGGCAGTAATAATCGCGTCCACTTGGGATAGGCCAGAATTGGAAAGAGCCTGAAGCCCCACCGCGATAGCAGAGCGGGTAAGGCGGTTCATGCGTCGCCGTATTCCGGCATTGGGAATTAAAGAGGAGATCAGCTCTGGTTTGAGTTCCGAAGAGTCTGAAAAGGCTGCAATATATGCTTTAGGCGGTATCATGCGAAGAATTTGAAGAGAAAATCAGTGAAGTGTCATTTCCTCCGAAACCGAAAGAATTGGATAATATATGGGTGATAGGGAGAGTGCTTTTGATTTTCAGAGGGGCAGCTGGAAGCAGAGGATCTGGAGTCGTCATATTCAGGTTGGGAAAGAGAATCCCCTCCTGCATCATAAGCAAGGAGAGAACGGCTTCAATCGCGCCGGCAGCTCCCAGAGTATGTCCTGTCAGGGGCTTAGTGGAGCTAAAAGGGGGAATCCCCTGAGAGTTTTTTGAAAAGAGAGAAGCGATAGCGTTGGATTCAGACATATCATTGTTGCGGGTACCAGTACCGTGGGCGTTGATATAATCGATTTTATCGGGAGTCAGTTTTGCCATTTGAATTGCTTCAGTCATAGCCATCAATGGACCTGTGCCTTCTTCAGAGGAAGCAGTTTGATGGAAGGCATCATTTCGATTAGCGCCTCCAATGAAATATCCGTAAGGGGAATGCACAGGAAAAATATCTTTCCTTAGGGCAGATTCTATAGAACGAGTACTTTGCAGCACAAGATAGGCGGCTCCTTCCCCCAGGTTCAGTCCCGCACGGTCGGCAGCAAAAGGACGGCAGGGAGCAGGGTCAAGCAGTTTGAGAGAAGCAAATCCATTGAGTGTAAAACGACAGAGCGCATCACATCCACCAGCCAGGAGAATATCAGCCTGTCCTTGTTCAATGAGGCGAGCAGCCAGGAGAATAGCGTTAGCGGATGAGGAGCAAGCGGTGCTGAGAGTAGAGGTGAGACCGGTTAAGCCGCAATAGCGAGCGATCAATTGTGTACTATCGGCGCAGTCATGTCCTCTGATGAGATTTAAATCAGCGGCGGAGGGGGCTTCCATGAATTTAGAGTAAAATTGCTCTGATAGATCCATTCCTCCCACGGTCGAACCGGAGATGATTCCAATAGGTATTTGAGGCAGAGAGGGAAGACCTTTTTCATTCGTAGTGAAAGCATCCGTCAATGCTTGCAGTGCTGCGTGGATACCTAAAAGAGCGGTTCTGGAACAGGGGATGGGCAGCGTAAAGTCGGAGCGAGGTGGAAGAGTTCTTCGTAATTCCTCATTGTTTAGAGGAACTTCTCCTACAGGTACATTGAGAGAGGTTTTGAAAAGAGTAGGAGGGTTCAGCGGAGGAAGAGAATCGTGACAATGGAGAACAGAACGAGTCGTTTCTATGTTAATCCCCGCATGAGAGATAATTCCTATGCCTGTGATGGCAATATTCATTTCTTCCGATTTTGAGCGATATATTCTGCCAGTGTTCGAATGGAGAAGAAGATGGGACGGGCCTGTTCAGGATTTTCTAGTTTTATGCCATAGTTTTTATCCAGAATGATAATAATTTCCAGTGCGTCGATGGAATCCAATCCCAGGCTGCTGGCATCATTACCAAAAAGCGGAGCATCAGGATTTAAGGTTTCCGGAGTTTGATCTTCCCAGTTAAGGGCTTCAATTAGCTGTAGTTTAAGTTGTTCGATAATTTGATCCATATTATTTACTGTGTTATAGGTTCTTTTTTAAAGAAGATGGACTTTGTTTTTCCAATAAATAGAAATCGGCGTCGTATTTTTCCCCCAGGAGCTCGCACCATCCAAAGAGAATCGCATGATGATTGCTTTGGAGCAAGAGTAATTCCGCGTATTTTCTGGGAAAGGGATTTTCTTTCTCTGTTTGAATAAAGAAGAGTGTTTCTCCTTTGAACTGGTGTCGAATGGCAATTTCTCCGGCGACAATGTTTGGGAGAGTGTAGACGAAAACAGCAGGAGAAGTTCCGGTAGGGAGATTCTGTTCAATTATTTGCTGATGGCGGAGATCGGTATCCAGTGAGGCGGAGCGGTTGACCAGAATAATACCGAGTGTTTCAGGCGGATATTTCTGACGAATTTCGGGAGCTTGACGGAGGAGCTGTTCCGCGGCGACAGATCCAAGCTTGGATAGTGGATCCATTTTATGAAAGCGAGGATTAGGGGAATTCAGCTTTTTATACTCTTCACGAATAAACTCCGCAAATGTTTTTCCGGATGGAGATTGATCATTGCAGAGACGGTAATGAGCACGTTCTGTAATAGAACAAGGGATGGGGGGGGGCTTTACGGAGTCTTTCAGGTTTTCGTCAGCAGTTTCGATAGAGGCTTCTGTCTTATGAATGATAATAGCGGCATTGGTTCCTCCGAAACCAGAGAGCAGTTTAAGTATGTTTCGCAGAGGAATAGAACGAGATGCTGATGAAAGATTAAGGGGAAGGGAAACTCCCGTTTGAGAGAATCCGGGGATGCCTAGAAAAGAATTAGAGCGCATTTGCTCTAAACAGAGAATGGTTTCGGCAATACCCGCAGCTCCAAGAGTATGTCCCAGATAGGGTTTGAGTGTATTAAGAGGAGTAGATTGCATTTGGACACAATGAATAGCCTTGGATTCCATCTCATCGTTATAGAGAGTACCAGTGCCGTGAGCGTTAATTGCATCGATTTGTTTCGGGGTTAAGCAGGCTTCTTGCAGCGCTTGACTAATAGCTAGAGCAAGTCCGTCTCCGGTGCGGGATGGGGCGGAAATATGATTGGCATCGTCGGTCATGGCACCTCCAAGTAAGGTAAAATAGGCATCTCCTTTTTTTGTAAAGGGATAGCGGCGGCGAGTAAGGAGTATCCCGGCGCAGGCTTCTCCCAAGGTTAGACCATCGTGAGAGATGTCAAAAGGGTGACAGAGAGAGGTGCTAAGAGCTTTAAAAGATTTAAATCCTTCAAAGACGAATGGGCTCAGAAGATCTCCTCCGAGAACGAAGATATGATTATAGAGTCCGGCCTGAAGCAGCCGGGCTCCTACGATCAGAGCAGAGGAGCCCGATATGCAGGCATTGGATATTACAATTGGCCGAGGCGCATCGTAGCGGCGGCAAATTCGTTCTGCCATTTCTCCCAAAAAACAGCGTGGATCAATTTCGGGCTCCGTGCCTCTAAGTAAATCAATATTGCCTTTAGTCGAGGAAAAGATAAAGCAGCCTCGCGGATCTGAAGCGTTAAAACCGGATATTTTAAGCAGTTCCTCAGTTACCCGACTAAACAGGTTTTCTAGACGGGTAGAGTTTGAGCTGTTATTATCCTCAACGAGAGAGTCAGATAGAAGAGGTTCCCATTGGTATCCCGGCAGAGGAGCGTAAGGGGGAAGAGTGAAAGTTTTTTCTTTCGCGAGGGGAGAGGCAGAGCCGGTACGCAGTTGATGGTTGTTCCAAAGGAGACTATAGGCGGAGAGATAAATTTTCATGCTATTGTGAATCAGAGATGAAGAGGAGAGGCTGAGTTTATTCAATTCCCCATCTTTTTTTCCATGCTAAGTAAAAAGAGGGAGGCCAGAGTTGGAGTCGATTTTGAGAATCGAGAAAAACTTGCAGACTGTGTCCTTGAGCTACAATTTGTTGATCTGATTCACGACGGATTAAATATTCAAAACAGATTTTAGCGGCTTCAGTGGGGAGATAGCGAGTTTCAATGAGGGCGATATCATTGAGCGTTAGCGGAGATTTAAATTGAATTCTTAAATCAGCAATGGGAGCAGTGAATCCATTTTGGTATATATCCATATAACTAAGTCCCGCATAGCGGCGGCCAAAGGCTTCACGTCCATCTTCAAAATAACGCAAGTATTCTCCATGCCAAACGATGTGCATCGAATCTATCTCACTGAAGCGAACCCGAACTTGAGTTTGGTGAGATAGGATTTTTGTATGTGAGGTGCCCCGATAGGGAAGATTAAATTTCATTAAGAGCACAGTAGATTTTCATTCGGCAGGACATTTGCAGTGTTCCTTCGTGTGAATCAGAAGAGTTGGCGCGAGTTTCGGCCTGGATAAGCCATATTGGGCCAATTTTGTGCAATAGAGTGACAATAGTTTGAAGTTGATCGCCTATTTCCGGCAGACGGTGGATTTGGACGTCGTTAACGGAGCCAATGAATCCAATCGGAACTTCTTGGTTTTCCAGTATACAGAGATAGCCGATTCGAGCACCGGCGGATTGAGCGATATGTTCAATGAGGCCCATTTCACTCAGGCATCCGTTGCGAACAAAGATATTATCGGCACGAACTGTAAAGGAGGATTTAGAGGTCTTATCTTGAAGTCCACAGAAGTAATCAACCATTACAATGGGAGAACGCTGAGGTATGAGATTCAAAATGGGAATTTCCTCAGGATGTTCGAGGTAGAATTTTTTCTGTTCCGAAGTGATTATATTTGGAGTACTCATTAACATGATTATATAAAGTGTGGTTTGCGGCAGCAGAGGAGAGTGTGATCTCCCTTAAGATGATTGTGAATATTTTTAATTTCCAAGCCGACAGTAGTTAGGTAATTGGTAAGTTCTTGGGAGTGAAATATCTTGCTGTATCCATTTGCCATGGCAGTAAAATAGGGACTGGTTTGGGTAAGGCAAAACGCAGAAGCCTCAAAATTCTGTTTATCCCAGAAGAGTTCCAGAATATAGAGGAGAGTTTTCTCATTCATGGAGGAAAGAACCTTGCGGAGGATAAGGATAATTAGCTCTGCGGAGAAGCAATCCAAGAATTGACTCATCCAAATAACATCAAAACCTTCTGGAATGAGTGTCTGAGAGCTAAGAATATCTCCAGGAATGCAATGAATGCGTTCTGCTCCAGGTTGGCCGGCAATCGTTTTTTGAAGAACTTCCAATTGTGAAGGGAGATCCAATACGGTAACTTGGATATCGGGATTTGTTTGAACACAGCGCAAAGCCCAGCGGCCGCTGTTTCCGCCAATATCCAGAAGTTTTCGAGGATGAGTGGATAAAATGATTTTTAGTGCTTCTTCAAAAGATTCATCTGAGTAAAAATGATCGAAAGCAAACCAGCTGGCTTGAGTTTCGGGAGGGAGCTGGGTGAGTCCTTCGTAGATAGTGTTCCAACTGCCAAAATGTTTCAGACCTTCAGGTTTACCTGAGAGTAAGGATTCCTCCAAATGATAGAGTCCCAAATAATTGACGGCGTGATTGAACTCTAAATTGATTTTGACTCTGGAGTCATTGAGAAGGAACCAGCCTGTTTTGGAGAGAGTGAAAAGAGACGTTTGCGGATTTACCAGAATAGTTCCCAGAGTGAGTGAGGATTCCAACAGAATTTGAACCGCGTAAAGGGAAAGATTGGATTGAGCTGAAATTTCTTCAACGGAAATTCCTTCAGGATGATCTGAAAGGAGTTTAAAAATTCCAAATTTGAGCATCAATCGTGAGATTTGAAAAATTACAGGAGCGTAGCTGATTTGATGCGCGAGATATTGGGCTTGTCGGGCGGAGAGAGTATCTTTGGAGTAGAGTGATGCCAAAGAATTTGATAAATCGAATTTTTTATTAGATGAGGTATTATTCATTTTATTTGAGAAATGGCGGCAGAATCCCAAAAGCAGTAGAAATTAAACCATTGCTGCGGAGTTTGACTGAGAATTTCTTCTAACGCGGTTATATATTGATGAAGCAATTGGAGCGCAGGGGAAACATGAGAATTAGTCTGTACAGGCTCCGCAACGCGGAAGTTGAAGCGATAGGTTTTATGTGGATGACGTGTAGCAAAATAAAAGATAACCGGTACTCGGAATCTGGCTGAGAGATGAAAAGGACCTTGAGGAAATAGAGCTTCACGTCCCATAAAATTGGCACTCAGAGTTCTTTGCCCTTGGATATACCGATCTCCTTGAATGCAGATAAATTCTCCTTGATCAAGTGTGCTTTTAATTTTGAGCAGGTAATCCAACGGGTTCTCAGAGAGAGAAATAATTCGAGAGAGTGTATTTGGAGAGTAATCCGTATGCTTTTGATTTGCTTGATTGCGAAACATGACAAAGTGCATTTTATTGGCGAAATCTCCAAAAAGGTGAGAGCCGCTTTCCCAATTTCCGATATGGGCCCCGATGAAGATAGCGCCTTTGGAAGAGATGGGGATGAATTTTTTTAAGAATTCATCAACCTCATCCGTATTAAAACGGTATTGGGGAGTCATTCCCTCATTAAGTGCTATTTTATCTATCAGGATTTGTCCAAAGCGATAGTAGTGAAGATAAATATTCAGCATTGAAGCGAGTTTTCCGCAGTGAAGAGAGCGTCGGTAGTAATCCCAGAGCGCCACAGTAGCAGCAGGTGCGGCCGGAATAAAATATAATGCCACAGGCCATAGGAGCAGATAAGCACTCCAGAGTCCGATATATTTGATTAACCAGAAGAAGCAGAGGTTCCCCCAATAACCTCCTCTGGATTTACCGGACCATTTTTGATGAGGTTCTGCCATGAATACAGAAAATAAGTAGAGAGGAATTATTATTTCTCAGAGGTTTCCTTTTCACGAATTTTGCGTATGATTAGATCATAGAAAGTCTGAAAGGTTTTTAATTCGGTAAAATCGGTTTCCGTAAGGATAATACCAAAGTTTTTGTCAATCAGCACAACCACATCGACCAGATCAAGACTGTCGATTTGCATCGTTTGCAGCAGGGGGGCCTCGGGTTTAATTTCAGTTGGGTCTGCTTCAAATTCAGAGACAAGAACTTCATTGATTTTATTAATGATTTCTTGATCAGTCATTTTTGGGATTTTCATTTTGATCTCTAGTTATCGTTAAATTTTTTAATAATCAGCGTAGAGTTCGTTCCTCCAAAACCGAAGGAGTTGGAAAGGTAACAATTAAAAGGGGTTTCAATTCTTCGATTGGGGATGTTCAGTTGGCGGGTTGCTTCATCCCCTTCCTCAAAATTAATATTGGGTGCGATGAAGTTGTTATTCATCATGAGATTTGAGTAGATAATTTCGCTGGCACCGGCCATCCACATTTCATGTCCTGTCATTGACTTGGTGGATGTAACCCAAGGGGTGTTTTCCTTAAAGACAGCAACAATTGCACGGGCCTCATTAGCGTCCCCTAAGGGAGTTGAAGTGCCGTGAGCGTTGATATAATCGATTTGAGCAGGAGTGATTCCGGCTTGGCGGATAGCCATTTCCAGAGAACGGCGAGGGCCGTCTACATTGGGAACAGAAATATGATCTCCATTGGAGGAAAAACCATAGCCGATAATTTCCGCGGTGATCTTTGCCCCACGTGCACGCGCAGAGGCCAGCGTTTCAATTACCAGTGATGCTGCTCCTCCACTGGGAACGAGTCCGTCTCGACTTTTATCAAAGGGTCTGGAGGCACGGGTTGGGTCATCCTCACGGGTTGAGAAGGCTCCAAGTCCATCAAAACTACCTACAGAATAGAGGTTTGTCTCTTGGCATCCACCACAGAGAATACATTTCTGAAGGCCTTGTTTAATGAGAAGATAGCCGATTCCGATAGAGTGAGATCCACTGGCGCAGGCTCCAGAGATAGTAAAATTTATTCCCCGCAGACTGAAAATAACCGAGAGATTCATAGTGGCAGTGGAGTTCATCGATTGGAACATATTACCGGAACCGACCATCATGGTATTTTTACGTTTGCGAATAATGTCAGCTCCTTCGACTACCGGTTGAGCACTGCTGTCGTTGCCATAGAGAATGCCGACTTCATGCGTTCGCAGGTAATCTTGATCTATCCCTGCGTTTTCAAAAGCTTCTTTTGTAGCCAGGTAGGCGTATTGACCTTGTTCGGGAAGGCCGATTCTCTGTCGACGATCCAGAATTCCTTTGAGGTTAGGGGACTGTAAGATTCCCGTCAGGCAGGAACGATATCCATATTCTTTGCGCTCAGGATCCAGCCCAATTCCTGAACGTCCTTCCCAAAGGGATTGCCGTACAGAGTCCAGTCCTATGCCGATGCAGGAGTAAATTCCCATTCCGGTGATAACGACTCGTTGTTCAGGTGAGTTTGGCATATATTGGATGTCGATGGTTTTATATTTTTAGCTATAGAGTCCTCCGTTAACCGAAATAACTTGACCAGTGATGTAACTTGCGTCAGGTGAAGTTAAAAATGCGGCAACAGCGGCAACTTCTTCTGGAGTACCAAATCTGCCGGCAGGAATCAATTTTTTTAATTCTTCCGTTTTCAAATCTGAGGTCATATCGGTTTGGATAAAGCCTGGTGCAATTGCGTTGACGGTGACTCCTTTGCGGGCAATTTCCTGTGCCAGAGCTTTGGTTGCCGCGATAAGAGCCCCTTTAGCAGCGGAGTAATTGGTTTGTCCTGGGACACCTTTTAAGCCGGAGAGTGAGGCAATATTGATGATTCGGCCAAAGCGGTGAGCAATCATGTTTTTAAGCAAGGGCCGAGTGAGATTATAAAATCCCTGCAAGGTTGTATCTATAACGGAGTTCCAATTATCTGGTTCCATCCAGATGAGGAGAGAATCTCGACGGATACCGGCATTGTTAACCAGAATTTTGATCACAGAATTGGGATGAGCCGCGTGCCAGGTGCTCAGCGCATGGGCAGAGGCTTCGGAGTCAGTCACATCGAATTTGAGCAATTCACCTGTACCTCCCTCTTTTTGGATAGTTGTGAGAACGGCTTTGGCGTCCGTATCGTTGGAGCGGTAATTGATAAGAATGGAAAACCCCATTTTTGCCAGGCGAAGAGCAATGGCACGGCCGATTCCGCGGCTGGCGCCGGATATAAGTGCGTATGAATTGGTTTGAGCAGACATAATGAGGGGAGATTTATTCTGATTTTAAAGATTCGATCAAAGCTTGAATTTCAAGATATTTAGGTTCATCAGCGCTGAATTGGGGACAAAGAGAGCGAATACGCTCGTAGAGTTGACGTGTGGCTGGAGCTAGATTTTGTGATATTTTTAGGTAGTCGACGGCTTGGGCCAGCGCAATAAGATGAATGGAGAGAACTTGCCATGCGTTTTCGATGACTTGTGCCGTCAGTAAAGCGGAGTTGGTTCCCATACTGACAATATCCTGATTATCGTTATTATTAGGTATGCTGTGGATATACATGGGATTGGAGAGTGTTTGACATTCGGCTGTGGTGGAGGTAGCGGTAAATTGAAGAGCCTGCATTCCGTAGTTGAGCCCAGGAGTTCCCAGATTAACGAAGGGGGGCAATATGCCATTAATTTTGTCATGACAGAGATAGTTAAGCTGGCGTTCCATGAGCATTGTCATTTTAGTGATGGCGATTTTGATTTTATCCATTTCCAGAGAGATGTAATCTCCGTGGAAATTTCCACCATGATAAACCATTTGAGTCTGAGGGTCTACTATAGGATTATCATTTGCGGAGTTGAGTTCTTCAATCAAGATTTGTTCAGCAGTATGGAGAACTTCATTTACCGGTCCCAGTATTTGGGGGGCACATCGCAGAGAGTAATAGGGCTGGACTCGTTTGGGAAGAATCTTTTGATGAATATCTGCCGTATAAAAGTCTTCCTGCCGATTGGTCAGACAGCGGCTTTTTTGAGCCAAGGTGCGCATTTGAGCTGCAATTTCAATTTGTCCGCGATGAGATTTTAGCTCATTGAGCCGTTCTGACATGAAATCATCAGGGGAACTTGCGATTTCGTTCATCAGAACAGATGCAATTACAGCGTAATTGAGCAGTTTTTGAGCCATGACCAAGTTTACCAATCCTATTCCAGTCATCATGGAGGTTCCATTGGTCAGGGCAAGTCCTTCTCGGATATGCAGTGAGAGGGGACTTATCCTGAGTTGTTCCATGATTTTGGCAGAGGATTGCAGGGTATTCTGGTAAAAAGCGTTGCCTTCACCAATCAAGACTAGGGCGATATGAGCCAGTTGAACAAGATCTCCACTGGCTCCGACACTGCCATGGCGAGGAACAAATGGGATGATTTGGCAGTTGATAAATTGACGAAGCAATTCCACAGTCTGAGGGTGAACTCCTGAACAGCCGGTGAGGAATGCCCGCAGGCGAGCGATCAAGGCCGCTTTGACCCAAAGAGACGGAAGTGGTTCCCCTGCACCACAGGAGTGACTGCGGATAATATTATATTGCAGGTTGATGAGATCGGCTTCCTCAATATGATAGCTGGCCATGGGGCCAAAACCGGTGTTGATTCCATAAATAACTTTATCTTTAGAAAAAACTTTCAGGAAACGATAGCTTTCTTCTACTTTTTGAAGCTCTTCCGAGCTGATCTCGATCGATTTCTTTTCCCAAAGAACATTTTTAAATTCAGTTAAATTCATAAAAAATTATTTTTTTACCGAGTTTTTGGTTCTCGGAGGCGAATATTTGATGTTTTCCGAATGTGTTGGGTAAGTCGAAAACAGAAGAGCAAACAAAGTGTATTTAGTTTCCGATTATTTCTTATAATATTTTTTCAGATTACTTTCGGAGTTTTTGACGATACTGAACCAGTAGTTTCTAAAGCCAAAACCTCCGGCTTTTTCTATTGTGTGATTAGTTGCGAGGATCTCTTTGCTGGAGAGATCAAAGAAGACAATAAAAAGACTGCCGCGAGCTTCTGATTTAACAAGTCTATCGAGAATAAATACTACACCTAGGCCTTCTTTTTCTTTAAATTCATAACCGGAAACCATTTCTGCGATTATTTCAGGGGTGATATCGGACTTATTGAGGAGTTCCTTGCCGTCTTGGGCGATGATCTGTTTAGAGGAAAGAGTTTTATTGTTTTCTTGAACTGAGGATATATCTACAACGAGATCTTTTTTAAAAATTTTTGAAATCTTTTTTAGCCTCTCTTTAAGGAAGAGTGTGTTCCATTCTTCCGGATATCTTGAAATGATATCTTCAGGATTGTTGAACCCCTCGGTGCCGTACATGGTTACTTTGGAACAGTCAATTCCGGCCCAGACAATTGTTTGCTCTTTGTATTTATTAGCATTAATAGTCTGCACAGATGTTTTACTGCCTGCATAAATACTGAATGCAAAAAATGTTAGTGATACACAAAGGAGGGTAATTAGTTTTCTCATACTTTTTTCTTCAAAATAAGCTCATGTTGCTTATAGATTAAGCATAAGACAGTAAGTTATAGAAATCAAGAATCAATTTGAATAAAGAAGTGTGTTTCAAATGAAAAGAAGGTTTAATAAAGCATATATCTATTTACTTTATAATTTATCAAATATGAATTTATTTTTGTTTTTTGATTTGTTCCGATGTTTATGGATAGAAGTAAGAATGAAATTGTTTCAATTTCATAAAGATAAAGGAGTAATAAAAATAAAGGGCCCTTTCTTGTTAGCACAGAATGGGTTGAGTTATAGACTGAATTTGGGGATTGAATAGTATTGAAAAAACTTTTTTCGGAGCATACTGTATTAGTACGCCAGCAACTGGAAGAGTTGCTGAAAATTAGTCCTTGACTGATGGATATAACATCTTTTCATAGAGTGGGATATATTATTGTTTCAGTTAAAGGCTATGTTGTTGCTATTTTAGGAAATTAATTTAGAAATCGACCGTGAGCAAAGCTAAACCAACGAAGACGGCTGCTTCTAAAGCCAGGAGTCAGGCTAAGAAGTATTTGAAGATAGAGCGGGTATTTAGTACCCCTAAGGTGAGTCCTTTTGATGAAGTAGAGTGGGATTATCGTACTGCTGAGATTAATGATGACTCCGGCAAAGTGTTTTTCCGGCAGGAAAACGTGGAAGTTCCCAAGTTCTGGTCTGAGTTGGCTACCAAGGTTGTTGTTTCTAAATATTTTTACGGAGAGGTTGGAACAGATGAACGTGAGAAAAGTATTCGTCAGATGATTCATCGTGTGGCTCGAACCATTACTAATTGGGGGGTAAAAGATGGGTATTTTGGAAAGGAGAGTGCTGAGATTTTCTATAATGAGTTGGTTTGGCTCTGTTTAAATCAGTATGGAGCCTTCAATTCGCCGGTTTGGTTTAATGTGGGGCTGTTCCAGGAGTATGGGGTAGGGAAGAATTCAGCTCAGGGCAATTGGGTGTATGATCATAAGACAGGTAAGATTAATCGAGCCAAGACACAGTATGAGAATCCGCAGTGTAGTGCTTGTTTCATCCAATCTGTGGAGGATAATATGGAATCGATTATGAATTTAGCCTGCAGTGAGGCGATGCTCTTTAAGTTTGGTTCTGGTACTGGGTCTGACTTGTCTCCGATTCGTTCCAGCCGTGAGAAGCTCAGCGGCGGCGGACGTCCCAGCGGACCGATGTCATTTCTTAAAGTTTATGATCAGGTGGCCAATGTGGTTAAATCTGGAGGTAAAACCCGCAGAGCCGCCAAGATGAATACGCTCTATGATTGGCATGGAGATATCGAGGAATTTATTGAGGCAAAGCAGATTGAGGAGAAAAAAGTTTGGGCGCTGGTAGCACAAGGTTATGACAATTCTTTTAATGGACCAGCTTATGGGAGTGCTATGTATCAGAATGAGAATCTCTCGGTTCGTGCGACGGATGAATTCATGAATGCGGCTATAGAGGGAAGACCTTGGCAGACGCGTTCTGTACGAGATGGTAGTGTTCTGGAAACAAAGGAGGCTTCCAAGCTGCTCTACAAGATTGCTGAAGGGACCTGGATCTGCGGAGATCCGGGAATCCAATTTGATACAGCTATTCAGAAGTGGAATACCTGCAAGGGGAGTGATCTGATTCGTTCTAGTAATCCCTGTTCGGAGTATTTGTTCTTAAATGATACGGCTTGTAATCTGGCTTCTTTGAATCTGATGAAGTTCAAGAAGGAAGATGGTTCATTTGATGTAAAACGTTTTCGGGCAGCTGTCAAAATTTTTATCACGGCACAGGAAATTGTGGTGGATAACAGCAGTTATCCAACCCAGAAGATTGCAGGTAATTCACACATTTTCCGTTCATTAGGATTAGGGTTTGCCAACTTGGGTTCATTGGTAATGAGTTATGGGCTGCCGTATGATTCAGATGAGGCTCGTGCGCTGGCTGGTTCTGTGGCCGCTATCATGACCGGAACCTGTTATGAGCAGTCCGCTTGGATGGCTTCTGTAATGGGACCTTTTCCCGGATATCATAATTCTAAATATTATTCTGCCAATAAGCCGTTCAAATCCAATAATGTGGAATCCATGCGCGAGGTGATGCAGCTGCATCGCTCCGCAGTAGAGGAGATTAAGGATTTTGATAGCATCAAATATATGAAGGATGAGGCTCGTGCGATCTGGGATCAGGTTTTGGCTTTGGGTGATAAATATGGTTACCGTAATGCTCAGACCACGGTATTAGCTCCAACGGGGACAATCTCATTTATGATGGATTGTGATACCACTGGCATTGAACCGGATATTGCTCTGGTTAAATATAAGCTGTTGGTAGGTGGAGGAATGCTCAAGATTGCTAATCGGACGATAGCTCAGGCTCTGAGCAGACTTAGTTACAATTCCGATCAGATAGCTGGAATTACCGCCCATGTTGAGAAATATGATACTATAGAGGATATTCGCTCTGATGATGGAAAAACGATTGCTTCCGGCTTAAAGCCTGAACATCTGCCCGTATTTGATTGTGCCTTCCGTCCGCAGCGTGGAAAGAGAAGTATTATTCCATTAGGACATCTGAGAATGATGGGGGCTGCGCAGCCATTTATTAGTGGTGCTATCTCCAAGACGGTGAATATGCCGGGTGAATCTACAATTGAGCAGATTCGTGATACCTACGTTCAAGCCTGGAAGATGGGACTCAAGTGCGTGGCTATTTATCGTGACGGTTCCAAGTGTTGTCAGCCCTTGAATACCTCCCGTCAGGATAATGTTTCCACTGAAAAGGTTTTGGAGGAGAATGATGTTTTGCAGAAACGGATTGCCGAGCTGGAGGAACAGATCAAGGTTTTACAGGAGCGTGCGGATAAACCTGCTCGTCACAGATTGCCAGCAACTCGGAAGGCTGTGAATCATAAATTTGAGATTGCCGGTCATGAGGGCTATCTTACGGTTGGTCTCTATGAGAATGATCAGCCGGGAGAGATTTTTATTACGATGGCCAAAGAAGGGTCAACTATTGGAGGTTTGATGGACTGTATAGCTACGCTGACCAGTTTATCCCTGCAATACGGGGTGCCGTTGGAAGATCTGGTGAGAAAATTTGCTCATCAGCGTTTTGAACCATGGGGGTTCACTTCTAACCCGGAAATTCGTAATGCTTCCAGTATTGTGGATTATATTTTCCGTTGGATGGCTTATCGATTTTTGCCTAATTATCGGACAGAACATTCCATGGCGTTGGAACAGCAGACATTGAATATTCCCGGTTTACAGGATGTTTTGAAAAAAGTGGTTAATCGTACCGTGCCAGATTTACCTTTGAAAGAGGATGAGACTGAGAAACAGACGGCATCGGTAAGCCCTTATCATAATCCGCAAACGTTGAGTGAGGCTGTAGCGCACTTCCAGAAGGATGCTCCTCTCTGCCCTAGTTGTGGACATATTACGGTTCGAAATGGAGCTTGTTATAAATGTCTTAATTGTGGAGAGAGCTTAGGCTGCAGTTAAATTTGCCGAAGTGGAATAGGACTCAGGAGAGTGTTTTTACGAAAGAATAACTTTTCTGAGTCCTACGGTTATCGGCTGCGAAGAATATTCTCCATATCAGAGATTTCTTTTTCTGTGAGAAAACTAAAGTGTTTCTCACGTTTTTTAGAGGAAAGTTTTCCTCCATTCTGATTGCAGAGTCGAATAAAAAGGTCGATGAGGCGGTCGGGCATATCAACGGTCTGCTGGAGTTTTTTTTTCACTCGATCATAGTTACTGAGGAAATCGAGTTCTTCTACCAGTTCTTCATCAATAGTTCTTCGTACGAATTCAGCTAGCGCTTCCGCCTGCGGAGTCATATCGATATAGCGATAGTAATCAGCTGTTTCTCCATTAACTTGCATACATCCCAGAGAATCGAGTTCGTATGGGGTTACGCTGATGAGAGGTTTAGAAAAGGCTTCCAGTGCCCGGTCATAAAGGGTTTGGTCTTTAAGAATGGCTGCTGAGATAGGGAAAGATACTCCTCGAGGTATAAAATCTCTGAAGCAGAGGATATTGTTAATAAGAAATCTGTGAATGCGGCCATTGCCGTCATTGAATGGATGCATAAAGACAAAGCCAAAAGAGATAATAGCGGCATGGAGCAGAGGATGCAGAGGGGTTTCTTTGAGCAGTTGATGGGTTTCTAGGAGAGAATCCATCAGATTGTTGATGTCTTCAGGACGCGGGGAGATGTAGTGAATAATCTCTTTGCGGTGAGAGATGCTTTGACCTACATAGTTTTGTTCGCAGCGGTAGTCATTGTCTTTAAAACGAGGATCGACAATTTGATTTTGGACTTCGATCAGGAGTTTTTTGTTGCAAAAATCGGTTTGAGAGGCTCGTTGGAGCAGGGTAAGAAATTTACCCGTGCGTGAAGTATCCGGTTCGATATGTTCTATTTCAAAGGAGGAACGTGTTTCTTTCTTATGCAAATAGGTTAGAGCTCTTTCCATCAATTCAGGTGGATAAGCTTTTACCAGTTTTTTACATCGGCTGGTCAGGTCCAGGTTGAGAATCTCATTGAGTTTATCTGTTTTCCAGAGAATTGGGCAGAATCCGTTTTTTCCCAAAAGATTGTTTCGTATAAAGTGTCGTTTTGAGAGAGTTCCCGGAATAGTGTAATAAATATCTTCTGGTAGAAGAAGTTCTTCGGAGCAGGGATGGTTTAGGTCTGGAAGAGGCAGTTCTTTTTGGGTAATAAATTCGTATAGAAACCAAATTTTTCGTCGGAGAATTTCTTCAGGAGCTTCGGCGATATGTTCTATCAGTTCAGAGGTGGGGATAGCTTCAAAGAGTCTAGCCAAAATTCCTAGATTGATGCCGTCGTAACGCAGAGCAAATCTCAGATGAGCTAGATCTGATTCACCTGGCCAGTAGGAGGCTGGATAAGTTTCAGAAATGGAGTTTTCTTGGAGATAGTACCAGAAGGTCTCGTTTACTCCGATATAGGAAAGATGACGATTGGGAAGAGCCTTGAGTTTGTAGCGTTCAATTAGGTAGAGATAACCGGCAGGTTTATTGAAACAGGCTTCATTTGGGTGTGTCGCTGTTTTAAAGGGGAATTCAAACATGGAGAAATTGATTTTTAAAGAGAATCAGTGTTTTTTATCTTTAGTTAAAGATTTGATGGGAGAGGAAAAGGTTAAAGTTTAATTTCATTTGAATATTTTTAAGATTTGTTCCAAAGGGCCTCTCCGAGTGGGAGTGCCTTGGGGTAAGTCAGGATTCCAGGTAAGTGCTTTATATCCATGCCAAAGAGTTCCCCAGAGATCTTCGTTTCCTTCAGGATAGAAGATTTTCAAATTTATAGGGCAGTTATAGAAAGCTTGTAGTCCTACGGAGGGAGGTTCATCGCATTGGAAGTAGACATCTTTTAGGCTTAAGCAGTTTTCAAAAGCTTGTTCACGGATTTTCTGTAATTTGGCAGGAAAGATAACTTTGGAGATATATTCACAGCCGCGAAAGGCCCAACTGGCAATTTCGGTAATCGACTCAGGGATAGTATAGACAGAGTCCTTTTTTGCGGTAGGATAGCTGTGCAGCAAGGTTGTTTTATAGTTAAAAAGTACGCCGTTGAGTGTCCGATAATGAGTATTATATTCATCTACAGTAATCGATTCCAGGGAGTCACAGAGATAGAAGCATTTATCTTCAATGCGGGTAACTGTTTCAGGAATTTTGATAGAACTTAATTTTGTACATTCAGAGAAGGCTCCCTCGCAGATTTCGATGATTCCAGAGTGAAGAGAGATTTCAGTAAGGCTTTTGCAGCAAGAAAACATCCAGTCAGAAATTTTTGTGAGCATAGGAGGGAGATTTATTTTCTTCAATGAAGTGCAGCCGTGAAAAGCGTAGTTGCCAATGTGGGTAATCGTTTCCGGGATAGTTATGGAGGTTAATTCCGTACAATCCCGAAAGGATTGTTCACGAATAGCTGTGATGGTATAAGTTTTGCCTTGAAATTCAACTGTGGATGGGATTACAAGTTCTCCTTTCAGATTGCGTGGACAGAATGCAACACAGAAGCTGCCATCCGGCATGGTGTTAAATTTAAGCGGATTAGTAGTGAGAATGATGGCGTTCTCTATCATCGGGATTCGATCAGGAGGGGGTTTGGCGGCTCGTAAGCGGGATATATTCATAATATTTCAATTTATAGAGTGTTTTGATTAACGCCCATCCGATATAAATGGGTACTTCTATTCCCGAGAGTAACTTCTGTTTTTATAACTCGTCAAGAGCAAAGATATTATCTACATCTTGGGAGGAGAGATTATTTGCCGTTAATCTGAAAATTTATGAGAGCTGTAATTTTATGAGGAGCCAGAGGAAAGGTTGCTGGATCCTCTCATAGAATTTCGGTTATTCTTTTATTAAGTTTCGATAAAGCATCATTGACTGACCGGAGAGAATCGGAACCGTGTAAGTTGGCGGTTCAGCATTGGGAATATTCTGCCAGGAAAGTCCATTGGTACTATTTTGGAGGATCCCGGTGAAGTGAATAATTAGAGAGGTAGGTTTTCCATCAGCTCCCATAATCTGTTCCATGTAGAATTCCGGTTCGGTACCGACTATCGTAAGAGTTCCGGGGATATATTGGACAGTGTAGCGATTTTCCGCGGAGGGTGAGATCCCATCCAAAGTCAAAGTGTATTGGCCGACAGGAAGTGGCTGAGGATAATCTTCCGCTGGGATACCGTTTAGAAGGTAGATGGGATCACCCGTGAGAGTGTCATCAAAAAGTAATCCCTCGACGGTGTATTCCGGTTCGGGAAGAGGAGTTCCTTGAGAGATTTCAATTTGAGGAAGAGTAATGGTTAGAGGTGCGGGTAAGATCACCAGCCGTGAAGCCGGACTGATGGAGGGAAGATAATATAATCTGTTATCGCGTCCTCCTGTTTGATAGGCATATACCTTTGTCTCTCCTGAGTATAAAGCCGTGAGGAGGTTTGTCTGCAAAGAAGCTATTTCATTGTCATGAATGCTAAGAGACAGAGAAAGTGAGGTTGTCCCTTTGGGTTGGAATGAGAAGGTGTTGCCACAGGTGAGCTCTAAGAGAGCCGGTTCCAATGAAATAGTCTGGGGACGTGAATCCCTGCAGACAGGGAAACTTTGGAGAGAGGATTCCCAGCCTTGGGTGCCTTCTGCAGCATAAATAACCGGGTTCCCGGATTGATAGAAAAGCTTTTCTCCGCATTCAGGAGTATTTCCTAGAAATCCCAGAGAAACAAGGTTTTTGCAGTACCAGAAAGCGTTTTTCCCTATGTAGGAAATGGAAGAGGGTAGGAGAATTGTTCTGAGCCGTTCACAATATGCGAAGGCTCTTTCGGATATTTTTAGAGTTCCAGTGGGAATTTCATATGCTTCACCAAGACCGGGAGGAAATCTTAGTAGAGTGTCACCTTCTTTATTAAAAAGAATCCCTTGATACGAACTGAAAGATGGATTGGATTCTTCCACCTCAATTCCAATCAGTCTTCTACAGCCATCAAAAGCGTTTTCAGCAATAACGAGAACGGTTGAGGGAAGGGTATAGGTAGGGTAAGCCTCTGCGGAGCAGAGAATGAGCTCCGTCATTTCTTTATTATAGAGAGCATCTTCCGTGGATGTATAAGATTGGTTTTCTTCTGGAAGAGTAATTTGGCTCAGGGAACTACAGCCTTCGAAAGCATTTTCTCCGATAGAGCTAAGGCTGGCGGGAAGTTCAAGACTAATCAGTGATTCACACTGAGCAAAGGTATCCATGCCGATTGAAACGAGCTGTGAGGGAAGTGTCACAGAGGTTAAAGAGCTAGCTTTGAAGAGAAAACCGTCAGGCAGTTTAGTTAGCGAATCGGGTAATGTTATCTGGGTAAGACTGATACAGGAGGCTAAGCAGTAAATCCCCAACGTGTTGATAGATTTCGGAAGAGTGATTTCGGTGAGACTTGAGCATCCATAAAAAGCGTAATTGCCGATCGATTCCAATTTTGAGCCGAGAGTGATCCGATCAAGATTGCGGCAATAGGAGAAGGCTTCTATGCCGATAGTAAGAACGGAATCAGGAAGGTCAATTGAGTTAAGGTTAATATTCCGGGAAAAAGCCCAATCTCCAATAGTAGTGACGGGATAACCCTCAATGCTCGAAGGGATTACCAAAGAATTCTCTGTGCCGGTATAATCAGTAATAATAGCGGTGTTATCTTCTATTCGATATTGGAGTCCGCCAGGGAAATCAACGGCATGAAGGGAAGATGGGAAAAAATCAAGTATTCCCAGGAATATTAGAGAGGTAAGGCTGAGGGAGCGATAATTAAACAATAGTATCATTTTAGTATTTATTTTTAATAAATAAGTCAGAGCCTAAGGGCTCTGTAAAAAATAACTTTAGCAGGAGAAGAATGAAAAAGGAAGAAAATGAAAGCAAACGGGATAAAAAAGGATCAAAAGGTAGTTTTTTGTTGTTTTTAGAGCTTAAATATGATTTCATATCGCAATATGAGTCCGTTTTAGGCTCAGTCATAGAAATAAGAAGAAAGAAGAAGAGAGAACTGAACAAGTATCACAGGAGTGGAATGGGTAACTGTTTCTGTGAACAAAAAGTGGTTTTCTCTACAGTGGTGCATCGTGTAAACAAATATGAATCAAATTAAGGCTATATTCCTATCATCAGTAGGAAGGAAGTATATCATGGCGCTCACGGGTGCGGCATTATCCGCGTTCGTGTTTGTCCATTTGTTGGGGAACCTTCAGTTGTTCCTGGGAGCAGAGGCTCTAAACAAGTATGCGGTTTTGTTGAAGTCAAACTTCGCTTTGTTGTGGGGTTACCGGCTGGGACTGGGCGCGATAGCGTTGGTTCATATTGTGGTGGCTCTGAGTCTGTGGGTGGAAAACCGCGCGGCACGTCCGCAAAAATACGCTGTTAATACACAGCCTTATACGGATTTTGCCTCTAAGATGATGGTGTGCGGTGGCGTGGCGATCTTTTTCTTTGTCTTGTGGCATATATTGGATTTGACTGGCGGTGTACTGCGTCCAGGGTTGACAGATGCCAAGGCCATGCTGGGAGATAAGGAGGTCACCGATGTGTATCACATTGTAATTAAGGGAATCGGTCATCCGGTAGCTGGTCTGTGTTATCTGATAGCAACCTGCTGCCTGGCGCTGCATCTGTGGCATGGATTGGAGAGTATCTTCCAATCTTTGGGACTGAGGAATAAAGTTTATTATATGTACATCAGGTGGATCACTCGCGCAGCGGTATTATTCCTGTTTGTTGGAATGTGTTTGATTCCTCTAGTATGTATGTTGGGGATTTTAAAATAAGCAGAAAAAGAAGAAGGATTTAAGATCATGAAACTTGATGCCAAGATACCTGGAGGACCGCTTGAATCCAAGTGGAGTCGCTATAAGGAGGAATGCAAGTTAGTTAATCCGGCTAATAAGCGCAAATTCAGTGTAATTGTGGTAGGTACCGGTTTGGCCGGAGCATCTGCCGCTGCAACGCTGGGTGAGATGGGCTACAATGTAATTTGTTTTTGTTATCAAGATAGCGCTCGTCGTGCGCACAGTATTGCTGCTCAAGGCGGTATCAATGCTGCGAAGAATTATCCAAGTGATGGCGACAGCGTTCATCGTCTTTTTTATGACACTATTAAGGGAGGTGACTTCCGCGCTCGAGAAGCCAACGTGCACCGTTTGGCAGAGGTTAGCAACAATGTCATTGATCAATGTGTGGCACAGGGAGTGCCCTTTGCCCGTGAGTATGGCGGATTGCTGACAAACCGTTCTTTTGGAGGAACGCAGGTTTCCCGTACATTCTATGCCAGAGGACAGACTGGTCAGCAGCTTCTTTTGGGTGCATATCAGGCATTGAGCCGTCAGGTTGCTTTGGGAAAAGTGAAAGTATTTTCCCGTACAGAGATGCTTGATTTAGTAGTGGTGGATGGTTATGCCAAAGGAATAGTAGTCCGCGACATGGTTACCGGCAAGATTTCTTCTTATGCAGCGGATGCGGTTGTGCTGGCCACAGGAGGATATGGCAATACATTCTTCCTTAGTACCAATGCCCGTGGATGCAATGCGATGGCTGTTTGGCGTTCCTATAAGAGAGGCGCTGGTTTTGCTAATCCTTGCTATACTCAGATTCATCCTACTTGTATTCCGGTCAGCGGAGATCATCAGAGCAAGTTGACTTTAATGTCTGAATCACTTCGTAATGACGGTCGCGTATGGGTTCCGATGAAGAAAGGAGATAAACGTCCGCCGAATCAGATTCCTGAGAATGAGCGTGACTATTATTTGGAAACACGTTACCCCTCTTTTGGTAATTTGGCACCTCGTGACGTAACTTCTCGTGCCGCCAAGTTGGTTTGTGATGCGGGACGTGGCGTGGGGGCTACCGGATTGGGGGTTTATTTGGATTTCTCTGAGGCGATTGGTCGTTTGGGGCGCAGAACGATTGAAGAGAAATATGGTAATCTCTTTGAGATGTATGAACGCATTACCGGTGAAGATGCTTATGAGGTACCGATGCGTATTTTCCCTGCGATCCATTATACTATGGGGGGGTTATGGGTTGATTATAACTTAATGAGTACAATCCCGGGACTCTTCGTTTTGGGTGAGGCAAACTTCTCCGATCACGGGGCTAATCGTTTGGGTGCCAGTGCTCTGATGCAAGGTCTTTCAGACGGATATTTCGTGTTGCCGACAACGATTGGTAATTACTTTGGCTCAAGTAAGAAGTTCGTTCCTTCAACGGATGCTCCGGAGTTCAAGGAGGCAGAAGAGAGAGTTATCGGACGTCTCAATAAACTGATGTCTATAAAAGGTTCCAGAACCCCGACCTCTTTCCATCGCGAGCTAGGCAAACTTCTGTGGGATAATTGTGGTATGGCTCGCAGTGAGCAAAGCCTCAAGACGGCAATTAAGAAAATCCAGGTAATTCGTGATGAGTTCTGGAAGAATCTTAAATTGGTGGGAGCTACAGATGAGCTTAATCAGACCTTGGAATATGCAAATCGTGTTTCTGATTATATGGAATTTGCCGAGTTGCTCTGTAAAGATGCTTTAGAACGCCGTGAATCCTGTGGCGGACATTTCCGTGTTGAGTATCAGACGGAGGATAATGAGGCCAAACGCGATGATGAGAATTTCGCTCATGTTGCGGTCTGGGAGTACAAAGGTGAAGGGAAAGAGCCGGTTCGTAATGTGGAGCCACTCAACTATGAAGTCGTAAAGATGACACAACGGAGCTATAAGTAAAATGAGCAAAGGAATGAATTTAAATCTTAAGGTATGGCGCCAGAAGAATGAAACTTCTGAAGGCGAAATGAAATCTTATGTCGCCAAGGATGTTTCTCCGGATATGTCGTTCCTGGAAATGCTGGATGTGGTTAATGAAGAATTGATCATGAAGGGCGAAGATCCGATTGCATTTGATTCCGATTGCCGTGAAGGTATCTGCGGAACCTGTTCTATGGTGGTGAATGGTGTACCGCATGGTCCTCAAAGAGGAACTACGGTTTGTCAGTTGCATATGCGCCATTTTAAAGATGGAGACTCTATTGCTATAGAGCCTTGGAGAGCTAAACCTTTCCCGATTCTGAAAGACTTAATTACAAATCGTCAGGCTTTTGATCGCATCTTGCAAGCAGGTGGGTATATTTCTGTCAATACTGGCAATGTAGGAGATGCTAATGCGTTGCCTATTGCCAAGGATAAAGCAGATCAGGCAATGGATGCTGCAGCTTGTATTGGTTGCGGTGCCTGTGTTGCGGCCTGTAAGAATGCGTCTGCGATGCTTTTTGTTTCGGCCAAGGTTGGTCATTTGGGTTTCTTACCGCAAGGACAACCGGAGCGTGATCGTCGCGTCTGGAGAATGATTTCTCAGATGGATAAAGAGGGTTTTGGAAATTGTACTAATACATATGCTTGTGAATCGGTATGTCCTAAACGGATTAGTGCAATGTTCATTTCTCGCATGAATCGCGATTATGCTATGGCTGTAGCCAAAGGTGAATGCAATAATCTCTAGTAGAATTTTTAGAGATAACGTTATTTTTCGGTGAACAAAGGGAGATACTTACTTCGGTAAGTATCTCTTTTTTTACATTTAATTCTAAAGCAAGATAATAGAGAGGAAAAGCCATAGAAAAAGGGGAGTACAAGGTTGCAGTATATCTCTTAAATTATTAGGTGTGGGAGAATTTGAGAATAGAGTAATTGGAAGTTCAAAAATAACTGCTATTGGACTTTAGTAGAAATTAGGCGTAGATACTCAGAAGCATGTTTAGAGAAAAATTGCATTGGAAGAATCACATCTTTCGTTGCCAAGATAAGATATGTTATAAAAATGTAGTTGAGACACATAAACTATAAAATTACTGTTGGAAATAATAGTAAAATATTTTATTTATTATTTATATAGCTTTAATTTGTTAGCAAAGTAGATAAAATGAAAAAAATTCATTATTTCTTTCAGCAGAATGTATACTTGTTGTTTGTGCTTCCTCTGGGAGTAAGATTGATGAAAATGCTGTAATTAAAATACAGAAGAGTTTCAGCTTCACTCTGGGCATAGTTCTTCTCATAAGTCAAAAGTTTTCTTCCTAATTCCTGGCGCAATTTTTCTTTATCCAGATGTTTGGCGGTACTGAGGTCGAAATAAAGAACCGGATATTGATCCTATTCGGTTTCCAGTTTTTCTGTGGTGAGACCTTTGAAGAGTTCTTTTCTCCTCTCAAAATAGGATCACAGCGTACTGGTAAGCAGTGATTTGCCAAAACGCCGAGGCTAACTTAAAAAGACATATTTCAACCCCGGTTGATTCATCCGATAGACATACTCTGTCTTATCTATTCTTATCTATATAAATACAATTCAGCTCCCTGATTTCAGAGAATGTTTGTATCCCGATTGGATATCTGCGAATCTCCATCTCCTCCATAATACGAGTCCTGTTTTGTAAGACCACTGCCGCACAATCCGACTTTACAGGTACCGCTAATCCCGTCAGTCCTTAAGAGAACACTTACCGTGAGCCGGCAATACTATCTATCCCTAGAATATATTTAGCTTCCGTTAAGTGCTTAAAGCAGGATCAGATTTTCCAGTTTGGCTTTTTTCGGAGAGAAATTGATTTAAGAAGGAATGTCCAGAGAGGATATAAATGTTTTCCTGTTATCTACTATCCACAGAAGTTGTTTTTGACTTGCGAAGATGGGAAAATGGTGATATTCTTCATAAGATATGGCACGGGCGACCGTGACTGCAATCACCCCGTTTGAATCCGCTGGGCGGAGGTGACATCCAGAAGGCGGATGTTTCAACAGAATATATCTAAAATAAGAATGTTAGGTCAGTGCATTACCAAAAATGAGGCCTTAATCGCTTGGGTTAAGGAAATGACCGAGCTGTGTCAGCCAACCAATGTACATTGGTGCGATGGCTCTGAAGAAGAGTATCAGTACCTTTGCGATTTGATGGTCAAGAGCGGCACGTTCGTGAAATTGAATGAAGCTAAGCGCCCGAATTGCTATCTGGCGCGTTCGCATCCGAGTGATGTAGCTCGTGTAGAAGACCGTACTTTCATCTGCAGTAAAACCAAAGAAGAAGCCGGTCCTACCAATAATTGGGCAGATCCAGTTCAGATGAAAGCTGAGCTGATGGGCCTTTTCAAAGGTTGTATGAAAGGACGTACCTTGTATGTGATTCCTTTCTGCATGGGCCCATTGGCTTCTCCGATTGCCAAGATCGGAATAGAGATTACCGATTCTCCTTATGTGGTTGCCAATATGAAGATCATGACCCGTATGGGTAAAGAGGTAATTGATGCACTTGGAACAAATGGTGATTTTATCCATTGTATGCATTCTGTAGGTGCACCGTTAGAGCCGGGGCAGGCTGATGTGCCTTGGCCTTGTGAACCAGATCCTGCCAAGAAGTACATTGTTCATTTCCCGGATGATCCTTCGGTCTGGTCATATGGTTCCGGATACGGTGGAAACGCTCTTTTGGGTAAAAAGTGTATTGCGCTGCGCATAGCGACCAATATTGCGCGTAAAGAAGGCTGGTTGGCTGAGCATATGCTCATTTTGGCTCTCACCAATCCCGCTGGTAAGACCTATTATATTACTGCTGCCTTCCCGAGTGCTTGCGGTAAGACCAATTTAGCCATGATGCTGCCGACTTTGCCGGGTTGGACCGTCAGGACACTGGGTGATGATATTGCCTGGATCCGCCGTGGTGAAGATGGCCGTTTGTATGCGATGAATCCTGAGAATGGCTTCTTTGGTGTCGCGCCTGGAACTTCTATGAAATCCAATCCCAATGCAATGCTTAGCATGGAGAAAAACTCTATCTTCACTAATGTGGTGCTGACACCCGATGGGGATGTATGGTGGGAAGGAATGGATGTACCAGCTCCTGAAAAAGCTATTGATTGGCAGGGAAATGAATGGACGCCAGATTGTGGCCGTAAGGGTGCTCATCCTAATGCCCGTTTCACAGCGCCTGCTTGCCAGTGCCCTGTGATTGATAAAGATTGGGAGAATCCGGCGGGAGTGCCGATTTCTGCTATTCTCTTTGGAGGACGCCGTCCGAGTACAATTCCTCTGGTCAACCAGTCATTTAATTGGGAGCATGGTGTTTTCATGGGATCTGCAGCGGGTTCTGAAACTACAGCTGCCGCTTTAGGTGCCGCTGGCCGTTTGCGTCGGGATCCGTTTGCCATGTTGCCGTTCTGCGGATATAACATGGGAGATTATTTTGGCTACTGGCTGACCTTTGCCCAGACCAATCGAGATAAATTGCCGAAGATTTTCTTTGTCAATTGGTTCCGTAAAACTGCTGATGGACGGTGGCTCTGGCCTGGTTATGGTGATAACAGCCGCGTTCTCAAGTGGATCTGCGAGCGTGTTGAAGGTACAGGCAAGGCCAAAGAAACTCCGATCGGTTATTTACCGACAGAAGATGCTATCGACTTGGAAGGCTGTGAGGTTACCAAGGAAGATATGGCCGAGCTGCTCAAGGTAGATAAGGAAGGCTGGTTGAAAGAGATTGAGAGTATTGGTGAGAATTATGCCAAATTTGGTTCTCATCTGCCGGCGGCTTTGGCTGCTCAGCTAGATGAATTGAGGGCTCGCTTGAATGCTTAAGCCTGAATACCTAAGTTATTAAAATAACTTTATATCCCCGTAGTTCTGTTTAAAGAGCTGCGGGTTTTTTTGTTTTGAGAGAAGAAAATCGAAGAGAGAACTTGATTTTATGGGGAAACAGTATAAACTGCAGAGGTTGGAGTTATGAAAATGCGATTTTATTTTTATTTATTTTCGATCATTTGTACTTTATTATCACCAATTTATTCAGTGATAGCTCAATCTCAAGAAGTGCGCATGTTTGCTCATCGAGGAGGGAGAATGGAGACTGATGAAAATACTCTTCAGGCGTTTGAGTATAGTTATCAGTTAGGTTACAAGGGATATGAGATAGATATCCGAATGACCAGCGATGGTGAGTTAGTGCTGATGCATGATTCAACATTGGAGAGGACAACTAATGGAAAAGGCATGGTAGAACAAAAGACACGCGCAGAGTTGGAGAAACTTTTGACTAAAAAAGGAAATCCGATTCTCTTTCTAGATGATTTTCTGAAATTTTTAGAAGGAAAAGATGATCTTTACGTAGAGTTTGAGATGAAGACTAATCCAGCTTCTCATTATACGGATGAGTTACTCAAAACATATTGCGATAAGCTTTATCAGATGGTGATGAAGAATAAGCCGGCTCATTCTGATTATGTTTTTACTTCGGGAGATTATCGTGGATTGAAGTATTTAAAGAAAACGTATCCAGAAGTGGATTTATTGATGATTACGGGAGACGGCTGCAATCAAAAGACGATTGAGTTGTGCAAATCGATGGGAGTTAAGAGAATCGGTGCGGTGATGGGAAAGACGACTCGTGAAGGAGTCCAGTTAGCTCACCGGGAAGGATTGCAAGTAAGTCTTTGGCCAGGGCTTTCTTTTGAGGATTTTATGCTGGGGGTTTATCTTGGCTGTGATTATATGTGTACAGATGTTCCCCAATTGGTCAAGAAGCAGGCTGCAGAAAAGGCTTCTTGGGTCAAAGTAAAATACTAATCTTCCTCTGGTGAAAATTTGACAAGGAAATTTGAAAAAGGAGACTTTTTGCGTAAAGAACATTTTTTAACTTGAAAAGAAGTTTAAGATTTCTTTATAATAAAAGTGCTGTCAGTGGGTTGCTGTTAGTATTTTATTTATATTCATAATTGTATTCTTTTTTCCGTTCCGGCCATAAACCGGAACGGTTTTTTTGTTATTTGTGTATAGAGGGAATATTATTTGAATAAATAATATATTGATAGAGAAATATAAAAGATTAATTAATAATGAAATACATATGATTTATTATAATAATTATTGATAAAAATAATTTTATTTATCTATAAATTTATATCAAGAAAAGTTATCCTCGAAATCGATAGAAATGATTAAATAATAATCATCTCTAGATTAAAATAGATCAATTAATAAGCTTTTCTATAATGTGAGCGACGTCTCAGGCAACAATAAACGAATAGCCAAGAATACGCTGTTATTGTATATGCGTACTATCTTTTTGTTATTCATATCTCTTTATACGGGACGTGTCATTCTTAATGCTCTGGGGGTAGAGGATTATGGAATTTACAATGTTGTGGGAGGAGTGGTTGCTATGTTTTCGATTGTCTCCTCAGCTCTCTCTTCTTCTATTAGTCGTTTTATAACTTTTGAGTTGGGGAAAGGCAATAAAGAGAGGCTTAATCTGGTATTTATTACTAGTGTAAATATTCAGATAGTTATTTCACTGATTATTCTTCTGTTGGGTGAGATTATAGGGGTATGGTTTGTTAGCAATCATATGAATTTGCCCGAGGGGCGTTTGGGAGCGGCCAATTGGGTGCTCCATTGCTCGCTGCTCATGTTTTGCATCAATCTTATCAGTGTGCCATACAATGCCTGTATCATTGCTCATGAAAGAATGACGGTATTTGCCTATGTGAGTATCCTTGAGGCAGTTTTAAAACTTGCAGTGTGTTTTCTTATTCAAGCTACTCCGTTTGATAGGCTTATTTTCTATGCAGTACTGCTTGTAATAGTTGCTGTTATTATACGGTTGGTGTATGGAATTTATTGCGGCAGGAATTTTCAAGAGTGTCGCTATAGGTTTACGGCAGATATATCGCTGTTTAAGGAAATGGGATCTTTTGGGGGATGGAGCTTTTTGACTAATACGGCCTATTTATTTAATACACAAGGCGTCAATATTCTTATAAATCTTTTCTTTGGTGTTAGTTTTAATACGGCACGAGGTATTGCAACGCAGGTAGATGGGGCAATCATGCAGTTTGTAAATAATTTCACAACGGCTGTAAATCCACAGATTACAAAGAATTATGCTGCCGGTAATAAGGGGGATATGTTTAAGCTTATTTGCCGGGGTTCCAAATTTTCTTATTTTCTCCTTTTGCTTTTTGCTTTGCCCGTGATGTTTGAAACTCACTATATTCTCCAGCTTTGGTTAAAAATGGTTCCGGATTATACCGTAATATTTCTGCGGTTAACTCTCATTGGAGCCATGGTCAATATGTTGGGCAATACAGGATATACGGCGTGTATGGCAACGGGAGATATTCGTCGATATGTGATTTGGATAACCAGCATAGGGTGTTTAGTTTTCCCTTTCACATGGGTAGCTTTTGAATTGGGAATGCCGGTTGAAAGCGCTTATATTGTATTTATTTTTGTTTATATTGGGGTAGATAGTGTAAGGCTTTATATCATGAAGGGATTATTGGGGTTTCCGGTTATGATGTTTATCAAAGAGGTGATTTGGAAGATAACGATTGTTACAGGAGTGGCTCTTTTACCTCCTCTTTGGCCTTATTTATTGATGCAGGAATCATTTTTACGTCTGTTAACAATTTGCTGTGTCTGTACACTCTCCTCATGCGGAACGATTTATTTCTTAGGGCTTTCTCAAAATGAGAGAGTGTTTGTCGAAAAAACAATATCCAAAATTATTGATAAATATATTGCGAAAGTAAGTTGTAAATAAGTGCTTTCTATGTCTATAAAACAGATAATTAAAAGAGGGTTGGAGTATATATTCAAAGGTGTACCCAATAATGTAATAGAAGTAAAGATATCCTATCTTTCACCAGATGCGCGTCTTGCTGATAAAAAGATTATTGTAACTGGAGGAGGCAGAGGTTTGGGCTATGCCATGGCTAAGAGATTTGTTGAAGAAGGGGCAGAGGTGCTGATATCAGGACGCAATGAGGAAGTATTGAAGAAAGCAGCAGATAAATTGAATTGTAAATATCTTCTTCTTAATGTGAAAGACATAGGCTCTTTTTCAGGTTTTTTAAGTAAGGCAGAGGATATGCTGGGAGGATTAAATTCGTTAGTAAATAATGCCGGAATATCATTGCATGAAAATGGAATATTGAATGTTTCAGAAGATCAATTTGATGCTCAATTTCAAACTAATCTAAAAGGAGGATATTTTCTCTCAAAAGAGTTTATATCTTTGTGCAGGAGGAACAACAATAAGGATATAAAGAAGATATTATTCGTTTCTTCAGAGACAAGTGTAACGGTTGATGATCGTCCTTATGGTTTAACAAAAGCTGCCATGAATAGCCTTGTCCAAGGTCTTGCCTATCGATTTGTGTCTGAAGGATATAGAATTAATGCTATAGCTCCTGGGGTAACAGCTTCAGATATGACTGGAGTAAAAGTTGATGAAAATTTATATTGTTATAATAAAGTAACAAATCGTTATTATTTACCTGAAGAAGTTGCAGAAATAGCTTGTTTTCTCTTATCAGATATATCTAATGCTCTTAATGGACAAATATTAGTATGTAATGAAGGAAAAACAATAAATGCAAGATGGAAATGAATTCTATCATATGAAGCAGAAATTTTATACAGTAGAAAAAGGGCAGCAGATCTTAATATCACTGCTTAAGCAACATGGAATTCGCAAGGTGATAGCATCTCCGGGGACTACAAATATAACTTTTGTAGCGAGTATGATGAATGATCCATTTTTTGAGATTTATTCCTCGGTGGATGAGCGTTCGGCTGCTTATTTAGCAGTTGGAATGGCGGAGGAAACAGGGGAAGCAGTTGTGCTTTCTTGTACGGGGGCTACAGCTTCTCGCAATTATATTCCGGGATTGACCGAAGCTTATTATCGTAAGTTGCCTATATTGGCTGTTACAGCCACGCAAAATGAGAACCGTATTGGGCACATGATTCCTCAGGTGATAGACAGAAGCCAGCATCAAAAAGATATTTGTATTCATAGCGAACATGTAGGAGTACCACACAGCGAAAATGATGAATGGGATGCCAATATTCGTCTGAATCGGGCTATTTTAGCATTGAGACATCATGGAGGGGGGCCTGTTCATATTAATCTCGCAACGGAGTATAATAGAGATTTTTCTGTAGAGAAATTGCCTCTGGCTCGCTGTATAAGGCGGTATATGCCTTGTGATGAATTCCCTGAGCTGCCTCAGGGGCGTATAGGAATCATAGTAGGCAATCATAAGCCATGGTCTACGGCATTGACCGAGACTGTCAACCAATTCTGTCAAGCTTATGGAGCGGTGGTGTTTTGTGAGCATGGCAGTAATTATGCCGGACCTTATAGAGTGTATAACTCTATTGTGAATCAGCAGGAATCCTACTCTAAGTCAATTTTCTCCTCAGAGGTGATTATTTATATCGGAGAAGTCAGCGGTTATGGGAATACTTCGGTCGGCAGCAGAGCTCATGAGGTTTGGAGAGTAAGCGAAGATGGGGAATTGCGTGATCCTTATCACAAGTTGTTGAATGTATTTGAGATGAAAGAAGAGGAATTCTTTCGTCGTTATACGGCTATAGCCGGAGAGAATCGAAAAGCTCAGATAGAAGCAGGGGAAAAGTGGTTGAATGAATGTCATGCCGAATACAAAAAATTTCATTCTATCTTAAAAGAATTGCCTTTTTCTAATGTTTGGATAGCTCAGCAGACAGCTCATCGTTTACCGGAGGAGTGTGTACTGCATCTGGGGATTCTTAACAGTTTGAGAGCATGGAATATGTTTGAGGTTCCACATTCTGTAAGGATGCAAGGTTTTGTTAATACGGGGGGGTTTGGAATAGATGGGTGTATGTCCTCCATGATGGGAGGTGCTATTGTAAAACCGAATGTTTTACACTTTCTCGTGATAGGAGATCTTGCATTCTTCTATGATATGAATGTATTAGGAAACCGCCATGTAGGCAGAAATGTGCGTATAATGCTTGTGAATAACGGCAAGGGAACTGAATTTAGGAACTATAACCATCCTGCTGCACAGTTTGGCGATCAGGCCGATCTCTTTATGGCAGCTGCCGGTCATTATGGCAATAAATCCTCTCAGCTTATCAAGCATTATGCGGAAGATTTAGGTTACGAGTATTTACAGGCATCCAATAAAGAGGAATATTTAGAGCAGGTGGAAAGATTTTTGATACCGTCTATTACAGATAGACCTATCCTTTTTGAAGTGTTTACCAATCATGAAGATGAAAGCGAAGCTCTTGAGATAATCAATAAGTTGATAGTGGATCAATCAACAGGATTCAGAAAAACAGTGAAAAGTATTTTACCGTCATCAGTGACAAAAGTTCTGAAGGATGTTATTAAAAAGTAGTTTTTTGATTTCAGCTTATTCTTGGCGATTTTGTTTTAATTAGTGTTATTTTTATATTATTTAAATATGAATTGGCTAATTTGAATTTTTGTTTTGAGTTCTTAAGGATTTTTGCCAATTAGTTATAGATTATTACTTGTTTTTTATAATTTATATTATCTTTTTTTTAATTTATTGAAGTGATAAGCAGAACAGGTGTAAATTAGAAAAAGGATGATAGATTGCAGTAATGCTACTTGTAAGAAATAAGGTTATTTATATATATTTTGATATCCAAGTCCAAGTATGAGATGAAAATAGGAATTATAACTCTTCCATTGCACTCTAATTATGGTGGGATTTTGCAAGCGTATGCATTGCAGACTATATTGGAAAGAATGGGACATGAAGTCTATATTATAGAAAAAAAGAAATTTCCGCTGAGTTTACCTCTCTATAAGATGCCTTTTTCATATGGAAAAAGAATTATAAAAAATTTAATAGGTTGCAAATGTTCTATTTTCTATGAACAGAAGTATAATCGGCAACAGTCCTTAATAAGGCTAAATACAGATAGATTTATTAGCAGCTATATTCATCTTGTTCAATATGATGATTTTTCCGATATAGAAGAATCGGAATACGATGCGATAGTAGTGGGCAGCGATCAGGTCTGGAGGCCAAGATATTTTGAGGTAAATCATAGTTCTATTGAGGATGCTTATTTGAAATTTGCTGAGGATTGGAAAATTAAGCGTATAGCCTATGCAGTCTCTTTTGGAACAGAGGAGTGGGAATATTCTTTCCAACAGACCTTTGATTGCAGCAGATTATTAAAAAAGTTCGAGCAAGTTTCAGTAAGAGAATCTTCTGGGGCAGAGTTATGTCATAAATATTTTGGAATTAACGTGGAACAGGTGTTAGATCCCACTTTATTGATTAAAAAAGAGGATTATATCCAATTGTTTGAAAAAAACAAAGTATCCGAAAGTAAAGGGAATTTGTTAGTCTATATCCTTGATGAGATACCAGAAAAATCAGAATTGATTAATAAAATAGCAGAAGAAAAAAAGTTGATACCTTTTAAGGTAAACTCAAAAGTCGGAAAAGGAGGGCTCTCTTTGCCTGAATATATTCAACCGACTGTGGAAGAGTGGATTCGAGGTTTTTATGATGCGGAATTTGTCGTGACAGATTCATTTCATGCCTGTGTTTTCTCTATATTATTCAATAAACCATTTATTGTATATGGTAATGAAAATAGAGGACTTTCCCGTTTTACTTCAGTTTTAAATATATTCGGATTAGAAGAGAGGTTATTGAAAAATCTATCCGAATATAGACAATTTGATGAAATTGATTGGAACAGAGTTAATTCTTTGTTGGAAAAGAAAATAAAAGATTCTTGTAAGTTTCTCTATAAATTGGGAGATTGAGAATAAATTCAAACAAAGATCTAAATCTCAAAATAATCTATAAATTTTCCTGTTTTTCTCGTATCTATACCAATGATAGTTGAGCAAAAGAGTTTAAGAAGCTACTGGATGGAGATATTGAGAGAAGCCTTTGTCCGTTTTCAGTGATTAATTTAAAACGCTATATCTATTTCCCTGCTGAATTACATGACGATAGTGTGGTTTTAGTTTTTCTAATCGAGAAAAAGTATAAGAGAGGTTTATTCCTAATTGAAATTTGTGAAGATCCCTAGTTCGGTTTATCATTTTGGCGGAGAGAAGATTTTTTCAGGTTGCCCGTGAGAGGAAGTTGCTTTAGAATGAAAAAGTATGTTTGGAAATGTAAAGTTCTGGACTTGTACTGCTGTAATAATTGCTTCGACGGCAGTGAGTTTTAGTAGTCTTGCTGCTGAGGAGGCAGAGGCTCGTCTGCTGCGTTTTCCCGCGATCTATGGAGATCAATTGGTCTTCTCCTATGCGGGGGATTTATATACAGTCGGTGTGGAAGGAGGCGTTGCGCGTCGTTTGACTTCGGATGTTGGAACAGAGATTTTTCCCAAGTTTTCACCCGATGGAAAAACATTAGCTTTTACAGCACATTATGATGGAAATTCTGAGGTATATTTGATGCCTTCTGAGGGAGGGGAACCGGTTCGGATCAGTTGGACTCCAACTTTAAGGAGGGATGACGTATCTGATCGAATGGGACCGAATAATATTGTCATGGGGTGGATGGGGAATGATAAGGTGATATTTCGTTCCAGAGGATTGGAGTTTAATGATTGGAAGGGGAGGTTATTATTAGCTCCGATAGATGGAGGAATGACGGAACAGCTTCCGTTATCCAACGGAGGATGGTGTTCTCTCTCTCCGGATGGCAAAAAGCTGGCTTATAATCGAGTGTTCCGAGAGTTTCGTACTTGGAAGCGATATAGAGGAGGTCAGGCGGATGATATTTGGGTGTATGATTTTGAATCTGGCAAGACGGTTAATATTACAGAGAATCCTGCTCAGGATATTTTTCCAATGTGGTATGGAAGCAGAATCTATTTTGTTTCGGATCGGGATGAGAATAAGAGGATGAATCTCTATTATCATGACTTGGAGAGTGGAAAGACGGAGCAGGTAACTGATTTTACGGAGTATGATATAAAATATCCCTCCTTATGCGATAAGGTGATTGCTTTTGAAAATGGTGGCTATATTTACAAAGTAGATTTATCCGCGGATTCGTTAAAGGCGGAGCGGATTTCAATTCGGATAGAGGAGGATTTACCTCAGCGACGTACCCAGATTAAAAGAGTTGATGACTATATAGCTGGAGCAGGAATTTCCCCAGATGGAAAAAGAGCTGTGTTTACTGCTCGTGGGGATGTGTTTACAGTACCGGCGAAGTATGGTGAGACTCGGAATCTGACCCAAAGTTGTGCTTCACATGAGAGAGATGCAGCCTGGTCTCCGAATGGAGAGTGGATTGCTTATATTTCGGATATCTCAGGAGAGGATGAAATCTGGATTCAGGCGGAGGATGGCAATGCTTCTGCGCGTCAATTGACTCAAGGCGGCAATGTCTATAAGTACTCGTTCCAATGGTCTCCGGACAGCAGTAAGATTGCTTGGAGTGATCGTGCGCAGAAATTGTGGTATGTAGATCTTGAGAGTGGAGAGATGACCGAAGTAGCTTATTCTCCGGTTTGGGAAATTCGCAGCTTCAGTTGGTCTCCTGATTCTCAATGGATTGCCTGGCAGAATCCGGAGGCCGAGTGTATGGAGAGAATTTATCTCTATCATCTGGAGAGTAAGGTTTCACAACCGGTGACGGAGGGGTGGTATGCAAGCGGGTCACCTGTTTTCAGTGCAGATGGGAAGTATTTGTATTTCGTTTCGGCTCGTGATTTTAATCCGATAAGCAGCAATACGGAATTCAATTATGCTTATTTTGATATGGAGAAGATATATCTGATTACGTTGGCGGCAGAGACAGAATCTCCATTTAGACCGTTGAGCGACGAGGTTGAGAAGAGTTCTGAAAAGACGGAGTCCGCTGAATCTGATGAGTCGGAAGAGAGCCAGGAGGAGGAACCTATTCAGGTTAAGGTGGATTTTGACGGAATCCAAGACCGGATCGAAGTGTTGCCTATCAGAGCGGCCTCTTATAGCGGATTAAGCAGCGTGGGGCAGAAATTGTATTACCTGCGCGACTCGAACGGAGAATCAGGGTCAGAGCTATTAGTTTATGATTTGGAGGAACGTAAAGAGACATCTTTGGGCTTTGTGGAGGGTTATGAATTAACACCGGATGGCAAGAAGATGTTGGCAAAGCTCTCTGGTGAGAGTTATGGAATATTAGATACCCCAGATGAGGAGTTTGAAATGGAAAATCTGGATTTGAGCGGCTTGGAGATGACTCTGGATCTGCGTGCGGAATGGAGGCAGATTTTTAATGAGTGCTGGAGGCAGATGAGGGATTTTGTATATGATCCAAATTTGCATGGCGTTAATTGGTCATTAATGAGAGAACGTTATTCCGCTTTGTTGGATTCGATAGCTATACGACAGGATTTGACTTATGTCATTGGGGAAATGATTGGAGAACTCAATATGGGGCATGCCTACGTAGGAGGAGGGGATTATCAGCATCCTCGTGATATCAATGTTGGTTTGCTAGGTGCAGATATTGTAAAGGATGACCAGAGTGGAGCTTTCCGAATTGAGAAGATTTATCGAGGACAGAATTGGAATGAATCTACACGTTCGCCTTTGACGGGAATTGGAGTAAATGCTCAGGAAGGGGATTATATTTTAGCTATCAATGGTAAGTGTACTCGTGAGATTAGGAACATTTATCAGGCTCTCAATAATACGGCTGGGAAACAGGTGAAGTTGCGTTTGAACTCCGTCCCGGAGGAGGAAGGAAGCCGTGAAGTGGTTGTTGTTCCGATTGATGATGAGCAGTCCTTACGTTATTATTATTGGGTACAGCAGAATATTGAGAAGGTCAACCAGGCAACCGGAGGTCGGGTTGGGTATATCCACTTGCCGGATATGGGTACTTCAGGAATGAATGAGTTTGTGAAGCATTTCTATCCGCAGTTGAGAAAGGAAGCGCTGATTATCGATGTGCGTGGCAATGGCGGCGGGAATGTTTCCCAACAGGTGATGGAACGGCTCTTGCGGAATCCCGTTATGGTGGAAATTGTACGTAATACGATTCCGGGATGGGAGACGATGCAGGTAGGTCCTAAAATCTGTCTCTTAGATGAATTTACAGCTTCTGATGGAGATATCTTCTCGTATCGGTTCAAACATTATAAGATTGGACCTCTGATTGGAAAACGTTCCTGGGGCGGAGTTGTCGGTATTCGGGGAAGTTTGCCTTTGGTAGATGGCGGATCGCTAAATAAACCGGAGTTTTCCCGCTATGGATTAGATGGAAAAGAATGGATTATGGAAGGCCACGGAGTGGATCCCGATATCGAAGTCGAGAATGATCCCGCACGCGAGTTTCTGGGAGAAGATGATCAGTTGAGCAGAGGTATTGTAGAGATACTTAAGCTTTTGGAGATTAATGGGGTGAAGATTCCTCCTCCGCCGGCTTATCCGGATAAATCGAAGTAATTCATTACCTTAGAACGTAATTACTTATAGAAAATGATTTCCGTCATTCTCCTTTCAGAAGGATGACGGATTTTTATTGCAGAAGATTAGTTTTTATTCCATGCTTAATTCAGCTAACGGCGGTGAAAATAGACTGCCAGAAGAGAAAAGAAAAATGCAAATTATTTTATTATCAGGAGGGTCAGGCAAGAGACTTTGGCCGCTTTCTAATGAGACACGCTCTAAGCAGTTTTTATGTTTGCTTAAATCACCTGATTCACATCCCGAATCTATGGTACAAAGGATCGTGCGTCAGTTGAGTGGATGTATTCCAGAAGCAAAATTGACGGCGGCGACAAGTCTGTCGCAGAGGGATGCGATTGTAAATCAGGTGGGAAATCGGATCGATGTAGTGACAGAGCCTGAGCGGAGAGATACATTTGCGGCTATAGTTTTGGCCTCTGCCTATTTAGCAGGGGAAAAGGGGTGTTGCACAGATGAAGTGATTGTAGTCATGCCTTGTGATCCTTATACGGAAAAAGGGTATTATGAGACAATATCGCTTATGGCGAAGGCAGTTGAGGAGCAGAGGGCAGATTTGGTTTTGATGGGAGTGAAGCCGGAGAATGCTTCTGGAGAACTAGGGTATATTTTAGCAGAAGACGATGGAAGTTCCAAAGCCGGAGATGTTTTAAAGGTAAAACAATTTGTTGAGAAACCCAGTCCAGCCAAGGCTGAAGAGATGATTACTCGGGGGGCTTTTTGGAATGGAGGAGTTTTCGCTTTTCGTCTGGGTTGGCTGTTGGAGTTTGCCAAGCGGTATGTAAATGTAGAGAGTTATGAGAAAGTACGGGAGGAGTATAGCAAACTTCCGAAGGTGAGTTTTGACTTTGAGGTGCTGGAAAAAGCAGTCTCTGTCGGAATGATTCCTTTTGAAGGAAAGTGGAGTGACTTGGGAGATTGGGGAGTATTAACCAAACATCTGACTTCTCGTGCAATTGGCAATACGGTTATGGCCGGAAATGATTTTGATACCTATGCAATTAATGAATTGGGAATACCGATGCTTTGTGTAGGAGCGAAGAATTTAGTTGTTGCAGCCAGTCCGGATGGAATTCTGATAGCGGATAAAAACAGCTGTGAGTTAGTCAAAGATTATGTAGATCAGATGAAGAATCGGCCGATGTATGAGGAGCGCCGTTGGGGAGCGTATAAGGTGATAGATCGGATAACCTTTCCGGATGGGCATTGCGCTTTAACTAAGCAGCTTTATTTGAAACCAGGTGGTAATATCAGCTACCAGCTGCATAGACATCGTGAGGAGGTTTGGACCTTTGTAAATGGAGAGGGGCTTTTAGCTTTGGACGGAAAAGTACGGCGAGTTTCCCGTGGGGATGTGATTCATATTGCCAAAGGAGAACTGCATGCTGTTAAGGCATTGAGCGATTTGCATATTATTGAAGTACAGAGTGGAGATAACCTGATTGAGGAAGATATTGAGAGATTTCCATGGAGTTGGGAAGAGTAATTTTAAGCATGTACTAAACTGGTTGAATTTAGGAAAGATCATCATAAATGGTGCTTGTGGGAGGGGGTAGCTCCCTTATCTAGAAAAGTTTTAATGTCTAAAGACCAGGGACAAGAGCCGGCGGTTTCGATTATCTGTCCTGTTTATCGAGCAGAGAATTATCTGGCACGATGTATAGAGGGTATTCTCTCGCAGACATTTAATAGTTTTGAACTGTTGCTTGTTGACGATGGCAGCACGGATCGTTCTGGAGAAATTTGTGACGAATATGCTTCCCGAGATAGAAGAATCAAAGTAATTCATCAGTCTAATGCAGGTGTCAGTGCCGCCCGACAGCGTGGGCTTGATGTATCAAGAGGAGTTTATACCATTCATGTCGATCCGGATGATTGGGTAGAGCCAAAAATGCTTGAGGAGCTTTATGCGGCGGCCGTAAAAGAGGATGCTGATATGGTAATTTGTGATTATTATCTTGATCAAGAAGGGAGCTACAAGTATCAGGTACAGAATCCTTCCGGTTTGGAGACGGAAGCTGTTTTACATGATTTATATAATTATCGTTTAAAGGGAAGCTGCTGGAATAAGTTGGTTAGGCGGAGTTGTTATCAGAGATATGGAGTAAAGTTTCCGCCGGATCTTTCATTTTGCGAGGATTTGTATATGAATACTGAATTGCTCAAGAATCCTCTTAAAATCAGATACTTACCTCTAGCTTTTTATCATTATGTTAAGGAATCCGGTTTAGAAAGTATCACAAATGTATATAATGGCAAGGTGTCGGATTATGATTTAAAGCTGATTAAAAAATTCAGCAAGTTATTGGAAGGGACTAGCGTATATGAAATAGGAATGGCTCGGATTTTTGGAATGGTTGTTCCAAAGGCCTTTCAGGCAAATATCTATTCGTCGGCAGAGTTTAAGCGGAGATTTTATCCCTACCGGCGTCATGGACTTTATCGTAGAAAAGGAGCTCCTACTCATTGGATGTATTATTTTGCCTGCTGTGGCTTTTATCGGAGCTCCTATTTCCTATACAAGATCTGGCAGTTTGTAAAAAAGAGAATATTTTTTTGCCGGTATCATTAGTAGAAGGAAGGAGTTGGAATCTCTCCTTGGATGCCGATAGCTTCCTCTGGCCAGGGTATGAGAATCCCTGTATCTTGCCCTTCTTTCTTTCGAGTCGGTCTCTGGGCATGGGCTTTATCACGCAGGTAGCGGGTAAGTCTTTGTGCGAGGTTGCGGGCTAAATCAGGGTATTGGTTCACAAGATTTCTAGTTTCACTGATATCTTCAGCAATGTTGAAGAGTTCGAAGCTTTCGTTTTCATAGTAATAGATTAGCTTCCAATTCCCGCGGCGAATAGAACTGAAAGGGGTATAAGTTTCATGAGAATGTCCTTCTGCCCAGATATTGGGGCAGTGCCAGTAGAATTCACGATCCGAGTTATCCTCTTTACCTTTGAGAGCCGGAACAAAGCTGCATCCATCGACTACTTGCTCGGTTTTCCAATGTAGGATTCCTGCCATTTCCAGGATAGAAGGGAAGAAGTCTTCACAAAGGAGGGGTACATTGCAGCGAGTATTGGGAACAGTGACTCCGGGCCAGGAGACAATCATCGGTTCCCGTATGCCTCCTTCACGGGGAGAACCTTTTCCATGAGAAAGAGGAAAGTTAGCGTTTGGAATTCTGCCGGAGCTGCTTAGACTAAGCCCCCCATTGTCGGATAAGAATAGAACGATGGTGTTTTCCCTGAGTCCATTTTGCTCAAGGTAATCAAGCAGATCTCCCAAGCTTTTATCCATGGATTCTATTAAGGTAGAGTAACGGCGTTCATTATCACTATATTTATTTCCGTCTTGAGGATCTTCTTTATAATTGTCAATATACTTAGGATGAAAATTATTTCCGGTAAAGGGAGCGTGGATTGCGTAATGAGACATATAGAGGTAGAAGGGCTTGTTTAACTTCTTAGCTTTATCGAGAGCCTGAATGGCCTTTTTAGTTAGAGCATCAGTAATGAAAACATCATTTTCTACGAATTCAGGGTCATCCAATCCGCAAACATGAAAGGTTCCTTTGCCATAGTTTTCTTTGCCGCGATAGGAACCTGGGCCGCCGATTTCAGTGCCGGCGATATTGACCTCAAATCCCAGATTTCGAGGGTTTGCCCCGGGGGTATCTTTTGCTCCAAAGTGAGCTTTGCCACAATGAATCGTATAATAGCCGTTTTGGCGAAGTAATTCCGGGAGAGTATTGGCGGTTAGATAAGGTTTCTGCATGGAACCGGAATAAGTTTCTTCTGTAATGGGACGAGTAGTGGTATAAGAGGGTAAAGTCCCGACAGGTTGAACTCCATTCATATTCCAATCAGGTGGCGGAGTTAGGGTAGACATTTGCCCATCGGTACTTTTATCCCTAAAGAGAGTCCACATAGTTACTCTGTGCCGTGCCGGATTCATTCCGGTTAGGAGGCTGATACGGGTGGGTGAACAAATAGGATGAGCATAAGCTTGCGTGAAAACGACTCCTTCTTTGGCCAGCCGCTCCATATTAGGAGTGCGGTAGCGATTATTAAGAAAAGTTCGACTGGTATAGAAGGGCAGAGAGGTATCTTGCCAGCCCATATCATCAACAAGGAAGAAGAGGATATTAGGAGGATTTTTGCGGTTGGAAGCTTCAGCATGGTTCAGAATTGCGGGAAGACAGGTGCTGGCAACGCCTAATCTGAACAAGGTATGCATAAACTTTCTGCGATTTATTCGACTTGTACTTAACTTCATTTTATAATCTTCTTTTCAAAATCATTATACGTTTTTCTTTTTTTTGACGCAATTTTAATTAGTCTCCACCTGACATTTTTTTAAGGGGTAGGGCAGAGTGGAGAGAGGTATTTTATAGAGAGTACAAGGTCTTTCTATCATCAGAAACGAAGCCTCTTTCTTATTGGAATTAGATTTCAAATGATTAAGAAGTGTTTTTCTATTTAGGCGGGTTGTTTTCATATTCCAGATGTTTTCTCAGATTC
>CALXMK010000021.1 GCA_944389455.1 uncultured Verrucomicrobiota bacterium
AGTGCAGAGGAGGCGCTGGAACAGATAGAGGAGAGGGGCTATGCCAAGGAATATGGAGCGGATAAGAGAAAGCTCTACCGAATCGGAGCCAACTTCTCCTCTAAGACCGGTACCATTGAGGAATGGAAAGTGGTTTAGGAAAACAGAGATAAAGTTTACGACAAAATTAATTATTTTTATTGTGGTGTCTAATTTGTTAATTATGAGGAATAGTTTTAATAGTACCTAAGAAACTTAGATGATTTTTTCACAAACTTTTCATCTAAATCTTTCATCAATTTGGATAAGCTTAGTTATAATGTATAGATAGTTTCTGCTGCTCTTAACATATTCTTTATTCTTGCGATTTCAATAAGCTCATGAAGCAGATATACTTGTATAGGTTGTTTTTTCTTTTCTAAACGGTTTTCTTAAAGCAGTTGTGTGTTCTTCTTATTGAGAAGAATACACTATAACTTATATGGATTAGACATATAAAATTCTCGCTAATACGATGAAATTGCTGAATAGAAGAGAGTAGATCTGGATCAAAATTGAACTCAAAGTCCTGTTTGTAGATTTAAAAAGTGATTATAGAGAATGAGTTTTTTGAGTTTTGAAGTAGATATGTTTTGTAAGAGGGTAAAGAGAGAATAGAAAAGAAAAATCTGCTAAAATAAATATAAAAGTCTTTTGTGCTTAATATATTACAAAATTATATTTTTACTTTCCATCTGCGGTAATAGGAGGGTGTCTAAAGGGTAAATTTTTTAAATATTGTGGATATTAAAAAAAAATATTTTATTTTTGATGAAAAGATCTTGTCATTAATTTTATGAAGTGATATCCTATCGTTCGCAATTCAGCGAAGTCTTGCAATTGCGTTTTATAATTGCGGGCTTCATCAAATTTGATACGAAAAGTTATGAATAAATGGACAGTAGCCCTCGCGATTGCGGGGATTGTAAGTATGTCTTCTATTGCTTCCGCTCAGGAAGCTGAGAATCAAGTTCTGACGGCCGTTTCCGGTACGACCATTAGCGGTTATGTGGATACCTCTATGAATTGGCAGTTTGGTGCTGACAAGACAAGTGCAGGCCGTGTTAATGATAGTGCTGATAGTCAAAATGGTTTCAATTTGAATTCTGTTAAAATTGGAATTGGCAAAGCACTTGAAGAGGATGCCTCTATTTGGGCCGCTGGTTATCAGGCTGATTTTCGCATTGGTCCAGATGCCAGAATGTATCGTAATACGTTTGGCGCTGGTGATGAATTTGCCATTCAGAATGCTTACGTAGATCTGCGTGCTCCTATTGGTAATGGATTAGATTTCCGTTTTGGTGTATTTGAATCCATTATTGGTTATGAGAGCAGTGACAGTTATGAGAATCCAAATTTTAGCCGTTCCTATGGTTTTAGTCTTCAACCTCGCCAAAATGTAGGTGGTTTGATCAGCTATAATTTTGATTTAAGTGACTGGATTCTGGGAGTTCGTGCGGGTATTGCTAATTCTTATTCGAATTTTGATTATGTCAATGTTCGTTATTCCGATTCAGCCCGTCTTTCCTACATGGGGGCTTTGAATTTAATCTTCCCCGAATCTACTGGATTCCTTGAGGGAACAGAGGTTTATTTCGGTGTTATCAACGGTTTGGAAGATTATGAGTTTAATAATCAAGCTCAGCCCAACTATGTTAACTATTATGCCGGTATTACAATGCCGTTGCCTGTAGAAGGATTGCGTTTTGGCTTTGCCTATGATTATCGTTATAATGATGATCGTGCGCCGGCTGTACAGTCCACCTGGGCTAATGCTTTCGCTGCTTACTTGTCATATGATGTTACCGATAAGCTGACTTTGGCTAATCGTCTTGAGTATGCTAACGGGTCTTGCGGAACTTATCTCATGGGGAATGCGGATTATACCAATTGGGGAACAGGGGAGAGTGATAAATTCCTCTCTGATACTGTCACAGTTTCCTATAAACTATGGGAGAATGTGTTGACCCGCGTTGAATTCCGTTGGGATAATGATATCTCTGGTAATGGCCGTGCCACAGACACTGCCGATAAGGATAATGCCTTTGGAATTACTGGAAATATCGTCTATATGTTCTAATTCTATTTAGAGCTGATAAAGCTTTTAATTTTAATGAAAACCCTCTTTCCTTTTTTAGGAAAGGGGGTTTATAAATTTTGCAAAATAGCACGAAGAATAAAATGTTTTTTATTCTAAAACTTTTTGTTTTTCTTAGAAAGAGTCATACTGTAACTTTTATTCTCTATTGGTGTTTCTAAAACGGATTACGCTAAAACGTAATTTTAGAGTGAGTGGAAAATATTTTAATAAATCTAATATGGAAAAGGATAAAAAAATAGAAAAAATTTCAGGCAGAAATAAAATGATGAAGTTATGGTTTAATTTGCATGCATATTTATCAATGTTTTTTTTGCCGGTAGCATTAATGGTTGCTGTGACAGGGTTTATGAATGTAACCGGTTATACTGGCTATATCGATACTCAGGAATATAAACTTATATTGGATCAATCTTTACCACGCCCGCTTTCTGAGAATTTGGAAGCGCAGGAGAAAGTGATGCTCGATTTTGCTCGGGAAAATAATATAGCTATTCCCGAGGGAACAGTTCGTAAAGGTAAACAAGGAGTCATTTTGGGAGATGCGACGGGATATCATTTTAACTTGATTCCCAGTCGAATGGAAGATACTGCTCAGTTAAATGTGAATCATCCTGGTTTATTTTATAAAATGTTGATGCTGCATAAATCCAAATGTGGATTTTATTTTAAAATACTGATGTTTGGATTGGGAATTACGATGGTTTTGCTCTATTTAAGCGGAATATTTCTTATTTGGAAAAATAGGAAGATGAGAAGCAAGCTCTTGCTTTGCTGCGGAATAGGGATAATAGTAACCGTTTTGGCTGGATGGTTGAGCTTATAAGAAGAAGAAAGGTTGCTTAGTGAAGTAGAGGCAGTAAAAATAAACTGCCTCTTTTTTATTTTAATCTGTGAGCAGATCTTATAAGAGTAAGAAAGAAACTCTGGTCAAAACAATAAAGCAGGTATAGGATTTATAAGAAAGATGAATGGAAGAGTAAAAAGAAGAATTAAAGAAAAGGGAATATTGTATTTCTTAGAAAAAAATCTTGGAGTAGGATTATTTTTGAGATAGAGTAGTGTCAGTAGAGGTTTAGGGTTTCAGAGCCAGGATGGGGTGAATCTGAAGCGGAAAGGCCTCTGAACAGAGTTGGGGATGCGTATCCTGTCTCTAGAGAAAGAATTATAGGATTTTTGTGGCAGCAAAAGACGATTTTTTAATTGAACTGTTGATGGACATGGGGCAGGTGTCGCAAGAACAGCTGGACGCCGCCCAGGAGTTGGCCAATCTAAATGGGAACGGGGTTGTAGATACCTTGGTTGAGCAGGGAGTTTTGCAGCCGATAGATGTGACTCACGCCATGGCTACCTATTATGGTACGGAGTTAGTCGATCTAGGAAGTGTGAATTTTTCGGATGAGATTATTTCTCTAGTTCCAAGACATTTGGCCAAAAAATACAATGTTGTTCCAATTGGTAAAAATGATGATACAGGAGCGGTCATTGTAGCTGTTGCAGATCCTTCTGATTTAGAGGTGATTGATAGTTTACGGATGCTTCTGAATACTGATGTGGAGATCCGTGTAGCTCCTGCCAATGAGATAGAGGAGATTATAGAGCAGTGTTATGGCTCGGGGGATAATTCTCTGGGGAAGATGATTCAGGAAATCACTGAAGGTGAGGTAAATATTACGGGCCCAGGTGGAGTACTGGATGAAATTGATGATGGATCGGAAGTTGAATCGGATGCTCCCGTCATTAAGTTGGTAAACAGTATTATTGTGGATGCGTTTAGAGCAAGGGCTTCCGATATTCATTTAGAGCCTATGCAGAAAACATTCCGAGTGCGTTATCGTATTGACGGCAATTTGCATGAGGTTAAGGGGCCACCGAAGCGTCTACAGCCTTCGATTATCACTCGTCTTAAAATTCAATCTAATATGTCAATTGCCGAGAAGCGTATTCCGCAAGACGGCCGTATTCAGATGAATATCGGAGGACGAGCATTGGATTTTCGTGTTTCTTGTCTGCCTACAACGCATGGAGAGAGTATCGTAATGCGTATTTTGGATAAAGAGGGTATTAAGCTGGGATTGGCAGAATTGGGATTTTTGACGGATGATCAGCAGATTTTCGAGCGATTGATCAGTATGCCGGATGGAATTCTATTGGTAACTGGTCCTACCGGTTCTGGTAAGACTACTACGCTCTATGCTTGTTTGAATTATATCAATCATCCTGATCGAAAGATTATCACAGTAGAAGATCCTGTGGAATATGTGCTTTCGGGGATTAACCAGGTGCATGTAAATGAAATGGTAGGCTTGACTTTTAGTGCTGCATTGAGAGCGATTTTGCGTCAGGCTCCTAATATTATCATGGTGGGTGAAATTCGTGATTTAGAGACGGCTTCTATTGCGATTAATGCTTCTCTGACTGGCCACTTGGTGTTCTCAACTTTGCATACGAATGACGCTCCCAGTGCTGTGACGCGTTTAATTGATATTGGAGTAAAGCCGTTTTTGATTGCTACCTCGGCGCGCGCTTTCATGGCGCAACGTCTAGTTCGAAAAATCTGTAAAAAGTGTGGTCAACCGGTTCCTCTGACAGAGAGAGAACGTACCATCTTAAAAATAGATGAGGCTACAGAAAGAGCGGGTAATGTTCTCAAAGGGCCTGGTTGTCCAAATTGCAAAGGGGGGTATCGAGGGCGTATTGGTATATTCGAAATTTTCCAAGTAGGAGAGGAGGCTCGACGGTTGATTTATGAGAAATTGCCGGCCTCTGTTTTAAGGGCAAAAGCTCGTGAGCTGGGAATGAGAACTTTGCGTGAGGATGGAATCCGCAAGGTATTGGCCGGATTAACTTCTGCGGATGAAGTAATTCAGACGACAGTAACGGAGTTGGAACAATAGGTGTATTTGACTGGCAGATAGTAAGTATTTAGAAGATTTTAAAAGAGAGAAAGAGTAGAGAGTATGTATTCGATGTCGGATTTGTTGCAGTTGACGGTCTCTGAAGGAGCGTCTGACTTGCATCTTCGTGTGGGAATCCCGCCTGTAATTCGTGTTCACGGGCGTTTGCACCGTGTCGAGGGTCCCGCGTTAAAGCCGGAGGATACGGAGGAATTATCTCGCAGTATTACCTCAGATGATCATATTCAGGCCGTACGAGAGCAAGGTGGTGCTGACTTTGGTTTTGCTTTTGGGGAGATGGCTCGTTTCCGCGTTAGCGTTTTTAAAGAGCGTGGTAATTTTGCAATGGTTCTTCGTCAGATTCCCAATAAGCTGCTGACGATGGAACAGATTGGACTGCCTTCTTCTGTGAGAGAACTGCTGTACAAACCCAGAGGAATGATATTGGTAACAGGGCCGACCGGATCAGGTAAGTCAACAACGCTGGCTTCGATGATCGATATTATCAATATTGAGCGCGATGAAGCGCATATTATTACTATTGAGGATCCCATTGAATACTACCATCATCATAAACAGGCGGTAGTGACACAGCGTGAAGTGCATGTGGACGTGCCGAGTTTTGCTGAGGCGCTGCGCCGCGCTTTGCGTCAAGATCCTGATATTATCTTGGTGGGTGAGCTTCGTGACCTTGAGACAATGGAAGCCGCTATTGCGGCGGCAGAAACGGGACACCTTGTTTTTGGTACTCTTCATACGACAGGAGCAGCTAAAACTATTGACCGTTTGGTGAATGCCTTTCCGGTGACGCAGCAGGAGCAGATTCGTATTCAGCTTTCTACCGTGCTTCAGGCGGTTATTTCGCAGCTGCTGATTCCTAGATGTGATAAGCCTGGACGGGTTGCGGTATTTGAGATTATGGTTAATACCCCTTCTATTGCGGCTCTGATTCGTGATAATAAAACATTCCGTATCGGTTCCGATATTCAAACGGGTGCTAAATATGGTATGGTCTCATTAGATGCGTGTTTGTTGGAAAAATATGATTTGGGATTGATTTCACAGGAAGAGGTCATTACCAAGGCACAGGATCCTTCTACGGCGATGCTGAAAATCCAGGAACTGGATGCGATTCGAGCGATGAAGAATGCACAGTAATATTTTGATTCATGAGTGATATATCCAATTTCCCGTTGTTAACGATTTTAAAGGATGCCGGTTTGCTGGATGATATGCAGGCAGAAACGGTGATTCAGGAATCTACCCATACTGGCAAGAGGGTGTTTGATATCGTAGCGGATATGGGAGTGGTCGATCGTGAGACTATGCTGCAGATGATGGCTGATAACTTAGCTACTCAGGTGGTTGATCTCAAGTCGATGGGTGATATTCCCAAAGAGACAATAGAAGCAGTTCCTGCCGAGACGGCAAAAAATTACCAGTGTTTTCCTGTAGAGTTATATGGTACTGTTTTGCAGTTGGCGATGGAAGACCCTTTTAATCCGGCAGCAGTAGATGAGATTGGGTTTGCTCTGGGTAAAGAAATTGTAGTTGTTGTCGCGGATCCGGCCGATATTGAAGCTGCTATTCAGCAGTATTATGGGGAGAATTCAAGTGAAGGTGGAGAGACGATCAGCGATGTGCTCAAAGAATTGGGGCTCGATAGCGAAGGTTATGAGGGGGATGCTTCCGATATAGAGTTGGAAGATGATGTCCTGAGTGAAATGGCAAATGAGGCTCCGATTGTAAAATTTGTGAATCTAGTGCTCCAACAGGCTGTACAGGATCGGGCAAGTGATATTCACTTTGAGCCGTTTGAAGATGAATTCAAAATTCGTTATCGTGTGGACGGTGCTCTCTATGAAATGGCGCCTACACCCAAAAGTTTGGCTCTGCCTGTTATTTCCCGCTTGAAGATTATTTCAAATCTGAATATTTCAGAGCGCCGTTTGCCTCAGGATGGACGTATTAGTATGACGATTGCCGGCAAACCGATTGACCTGCGTATTTCCTGTCTTCCTACTCAGTTTGGGGAATCGGTGGTGTTGCGTGTGTTGGATCGTAATGCAGTTCATCTGGATTTGGAAAGCTTGGGTATGCCGGAGCATGTTCGTGAACGTTTCGGTGAGGTAATTACCCAACCTAACGGGATTGTTATTGTGACTGGCCCTACCGGTTCTGGTAAGACAACTACACTCTATTCCGCTTTGCGTAAAGTTAATGATATTAGTACCAAACTGCTGACAGTTGAGGATCCGGTGGAATATGATATTGAGGGTATTATGCAGGTGCCGGTTAATGAGAATGTGGGGATGACTTTTAGTGCAGCACTGCGTTCCTTCCTTCGCCAAGATCCTGATGTGATTATGGTGGGGGAAATGCGTGACTTGGAGACGACTCAAATTGCTATTCAGGCATCTCTGACGGGGCACCTTGTCTTCTCTACGCTCCATACAAATGATGCCCCCAGTGCTGTAGTTCGTTTAATAGATATTGGGGCAGAGCCCTTCCTGATTTCATCAACGTTATTGGCTGTATTAGCACAGCGTTTGGTGAGAAAGATTTGCAGAAAATGTATTACTAACTTTGAACCGACAGAAAATCAGCTCTCTCTCCTAGGAATGACCCCAGCCGAGTTGGGTGATAAAACTTTTAGTTACGGGAGTGGCTGTCCGGCATGTAATGATACCGGATATAAGGGGCGAAAAGGTATCTATGAACTCTTGATTGTCAATGATCCTATTCGTGAAATGATTAATCAACGTGTTCCAACGGCAGTACTTCGTCAAAAGGCGATGGAGGATGGTATGACAACCCTGCGTCAGGATGGTATTCGTTTGATATTTAATGGAGAAGTGACAATGGAGGAAGTACTGAAGTATACTTAAAACTTTTTAAAAAACTTTATCTGAACTGAATAACTAATAAATTGATATGCCCAAGTTTAATTATGTCGCAATGGATGCTAAGGGGAAGGAGACCCGAGGTAACCTAGATGCGAAGAATCAGAGCGAAGCCCTTGCTCGATTGCAAGAGATGAACCTCTTTCCTACAAAGGTGACAGAGGCAGTGCAGAGTTCCAGTAAAGGAAAGAACTCCAAGGGCGCTCCAAAACGGGTTGGCGGAGCCAGGGGAAAAGGTAAGAAAAAAGGGGTTGAGATTAAGATACCCCTCCATAAGATACCTGGACTTGGAGGAGTAAGCTCCAAAGTGCTCTGTACATTTACTCGTCAGTTGGCAACTCTGATCGATGCAGGTCTTCCTCTTTTGCGAGGTTTGCGTGTGTTGGAAAAACAGGAAAAGAATCCTACTCTCAAAGAGACGATTCAGAAATTGAGTTTATCTGTAGAGAGCGGCAGTACTTTTTCTGAAGCGCTCTCTCAGCACCCTAAGATTTTTAATCGCCTTTTCGTATCTATGGTTAAGGCAGGTGAGCTGGGCGGTGTGCTGGAGGTTGTTTTGCAGCGTTTGGCGGAATTTTCGGAAAAATCTCAGCGAATTAAGGGAAAAGTCATTGCAGCTATGTTCTATCCGGTAGCGGTGCTCATTGTAGCAGTGGCGATTATGGCTATTTTGATGGTCTATGTGATTCCCAAGTTCAAAGAAATCTTTGAGGATTTAGTTGGACAGGGATTGCCCGCATTTACGCAGTTGGTACTAAACATTTCGGATACAATTCAACATAATTTCCTGGGGGTAGTAGGATGGTGTGTTGGCATTTTTATCCTTTTCCGCCTTTCTTTAAAGACGAAAACTTGTCGTTTATTATTCGACAAATTCAAATTAATTGTGCCTGTTTTTGGTCCGGTTCTCAGTAAGGTGGCTATTTCGCGCTTTACCCGTACTTTGGGAACGTTGGTGAGTTCTGGTGTGCCGATTTTGCAATCGCTTAATATTGTAAAGGAGACATCAGGTAATGTGGTTGTGGCCAACGCAGTGATGAGCGTGCATGAGAGTGTTAAGGAAGGAGAGACAATTACGGCACCTCTGGAGGCGTCAAATATTTTTCCTCCGATGGTGATTTCTATGGTGGACGTAGGCGAACAAACTGGTGCTTTGCCTGAAATGTTGATGAAGATTGCCGATACGTATGATGAAGAAGTTGATAATGCGGTGGCAGCCATGACGTCTCTTTTGGAACCGATTATGATAGTTTTCCTGGCGGTAGTGGTAGGAAGTATTGTTATTGCTATGTTTATGCCACTAATCGCACTGATGGACGGTCTAGGCTCTGATTAGGAATAGCGATAATACGAATTTGTCTTAAAAACTTATCCGATGTTGTCAATTCGAAGAAGGATTGAAAGAGGAAAAGGAATTTTTATTTTTGGCATGAAATTTGCGGAGATAAAAATGGTGAATTTGCGGTGCAGTTTGCTGTAAAGGTATAACAGGTTGAACCAGAGGTTGTAAAGATGTGTATACCAAAATTTCGAAAATGTTGTAGAGTGAGGAGATCCTGTAAAATAGGAATAGGATCCGGCTTTACGATGATAGAATTGCTGACAGTTATCGCGCTAATTAGCATGTTGACCGCAATGATTGTCGGTATGGCTGGCCCAGCAACAAGCAAGATGCGCATTGCACGAATTCAAGCTGAATTATCGAATATTTCTACTGCAATCGATTATTACAGGAATTGGTATAAAGTTTATCCTCCGGATAACCAAACGAGGATTAATAACAGCAATCCTTATTCGGGATTGGTGGAAGGGTGCTCCGCGACTAATCAGCTATTGTTGGAACTTTCGGGATGTATCTTGACCAATAATGCCTTTTACAGCCCTTATGTCACGACTCCCAACGGCCAATCCAAGACGATTAACCAGGGAGAGATGGAGGGACTCTTTGGAATGCCGGTGGAAGGGATTCTGAATGCGAATGCTCAAGCGAACAAGGTTCGTAATTTTATTGATAACTATAGTGAGCGCAAGCTGGGACGAATGACTAACGCTGCCCGTTCGCTGGTTTTTCGTATGTTTCGTGTGCCAGCTCCAGCTCCATACTATCAGGCTGGAAGAACTCCCCAAGGGAAAGAGTGGCGTAAATTACCGGATAATCCATGGCACTATAACAGTTCTGCCCCAACGAATAATCCGGGTAAATATGATTTGTGGGCGGAGTTTCAGCTCATGCGTCAGGATACTATCTTGAAAGATGAACAGGGCAGACAGTACATAGAATATTATGTTATTGGAAATTGGAATGACATGAAACCTGAAATCAGAAGGGAATATTTTTAAAATTTGGGTATGGAGAAGATAGTACGGAAGATGATAATTTGTATCCGGGAAGGATCTAAAAAAGAATGCTTAATAGGGATACATTTTGTGCCGTGCGGATTTTCCTATCTTTTAAGTACTAATTGATATAACGAGTTATGATGAGCGTGTTGTGCGATAGACGAGTGAAGAAAAATTCGGCTTTTACATTGATAGAGCTGCTGGTGGTCATAGCGATTATTGCTATCTTGGCGGGCATGACCTTTCCGGCAGTTGTAAAAGCAAAAAGCAAGGTGAAGATCAAACAGGCAGAGGTGGAGATCTCAAATCTTGTAGGAGCGATCTCTCAGTATCAAAGCTCTTATGGTCGGCTGCCAACATCCAAAGAGACTGCTGATGCAGTAGGAGTTTATGATTTTACTTATGGAATGTATAATGTAGCGGCCCCCACAGGTAAGGAATCTGACTATAGTATGTTAGTTAATCAGCTTAGTTTGCCTGTTCAAGGGGGATATATGACCAATAATGCGGAAGTGATTGCTATTTTGCGTGATATGGAATATTATGGAAATGGCCTTAGGACCCCCAATTATCAGCATCAGCGCAATCCGCGCAAAGAGGTTTTTTTAACGATCAAAGACAGTAATACGGTAGGAACTTCTTCGGCGGTAGATCCAAACGGTGTCTACAGGGATCCCTGGGGGAATCCTTATTTCATTTCATTGGATATGAATTATGATGATTATACGGTGGATTGGATGTATGGCAAAAGCCAAGTAGGACAAGATAATTCTTCTGGCAACGGAAGGACCGGTCTGAATGGCTTGGTTTTTGTTCCCAATAACTATCAATTGCCGGGAAGTTCATTTACTTTTGGAGTTCGTGCCAGTGTAATGGTTTGGTCAATGGGACCTGATGGAAAAGCAGATCCTAATCAAAAGGCCAATCAAGGTGTGAATAAAGATAATATCTTGAGCTGGCGATAACATCAGGTTACGGAGCAGGTATGTATTCTGGTAATATACATAAAATCCATAGCCATAAGGATCTTCAGCAAACAGGAGATAGTTTTATGAGACCGGGGAATCTAAAAGAAGCTTTTACTCTGATAGAGATCCTCGTGGTGGTGACGATTATTGGATTAATTTCGGCATTAAGTCTGCCGGCATTAAAAGGATTTGGTCAAGGAAACTTGGTTAACACGGTCTCACGTCAATTGATAGACGACATTAACTATGCTCGGCAGAAGGCGATAAGTGATCGCTGCAATGTCTATATCCTTTTTATAACGACCAATATCTATTGGGAAAGGAATGATTTCCAATCGCAACTTTCTCTTGCATCAATGTCGATTCCGACGGTTGAGAGACAGAGTTTTCTGCAAAAATCCCGTAGAATGTGGACTAATTTGGTTCAACAGCAATATACGGCTTATGCTATCTATGCTGATCGTACTGTGGGAGATCAACCCTCACATAAACACGCACGCTATTTAACGGAGTGGAAGACTTTGCCTGAAGGAGTAATGTTCTATCCGGATAAAATGGCTACTGAAGCCTCGATGTCTCAAATCGAGTGGATGCAAATTAAGACTAATCGATTCCAGCGTCAGGAAGCTCCGCTGATGAAGATGAATTTTCATTTTCCGGATGCGATGGGGCCAGAGATGATGTTTCCTTACATCGGATTTAATTACCTAGGGGAATTGATTTTTCAATGGCAAGAACACAATTCTGTAAACGCATCTAAAATGAGTGTTCCAATGGAATATTATTATGAAACTATTCCTTTGATTAAGGCGAGTGGTTTTTATTCTCAAGCGGTAGAGCTGGTGGAAATAACGCCGCCAGTGATTGAAGGGACGACGGAACCATTGCTCCAGATGAAAATTGATGGAAAGACGGGTAAAGTTATCCCTATAAAAGAGGAGTTTTAGGAATGCGGCTTTTTGCAAATAGTAGGAAAAGATTGAGTACTCAGCGCGGTTTCACGATGGTGGAGATCGCGTTATGTTTAGCAGTAGTAGGATTTGCCATGGTTGTAATCATGGGCGTCATACCGTTGGGCGGGCTTGTCCAAAAGGAGAATCGTGAAACAGTTCTCTGTCAGATGGATGGAAATTATTTGCTTCAGGCTATCTCTGAAGGTGCGCAAGGATATGATGATTTGGGATTGTATGTGGATGAAATTCTTTTTTATTCACGTCCTAATGCTGAACCAAGAAAAATTGAAAACAACGCTGGGGGGGTAGAGTGGGGAACACGTGAGATCATCGGTTTATTGAGTGCTCCTGAATTCTTATTAACCAGTAGTAATGTATGGGTGCCTAATTCACTGAATAATATGGAGGTTTTTGGGGTTTCTAACACGAATCTGATCTGCAAAATTAAGATGCGTTCGATGAACGGTTCCGCGGCGGATAAAAACATGGACAATCGAGATTTTGCCATGAGTTATCTGGCAGAAGTAAAGGTCCTCCCCCTTACTACGAACTATCATAATATGTATCAGGTGGATAATAATTCCGGCATTCGGGAGGGGATGCTCAAAGATCGTTCATTGAATCAGAGTGCTTGGCAGGTATCAGTAATCCTGAATTGGCCGGTAGTTCCGGCTGGCACTGATGAATATAAGGCAGGTCCTAATCAACAGGTTTTCAGAACGATTATTTCGGGGACAATGAATACAGTGGAAAAGACCATGGAAATGGGACCCTTGGGAACTCGGAATATGACTTTATGGTATTTTGATAAAGGTAATTTTTCGCTCACAAACAGTACGGTCTTTTATGATAATCTGCTGTGATAAACTCTCAGCAGAGGAGGAATTACAATGAATTTGATAATGCAGCGGAAGTATGAGAGAGGTCCGAGCGTATCTCCGTTAATTAGAGGCTTTTCTCTTTTGGAAGTTCTGATGGTAACGGTCATGATGGCGATCATTATCTTTGGCCTATATGCCATGTTCAATCAGACACAGAAGTCTTTTCGTTCCAATAATGCTCAGGTGGCGATAATGAGTACGGCCCGAGCGACATTAGATATGGTTACGCGGGATTTGCAGCTATTATCGGCAAGCGGAATAGAAAATGGAGCCAATTTCTTGACTTATCTGAGCTATCCTAATGATTATGCGATGAATTCGCGCTATGGCTTGCAAAATCCTATTTTACAGGCAATGGTACCCGGGGATACGAATGGTCCCTATAGAACCAATTTCATGCAGAATCTTTTTTTTCTCCAAAAACAGAGTAATTATTGGCTGCCCTGCGGGTATTTTTTGGGAGCGGCTAAGTCTGTCACTAATGGTGGGGCGACTAATGCAGTTTTAACGGTTGGATCTAATGGAGTGGCCAGTCTTTATCGCGTAGGATTTACTCTCTTAAATGAGTTTGGCAAGGAGGCTCCTTCCGTGCAATATGATACAAATATGGCTTATATCTGGATGGATCAATTCCGGGGCAATAGTGCAGGAGGTAATTTGGGGTATTATCAAACCAATGTTAATCTTTTAGCGGAAGGAGTAATTCACTTTGCAATTCGCTGCTATGATAAGAAGGGGCAGCTAATTGAGCATACTAATTATTTCCGTCCCAATGATCCGGATTGGGATAGAGTTTATCAGGATTCAGCGGGGGTTTGGAGGACAAATCTTGCTCCGCAAGAAGGGTTTAATATTTATGCACCTAATCCGAATGTCACTACAATGGAAGATATGGTAGATACTTATTTGCGCAGAGATGGATTGTGGCAGGTGAATAGCCAATTGCTTTTTCCGACAAATGGAGTGGATCTTTCAACTAATCTGGTGATTTTGGGAACTCTGATTGGGAGCGGCAAAAAGATGGCGGTAACAGATAACCTCTTTTTGGAAAGTGCGTTGCCTTCTTATGTTGAGGTGGAGCTTGGGCTTTTGGAACCGCAGGTAATGGAAGTGCTGAATGCTATTCCTAATCCGGACGCGCAGAGGTTGTATTTACTGAGAAATTCGGGACGTGTTCATCTTTTCCGTAAACGAATTCCGATACAAATGGCATTATGAGATTAAGATTTTTTAGAGATACCGAGCGCGGTGTGGCGTTGGTTGTCACACTGATTATGCTCTCTGTAGTAACATTCTTGGCAATTGCGTATCTGTCATTGAGCCGGCGTGATCAATCTTCAATCGGTAATGCGGTTGATCAAAATAACGCCCGCTTGATGGCTGAGGCGGGAGTCGAGCATCTCAAAGCAAAGGTTGTTGCTAATATTTTGCTTAATACGAATGTTGGCAATTATGATCTGATAGTTTCGACCAATTTTAATTTGCAGGACAAACGTGATTTTTCAGGTATTGCTTATCCCAATCGAGGATATCTGACGAATGTCTGCTTATATGATACCAATGGAGAGCCTGTGCCTTGGAGTATTGATCAGCTTAGAATTTCGTTGGCGAATTTGCAGGTAGATCCTTGTGTTCCTGTTTTTTATGATGTTATACATGATCGTAGTCGAACCAATGAGTCTCGATTCTTTCTCGATTTCAATCGAAATGGGATTTTTGACCCGACACGAATGACTAATTCCGGAGATACAGGGGCTTTGCAAGTATTAAATTGGGGGGATCCTCAATGGATAGGGGTGTTGCAGAATCCTAATTTGCCGCATTCAGCCAGCAATCAGTTTATAGGCCGTTTTGCTTATGTGGGTGTTCCTGTAGGAAAGACATTGGATATCAATTATATTCATAATAATACGAAGCAAAATACACAGGGACTGACTCAATATGCTTACCAGCGTGGACAGGGAGTGGGTAGCTGGGAGTTAAATTTAGCGGCTTTTTTCCGAGAGCTGAATCCTCTCCAATGGGAAGAAGATGAGTATGTCTATTTTTCTGCCACAAATCAGTATAATAGAGGATTGACTTTTTCAGATGCCTTGGAAGTGCTCAATTACCGCTATGATGAGGATTATGACAATCTGGCCGCAATGACAGATAATATCTGGATTCCGAATGATAATGCTTATGAGGAATGGGGCAGATTGCTCTATCGAGGGGAAAATTTGCAGATTGACCGCCAAGATGTGATTGATCGTTTCCAGTATGATTTGGCGGATACTTATTCAGATGGGCCTTTGCAGTTGACAGCTTACCAAACGGGGGATAGTGAGGCCGATTGGGCCGCCAAAGATAATGAAACGGAAAATCATCTGGATGATCCTTGGGTGGGGAGTGATAATCCGCGCAGAATCTTTGATATACAAGAACTGGTGGATGATTCTAAGTTCTCTTCAGGGATGGTAGAGCGATTACAGGGAATTTATCAAAATAAGTCCTTTACGGATGAGGAGCATTATTATACGAATGATATAGCTTTCTATCGATTGATTTCGCAGCTGAGTGCCGATTCTGTCTATACGGCGGATGATCGGATTCCTCTCAATTATACCACCGTGGCGGTTTCGGGGCAGACGAATTTTATTCCTTGGACAGCCAATCGCTTAACGGCTTCGAATTTTCTATATTTAACCGCTGATAAATTACTCAGCACTTATTTAGGCAAGAATCTCAAGAATGTACAGATTTATCCTACAAATGAATATACGGCAGATGTGCATCAATTTTTGCAGTTGGCAGTTAATATCTATGATGCAATGACAAATCAGGCGCCGCAGAGTTTAAATGGACCTTCGTTGCCAGCCGTATTCCGTCCTCTTTATCGTGTGGATAACGGAAGGGTTTTCTTGGATAGTTATGAGATTGTAACCAATGATGTGGAAGATTGGCTGGATAATGATTCCTTTGTGAGAATTGTATCACGGACTTCGGGAGGAAACGCTGTCGTTAGCCAAACGGATATGACAGTAGAGGCTTTTAGAGGAATGGCAGATTCTAAGGATGGGAAGGTTCGCTTAAATGTAGTGGGGATGCCTTGGTTGATTGGAGCCCGAAAGGGGTATCCTAATTTCAATGAGCAGGAATTGCTGACAGATATACAGATGACCCGAAAGATTGGTCTTAATCGACGCAATACAGGGGGTGGAATCTTTAATGTACAGGACATGTGGGTGCAGTATGTGCTGAGCATTTCGAATCGACTTTCAATGGAAGCTTGGAATTCTTATCAGGAGGATGATTTTGATTTTTATCGTCCTCTCAGGATTCGGATGACTAATCAGCTTAGCTCTGCATTGTGGCAGGGCGGACGAATTATCCAGGTTGCTACTTCTACAAATAGTTATGGAATGCCTACCCAATATAGTAACTACGTTACAAGAATCCTTTCAACAAATCTGACAAGTTCAGATATAGGAAGCCGTTGGGAGGCGGGAAGATTCCAGACGGTTATTTCTAGCAATCTACTTTTTGTGCCGGCTTCGATTATTGAGACACATCAAAGCGGAGGAGTAAATTATAGTACCAATGCGGGTAATGTGACTTTGGAGCCCAAAAACCCCTCTACCTTCTATCAGGGAGCCAATTTCTTAGCTAATGGGTCGCTCTATATAACAATGACCAACCGGATTACCTATATTGCCATTGATCAGGAGAATGATTGGCTGATTGATTATGTAACAATTGAAAAGACGAATCTCTTCGATTTAAGCGATATTATTCGTGGCAATACAAGTACCGTGGGAACTACGGCTGGTCAAGGGACCAGCAGTGTAGAGAATACTCTCTGGGATCCATATTATGGAATCCAGCGTCAAATTGAGATTAGTCTTGGAAATGTCGAGGATCACAATACTTGGGAAGAATTTGCTGGAAATATTAATGAACGAGAGTATCAGATTCAGGGATTCCGTCAATTCTGTGGGTTGACTAATAGTTTATCTAGTAATGGGATTATGGATAGGCAAGGGATCTATCGACAGACTCCTTATAATCCTTCGGTTCATAAGTTAATTATTGAATCATTGCAGGTGAATGATCCATTGGTTCATTATCACATTGGGGATTTAGTTAATTTTACCAATGTATATTCGCCTTTGAGAGGAGAACAGGCTAAAGAGGAAGAAGACCCCAGCAATATTGGTAAGCTAAATAATTTCTATGTTCCATGGGGAGGCAATCCGGATAAGGATATCACAGGATATCGAGATTCAGTCAATGTAGTAGGAATTAAGGATCCTCATGTGACCTGTTCTGATGACTGGGATTTCCCCACCAATTGGTATGGCAAGCCTTTTGCTTATCCTACAATCGGTTGGTTGGGTAAGATCCATCGTGGAACCCCATGGCAAACGGTTTATCTGAAGTCAGATTCTGTTGCTGAAGATGTTTGGGAGAAATGGTCTGGCAGAAAAGCATCTTATCCTACGAATGATTGGAAACTAATGGATCTCTTTACAACAGCGATCAATGAGAATGCGGGCAAGGGATTGCTTTCGGTTAATCAGACTAATACGGCAGCTTGGGCAGCTGTTCTGTGCGGAATTAATCTCTTGAATACAACCAATAATACAGTTTTGATTGAGCCGGTTTCCGACAATTTTCATCAGATTGTGACAAATATTAATGCAACCCGTGCTCAGATGCCTAACGGAGTGTTTAGTTATCAGGGACAGATTCTGGCTTCGCCGGCTTTGACAGTGGAGTCGCCTTATATTGAGGATCCGGAGGGGAGCGATGTTAACGATGCCGTCTTGGAATGGCTGCCCATGCAGATTATGTCTCTCCTCAAAGAGGATCAGCCTGCCTACCTTGTCTATGCTTATGGACAAGCACTGGCGCCAGCTCCGGGAGCAATTGTATTGGCTCCTGGACCTTACAGAGGAATGCCGACCAATTATGTGGTGACGGCGGAATATGCTACCAAGACCGTTTTCCGGATAGAGAATGCTCCGCTCAATCCGAAGGTGGTTGTGGAAAGTTTTGATATATTACCAATGGAGTAAGAGAATTTTGAGTATGCGTCGCAGAAAAATAGGGGTATTGATTGTTTTTCTAGCTTTGGCAGGAGTTTTGGCCTGGCAGGTAGTAGAGACTGATTCAGTTAGACGGCTTCAGAAACGAGCAAAAAACTCCGAGGGGATTTCAGAGGTTTATTCGAATGATAATGTTTTAACACAAAAGACATTGTTGGTTAGTAATCTGTCTTCAGAATTGGAGAAGACGGCTGATTTGGAACAAGAGGATCAGGAGTTATTGGTTCAAATACCGAGTCGAGAGAATGGTTGGGTGGCGGCTAATACGACTGTAGATATAGATCGGCTGGCAAGGTCGGAAACGGCTATTCTGCTGCGTAATGCTCGTATTGAAACATTGGAAGAGCGTGAGGTGCCAATACCGACTTCTCTCCAAGCTGGAAAGGAGCCAGGATGTTATATTATTCAGGCTCAGGGAAATATTGATCAAGAGTTTTACCGTCAGCTGGAGAGGCTGGGGGGGAAAGTAATCTCTTATATTCCGAACAATGCTGCTTTGGTGGCCATTAGTGCGGAGAATCTTGATAAGGGAGAGGCGAAGTTTGCCTCTGTCCTTCCATATCATCCTTATTATAAATTGGATAAGCAGCTCTTAGAGGTAGCTTTAAATGAAAATCAGGAGCCTTATCGAGCCGGAACGGTGGTTCAAGTTGCTTTGACTCCAGGCGGAGAGGAATCATTTGCCTCTTATGCTAAATCAATTGGGATGACGGTGCTTTCACGGATGGAATCACCATTTGGTCAAGTGGCAATGGTACAGCCTCGAGCGGAGCAGATTACCCAATTAGCTCGTTTACCTGAAGTTCATCTGATGGGGGTTACCTATCCTCGCGCGTTGGCCAATGATTTAACCATGCAGCGCCTGAATATTACAACCAATCCTGCTAATGTGGATACTTATTTAGGATTGAGCGGCAAAGATATTTTGCTGAATGTAAACGATGAGATGGTGGATGATTCTCATCCGGCCTTGCAAGGAAGAATTATCTTTGCAGAGGATACTAATGGAAATCCAGTTCTGCCCTCGATGACCAATGATATGTCTCATGGAACTCATGTAATGGGTACAATTTTGGGCAATGGAGCAGAATCAGATTCCGTGGGAACTAATGCATCTGGTTCTGTTTCTGGAGCACTGTTTAAAGGGGTAGCTACAAATGCTATGGCTCTCTATTTACCTGTGGAAACTGGGGTTCGTGGAACCGGTTTGGAAGCGGATATGATTCGGTGGGCAGCTGAGACCAATTATATAGAGCGGCGGCGTACTAATGTATTAATTTCAAATAACAGCTGGAATTTTATCAATTCACCTGAGTATGACTTATCGGCGTCCATGTTCGATCTTGCTTCGAGAGATGCTTTGACGACGGTAAGCGGCTCTCAGCCGATGCTTTTTGTTTTCAGTGCAGGAAATGCTGGATATGGAAATGAGGATGGACGCGGTGGAGATTCAGATACGATTCTCTCTCCGGCGACAGCCAAAAATGTGATTACGGTAGGTGCGTTGGAGTCAGCTCGTAATGTGACAGTTTATCGTACTAATGAGGTTTATTTTACCAATATTGTAGACGGGGTACCTGAAGTAAGCACGAATTTTAATATTACTACTAATTCGACTTTGATGGATGCTTCTGATGATGATTCACAGGTGGCCAGTTATTCTTCTCGCGGAAATGTGGGAATCGGAACCGAAGGTTCGCGTGGGCGTATCAAGCCGGATGTAGTGGCACCGGGATCTTATATCATTTCAACTCGTGGAGCGGGGGAAGATAATGATGTTCCAGAAAATTATGAAGAGGTACAAATCTTTGCCAGTCAGATTTTGGAAATCAATAGTACTAATAATTACGCTTTCTTTGGGGCAACTAATATTGTAGGAATTAAAGTGGAAGTTTTTACAAATGCCAGCACCGTACTTCCTATGCCTGATTTAAAGATATTCCTTAAAAAAGGAGCCAGTCCCACGAGCGGAGATTATGTAGGAGATAACAGTTTTACAACGAATTTTGTTATTACTCCGGATGAAGATTCAGAAGATGATTCTTCTTCGGAAGATCAAGAATCGTCTGAGGGTGAAGATTCTGAGAGTGGGAGTGAAGACGATGATGGGGGCAGCAGTACGGGAGGAAGCGATGAGGAAGAACCGGTTATCAGTCCTGGTTTTGGAGATTGGTATCTCTCGATTGCCGGAGCCGAATCGGAAGTGGTTTATTATGATTTAGTATTAACTTTAACTCTGAGATATTCCGATGAAGAGAGGGAGTATTATGAGGATTTAGAAGCGGCTAATGAATCTCTGGGAGATTATTATCGTTATGAAACGGGGACAAGTATGGCTGCGGCAGCCGTCACAGGTACATTGGCATTAGTTCAGGAGTTTTTTGAAATTTATGCCCCGGCAGGTACGGTGAATCCTTCACCGGCTTTGCTTAAGGCTCTTTTAATTAATGGTTCTAATCCTGTCAGCAATGATTATAGTCGGCGTGAGCCATATGGGGTGAATTATTCCGGTTGGGGAATTCCAAATATGACCAATCTGATTCCGGTCGAATTGACCAATAGTGATTCTTCGACTTGGCCAATTTGGTTTGTGGATCAGAATCCTACTAACGCTCTGAGTACGGGAGAGAGTTGGGAGCAGCTAATTACTGTTCCAGCTGGATATAATGAGGGGAATATGAAGGTTACGCTGGTTTGGACTGATCCGGCCGGTAATCCTTCAGCCGCGGTTAAGTTAGTCAATGATCTGGACTTGGTTGTTTCCAATAGTGTGACTCATCAAGTTTATGTTGGAAATGATTTCCCGATTAGTTCCGATTATAATTCAGCTTATTCTTTTGATCATGGAACCAATGGTTCCGGAGAGGAGGTCACGCCTCCCACAGAGTCGGAAGAAGGAGATGAAGAAGATGATACGGAAACTCCATCTTCTGGTGATAATCCGCTTGATCCGAATAGTCCAGAAGCCCTGATGGAGAACGCACGTGATTTTGTCAATAATGTTGAATCGGTGATTATCAAGGGACCTTTGGATACCAATTATGTGATTTCAGTGCAGGCTCGCCGGGTGAATGTAAATGCAGTTACGGCACACCCGGATGGCATTGTTCAGGATTTTGCCTTAGTTGTCTCATTCCAAAATACAGATATGCAGTTTAGCAGTACGAATTCCTTTGATATCGAGGATCCGGAGGATAATGAAGGTCTCAGCGGAACTAATCTGTGGGTTGCTCCTATTGATATTGTAACCAATAGTGTAGCAATGCTGAAACAGAAAGTGGGAGCTAATTCTCCGCTAATCGGAATCGGAGAAGGAGAGGATTATACTCCGACTAATGGTGTTCCGGCTCAATGGCATTTCTATGTTTTCACTAATTCCTGGTGGAGTGTGGTTGAGACAAATATTTCTTCTACCAATACAACGGGAGGAACAGAAGGGGAAGATAGTCCAGATGATGGAGAGGAAGATGGAGAAGATGAAGAAGATAATCCGGATGATGAACCAACTACGACTCGAGTGCGAGTGGGGGGGCCCAATGTCGCATTCTCTACGTTCCTGCCACCTAATTTGGCTATGCCGGCCCGTTATAATAATGCGGATATTGATATGTATGTCTCGACGAATTCCGCTTTAACCAATTTAGATGCGAAGGTTATTGCCGAAGCAGTTGAGAAGGGATGGTGCAGTCGTAAACAGGGAGGCAGCGAGCTCTTTTATATGACTAATGCTCTTGAGAATGAGGTATTCTATATAGGGATCAAGAGTGAAGATCAGATGGCCGCTGAATATGGCTTTGTTGGAATATCGAGTGAATATCCGTTTGATGAGAATGATAACGGTAATCGCATCGTTCGTTTTAATCCGGGAGGGGTATGGGTGCCTGATGGTTCTCCAGACGAACCGGGCGGAAATTATCTCTTCGGTATTGTAACAGATTCTATTGCAGTCGATAATATCATTATTACAAATACCTATTATGCGGAAAATGCGGGTGATCTTTATATTTCGCTCAGTCACTCCTCTTCTAGCTGGAATGATGGAGTAGTGGTTTTACATAATCATTCTTTCTTTGATGATATTTTAGATCCAGTCGAAACCAATGAAGTGATAATTGTGTATGATGATTCTGATATGGCACCGACAGACCGTCGTAAAACGGATGGACCTGGTACGCTTCAGGATTTCCAGAATGATGAAGGAAGCGGCCTCTGGCTAATGACCTTGGTGGATAACGCGTTGAATCATACCAATCGAGTGGCTTCGCAGATGTATATCACTCCTTATAATGCCAACAATGTTTTGGTAGTAGCTCCTTATTCGTTTGTTTATCGAGCTTTTGATGTAGCAGAAGATGTCATTGCGGTTAATATTACGATTTCGGAGATAGATCCTGAATTGCCATTGGAGTTGTATGTTCTTTATGGGGAAAGACCGACACTTGAGCTTTATGATTATAAGGATTCAATAACGCCACCCGGACGGACGGTGACCATTACTCGAGACGATATTCCGGCATTAGAGACGGGCCGTTATTGGCTGGGAGTTTATAATCCGAATGCTGAGGATGTACAGTTCGAGTTGAATATTGAGTTTGTACACGGTTTTATTATAGGGGATGATTTGGGAACTCCTTCTGAGCGGACTCCTTTGGAGCTGCAAGATGATGCTTATACGCTTTCTCAAGTAGGAACCAATACGGTGGTAGATGAGGAGACAGGTGAAAGTCAGCATTTTGAGGTTATCCATGATTCCATCATTACGGTGGATGAGGATCGGGTGGTTGATAATGTGAATGTGGGTGTACGGATAGATCATCCGCGTATCTCTGATTTAAGTATTTCTCTTGTCAGTCCTTCGGGTAAAACAATCCTGCTTTCGGAAAACCGTGGGTGGGGTGCGACAAATGCGGCTCCAGATGAGGTAGCTCTGATTCCTAATGAGGATAATAATTCTTGTTATGGTTCTGGAACGACGAATGATCCAGGAGAATATACTTATGCTTTTTTCAGCAGTGATACTAATTACACATTGATGCCGATTAAGTTTGAGCAGCCTCCGTTCCTCCGTAATGGACGTGGAGAACCCATTTATACTTCTCCTTTTGAGGATGCAGTACCTGGAGATTATTCTTATATAGAGCCTGTAGATCCTGATACAGTGGTGAGCAGTATTCAATCAGGAGATTTCCTCTGGTCTCTTGTCGCTTCGACTAATACGGTGGTGAATTGGAATGAGGAGACAGAGGTCAATGAGACTAATTTGGTTACTGTGACCAATTATGGCGCATGGGTCTGGACAGATGAGCTTGAGGCCTATAATGGAACCAATTTCCTAATTGGAAATAGAGCTGTCTTTACGACAACCTTTACTAATCTGATTCCGAACACGAATTATATTCTGAGGATACCATTTAAACGTCCAGAACCGCTGGATGGACTTATTGCCTGGTGGAAAGGAAATGAGGATTATAATGATTCTCTTTGGAATTTGCCACTGGAGGCGATGAGCGGTCAGAGCTGGCCTCAATTTGATCCTGACGGCAAGGTGGGGTATGGCTTTGGAATGACCAATGCTGCGCTGGTGGGCAAAGCTCCTCATATTTTGAGTGAGACTGCGACTAATTTTACAGTAGAAGGTTGGTTTAAAGTTGATCCTAATATTGTTCAGGAGTATGCCAATAAAGATGGTGGCCCGAATATGCCTCTCTTTGAGTTTTCTCAATATGTTACCAATTGGGTTACAAATGTGGTTGAACTGGACGAGGAGACCTTTGAGACGAATATTGTGGAGGAGGTTCTCTTGGATCGTGGACTTTCTGCTTGGCTCAAGGGGAGCGTTTGGTCTAACTCGGTTGAGCAAATTTTGCCTCATGGTACTTTCTGTCTGGAATTAGGCAAGGATGTTCATGGGGAACCGGTGAGCTTAACGGTCAATCTGGTGAATCAGATAGCTGTTCCTACGGCTGATGAATATTTAGCCTTCTTTACCAATTGGGTACATTTAGCAGTGACCTTTGCCAGCACACCGGAAGGAGATGTTGTACGGATCTTTTCGAATGGAACAATGGTTCTTGAACAGGTTTTCGAGCGTAACACAGTTCTTCCTGATTTACTTTGGGATTTCAATTTGGGCTATGGAACTGAATTGTTCTGGGATGAGACATTGCAGGGTGTTGCCTCGCAGCGATATTTCTATCAGGGAGGATTGGATGAATTCTCATGGTATTCGCGTGCGTTGGAAACTAATGAGGTAGAAAGCATTTATCAAGCGGATTTTCTAGGCAAAGAGGGATTGTCTCATCCACCGCTGTCCGTAAATTCAGCCGCTAAGGTGACATTACGAGTGCAGGGGGCAGAAACGAATCTTTTCAGTGCTTCTTTGCCGGATATTCTGACGGAATGGCAGGTGGGCAATGGACATTTTATAACGCCTCCATTGGATGAAAGTTCTACGAATGAAGTTGTTTATGAATTAATAATCGATATAACTCGGGGAGCAGTTGCCTTTGATGATATTTCGATTACTACCCGTGGCATTGCCTATGAGCCGGAGGTTTCTCTGAATAATTTGAAGGAGGAGAATGCTAGAGGAGATTGGCAGCTTTTGATTCAAGATACACGCGCAGGAGCGACTAATCCGACTCCGATTCTGCACAGTTGGACGTTGGATTTAGGATATCAGGCTACCAATGTGGCGTTTATTGATCTGAATGAAGAGAATGACTACAGTTATTCAGGAACGATTACAAATCTGATCGAAGAGCTGGTATTGAGCGGAGAAGATCCTCAAACGGTTTATTTCCGAGTGATGGTTCCTTCGTGGGCTACCGCCGCTACCAATCTGCTGGTAGGAGATCAAGATATGGTAGTAGCGGGACGCTGGAGCGGTGTGCCGAAGTTTGATTTAGCTGTAGATGATTATCAATGGTTCTATACTGCGCCTGAGACGAATAGCTATATTCTGACGACGAATATTTCCTCGCAGGCGTCTCTGATTCCTGGTGGACGTTATTATCTGGCTTTGCGCAGCGGAGCTTGGACGACGAATGATGTTAATTATTCCATCAAGGTTGATTTTGGCGAAGGAGGATATGATCCAGAGCAAGGGGTTATCTCATTGACTAATGGAGTGCCTTATTTGGTGGATCCAGAGCAGGGAGGCGGTGCTCGCAGTGTAGACTATTACCGCTTTACGGTAGAGACTAATGCAGTTGCAGCTTCCTTCTTGGTGTATGATGCTCCGACAAACTTGGTTATGGTAATCAGCCGTGGATTGCCATTACCGACGGATTCGAATTATTCCTACAGCGCGGCCTCCGGCAATAGTGGTTATGCTCAGGTGATGATTTATACCAATTCAGCCCCTGTACCTCTTTCCGCTGGGAATTGGTATATTGGTGTTTATAACGGAGCTTATAATGCGTCCGAACCTTTCACACCGATTTCTTATAAGATTATCGCCACTCAATATACAGTCAATCCGCCGGTGCCGTTGCCGATGGATAGTGGTGCGCCGATTACTGCTCGATTAGAGCCGGGCGAAACCCATTATTATCAGTATAATGTTACGGCCAACGCGATATCACTCTGGACTCAGATTGATCAGATTCTGGGAGGGAATCTCAATGTTTACAATAAATATGGATTACCTTTGCCGGATGTGACCAATTGCTTCTATGATTTTGCGATTTCTCCAACGAATAGTCTGGATTGGATGCTGACAACCGACGCAACGAATTCATATCCTTTGACTCAAGGATCTTGGTTCTATGCTATTGAAAATACTAATGATTTTGCGGTGGATTACCGGATCCGCGTGACGGAGTTTTCAATAGATCCTTCATTGATTGTCTGGTTGACCAATGGAATCGCATCTACAAATCTGGTTGGTTTGCTGCCGGACGGAACGAATCGGGTTTATTATGGGTATGACGTGAGCACCAATGCTGTAGGCTCACTTTTTGAGGTGTTTGACCGAAAGGATGGCAATGTAGCGCTATATATCATGCCGGGGCAGATACCCGATCCAAGTCAGTATCTCTACTGGGATATTGCCACTGAAGGATTAACCAATGCCTATACACGTTACAGCGCTTGGTCCGGGTCTCTTACGGCGGGTTATTGGTTCTTTACGGCAATGAATGATCAAGTTTTGCCGGATACACAGGGACCGAGCGTGACTTATCAGATTCGGGCGACAGAATTTAATCCGCCGGAGGAAGAGGATATTATAGGATTAGTGAATAATTATCCGATTCATGTGGCAAATGCTCCTGTCTATTCGGAGAGTTATTATCGTTACACGACAGGACAGAATCCGCTGCAATTAAGTTTTACTGTGACTAATGTGACACAAATGGTCTCCATGTATTTGCTGAATACTTCTCCGGCAGCGGGACCGACTGTCTCTGTATATCCTCTCCAATGGGTTTGGATGGGCGGAGTTATTACGCTGGATTCAACGAATGCCTTCCTTCCGCTGACCCAGGGAAATTGGTATTTGGTGGTAGAAAATACAGCTCTTTATCCGACCGATTATGATGTTTGGGCTACTGAAGTAGGTGCTGAGGAGCCGGAACAGCCGATTGACACCGGATTGGAATATGATCCGGAAACGGGATTGGCAACTCTGGTTTGGGCAAGTGAAATTGGAGCTAAATATGGAGTGCAGGGTACGTATAATATTTTTGATACACCGGTAGTCTGGGAGCAATTCGATGAGGTTATTGCAAGTAATCAGATCAGTCGCTATCCGCTGACCCGAGAACTGATGGAACGTTATGTTTTCTTCTCTGTTAAGCTCTTGGAGCGAACAAATACAATTGATCCGGAAAATATTGATACTTATGTCAACTATGATTCTTTCAATGGAACACTGAATCTTAGCTGGTATGGATTGATAGGAAATCTCTACTATATTGAAGGAAAAGAATCCCTGACGGATACGAATTGGGTGAAATTCGACAGTATGGAAGTGGCTTCCGCTTGGCCGATATATTCAATTCCTGCGGATAGTCCTTATGTGATTAATCGTATTCAACCGGAGGGAGGTGTGACACCGCTCTGTATTCAGACAATGGCTTCTTATGACATTATTGAGGATGAACTGATTTTACGTTGGCCTTCAACTGTTGGACGGGCATATTCGGTTTGTGCTTGGACGAATCGTTATGATGCAGAACCGAGAGTATTGACTTCTGTTACGGCTGATGGTACTGAAACTATTTATCGGATCAAACCGGCAGAGATAACCGATTGCAGTTGGTTTAGTATTCAATATGCTGATGATTCCATGGAAGAGATTACTATGGGTATCAGTATTGATCCTGTAAATCAGGAGATGATTATCAGTTGGAATGCAGTGGTGGGGAATCGTTATCGTTTGGAAGGTGCTACTGGTTTCATGGGTAGTTCTTGGAATGAAATTGAGACAGTAGTCGCTGACCGTAAGCAAATGGAGTATCATGTTCCATTCTCTTCAGGGTATAATATGTTCCGAGTGGTTCCTTTAGGAGGTTCGGTTCAACCTCCTGATCCTGAGAACCCGGAAGATACCAAGTTTGTCAATTCTATCTCTCTCAGCGAGAGTGAACCGGGAGTACTTATCATTACGCTTGATGCGAAAGAGGGAGATACTTTTGAAATTGAGTATATTACTGATCTTTCAGATCCCAGCGGTTGGCAGCAGAGTGGTGGAACTTATGGACCTGCGGAAAGTGATGGTCCTATGGAGATTAAGATTCCTATTTCTTCGGAGAAGCTGCGGTTCTTCCGTGTTTTACGAAATAGATAATTGGAGTTAAACCGCATGGCGGAAAAGAAGAAGACATGGGTTTTCTCTTTGAATCCTTCAGTGGACGTGGAGTGGAAAGTTCCCCACGTCCTCTGGGAGGAGAAGAATAATATTCTTTCAGAACGACGCTGGGCAGGCGGCAAAGGGGTTAATGTAGCTCGTTGGTTTCAGCTGTTAAGTGCTGATACTTCTCATAGGGCTTGCTTGGCTCTTCCGCTTGGAGGCCTCACCGGGCAGGAAATGCGCGGTTATTTGGAATCAGATGGCTTTTGGGTCAGAGAAATTCCTATTGCCGAATCGACTCGCGCTAATATTATTGTTACGACAGAGGAGAAAAAACAGCTGCGTTTCAATCCCTTGGGACCAGAGTTGTCTTCCACGGAGTGGGAGGAGGTCTATCATATAGCCCAAAGTGAACCCGCGGAATTAGCGCTTTTTTCAGGAGCATTGCCGCGAAAAGCTCCATTGAATACCTATAAAAAGTTAATTGAGCTCTTTAATCAAAGGGGAATCCCGACTCTCTTGGACTGCGATGGAGCGGCTTTTGCTGAAGGGATTCAGGCACATCCCTTTTTAGTTAAACCTAATCATTTTGAGTTGGAACAATGGGCTGGAAGGCGGCTTAACACTCCAGAAGCTATTTGTGAGGCAGGGAAAGAGCTTTCCGGGCTAACCAGCCATTCCGTTCTTGTTTCTTTGGGAGCGGAAGGGGCTTTTCTATTTTGGAGAGAAGATGAGGGTGAATGTAATTTTGTGGGAGAAGATGTTCCTTTGTCTCCCGTACGGATTTTCCGAGCTTATTCCCCAGAAGTAGAAGTCCAGAATAGGATTGGGGCAGGGGATTCAATGTTGGCTGGAGCAGCTTTTGCGTTGGCAGAACGCTATTCTCCAGAGGATTGCCTGCGAATGGCCATAGCTGCAAGTACGGCGGCGGTTTCAAAACCCGCAGGAGTTTTGCCTGAGAAAGAGACCGTTTTGGATTATTTTTCTCAGATTCAGGTTCAAGAACAGCAGTAATTCTTTTTTTAAAGAAAAGAGGAGAAATAGAATTTAAGAGAGTAAGGGGCTTAAATTTGTATTTTTCTTTCGCATTATCTATTCAATGAGATTATTTATTTTCAGAGTTTTGTTTGAGAGATTTCATTTGCGTTTTTCAAGAACAGCTTTAATTCTGTTTTTACTATTTAGCGGAGTTCTAAGTGCTGGCGCGCAGAGCAGTTTTACTGTCGGTACTTATAATTTGGAGCGGTTTAATCCGGAGAAGAATGAGGAGTTTGAAGAGAAATATCAGAAGATTATTGAATCCATTGCAGCCATGAATGCTGACGTGGTAGGATTGGTAGAAGTCGGTAAAATTGATTCCGTTAAATTGCTGTTAGATGGGTTAGAAAAAGCGAAAACTCCTTATCGATATTATGAATGGATGGCATCCAATGATGGAAATTTGCATTTAGCGGTGTTTTCACGTTATCCGCTTAAAGAAACACGTCATCATAAGAGTGATACTTATTCTTTAGGAGGAAAGAGGTATAATCTTAAACGCGGGATTTTAGAGACTAGTGTACAGATTACGAAGGATTATTCTTTTACTGTGTTATTGACTCATCTGAAATCACAGGTTGCTACTCGTTATGCTCCACAGGAAGAAATTCGTTTAGAGGAGGCTAAATTAGTTCGAAAAAAACTTGATGAGATTTTGAAGAAGAATATGGAGGCTGATTTTATTTTGATGGGAGATTTGAATGATAATTTTTCTTCAAGGCCAGTTCGTACTTTAATCGGGAATCAGAAAGGTCAAAGTCGGTTAATGGATACACGCCCGATTGAGCCTATTGGGGATACCCTTCCTTCTGGACGGACTCGTGGAAAATATCGTTCTGTCGCGTGGACACATTTTTACAGCTCTGAAGATTCTTATTCTCGGCTGGATTATATCCTTTGCAGTCCTGGAATGAGAGATCAATTTTTACCGGAACAGACGGCTGTTATTGTCGTGCCTAATTGGGGGCATGGTTCGGATCACCGACCGATTAAAGCCGGATTCCGTGTCCCATAATAAAAGAAGATATATGAGATGGGCCGAAAGCCTTTTCCGACTTCGTAATTATGTTAAAATTTATATCGTTCCCAAAAATTATCGATGTTTTTAAGGGGTAACCTGTGAAAAGGTTTAAATATGAATTTTCTCGCTATTTCTTCTTTTGTACTTCAAACCGATAAATGCCGGAACCGATTGTGGCTATTGTGTAATTGCCTTCCTGGTGGATTGATGTAGAGGTCAATTCTTTCAATGCAATACCGCTTTCGGTAACACAAGTAGGATCTGTAGTAGGCAGATAAACTGAGGCTAAACTGTTTGCCGGAATCTCGACACGAATGAGGAAACTTTCTTCCGTATCCTTCCAGTCAGAAACAATTGTTCCATAAGGCGATTCGTAGGATGTACGGGCAAAACGGACGTCTCCTACCGGTGAGGGCTTAATGATTACATGTTTAAACGCAACGGAGTCGTCTTTTTGGCGGATTCCTCCTAATCCGCTGAAAAACCATTCCATCAAATGCCCTAGCATGAAATGGTTGTTTGATATAAATCCGTATGCCTGCCAAGATTCTGTCAAAGCAGTAGCCCCATGTGCTAATTGCCAACCGTATCCCGGAACATCATATTTGCTGTTCATGTCATAGATAATGTGAGATGCATTTTCTGACTCCAAAGCCCTTAAAACATAACGATAACCTACATCTCCAGCTGTTAGGGCATTATTTCTTCCTCGAATATCGGCTACCAGATTTTCATAGACCTGTTGATGGTTTTCTAAGGTAGTTAATCCCATATATATAGCAATTGCATTGGCAGTTTGGCTATTTCGATCATATTGCTTAGTTGAGGGATTCCAGAAAGTATTGTTGAATGCTTCTTTAATTTGTATTGCTAGATTTCTGTATTGTTCTGCATCGGATTTTTTCCCTAAAAGTTTTGCCATCTTTTCCATCAGGCAAACATTGTAATAGTAGATAGCCGTAGCCGTTACTCCATTAGAGGTAAGTTGAGAAACGCCAGGTGTGTTTGGACCAATATCGAACCAATCCCCTAGTCCGTAAGCTATGATGTGGTTTTTTGCTTGAGAACTCAGGTATTCGATATATCGCTGCATATCTGGGTAATACTCTGTTATTAAGCGTGTATCTCCGTACCATTGATAAATATACCATGGGCAAATAATAAACGCGCTTCCCCATTCTGGTGTGTCTTTAAATCCTCCTTGAAATTCTACCAATTCTGGTGCAGTGGTTGGAATCATTCCATTTTCTCCTTGGGTTGAGCGCATGTCGTTCATTATTTTTTCATACAAACGAACTAAATTATAACGATATTGGATAGAATATTGCATCAAATGAGCTTCTTCCAACCAGCCTAATTTTTCTCGATGGGGACAGTCTGTGAGGACACTAGCCATATTGCTGCGAATAGCCCAATCGATCAATTCATATATTTTGTTGAACAGGGGTTTTGAGCAATAAAAAGTTCCTGCTTCAGAAGCTGAATTGCAGGTATGCAGTCCTTTTAAGTCAAGAATTTCAGGCAAAGATTCTGGGTTTTCTTCTCCAGCAGGTACAGCTCCTTCAATTTCTACATATCGGAAACCATAGTAAGTAAACTGAGGCTGCCAATGAACTGTTTCATTCTCTTTTGTTGTATATGCGAACCAGAATGGAGCTCCCGAAGCACTTTGATTGGCACTCCCATCAGAATTTAGTAATTCGGCGGGATAGAATTTTACCTGATGTTTTCCGTATGACTTTATGGATAAATGAATGATTCCGGAAAAGTTCTGTCCTAGATCGTAAACCCATCTCCCATTCTGGTTTTTGAAAAGCCGTACAGTAGGGAGAATGTCTCTTATTGTCAGTGGGGTGGAAGTTTGGGCGATCAATCGGGTATTCCAGTCTGTTTTTAAGGCTTGTTTCCACGAGTTGTCATTGAATCCTGCTTCCGTCCAACCTATTTGTTCGAGATTGGCATCATAATCTTCTCCTCCGTAAATACTGCTATATGTAATTGGGCTTTCGGATACTCTCCATGATTCATCTGTGACGATGTCTTCTGTATTTCCATCTGTGTATTCCAAGTGAATTTTCATGATTAGACGAGGAGCTCCATATGAGGTTATCAGTTTGAAGTAACGTTCCTTAGGGATATTGAAAAATCCGTTGCCCAGCATTACTCCTACCGCATTTTTCCCGGTGTGAATAAGATGGGTGATATCAAACGGAACATACAGAGCACAGCGATCATATTTTGTCCATCCCGGATCCAGAAAATGATTGCTTACTTTCTTTCCATTCAAAAACATATCGAAGTGTCCTAAACCGGATACATAGGCAATAGCTTGTTTTAACGGTTGTTTTATTTCAAATTCTTTGCGGAATTGAGGTAGATTGTACATACCGATTTTCTGTTCTGGAGGGAATATTCGATTGGCTTCTCCTATTCCATGAATGCCTGTTGTAATAATTTCTCCTGATTTATCTTTCTCAAGTGATATCCAGCAGGCTTCACCCCAGTCTGTTGGAGTCAATAAACCCATGCTAAACCGATTGATTGGACTCCATTCAGAAACATTCCCTTGCTGATCCCAAATTCGAACTTTCCAATAGTAGGTTGTTTCTGATTTCAATTCATTGCCGGAGAAAGGGATTAAAATAGATTCGCTCGAATCCATTTTTCCGCTGTTCCATATATTCCCTTTGTTTTCATTCAGTAATCCGGGAGAATCTGCAACTAATACTTCATATGAAGATTGTATGAAATTCCGTTTGGAAGAGTATATTTGCCAACTGAACCGAGGCACTTGGGTTTCTATTCCTAACGGATTCTCGGTTTGTTCACAGGTCAGATTGAAGACTGAGAAATCTGCTTTCCCGTATGCTATCAGTGGGAAAAACATTAAAATTAAACATTTGTAGAAGAAGTTATTTTTCATAAAGATGATTTTTAAAGTTCTTTCCAAAAGAAAGATTTGTAATAGTTAATTGTATCTGCTTACTCAAACCGTCATAATCTTGTCAAATATGTCTCTGACTGTCAAAACAACATTGCAGCAGTAATTCTTTTTTTTAAATCCGGGAGAACTCTCATTTTTGGAGCTCTTCCTGCTCTTTGGAATTCTTCAGGATTTAATTTACTTCTTGAAGATGTCAACAGTGTGGCAGGAAACACCTAATAAATCTTCTCTCTCACAGACAGCAAAATGATATTTCAAGTATAACTGAAATGTCTCGTTGTCCATAGAATCAATTGCTTCACTAATAAGCAATGAACATCCATCAGTTGCTATATAATGAAGTCTGGTTGTAGAAAAGTCTGACATCAATTCATCTATATCTTCTTTCCGAACGAGTTCAAATAAATCTTTCGGTTGGGATTTAGCTGCAAATGTTTCTGAATCCAGTAAGCCGTTTTTTACATATTCAACAGCATTGATATTGTTTCTAAGGAATCCCTCATTCAATAAACAGCCGTCAGAAATTACATATGCGGCGAAGATAATGCCTTCCGGTTTTGTCACTCGAATAGCCTCTTGAATTGCTTGCTGTTTATCCTTTTTATTATAAAGGTGATAGAGAGGACCTAGCAGAAGTGTGATGTCATACTGATTATCCGCAATAGAGGATAAATTTAACGCATTGCCTTGAATGACGGAAATATTTTCAGATTCCAAAGTGTTTTTACGGAAGATATCTATATTGTGTTCAACTAATTCTATTGCGTCAACAGAATATCCCTGGCGGGCCAGCGCGTGAGAATATCGGCCTGTCCCGGCTCCGATTTCAAGTATTTTGCTGTCGGATTTCAAATATTTTTCTATATAGCGCATCGTTGTGAGGAATTCAATCGAGCCATGTCTTGATGCAAGGCGATTCTCTTCATCATAGTGATTGTAAAAGTCAATTAGATATTGATTTGTTTCCATTCTATATATTGTTCAAAAATGTGGAAATAAAATATGATGATTCCATTATTGTCAGAAGATTTTAGGGGCAGGCCGTTATTAGATTAGAATAATGTTTTTTATTTAAGCAGTTGGTGTGATGGATCTTATTGCAATTCTTTTTTTAAATAGATCATGTCTGTTAATCGTTTGCCGTTTTCATATATAGGATGATCGTAGTTATCTATGAAAAAGTTTTTAACAACATGAGAGCGATAAAATCCACAGTTTTGGTAAAAGTTAAGGGTTGACGGGGAATCCCCCGTTCCGACATATAGTATTTTCCCAATACCCTTATAGTGATTGAAAATAAAGCGAATTAAGTATTTGCCATAACCTTTTCTTTGATACTTGGCAACGGTTGCTATATTCTTTATTTCGTAAGTTCCATTTTCTTCATAGGTAACAATACAGATTGATTTTAAATCATCATCGTATAAAGCAAACATTTCTCCGCGATATAAATATTTTTCAACCATACTCATTTGCTCATCTGCAAGAAGAAGCAGGTCTTTGAATTTCAATTTATCCTTATTATCTACTTTTGTGATGTGCATATGTATCTTGTTGGAAAAAGCAATTTGTATGTTCTTGAATTCAATAAAAGCGGAGTGTTGGCAATGTAACGCTTTCTCGTTTCATTTCAAAGCTCAGAGATGTATTCTGAGAAAGAGATTATTTTTTGTGAATAATGAGGACGGCTTCTTCTCCGATAGAGGGATCAAATCGGAGAGAGAGTTGTTCTCGGTATTGAAGAGCGATAGCTCTTAAGGTGCGGAGGAAGTGAATTGTTTTAGGACCCGTTTGAGCTTGTTTTTGATCTGTCAGCCGTTCTTGTAGAGCAAAACTCTCATCTAGAATATAGTCTGCACCTGTAGCTGTGGTGAAGACTTGGTATTGTTCAGGCGGTATTCCGAGCCGTTTAGCGCAGAGTTTGAGTGTAGTCCATGAAAAGATATGCAGGTGGCGTGGAATTTCCAACCCTCGCCAGTCTTCAAAGGTCAGTCCATATCCCAGACTTTCACTGTTAGGAGTGACGACAACCAAAGTTCCTCCCGGAGAGAGAATGCGCAGGCATTCCGAGAGAGTAGCTAAGGGATCCGGTAAATGCTCAATTACATGGCGCAATGTTACCGCAGTAAAAGTTCCGTCAGGATAGGAGGCGTCAAAGAGATCAATTTGCCTGACATTGAGTCCATAAAAAAAACGGGCTCGGTTAAGTGCTTTTTCATCAAAGTCAATCCCTTCCGTCTTCCAGCCCAGTTTCTGCATGTGGTGCATATAGAGTCCGTCTCCGCAGCCGATGTCAAGCATGTTTCCTGGGAATTGTTGGTCCAGGTAAAGAGCTTTCATTCGTTTGCGTGCCTGAGCCAGCCCTACGCAGTATTCGGGAATTTGAGATATTTTAAAGTAGAGATTCTTAAAGAGTTTACGAAAGAAGGTTTCGGAGCCTTTATCATGAGTATAGTATTGTCGGTAAGCCTTGCTGATTTGATCTGCTTTAGGGGCTGGATTTAGCCAAATAAGACCACAGTCTGGGGATTCACATTTGACTAGATTCCATTTGCCGGGAGCTCCATAGAGGTGATCTTCCAGATTCTTAAAGAGAAGAATTCCCGGTTTCCCGCAGAGAATGCAGTGAGGTGAGGGGGTGGTGCTGATTACCGCATTTATTGACTCCGAGGAATTGGAGTCAGAATGGAAATTAAGCGGGAGTTCAGGCTGAGAGGTAAGGGGCGGATTCATTGTTTAAATCTGGTATAGGTTTATGGGGGTGAGGCTTGGCTAGGTGGCATTTGGCAAAGTGCCCAGAAGCAAATTCACGGAGAGTCGGTTCTTCCAAGCGGCATTGTTCCGTTGCAAAAGGGCATCGAGGATGGAAACGACAGCCAGCAGGAGGATGAAGGGGAGAGGGAATTTCTCCGGAAAGGAAGAATTTGTCAGGCAGTTTTGTTTTATTGATAGAGGGAACCGCTTCCAATAGGGTTTGTGTGTAGGGATGGAGCGGCATATGGCAAACGCTTTTACAGGGGCCAAGCTCAATGATTTGGCCTAGATACATCACAGCAATTCTGTGGCTGATGTGTTCTATTACCGAAAGATCATGAGAGATAAAGAGAGAAGAGATATTTTCTTTGCGTCGAATATCGATTAAAAGATTTAGAATTTGAGCTTGAATAGATACATCCAGTGCGCTGACGGGTTCATCACACACGAGAAGCCGAGGTTTTAGACTTAAAGCACGGGCAATGCCCAGTCTCTGACGTTGTCCTCCGCTGAATTCATGAGGGTAGCGTTTGGATAGAGAGGGATCCAATCCTACGGAGATGAGTAAATGTTTAATTTTGGCAGAACGTTCCTCACGGGTTTTGCAGAGATGGTGGATATTTAAGGGTTCGGCCAGAATTTGTTCTGCTGTCATCAGAGGGTCAAGCGAGCCATAAGTATCTTGAAATACCATCTGGATATCGGATCTGCGTCCGCAGCGGGCACGACTTGAATAGGTTGTCAATTCTTCTCCAGCGAAGAAAATTTTCCCCGAAGTTATTGGGACTAGTCCCAGGAGAGCTCGTCCCAGAGTTGTTTTGCCGCATCCGCTTTCACCTACCAATCCGAGAGTTTCGCCTTCATAGATTGAGAGAGAGATCCCATCCACAGCATGAAGAAATTGCCGAGGAGCGAAAAGGGGCTGAGCAATGGGATAATAGACTCGCAGATTTTCAATTTGGAGCAAAGGTCTCATTCAGTGTGCGGAGTGGAAAAGAAAAGTTTTTCTCTGAGAAATCAGAGGGACTCTCTCGAAAAAGAGTCTCCTCCGTTCCTTAGATTCAGAATTATTTATGAGCTATTTACGGGTTGCAATAGCTTTCCAGACTAACGCTGGATTGTCTGTAATGATGCCGTCTACTCCCATATTAAGCAGAGCTTGAGCTTTGGCAATATCGTTAACGGTATAGACAAAGACTTTTAATCCTTTATGATGGGCATAGTCGATTCCCTCTTTAGTGACATTAGCATTCCATGCGGCTCCTTTGACTCCAAGTTTAAGCATGGAGTCAATCCATTTGGAATCCAGTGCTTTTTCCTGATCACTCACCTTAACTCCATCACGAGTATTAGTGGGGCCTAGGGCAATAGTGACTTGTTCAGGGAGAACTTTTTGCATATCGGCCAGAAATGACCAATTGAAGGATTGGACAATCAGCTCATTGACATAATCGTGTTTCTTCAATATTTCAGCACATTGTTCGGCTGAACCGGTTTTGTGTTCTGCCAGGGTGATGCCGCCTTGATCTTGAATAGCCGCTAGTGCTTCTTCAAAACTGGGAATGGGTACCTTTGTATAGAGTGGAGATTTCCATTTACCGGCATCGAGTTTTCGCACTTGCTCATCAGTGAGAGATGACATAGGGGCATTTGTCAACCCCAGTGCTTCACGAATATTACTGGTGCGGTCCAGAGTGCCATCGTGCATACAGAAGAGAGTCCCTTCCTTATTGATATAAAAGTCCAATTCTACCATATCTGCGCAGGCTAATTTGGCCCATTGATAGGAAGGAATGGTGTTTTCAGGTGCTCCCATAGAGAACCCCCTGTGACCAACAACAATAGGTCGATCTAATTTGAGTAATTCCAGCGCACGGTTATCCCCTGCGGCTGTGTCCGGAATAGCGGTAAAGACCCCAGCTGCGATAGCTGCGGCGGCAATTAGAGTTTTATGGAATTTCATGTGTGAGTTTTCTAATTAAATAAAGATTGTAAGATTAAATTTTCCCCAGGCTCCATTCTTTAATAAATTGGCTCAGCTCCTCAGCGGAAGCGCTGCGAGCTTCACGGACAAAAAAGCCGGAACAAGCAGAGCCCAGAAGCAATTTTTCCCTTGGAGTCAATCCTAATAAAACCCCGGTGCAGAATCCTGCATTAAAACGATCTCCCGCTCCGGTACTTTTCTTAGGATTAGGACAATAAGGACCTGCGACAGCGACGCTCCCATCTGCGTTTGCCATGGCGGCAAGTTTTACACAGTGAATAACAACGGTATCGATATCCAATTTTTTCTGCAAGGCAGCGGCTTGCTCGGAGAGTTCCGTCGGATTTTCTTTTGCTTCGGGAATCCTCAATACACGAGCTATCACGTTAGCTTCGACTCCATTAAGGCCGAGAATAGTCTGGGTGTTTTGTTCAAAACGGCTTACGGTTTGGAGCATTCGGCTAATATCAGTTTCGGTACGGCTGGATGGATCAACCAGATCGATAAAAAGGGGAGGCCTCTCTTTCAGAGAGGTGAAGACTTCCGCATTGAGTTTTTCCCAGCATTCTGTCATGTGAGGGTACATGCTCCAATTGGTTAAAGCGAGCATACGAGCCCGGCGGCAGCAGTCTAAATAGAATCCGTCAGCAAGTTTCTTTTCCAGATGTTCAGGGGTAAGGGCGGCTAGCTGGGTGACGGAACTGAGCATATATTTCCCGTCAGTGAATTCCAGAGCTAATGTACGTCCGGGATCAACTTCCAAGCTAACACAAGAAGTACATTTGGCTGCGAATTCTTTAAAGGCGGAATGAATTGGTTCTCCCATAGTGGCAAAAGCATAGACGGGAATCCCAAGAGAATAGAGACCGTCTCCCAGATTCACGGTGCATCCTCCGCAATTAATTCGTTGGACTATAATTTCACGCAGACTGCTTTTCCCTGCAGCGGCGGCTATCAACTCAGCCAATTGGGTCATGGTAGAAACGGGTTTCCACTCATCCGGGCCAGAACGTTCTTCTACGACAGAGATTATTTCATCAACAAAGGCATCAAACCCGGAAACGACAGGCATCTGTTCAAGTCGTGGAAATTCTTTTTTGAATTTTGCTGCCAGATCGGCTAGTTCCTGATTTTGCATGGGGATTAACTCCGTTGTTTAATTGTTGATTAGAGGGGGATTAGATTATCATCGCCGTAAGTTTTTGGTGATGATTGTTCTGAATTGGAGCTCTTGGGCAACTTGGATTCAAAAGCGTTTTTTGCAAAGAGTTCCTGTTCTTCGTTATGTAGAGGAGGATTGTCGGATTCAGTTTTGTTTTCAGCTGCCGAATCATCTTCCAAAGGTTCAGCTGGAGTGAAGTCAGGAGTTATATCAGGAGCATATTCCTCAGGAAGAGGATCTAAAGCGTCTGCTGGAGAGACTGTGAGTTCAGTATGATGGATTTCCTCAGGAATTTCTTCCAGATGATCCAGGTGTTCACTGAGCGGTTCTGCCGGAGTAAAAGATGAGGTGGTATTTTGAGTAGGAGAAGTCGGATTAGGTTCTGAGGAGGAGGTTTGCCGAGGAGGTTCAGGAGAGAGAGTAGGCATTGTAGAAATGTGATTTGTGTTATTCATCTGTTCAGAAGGAGCATTTTGGCTTGTAGGCAGAGGATTTTGATCTGTTAAAACAATCGGTTTATGGATGATCTGTCCTTGATAGAGAAAACCTGGCAATAGAATGTGGGTGATTTTAGCGGATCCAACAGGGGCCGAAGCATCAGGCGGCAATTGATGGGCTTGTGAATCAAAAATTTCGTTTACCTTAGGAATAGACAATTGGACTCCCGCACGATTGGCAATATCCAGACAAACTCCGCGGAAGAGCTGCATTTGTTTAATTATCTGGGGCTGTTGAGATTTGAGTCCGGCTTGAGTCAAAGCTAGAATTTGGTGAAGAAGTTGAATTTCGGAGTCTAGCAGCTCTTTTTCGGTGCGGCGTAATTTGCTGACTTCCATTTCCAGAGCGCCTTTTTCATAGGTTGAGACTTGTGCTGCTCGAGCTTCTAGCTGGTTGGCTGCCTTGCTGATAGAAGCTGGCAAATTAGCCGCATTTCGGGAACTCTCTTCGAGAGCGGTACGAATTTGGACCAGTTCTGCGATAGAAGAATGTATGCTGTCGGCAGCCGAGCCCATTTCGGCGGCACTGGTTTCAATACTCTTGAATTGTTCTGTTTCAATTTTGCCTAATTGAACATTGGTTTCGCGTATCCAAGGCCAGATGGCAATCCATGCTCCGCAGATAGCTAAGGCGGTAATGCCGATTATAGCCGCTGCAGAGAGCGGACGTCCCCCTGAAATCATAAGGAAGACTGCTGCTGCGATTAGAATGATGTCGATGACTAGAAAAGGAGTTTTTTTAACATTTGCTGTTGGGGTAAATGGGGTTTCCGGCTGTTTCCGAAATTCATTCATACCAGTGATTTTAACCGCAGAGAGGGATGTTGTGAAGTTTTTTGTCTATAAAGACGCAAATATAAGATAATAAGATACAATTTATGGCTAGGATTCCGTAAAGAGTGGGATTATTCCCCGGTATTTAAGCCATAATACTCCCGCTATAATGAGGCATTGTAAAATAAAAATAGTGTAAAAGATCCTGTTGAAAGAGGACTTACTGCGTTTGTGTCCAAAAGTCAATTCCCCGGCCAGAATAGCCAAGCTGCCTCCTAAGGCTGATAAGCAATAGAAAGTCATCTCGGGAATACGTCTCCATTGTTTAATTGCTTTAATTTTATCCAATGCAAAAATCAGATAGGTTCCGATTGATATTCCTCCAAGATATCCTGCTCCATACCCCCATGGCAGATGAAAGAACAGGAGACAAATTCCCGCGAAGATGATTAAGCTTATTATTACTTTCATTTTTTGTCTTTAAGAGAGTATTCTCTTCTTTTTTATGCCAAAATCAGTAGAAGATGTATAGGTTATGGTTTTCCAGGGGAGGATTCTTGATTTATGTTTTCAGATTGTGACTGTTCTTGTTGATAAGAGGGGAAAAAGGGATTTGGAGTTTGAGTGCGTTTAGAAGCCAACCACATTCCTCCCAGAGCGAGAAGTATAAAGAGGATAATAAGAACAGGACGCAGTTTTTTCGGAATAGGAATTCCAAAGAGATTATTTTCGGGATGTACTATAGGGGGCGGTAATTCCGATGAGGAATCCAGATTTTTATCCGATTGGGATTGAGGATGAGGAGAAGTTTTTTGTTCCACAGGTTTAATAGAGTAATGTTATAGATTATTCTTTCCGATGAGTATCCATTAAGATTGTGACAGGCCCATCGTTGACAAGTGAGACCTGCATATCAGCGCCAAATTCCCCCGTAGAGACACTCTTCTGCAATTGTTTTTCCAACAATTGAATAAAGAGTTCATAGAGTGGAATGGCTGTTTCGGGGAGAGCGGCTCCGCTATAGCCAGGACGGTTGCCTTTTTTCGTTGAAGCAAAGAGAGTGAATTGACTGACAACAAGTGCTTGGCCTCCTGTCTCAAGCATGCTCAGATTCATAATCCCTTTGCTGTCGTTAAAAATTCTCATTCGGGCGATTTTACTGGCCAGCCATTCCGCGTCCTGAGGAGTATCGTCGGGCGCAACGCCTAGGAGAATGAGCAGGCCAGAACCGATTTGACTCCGTAAGGTGCCTCCGATAGAGACACTGGCTTGGGTAACGCGCTGGATTACGGCTCTCATAGGATATTATGATAATGGAGTCTGCGGATTAGGATCCTGACAACTGATTCTTAATAATTTGTATGAAGATAATAAGCACAGCCATAATGGAGCCGCCTGCAATGATTCCGGAAGCAATGGGAAAATTAAATTCTTCGGTAAATTTTTTGTTTTTCCATTTTCCGAATTCCACAATGAGTGCCCCCAAAGCAAAGAGCAGACTGTAATACCAGCCAAAAGTCCAGGAGAGTCCCAGCGCGGTTGGAGCAGGAAGAAAGTTCTTTGTTTTGGGGCAGAAGTGCATGATCAAAGTCAAAATGATGCCGAGCCCCAAACCAATGCCGATAGACCAGAGTTGAATGGGGTGCATATTTTCAATTCCTCCCCCCATGGCTTCTGCTACAGCTTTCCAAGTTTGTCCTCCGGGAGCGGGGAATTCATTGCCGCCAATTTCAAAGTTCTGCGCAATCATCTGAAAAGCGAGAACGGAAAATATTGTGCCGGAAAAAATTCCAAAAAATTGAGCCAAGAATTGTTTGCGAGGGTTTGCTCCCAACAGATAACCGCTTTTGATATCGGTAAGCAGGTCTGCTGAAGCTAAAGCCGCCCCGGCTGCAATATTAGCGCTGGCAATATTGATATTAACACTGTTTGGTCCGGGAGGAGTAATGGCTCCATAAGTCAGCTGAACCACTTTTCCCATAGCTCCTGTAGGGGTAATATCCGTTTCCCCTGTTACGCGAGTAGCTACTAGGGCAAGGAAGAAAGTCATAAAAACTGCCAATGCAGATGCCCACCATGACATACCAAAAGTATAATGACCCAAAATGGCAAGAGCGGTAAACCCTACAACTTGGCCGATGAGGAACCAGGACATTGGAGTTTCCAATCGTTCGATCAAACTCTCCTCTTTTTTAGTTCGAGAGAAGATATTCTTAATTGAGGAGAAGGAATTGAGAATACTGCGCCATTGAAGCAGAAAGGAGAGGATACCGGCTGAGACCATACAGGAGGCTCCGCCCCATAATGACCATTGTACAAGGTCACGGAAACCGGCGTCATATTCTACTAAACCTATGCTCTGAACCCAGGGAATAAAAATAAACCAGCAGATGGTTCCCCCAAAAAGAAGACTCAAAGAGATACGAGTACCGGTAATGGCTCCCGCAGCCAGAAAAATAGGATCCCAGGAGAAAACAGCTGTTCGCAGTTCCCAAACCTTCGCGCTTTGCTCATTCATATTCAGCAGAGAACAGTAGAACCAATGGTTGCAGGAGTCGAAGATATTTTGAAGACTCCACATCCCTTCTTTAAAAAGAGAAAATCCCTTCATGAGGAATTCATTTAATGCAGCTGCCAGTGCGGAGATTCCGAGCGCAATGCCGGCTCTCATTCCTTTTTCGCCTCCTGAGGAGTGAAGTGCACAAAGCGTTTCAGCAGAAGCTGTACCGGTTGGGAAAGCCAGCTGTTCAATATTAATCATTTGTCGTTTCATGGGGATAGCCATGGTTACTCCCAGAATAGCCATGAAAAATACCCAACAGAGGACCAACCAGGTATTCATAGGTTCCCCATTAATCATAACCAAGGCCGCGAAAGCTGAAACTAAAGTACTGCCGGTGGAGTATCCCGAAGCACTGGAGGTAGACTGCATACAATTGTTTTCCAAAATGGAAAGAGGTTCTTTGACCAATCCCATCTTCTGAAAGCAGCGCCAAATCGAATAGGAGAGAATGCAGGCCGTTAAGGTTACTCCAAATCCCCACCCGGATTTTAATCCGATATAGATATTAGTCAATGAGAGGATGCTTCCTAGGATAGCTCCGGTGAGGACAGCCCGAAAGGTGAGCTGTTTAACTTTATCTCCTCGATAGATTTTTTCGTACCATTGACGCTCGATCTCTTCAGGAGTACCTGTAAATTTTTCTTTTGGAATGGAATATTCTTCCATAAATTTTTGGTTTTCGAATTATTTTTGTACCGATTGTTCTTTTTTTGTGGGCAGCCAGGTGCAGACTTTTTTGCCGTTCCAGCCATTGACTGAGGAATAATCGATCATACGGATTGTACCGTCAGTTGTCGGAATAGAGAATTCTATCCGCGTGCCGGGAAGGGTTGGTTTTTCTCGGACAGCTTGGATAATTCCATTTTTATCGGCAATCAGTGTGACAGGCTTATTGTAGTCAGGATCTGTATTTTCATCGCGTGCTAGAACCAGAGGCCCCCAAGTGACTGCTTTAAAGAATGGGCTCTGCGGGTGAGAACCTTGAGGGGCATCCAACTGGCGGCACTGCATATCAAAGATAATTTTGACCTGATCCCCATTTCCCCATTTTCTATGAATAGGGTAATAAGAGCCGGAAGCGGGATGGTGAGCGGTGCCGTTGATGATAACTTTGGTATTGCGGCTCCAAGCGGGAATGCGCAGGGAGAGGGTAAAAGTTTCCGCTTTGGCTGGGGCTATCTTTAAACTAACCTCTCCAGAGAGCGGGTATTCTGTTTGGATGGAGAGCTTCAGGGGGGTACCGCTAGGAGTTTGAGTTGTAATTTCAGCAGCATTGTATAAATTGATGAAAGGACCCTGAGCCGAATTCATTACGGCGATAAAAGGAATATAGGCCAGTCCCATGGGACCATTAAGATTGCAGCAAGTTACCGGCATTCCGTCAAAGTTCCATCCCCATCCTTGATTGGTTACTTTTTCCCCGTTTAGGAGATTGACGTAACTAAATCCATCTCCAGAAGGTTTCATTGCTCCGAGCAGACCGTTATAAATGTATTTTTCTATTTCGTCTGCAGCGGCAGAATTTGCTTCCAACCGGAGGAGATGACTACAGAATTTCATCCAGGTGACACCAACACAGGTTTCCATCATCCGGGTAATTTGCGGATTTGTTTGCTCAGTAGCGGTGTTATCCCATGCTTCACCATAAACTTTGGGGTGATAAGGCTGGTCGGCGCCGCCATTGCCGAGAATAGTAATTTCCTTAGTTCGAATATTATGAAAATAGTTTGATGCAATGGTGCCCCAGCGCTGTTCTCCGGTTGCACGATAATATTCCACTAATCCTTCAAAGAGAGAGGTCATTTCATAAGCTTTAGGATAGGGACCTCCCATTTTATATGGAGGGGTGTTAGTTTCAACCTGATGGAATAGGTTATATCCTTGTGAACCGCCGGATTTGATAATATAGTGGGCAAATTCCAGAAAACGCTCTTCTCCCGTATGGAAGTAGAGGCGCATAAACGGTTCTAACAAAGTGGATGACTCAATATGATTCGGACTCCATCCCAGTTCAGTAATCGACTTTTTAGGTGGAGTATCACCGATTTGAGAAATAATACAGTCCGCCTGCCGAATCATGGCAGCAAGTATCTGGGGATCAGATTCGACTTGTTGGTAGTATTCATCAAGTCCCAGTAAAACATATTTGCGTTCCCAGAGATCTCCACCTCCGCTGTCGGGCTGAAGATTTACAGGCATACAACTGATGCTGCCATTTTCTCGTTCCGTACTAAGAAGATCATCGACCGTTTTTCTTAAAATTTGCTTTAATTCAGGATCTTTTGTGTAACGGTAGAACATACAGCCGGATCGGACAGCTTTGCCCCACATCTCACCTAAAGCAAATTGAGGGCGGCCCGAGCGGAAGAACTCAACAAATTTTGAATAGGGGAGGTTTCCTTTATTCCAGTGAGTAATGGAATTTTGAATTTCTTTTTCCAGATATCCGGTGAGCTGAATGGAACCGGCAGGCAGGGGAGCCAACTTATCCGAAATTTTAATAGTTTCTTTTTGCAGAACTGGAGTGGAAGGGGATGTTTCCGCTTTTAACGAAGATGTTGCAGAAGTTAGGAATAAAGCTAAAGCTATCCCTAACAACACGGAAAATTTAATTTGACCCGCAAATGTGTTTACCATAGGCCGTACTGGATTCTATCCTTTTTAGTACAAAATTCAAGTTTTTTGTCTTTGAGGATTAGAGTTTGGTTGACGGCTTGCTGATCATAAAGATTTGAAATTTATTGAAATATCAGAATGGAATTTTTGGGTTTATTCTGTTTTATTTGTTTGTTGACAAATTTTAGACACTTTTTGAGAATTATCTATTATGCTTAAGCGAGCATGGTTAGTTGTGTTTTAGGGCATTCTCTCCAAAGTTGGGGAAATATATGCAGATAAAAATAGATAACTACAATCATCAAATAAATTAGTTCATTATCTTTGCATAGAATTCAATTTAATGATTAATGTGGAAGCCTATAAACAGATTCAAATTAGTTCTTGTAGAGGAGATGAAAACAGGTAAATGGTTAGCAGAACAATTGAAGAAAGATCCGTCAAGCATCAAAATGGTGTACCAATGTTTCGTAGCCTGATCTGGTTACACTTTCAAAAATAGCAGAATTATTAAATATAGACAGAAGGGAACTTATTAATAAAAATAAATGAGTTTACCTCTCAAAGAAAAAATGTATAACAACTTAAAAAAGACGAATATAAAATGATAAGCATACAGCAAAGAGAACAGTTGCAATCTCAAATTTGGAAAATAGCCAACGAAGTGCGTGGGGCTGTCGATGGATGGGACTTCAAGCAATTTGTTTTGGGAACATTGTTCTACCGCTTCATCAGTGAAAACTTTACAGATTACATAGAAGGTGGAGACGATAGTATTGACTATGCTTCTTTACCGGACAGTATAATAACTCCGGAGATAAAAGAGGATGCGGTCAAGACGAAAGGATATTTTATATATCCGAGCCAGCTTTT
>CALXMK010000022.1 GCA_944389455.1 uncultured Verrucomicrobiota bacterium
GCGGAGTTTGGAGTAGCCAATACCGGCAATCCTTTCACGAAAGGAACAGCGGAGGCACTGGGACACGATGGATTCTATATCAACAATCAGGGAATGGATTGTTGGTCAACCTATGATGAAGCGACACTTGTATATAAACAATATACGGGAGATTTTGATATTCGTACTCGAGTATTAGGTCAAGGAGCTTCGAGTCAAGCGGCCCGTGCAGGAATCATGATTCGTCATGAGCTGGATGAAGGAAAAGCAAATTCTCATTCATCCAATCAGGAGGTTCATTTCTATCCGGAATTTGTTTCAGATTGGGATACGAATACATTGAGCTATGTAGTGCGCACTAATATCGAAACCGGAGTTAGCCAGTTTGATAGAAGATGGGCTATGAATGCCAATTACCGTGTCCAAGATGGTGGAACAACGGCAAATCTATCAATTATCAATACGGTGAAGGTTGATGGAGAGCAGATATTGGCCTATGACTATCTCCAAGCAGGAAATAAGCTTTGGCTACGTCTGGGCAGAGTAGGAGATGTAATCAACAGTTATTATGGACAGGAAGCTCCGGAAGATAATGGAGAAATTACATGGACACTGATTTCAAGTCGTGTCATCGAGGATATGGATCAGACCGTTTATGCGGGTCCTTACTATTGCTTAGATGGAAAAGAAATTAAAGGTTGTTCGGAGAGCTTGACTAATGAATTCAAGAATCCGACAACCAAGTTCTATATGACTTCGGTCGATTATGTGGATGATCAGGTACCGTATGAAGAGGTAGCGATACAGATACATCCAGTTTCCAAGAGTATCAAGGCACCGCAGGAGCTGACATTAACAGTCAGAGCGACAGGAGATCCTTTGACCTATCAGTGGTACAAGGATGGTGTTGCGATAGAGGGAGAAATCTTCGCAACTTACAGCAAGAGTCCGACTTCAGCGGCAGACGCGGGCGAATATTACTGCGAAGTGATGAACTTTGGTTCCGGAGCGCCAGATAAGGGGAGCTCAGTCATTTCAGAAACAGCGATAGTTAAGGTAGAAGAAGATACGACAGCCCCCACGGCAACCGTGAGTGTAGTACCGGTTCGGAATCTGGTGACGGTGAACTTCAGCGAAACAATGGATCCAGAGACTCTGGCAGATTCGTCCAATTACAAAATTATTTTGGAGGATGGAACAGTTCTGGAGATCGAAGATTTAGTAGTCAATGGAGATAATACATCGGTTCAATTCTATGTACCGGGACTGGAAGCAGGAATGACCTTTGCGGTAGAGATGGAAGTAATGGATCCGTCTGGCAACAAGGTGATAGATGAAGGATTACAGCTGACGCAGCTGGGATTACAATCTAATGTATCGTTGCAGTACTATGATTACGGGGATGATGACAGCAATCCAGCCGATTTAGCAGCGTTTAAGAACTTGGTAGATGGAGGAGCAGCTCCAACCAGTATAGTCAATGCCACGGCAGTGGAGAGTCCATCCGCTCGCGGAGACTACTATTGTACCTATATAGAAGGATATTTGGTACCGCCGCAGACAGGGAACTATCGTTTTGCGGTTTCATCAGATGATCAGAGCCAATTCTATCTGAGTACGGACGTAAATCCGGAGAATCTGGTTTTAACTGCGGAAGTAACCGGGTATTCTGACTTTAAACAATATGGAAAGACCGAAACGGTAGTGCAGTCAAAAGATGTGGCCTTGACAGCAGGCAATTGGTATTACTTCAGGATCTATCATTTTGAAGGAAGCGGTGGAGACAGTGTAACTCTGGCCTGGTCACTGCCGAGTCAAGGACCTGTAGCATTGGTTAACAATGATCCGTCGGTATCGAGCTTCTTTGTAATGGATCCGCTCAAGACGGTCAATCCAGCCAATACGGTTCTGGAGTTTGTAGAAGAACCGGCGACGAGTGTATCGGCAGAGATGAACAGCCGTCTGGAATTGAGTATTCCGCTGAATTACGAATCGGAGATAGAGGGAGAGGAACCCGTCTATCAATGGTTTGTGAAGAATGATGGATATAAATTTGCCACCGATTGGAGACCGGTAGAGGAGGTATTCAATACGGGCAATACGGGAGGAGAAGACTATGTGGCCAATGGGAAGAGTGATACGCTGAGTATCAAGAATGTTCAGAGTATGCACGCTGGGACCTACAAGATGGAAGCCTATTTTGGAGGTAAGCATATAGTAACGCCAGAGATCACGCTGAATGTGACGCAAGACGTGACAGCTCCTACAGCTACGGCAGTGGGCAGTTATACGATGGAACAGGTCAAGCTGACCTTCAGTGAACCGATCAGTAACGGATTGGATAATAAAAACAATTACAGCATTGATGGGCTGGAGGTGTTAAACGCATTGGTGAATATCTATGGAACCAACAGATATGAAGTGATGCTGCAAACGACTCGTCATGAGGAGGGCAAGAGCTACACGGTTCATGTCAGCGGATTAAGCGATGATGCCGGCAATGTAATGAACAACTATACGACGAAGTTCACCGGTTTTGTGTGGGCGTCAGGATATACCTATCTGGAGTGTTTCAATGATACGATAGTAGGAACAACTGATACCTATGTGGATTGGCTGGCAGTTCGCGAGGCGACTCAGTGGACTCCAGTGGATCATGCGTATCGTCAAATTGCGAATAAAGTTAATCCAAGAGTGGATAACTATATCGAGATAGTAAAGGAAGACTTTGATCAGGATAATTGTATAGAGAGAGTGGTGGGATACTTGGCACCGCAAGTGAGCGGGAATTACCGTTTCGCGGGAGCTTGTGATGACCATATGGGATTCTATCTCTCTACGGATGAAAGTTATGTAAACACGGCTAATGAACCGGTTACTTGGGAGCAGGGTTGGAATAGTAGTATTTCAACCTTTGGCAACGGTCGAATTTACGACTGGAAGAACGCAGATGGAAATGAAGTAACACACGAGATGGGGCAGGTTTATCTGGAAGCCGGGAAGAGATATTTCTTTACGGCGGTTTTGGCTGAGATAGGAGGAGGAGATTACTTGACTATCGACTGGGCCAGAGAAGGAGAAAACTTCCAAGCCAATGGCTCAGCGCCGCTTCTGACCGGAGAGTATTTGGGAGTCTATGTGAATCCGGATACGGCAATTATCGATATTCTGCAGCAGCCGAAGGATATGACGGTGACAGCAGGAGATACGGTAGAGGTCTTTGTGGAAGCGAAGACAGAGAATGAGTTCAATGCTCCGATTACTTATCAGTGGTATGTGGATGGAGTAGCTCAGGAAGGAGCAACTTCAACGAACATAGTCTTTGTGGCAAGACCTGAATATGACGGGATGACGGCGTATTGTGAGCTGTATGTTCCCGGGAAGACGGTGTTGACCGATGAGGTAACGTTGACGGTTGAAGCCAATGAAGTTCCGGTTCTGCCGATCTATGTATATGGATTCGGATCACAGGTCATAGTAGAGTTCGATGGAGCGGTAGATCCGGTATCAGCAGTGGTAACGGATAATTACACGATCGAAGGAGCGACGGTGACTGGAGCAAAGATACAGAGCGATACGGTAGTAGAGCTGACGGTAGAAGGAGCAGCAGGTTCCACTATTGCGGTGACGGTAGCGGAAGTTGGAAATGCTTCAGGACTGCCGATGCCGGAACCGGTGACGGTAGTAGGAGACTACTGCATACTCAATCAGACAATCATGAATCCGACTGGGGTTCAAGGATATGCCAAAGCAGCAGACGGAAAGATCCATCTTTATAATGGAGGAGGAGATTTCTGGAATAACAATGAAGTAGGTTGTTTAATCCTGAGTGAGCCGGTTGAGGGAGACTTCGATGTGGTTCTCTGTGTGGAATCGATAGAAGCAAATAATGATTGGTCGAAAGTGGGATTAAACTTCAGAGCGTCACTGGATGCGGATAGTCCACACGTAGCGATGCTGGCAACGCCGGTTCGAATACAAGCGACAACCAGACCGAATCCGGCAGGATCAAGTTCTTATGATAGCTTCCCGCAGATTAGTGTGGCAGAAGATGGAACAGAATCGATCGGATTGGTTTCTTATAACAATTATAGTTATGAGACATATCCGAGCCAGTGGCTGCGAATCAAACGCCAAGGGGATGTGTTCTTCTGCTATCGTTCCTTAAACGGAAAGTATTGGACACTGGTAACGGATGGAGATTTTACGACGGTAGGAACAAATAGTACCTATCAGATGCCGTCTTCAGGTTATCTGGGAATCGTTTACTCGACGCAGGATCAGAATAATCTGCACGAGGCAGTAGTGAGTGGTTATAATTCTTCCTATGTGGAGCCAGCACTGCCAGTACCCGATGAGAGTGAATTCAGTTTTGCTAATGTCGGACAGAAAGAAGGTGCACCGGCTGGCTTCTATGATTATGATGCTGAGACAGGTACCTTTAAGCTTTGGGCTAATGGTATTGATGTTTGGGGATTATCAGATCATTTCAGTTACATTTATATGCCGATCTCGGAAAATGTGGGAGATTTTTCTTTCACAGTCCGCGTAGTTGAATATCTGAACAGTACTTCCGAGTACTGCAGAGCAGGTATTATGCTTCGTGAAGGAGCTGAGGATGGAACTTTCCCGATCGATTCCCGTTATGTATTGACGCAGATATACAGTATCAATAATGGTGCTAGTAAAAATTATCTCTCGCAGTATCGTACCTATTATGGTGAGTCAGTTGGATCGGCTCCAAGCAGCGGCATAGCAGCTTCATGGCCGAACTGGCATCGGATAACCCGAGAGGGCAATGCATTGAGATTCTACTGCAGTTCGGATGGAGTGAATTGGACAGAGTTCGATGCTCTCTACACGGAGGAATGGGAAGATGGAATGTTAGGCAAGGAATTGCCTCTGTATATTGGTATGTGGAGTACAGCTAAGAGCGATACCAGTACTGATTGTCGTGCCATCTTTGACAACGTGTCATTCGTAAGCGGCAGCGAACCGCCGGCACCGGAAGGCCCGGTATTAGCCTACGCAATCGAAGGAGATGAATTGGTACTTCGCTGGGCGGTAAGTTCCGGAGCTGTGCTGGAAGTCTCAGCGGAAGCCAACGGACAATGGGTTCTGGCCGGAGATCCGGCAGAGATCGAGGATGGAACTTATATCTATCGATTGCCGTTGACCGAAGCGGCGGCCTTCTATCGTTTGATTGTTGAATAATCGGACCAGATAGAGTAAAACACGGCAGAGGCTTGAGATATAAAGCGCTCTGTTAAGATTCAGGCGGTCTGCCATCTGTAAAAGAATGGCAGACCGCTTTTTTTAGTATGTATTGCAGCGAGTTTAAATAAGGTATAGATTAACAGAGAAAATGAGAGTAAAGAGTTCAGAAAATATCAAAGAACATAAAAAGAAGATGTTGCTATGAAAGGATTACCGTAGATTATACATCTATTATCCGGGATAACTATTATTGTGTGAATAAGACTCGTTATCTGGAACAGATAATACCCTGTTATCTTTTTACTAAAACCTCGGAGGTTTGTGAAACCGCTTTTTCACGGAAAGAATCAACAGTACTTTATTAGATTTTTATATTCATCACCCTTATGAAGATCGTCGTCAATTTGATGTGAATGTTTGGAAGAGACTTTAACCTCTTTAATATTTAGCTTTCGAAAAAGAATCTCCTTGCTGATTATCTCAAGAGAGTCAATTCTATGCGTCCGGAGCTATTAAAGAAATATCTAAGCTGATTGATCAAGGCCTATTTGTTATAGAGCCCGTTCTGACGCGTCTCCCCAGTTTTATGACTAAGACAAAGTGAGAGAGGAACATGTTAAAGGACTCTTGAATCTTCCGTATTGAGTAAATCTGACGGAGGCATTGGTTGAGGAGACTAGTTAAGCTGAGATTAAAATTGTCAATACTTGATGCAAATATATAATGGAGATATGGATTTCTGGAAGAAGAACGCTGTTTCTCTGCTACAGCCTTCCGTTTTAGATAGATCGGTTATTCTGCAATCAACTCGAATTTTCTAGGATTTTTCTCCTGAGAAGAAATATAAGTAAAATGGCCTGAAGTGTATCCGTACTCTTCTTGCCAGGGGAAAAAATATCTCTCCGAGGAGAATAATTCCGCAGAGAGATGTTTCATGTTTCTTTTTGGTTCGCAGAGCTGTTTTTTCAGGAAAACAGATCAGAATTTCCTATTTCCTTTTCATAAATTTATCCATTCATTTTTTTTCGATATTCAATAATATCCAGTATTGAAACAATTGGGTAATTATGGATTTTAGAAAATGATGTTATTTCAGGCATTTTAGCCATACTTCCATCTATATTAGTTAACTCACAAAGAACAGCATAAGGTGAAAGCCCCGCTAATTTCATTAAATCGACGCTTCCTTCGGTATGTCCATCCCGTTCAAAAACACCATTTGATTTGGCTATCAAAGGAAACACATGCCCTGGGGATACTAAATCATTGGATGTAGCATTTTCTGTTATTGCAGCTTTTATTGTTGTAATTCGATCTGATGCGGAGACTCCTGTAGTTACTCCATTAGCAGCTTCTATTGATATGGTAAAATTTGTTCCATAATGAGAGGTGTTATTTTCGACCATTAGATTTAAACCTAAGCTAAAGGCCTTTTCGGGGGGTAAACATAAACAGACAATGCCGCTGCATTCTCTAATCATCAAAGCCATTTCTGGAACTGTCATTTTTTCGGCAGAAAAGATTAAGTCTCCTTCGTTTTCTCTATTTTCATCATCAATTAATAGGATACCTTTGCCATTTTGTAATGCTTTGATAGCCGTTTTAACTCTTTCTATTGATGGATTGAAAGCGTTAGTTAATTCTTTACTATTCATTGTCTTGTCTTGAAACAGTTTTTCTCTATAAGAACAATACTTTTGTATAATATGAAATATTTGCTGTGTTTACAACATGCAACAGTGTGTTTTCATTAGAAAATCTGTGGAAGATTTTGTATTGAGAAATATTTAATAAGGAGCAGGAATTGTATTAGTTACTTATTCTTCGAAAGAATTTTTTAAGCGGAGATAGAATTAATAATATTATTTCCAAGGAATTCCTTATAGAAGTTGTTTTTCTTTGTAAAATTGAGGTATAAAGATTTTGCTCATCTAAAAAAGTGCAAATATTAAAATCATATTTATTTATAAATAACTTTTTTTAAATAATTTAAGTTGTTTTTTTTTTTTTGACATTTTGTATTTTTTCAATTATTTTGAGAAAGGTAATGATGAAAAGTTTTAGTGAGACTTTCTGATGAGAGTTGTTTTTAGAAACAAAGTTGCATTCAGAACATCATTCCCTAAAAAAGATATGCGTATGAAAAAGGTTCCAAGTTTAATTAAAAAAAATAGCGAAAATCAGGGTTTTACTCTGATTGAACTACTAGTTGTAATTGCAATTATTGCAATTTTGGCTGGCATGCTTCTTCCCGCTCTTAGCAAAGCTAAGGCAAAAGCCCAAGGAATCTCCTGCATGAATAATACCAAGCAGATTATTTTAGCTTGGATTATGTATGGTGTAGATAATCAAGATCTTATGATGCCTAATTACGATGCGACAAGTTCTGTTGGAAAAGGCTGGATTTCAGGTTGGATTAGTTGGGATTCTAATAATAAAGATAATACCAATGAGTTATGCCTAATAGACCCGGATTATGCTTATATGGGGCACTATATGGGGAGAGCCGCCAAAGCTTTTAAATGTCCAGCAGATATTTTTGCTGTTCCAGGTAACGGTATTACTGGAGGCAAAGAGAGAGTTCGTTCTATTTCTATGAATGCAAATATGAACTGCTGTGATATGGGAGGGATTGAAGGAGATGACTTGAATGGGGATGATGGTCTTCGTGTTTACAAGAAGATGACAGATATTAAGAAGATTTCTCCTTCTAAATTGTGGGTGACGGTTGATGAGCATCCAGATTCTATTAATGATGGATGTCTTTATTCCGGAGCTTATAGTCAGCGCAATGCCAGTGGTCGTTATGAGGTTGTAGCAGATAACATGTGGTGTGACATCCCCTCTGCTTTACACAATGGTGCCTGCGGGTTTTCTTTTGCAGATGGTCACAGCCAAATTCGCAAATGGACCAGTAAAACTCTGCTGGACGTCACCAAAACTGTTAATTACACGGATATTACTCAGAGCATAGAGAATGATGGTTCCGGAGATTATGATTGGTTTTGCCAATCCAGTGGCGAAGCTTATAAAGATTAAAATAAACCATTTCCCAGTAAATTTTTAATTTATTCAACCAAATTATGATGCATATGAATAAAAAACTAATAGAAGTAGGTGTCTTATTTGCGTTGGGGATCATTTCCGTTCAAGCGGAGATTACTCCCTTCAATTCAGATGCCACGAACTTTTGTTCTTCCTCTCAGAGTGAAGAGATAGCAACGGCTCCTACAGCCACAGCCAGTGTTGTCCCAATTAGAAATCTGATAACGGTGAACTTCAGTAAAGCAATGGATACGGTGTCATTGGCAGATGTATCCAACTATACCATCAAACTAGAAGATGGAACACTTCTGGGGATAGAGGATCTGATAGTCAATGGAGATAATACATCGGTTCAATTCTATGTACCGGATCTAGAAGCGGGAATGACATTTGCCGTAGAGATGACGGTAACGGATCCTTCAGGCAATGAAGTGATCGATGATGATGTGGTTCTGACACAGATGGCATTATGTAATGGTATTACATTAAGGTATTATGATTACGGTAACGATACTGACAATCCTGCTGATTTAGCAGCTTTTAAGAATCTTGTCGATAACGGAGCATTGCCGACTAGTATAGCAGAAGTAGATGTTATAGAGAGTCCTTTCAATCGTGGAGACTATTATTGTACCTATATAGAAGGATATTTGGTGCCCCCACAGACAGGTAACTATCGTTTTGCAATTGCTTCAGATGATGAGAGCCAGTTTTATCTGAGTACGGATACCAATCCGGAAAATTTGTCTATGTTAGCAGAGGTAACGGATTCTGTTTATCCTAAAGAGTATGAAGGAGCAGCTAGTATTCAATCTGTTGATGTGGCACTGGTTGCAGGTAACATTTACTATTTTAGAATTTATCATTTTGAAGCAAGCATTGGTGATAGCATTTCACTAGCTTGGTCTTTACCGTATCAAGGACCAGGAAAAATTCTAAATGATACGCCTTCTATTGATAAGTTCTATGTTCTTGACCCAGCCAAACCAATTAATCCTGCTAATACGGTTCTGGAGTTTGTTGAAACTCCTGCAACGAGTATGACAGTAGAGAGAAACAGTCGTTTAGAATGGAGTATTCCATTGAACTTCAAGTCAGAAATCGAGGGAGAAAAACCTGTTTATAGATGGTTTGTGAAGAATGATATTTATGGAATCGCAACGGATTGGACTCCTGTAGAAGATGTTTTTACAAAAGGTATAGTGGGGGAGCCTGACTGGATTGCTTCAATAAACGATGATACACTGAGTATCAAGAATGTTCAGAATATGCACGCTGGGACCTACAAGATGGAAGCCTATTTTGGAGGTAAGCATATAGTAACGCCAGAGATCACGCTGAATGTGACGCAAGACGTGACAGCTCCTACAGCTACGGCAGTGGGCAGTTATACGATGGAACAGGTCAAGCTGACCTTCAGTGAACCGATCAGTAACGGATTGGATAATAAAAACAATTACAGCATTGATGGGCTGGAGGTGTTAAACGCATTGGTGAATATCTATGGAACCAACAGATATGAAGTGATGCTGCAAACGACTCGTCATGAGGAGGGCAAGAGCTACACGGTTCATGTCAGCGGATTAAGCGATGATGCCGGCAATGTAATGAACAACTATACGACGAAGTTCACCGGTTTTGTGTGGGCGTCAGGATATACCTATCTGGAGTGTTTCAATGATACGATAGTAGGAACAACTGATACCTATGTGGATTGGCTGGCAGTTCGCGAGGCGACTCAGTGGACTCCAGTGGATCATGCGTATCGTCAAATTGCGAATAAAGTTAATCCAAGAGTGGATAACTATATCGAGATAGTAAAGGAAGACTTTGATCAGGATAATTGTATAGAGAGAGTGGTGGGATACTTGGCACCGCAAGTGAGCGGGAATTACCGTTTCGCGGGAGCTTGTGATGACCATATGGGATTCTATCTCTCTACGGATGAAAGTTATGTAAACACGGCTAATGAACCGGTTACTTGGGAGCAGGGTTGGAATAGTAGTATTTCAACCTTTGGCAACGGTCGAATTTACGACTGGAAGAACGCAGATGGAAATGAAGTAACACACGAGATGGGGCAGGTTTATCTGGAAGCCGGGAAGAGATATTTCTTTACGGCGGTTTTGGCTGAGATAGGAGGAGGAGATTACTTGACTATCGACTGGGCCAGAGAAGGAGAAAACTTCCAAGCCAATGGCTCAGCGCCGCTTCTGACCGGAGAGTATTTGGGAGTCTATGTGAATCCGGATACGGCAATTATCGATATTCTGCAGCAGCCGAAGGATATGACGGTGACAGCAGGAGATACGGTAGAGGTCTTTGTGGAAGCGAAGACAGAGAATGAGTTCAATGCTCCGATTACTTATCAGTGGTATGTGGATGGAGTAGCTCAGGAAGGAGCAACTTCAACGAACATAGTCTTTGTGGCAAGGCCGGAATATGACGGGATGAAGGCGTATTGTGAGCTGTATGTACCCGGGAAAACGGTGTTGACCGATGAGGTAACGTTGACGGTTGAAGCGAATGAAGTTCCAGTTCTGCCGATCTGTGTATATGGATTCGGATCACAGGTCATAGTAGAGTTCGATGGAGCGGTAGATCCGGAATCAGCAGTGGTAACGGATAATTACACGATCGAAGGAGCGACGGTGATCGGAGCAAAGATACAGAGTGATACAGTAGTAGAGCTGACGGTAGAAGGAGCAGCAGGTTACACGATAGCGGTGACGGTAGCGGAAGTTGGAAATGCTTCAGGGCTTCCGATGCCGGAACCGGTGACGGTAGTAGGAGACTACTGCATACTCAATCAGACAATTATGAATCCGATAGGAGTTCAAGGCCATGCTGAAGCAATAGATAGTAAAATTTATCTTTACAACGGAGGGGATGATGCATTACCGGGTACTGAAACAAGTTGCTTATTTTTATATGAGCAGGTTGAAGGTGATTTTGATGCCGTGCTTTGTATAGAATCGATTGAGCATAATCATAATTGGGCTAAGGTAGGATTGCAATTTAGAGCATCATTAGATGGCGACAGTCAGCACATTGCGATGATGGGTACAGCAGTTTTTGTACATCCTACAATTAGAGTTAATCCTCCCGGTTCGGATTCTCTTGCTACTTTTCCACAGATTAACGAGGAAGGAACTGAGTTTAATATGGTTGGAAAAGCTAATGGCGATTATGAAACTTTCCCTTGTCAGTGGATTCGTTTAAAGCGTGAAGGAGATAAATTCTCCTGCTATCGTTCGGTAGACGGAAACTATTGGACGTTGGTCAATTGGGGAGATTTTACTACGCTAGGTGAAAATTCAACCAATCAGATGCCAGTCTCTGGATATTTGGGGATTGCTTATTTCTCACAGGATCAGAATAATCTGCATGAGGCAGTAGTGAGTGGTTATAATTCCTCCTATGTGGAACCAGCACTGCCAGTACCCGATGAGAGTGAATTCAGTTTTGCCAATGTAGGACAGGAAAAGAACGGAGTTGTAGGATTCTATGACTATGATGCCGAGACCTCTACCTTTAAGATTTGGGGCAATGGTTCCGATGTCTGGGGTACATCTGATCATTTCAGCTATGTTTATCGTTCTGTTTCTGAGGGTGACTTCACTTTTACGGCACGAATTATTGAGTTCCCGTCTTCAGCCAGCGATTGGTCTAAAGCCGGTATCATGCTGCGTGAAGGGATCTCCAGCGGAGATTTTTCTGCGGATTCACGGTACATTGCGACTCAGACCCAAAGATCTACGGATACGGATACTTCTGGAAGCAATACACAGTATGTTGGTTGCTGGAGGGATTATGTCGGGTTTGGTGTGGGGAATGATTCAGAAGTGACTTTAAGCTTGGATGCTCTTGTCTTTCCTCATTGGCAGAGATTGATCCGTGAAGGGAATATCGTTTATGGCTATATTAGTCTGGACGGAGAAACTTGGACGGAATATATGAAAATCGATACTGGAGAATGGGAAGAAGGCGAGCTGGGCAGTACATTGCCGCTCTATGTTGGTTTGTGGTCAACTTCTCATTCCACAAGCAGTAGAGATTGCTGCGCTGTCTTTGACAACGTATCATTCGTAAGCGGCAGCGAACCGCCGGCACCGGAAGGCCCGGTATTAGCCTATACAATCGAAGGAGATGAATTGGTACTTCGCTGGGCGGTAAGTTCAGGAGCTGTACTGGAAGTCTCAGCGGAAGCCAACGGGCAATGGGTTCTGGCCGGAGATCCGGCAGAGATCGAGGATGGAACTTATATCTATCGATTGCCGTTGACCGAAGCAGCGGCCTTCTATCGCTTGATTGTCGAATAATCCAGAACACGACAGAGGCTTGAGATATAATAAAGTGCTCTGTTAAGATTTAGGCAGTCTGCCATCTGTAAAAGGATGGCAGACTGTTTTTTTAGTATGTATTGCTGCGAGTTTAAAATAAGGCATAAATTAGCAGAGAGAATGAGAGTGAAGAGTTCAGAATATATCAAAGAACATAAAAAGAAGCTGTTGCTAGGATTAGCATAGATTATACATCTATTATCCAGGATAACTATTATTATGTGAATAATGCAACAACGACAGGTTCAGGATCGTCGGTGGAGAGATTGTTTATCACTGGAGTGTGTCTTATTACGATAGATGATGTGATGAGCGAATTTAATATAGGACATAATATCGGCTGAAGACTGAGTTCAATGGAACAATAGAATTTACGATAAAGGAGAGGTTAAGAAGGAAGGGAACAAGAGGAGAAGTGGTAGAGGAATGGTAATCATTGTTTTCAGAAGATTGTCTGAAGAAGCATTTATCCAATTTGAATATATGCTTTTTTTAATTATATAAAACAGTTTTTCTCTATAAGAACAATACTTTTGTATAATATGAAATATTTGCTGTGTTTACAACATGCAACAGTGTGTTTTCATTAGAAAATCTGTGGAAGATTTTGTATTGAGAAATATTTAATAAGGAGCAGGAATTGTATTAGTTACTTATTCTTCGAAAGAATTTTTAAGCGGAGATAGAATTAATAATATTATTTCCAAGGAATTCCTTATAGAAGTTATTGAAATAGTAAAAATTGGCGAGGAAAAGAGAGGTAGGGCAAAAATTCTTTTGAGAAATAGAAAAAATATTTGCACTGGAGTTCACTCCAAGTTATAAAATAGAAAGGCCGTACAGTGATTGTCCGGCTCAGAAGAAGGGGAGACTTATATCTAAAATCTTCCATCCGGTCTGGACGCAGCTAGTTCCGGGTGTGACGGGGATTTCTCCCAATGTCTAATCATTAGAAATATAAAAGATTATGAAGAGAAGAGATTTCATTAAACGGGCAGCAGTTGGTGCGGCGGCAGCAGCGACGTTGGCAGGCGGATGGTCAGAAAATTTATTTGCCTATGCGGAGGAGATAAAAACTTCTGATAAGAAGACGGAAAATACTTCCGATAAGCCTTTGGATATGGTTGCTATTTACGGTGGAACAGCCGTAGAGATGTTTGAAAAAGGTATCGCCGAAATGGGTGGGATTGAGCGTTTTGTCAAAAAAGGACAGACTGTAGTTCTCAAACCTAATATTGGTTGGGATCGCGGGCCCGAGTATGGGGCTAATACGGATCCGGATTTAGTAGGCTTAGTGGTAAAGAAATGTTTAGAAGCCGGAGCCAAAGAGGTTCTCTGTTTTGATAATACTTGTGGGACCGATTGGGAAAATCGTTACGAAGTCAGCGGTATTAAGGCGGCAGTAGAGAAGAATGGAGGCAAAATGGCCCCGGGACAAACCCCATCCTGGTTTGTTGATCAGGATATTCCCAAGGGTGTTTCTCTGAAAAAGGCTAAAGTTCACCGTTTAGCGGTTAATCCGGATGTTTTTATCAATATGCCAGTACTTAAGCATCACATGGGAACCAAGATTACGGCTTCACTTAAAAATTATATGGGGTGTATCCTCGATCGTGGTTATTGGCATGGACATAATTTACCGCAATGTATTGCTGATTTTGCAACTTACCAGAAGACGACGCTCACTATTTTGGATGCGTATCGGGTGATGTTGGCTCATGGTCCGCGTGGTCGTGATCCCAAGTATTCACCGATTGCTAAATACCAGATCATTTCTACGGATATGGTTGCGGCGGATACGGCGGCGACCCAGATTTTTGCCAGTGTGGCTCGTCAGTATAAAATGGGTGATCCTTATGAAATCAATGAGATTACCTATTTGCCTCTGGCTGAAAAAGCCGGTGTGGGAACAATGGATCTGAGCAAACTGAATATGAAGCGCCTGACAATGGCCTAACTGCATAGTTTTTGCTCTGCTAGAGAGAAGTTATTTAGAGAATATAGTAAAGATACCGCAGAGCGACTCCTGCAGTTTGTTTCTGCGGTATCTTTTTTGACGGGAAAAAATGAAATCAAAATTAAAATGGTTTCGAAGAGGGAGGATCTTCTTTTCGCTCCTGTTTTTTGCATTACTCTGTGTACAATTCTTGGATGTTTACAGTCGTTTGCCGGATGTATGGCATTTATACCATCCGGCGAAGTATCAATTTGTACCTGCTCTGCTTAATTTTATGGGAGCCGGGAGTGTAGTGGCGGCGGCGGCATTTTGTACACTGATTGTGGGGACGCTCCTTTTTGGTAGAGTATATTGCTCGTTTTTCTGTGGATTTGGCATTCTGATGGATATTTTCCGCGGCATTTTTACATTTCCCGCGCGGATGGGATTCCTTAAGAAAATCGCTGTAGGGAAGTTTGTTAGCAAACATTTTGCTAAACTTCATTATGCTCCCGCATGGAATGGAGTGCGCGCTGCGGCGGTGATTTTTGCTTTGCTCTGTATTATATTTGGATGGACAGCCTTATTGGGATTGATAGAGCCTTATTCCCTCTATGGCAAGGTCATGGGGATGTTGGCCTATACAGGTGTTGTTTCTGGAATCAATGAACTGAGTACATATCTCATGGAGACGCATCAAGTGTATGATCTTATTTCACCAATTGGGGGAAATGTGGCGATGGCTTTACCGGCTTTTGGATTTGCATTGTTTGTATTAATAGCAATAGCGCTCCTCTCTGCCAAAAGAGGAAGATTTTATTGCAATACTCTCTGCCCTGTAGGTGGCTTTCTGGGATTTTTGTCGAGGTATTCCCTTTTCCGTATGGAATTGGATCCGGAAGCTTGTATTAAGTGTGGTCTGTGTGAGAGAGCTTGCAAGGCACAGTGTATCCAATCTAAGGAAAAGAAACTGGATTTTACCCGCTGCGTACTCTGTTTTGATTGTGCTTCCGTCTGTGCAAAGGGAGCTATCCGTTTTGTTCCGCGTTGGAAGAGGAGGAATGAATCTCTGCCTGTGCAAGAGAAAAAGATTTCAGTGCAGAAAACTTCTTCCCAATCCCAGATCGATCAAGACTTGCAGAAGCAGCGTGTTTCGATTCCAGCCGCTTCCACTGCTGGAATGAGTAGGAGAGCATTTGCTGGAACATTGCCTGCTGCGGGTGCGCTTCTTTGGAGTGCGTGGAAAGTAAAGGAGGGGCAAGTGCCTCCGCCGCCGGAGGGATCTTCGGAGCCGTACAAAATTTTCCCCGATGCTTCTCCCTATCATATTCCGGGAACACGTCCCGATAAACGGCTGCCGATTCCTCCGGGTGCTGTTGATATGGATCACTACTTTTCCCATTGTACGGGATGCCAACTTTGTGTGACGGCCTGTGAATCGCATATGCTCAAACCGAGCATTACCGAATGGGGATTAAGAGGGTTCATGCAGCCATTTCTCGATTTCACGAAAGGCTTTTGTTTGCATGAGTGCATTGCCTGTTCGGAAGTTTGTCCGGTGGGAGCTATCCGCCCGCTGACAGTAGAAGAGAAAAAGATAGAAAAAATCGGTACGGCAATCCTCAGGGAAGAGCTTTGCGTTGTCAAAAAGGATGAGACGGATTGCTCTGCTTGTGGCGAACATTGTCCGGTGACCGCAATCGAGATGTTGCCGTATAAGCCGGAAAAGCATCTTTATATCCCGCATGTTCATGAAGATGTATGCATCGGCTGCGGAGCCTGTGAATTTATCTGTCCGGTAACACCCCATAAGGCATTGGTTGTCCAGGGCTTAAAAAAACCGCTGAAAGCTAAAGTCTTTGAGGAAAGCATGAGGTTGTATATTCCACCGGAAACAGCCCCGCAGGAAAATGACGCAGAACCGGCTGCACCGGTTGATCCGGCAAATCCTTTCCCATTTTAAGTTATTTTATATTTTTGCAGACATTCAGGCAGGAAATCCTTAGAGAGATGATTTAAGGAGGATTCCTGCCTGAATTATTTTACATTTCTTCTGGCAGAAAAAGTTCTCTTGACTTTGTCTTCTAATGTTGTTTATATCAGCTAAACCTCCGCAAGATTATTTGTGGGGCTGCAATGGCCTTTGAGTCAGAGAAATCAGGATAAACTCAGGCCGGAAAAGGATTAAAGTCTATGATAAAGAAGATATTAGGGAGAGATTTTTTGGGAGCAATGCTCTTCTGTTTTTTAATGTTAACCGGATGGAGTATATTAGCTGGAGAAATTCCGTTCCCAGGACAGAGATCAGAGTGGAATGGTTATGACCGGTATGATTTCAAAGTAGAGGGGAGGGAGGCTATTGTGGTTGTTCCTCGACAGGCTCGGGCAGGGAATCCCTGGGTTTGGAGACCGGCTTTTTTTGATTCTTTTCCGGGGGCTGATATTGCGCTTCTCAAGGAGGGGTTTTATGTGGTGTATTACGATTTGACCCATCTCTATGGAAGTCCTCGCGCGATGAAACTTGGCTCCGATTTCTATAAGTACATGACTTCAAGATGGGGGCTTTCGCCTAAAGTGACTTTGGAGGGGATCAGCCGTGGAGGACTCTTTTCGTTAAATTGGGCTGCGGAGAATACCGAAAAGGTGGCTTGTGTCTATATTGATGCTCCTGTGTGCGACGTATTCTCTTGGCCCGGACGCAATCATCCCCTTTGGCCGGATTTGCTTCAGGAGTGGAAATTGAGTGATGAGGCGATGAAATTCTTTTCCGGCAATCCAATTGATCATCTGGAGCCGATTGCACGAGCGGGAATTCCTGTTTTTTCCGTTTGTGGGCAAGCCGATACCGATGTTCCTTATATAAGGAATATGGAGATTGTCCGTAAGCGTTTGTTGGAGTTGGGAGGCATAGCACAGGTTATTCTTAAGCCGGGGGTTGCTCATCATCCGCATGGCTTGGAGAATCCGGAGCAAATTTTAGATTATCTCATTCGCTGTCAGCCTGAATATAAAGCTTATCAGAGTTTGAACCTACGGGGAACGATGCGGAATGCCTTCTTGAAATTTGAATCCGAAAAGAAGGGCAGAGTAGCCTTTTTGGGAGGATCTATTACGGAAATGAGGGGCTGGCACAATCGAATTATGGATTCTCTTCGGCAGCGTTTCCCTTGGACTGAATTTGAATTTATCGAGGCGGGAATTGCTTCCACCGGCAGTACTCCAGGAGCTTTTCGCCTAGAAGAGGATATTTTAAACAAAGGAGAGATCGATTTGCTTTTTGTAGAAGCTGCTGTTAATGATGATACGAACGGTTTTACTCCAGAAGAACAAGTCCGTGGAATGGAGGGGATTATTCGTCATTCCCGTTTGGCCAATCCACGCACCGATATTGTAATGCTCTATTTTATTCATGATCCTTTTATTGAAACCTATAAGCAAGGACAAGTTCCAGATGTTATTCTGAATCATGAACGAGTAGCCAATTACTATCGTATTCCCAGTATCAATCTGGCAGAAGAGGTTTTTCAGCGGATGGAAGCCGAAGAATTTGATTGGAAGAAGTTTGGAGGGACTCATCCTTCTTGGTTTGGCCATGGAATCTATGCGGCAGCCATTGATGAGCTAATGGATCAAATGTGGCGTAAGAATCCGGAGATCAAGAATCCTGCAGATCATGCATTGCCCGCACTCCCGTTGGACTCCTACAGCTATTTTGCGGGAGAATTTGTTGATATTCGTCAGGCAGAGTTAGGGGAAGGCTGGAGATATGTAGAATCCTGGGAACCTTTGCCAGAATATCAAAATATTGAGACTCGAACCGGTTTTGTTCGGGTGCCGATGTTGGTAAGCGAAACCCCTGAGAGTGAATTTAAGCTTGTGTTCGAGGGTCGAGCAATTGGTATTTTCTGTGTTTGCGGACCGGCATCGGCCACGATTGAGTACAGTATAGACGGAGGTCCTTTCCATACAAAAAATACCTATACCAGTTGGAGCCAAAGTCTCTATATCCCATGGCTTTATCTGTTAGAAAGCGAACTTCCGGCTGGAGAACATACCTTGGTGCTTCGGGTAATGAAGAATGTGGATTCTCGTTCCCGAGGGCATGAACTCCAAATTCGGAATTTTGTGGTAAATAAATAGTTTCCGCTCGAAAGCGGAAAAAAATTGTATTTAGCAGTTCCTTTTAGCTCTTCTAAGAAGGAAGGAGTATTCTTTGTTTTATAAATTCTTGAAAAGAGTTCAACTTGCGTCGCAGCAAAAAATGTGCCATATTTAAAGTGTTGATATTGACCTTATGAGTCATGAATTAAAGCAGACCATGAAAACGGCTCTCGTGCAGGTGATTGCACCTCAGCTGCAAGAGTCGCTCCAATTATTGACGGCTCCTATTATGGAAATCCAGAATAAGGTCAATGAAGAGATAGCTAAAAATCCTGTTTTAGAGATAGATGAAACGGCTCCTTCGGCCTCTCTTTCCTCTCCTGTTACCCAAGAAGATACCTCTTTTTATAAAGAGAATGAAGGGTTTCTCCGCAAAACCAATCAAGACGAAGAGATTCCTTCCCCGCCGGATACGGCTTATAATAATCAGATGCAGGGGATGATCGAGAACAGTGAAAATTGGAAAGATTATTTTGAGAGATCTTATTCAGGAAGATCTGGATCTTCTGGCGTTGATGAAGAGAGCAGGCAATATTTCTTTGACTCATTAACTGGAGAACAATCCTTGCAGGAGTATTTGCATGAACAAATTCAGAGTCAATCCTTATCTCCTGAGTTGAATACCACGCTGGAACTATTGCTGGGATATATTGATGACTACGGATATCTGCGGGCTAAGCCTGCTGAGCTTATTTTGGTGACCAATCGTTCCCCTGAGGAAATTAAGGAGGCTCTGGAGATTATTCATACTCGTTTTGATCCGCCGGGAGTCGGAGCCAAAGATTTGCGCGAATGTCTGTTGATTCAGTTAGAGAGAAAAGGACAAAAAGACTCTACAGCATGGAAAATTGTGGATAAATATTTGAAATTGCTGGCCTCTAAAAAATTTAATGAAATCGCCTCTGTTCTTAAAGTATCCATTCAGCAAGTTCGTCAAGCCGCTGTTCTTATCACTCAGTTGGAGCCTAAGCCTGGAAGACCCTTCTTTTCTTCCGGCACAGTTTATGTGACTCCGGAGATCTTTGTAAAAAAGGAGAATGGTCGTTATGTGGTTTCTCTCAATGATGACCTGCTTCCTAAGCTCAAAATTAACAAGATTTACAAAGAGATGATTGGAACCAGTAATTCAAAAGAGACACGTTCTTATATCTTGGAAAAAATCCGTGCCGGTAGATTTTTCATTACCAGCTTGGAGCAGCGTCAACAAACCATTCGCAAAATTGCCGAAGCCATTGTGGATCGACAGCAGGAATTTATGGAAGAAGGCCCCTCTGGGCTTAGGCCATTGACGATGTCTCAGATAGCAGAAGTTACAGGTGTTCATGAGACGACTGTCAGCCGAGCCGTGTCGGGCAAATATATCCAAACGCCTCGAGGAATTTATGAATTGCGCTATTTCTTCAGCATAGGGCTCAAAAGCCATTCGGGGGAAGATATTTCCAATACGAAGATTAAGGTGTTGCTTCAAGAGATGGTTGATAAAGAGGATAAAAGCTCCCCTTTGACGGATCAGGAAATTGTGGAACGCTTCCGTGAAAAGAATATCAATGTAGCTCGTCGTACTATCAGTAAATATCGACAAGAACTTGATATTCTTCCCTCTTCTCTGCGCAAGGAGATCTGATTCTCTTTTATAGAGGAGCAGTCAGATTAGAGGTTGACATTAAATTTTTTTTTAGAATACTCATTTCCATGATGTGCAACATAAATTGTTTTTTTCTCAAAAAGGCAAAAGGTTTTATAAAAGCCTTTGCAATAGTTGTGTTGTTGGGTGTGCTATTAAGTTCAGGATGTTCTACCACTCAGAAACCTTCGGATGACAGATATGAGCAGAAACTTTCGATTCTTTCTTTTAATATTTTCCAGGAGGGAACCCGTTTCCCGAATGGATTTGAATATGTTGCTGATAATATTGCTCATATCCAACCTGATATAGTCTCTTTTGCCGAGGTTCGTAATTATAACAATACCGATTTTATTGCCAGAATGATAGAAGCTCTTCAACAGAGGGGCTTGACATATTATGGGAAAAAGGGACTTAGCACGGGAGTGATTTCTCGCTATCCTATTGAGGAACAGTTCTTCCTTTGTCCGTGGAAATCAGAGTCGGATGATGGTTCTGCTACCCGGGTAAAAATTCGCATCAAGGGGCAAGAAATAGTTCTTTATGCTCTGCATTTGGATTGGAGATATTGCTCTTATTATCTGCCTCGTGGATTCCATAGCAGTCAATGGATACCTATTGATCGGAAAGTAACCGATCCAGAAGAATTGTTGGAAGATAGCCGTAAATCTAATCGAGATGAAATTCTTCGAAAGGTTATTGAGGATGCTTCCCTGCAAAAGAAAAAAGGAGCTCTGATTTTTATTGCGGGAGATTTCAATGAACCCTCTCATCTGGATTGGCAGCATGATACGCGGGATCTTTACGCTCATCATGGAGTTGTAGTTGATTGGGAGTGTTCTGCGCTTTTGAAGGAGCAAGGATATATGGATAGTTTTCGTCAGATTTATCCTGATTCGGTTACTTTTCCTGGGTTTACCTATCCGGCTTTTGATAAACCGATTGATTTGACCCACTTCGAATGGGATCCTGCTAAAGGGTCGGATAATGAACGAATTGATTTTATATATTACTATCCCGATTCCTCGTTGATATTAGAGAGTGTCAGTATAGTAGGTCCCGTTTCGGAAACCTTAAATAACGGAGCCCCTTTGGTTCCAGCAGAAAGAGATGTTGATTTCCCTCTCTTTATAGCTCCTCATAATGGTTGGGGGAGCGACCATAAAGCTGTTTTCTCAACTTTCAGATTGAATTTGTCCCAAATGAGCCGGCAATAGCCGTAATTTTAAAGGAAGAGACGGATTCAAAATCCAATTTAAAGTCATATTTTTATTTGCTTTCTTATCGGAGAAAAGCTTTTCCAGCTCGATCTGGCAGCTATATTGTTTTGTGAAGACTTTTAGAATTTTGAGAATTTAAGAAGAACATTTGGAATCTGTTTTTTGCTGATTATATTTTTCTTGTCAATATCTCTCTATATAGAAAAAGGGGGCGATGTTCCATATCGCCCCCCCGATGTGCTTACATAGATGTTCCCTATTATGATATGATTTTATGTTTATAATATAAAACGGTTAACCGTTTTATTATTGTTATTTACCAACGAGCTCCGCAATGTCTATAAGCTTTCTTTGAAAAGCCTTTCCCGTGGTGGAAACCATTAGAACGGTAACCTTTATTAGCGTTATTCCATCCCCAACCCTTATTAAGACAGTTTCTTCTCATAGGAGCGTTCATTTGACAGGGCATATTCATTCCGGGGCCAAAATTATATGTTTGTTCCCAGCAAGGAGGAACATTATTAAATCTACAAGGCGCGGATGGACAAAAATTCTGATTATTCCATCCCATGTGAGCCGCGGGATTCATTCTTCTGCCCTGAGGTATCGGTGGCATATTCCAGCATTGACTGTAGGGTGCGTAAGGCCCCCAAACAGCATCTGCCAATGGACAATTAGGTGTCTGCGGATCGATTTGAGGTGCAGGAGCGGGGCCAGCCATACGGGCAGCGCGATTCATTCTTCTGCCCGGGGGAATTGGGGCTTGATCCCAATTCTGATTACCGGGAGCTTGCGGATCGACCTGAGGTGCAGGAGCGGGGCCAGCCATACGGGCAGCGCGATTCATTCTTCTGCCCGGGGGAATTGGGGCTTGATCCCAATTCTGATTACCGGGAGCAGGGTTAAACATGGGTGCCTCCGCGTTGTTTCCAGGAGCCGGAACATTATTATCTTGAGCGTTAAGTCCGGTTGCCGTCAATAAAACAGTTGCCGTTATCAGTGCGCTTATTTTAGTTAAGTTTCTCATTTTCATTTTATTTTATTTCTAAATTTTATTTGCAATAGCTGGCACGGCTTGCGCACAGCAATTACATAAATGGAAAACCTGTGTGAAGAAAAAGTTACAAAATTTTTTGTTTTTTTAGATTTTTTACCGGAAGAGTAATGAATAACGATTGAAAAATCCATGAACCCATATAGAATAAAACCATGTTAAGTTTTATCGGACAATGGAGAAGGGTATCTTTAATTAAGACACTAATTGTGAGTTTATCTTCAGTTATTTTAATTACGTCAAGCAGTGCAGTCTCCGTTCAAGATTCAGGAGACTCTCCTATAACCCAAAAAGAGACAAAGACTTCATCTGATCAGAAGAGAAGGAACGCCTTTTTAGCGGATCCGACGATTTTTTATGATCAAGGACGATATTACCTTTATGGGACGGGGAATTTGAGAGCTTTTACCGGCAATCCGCAAGAAGGATTCATCACCTATTATTCGGAAGATTTGAAGGAATGGTCCGGCCCGGCAGGCGCGGAAGAGGGGTTTGTATTCTGCAAAGGGGATGGTTTTGGAAAGGGACTCTTCTGGGCTCCCCAAGTTTTTCGATGGAAGGACCACTATTGGTTTGCCTATGCGGCTGATGAATATATTGCCTTGGCTCATTCCGATAGTCCCCTCGGCCCCTTTACGATGGATCCTCCTCAAAAACTTCCGTCGGCAACACGCCAGATTGATCCCTTCTTTTTCTTTGATGAAGGGAAAATCTATTTCTATTATGTCAAATTAGATAAAGGCAACCGCATTTTTGTGGCTGAAATGAAAGACGACCTCAGCGGAATTAAGCCGGAAACGGAGCATTTCTGCATTCACGCCGGAGATGAAGGATCTCTGTGGGAAAATACCAACAATGCTGATTGGTCGGTGGCAGAGGGGCCGACCGTCATTCGCAGAGAGGATAAATACTACCTCTTTTACTCTTGCAACGATTTTCGCAGCAAGGATTACGCCGTCGGCTATGCTGTTTCCGATTCACCTTTAGGTCCTTGGAAGCGCTACGAAGGCAATCCCATTATTTCCAGGCATAACGTAGGGCACCACGGTTCGGGGCATGGGGATATCTTTATCACGCCGGAGGGAAAGATGTATTACGTCCTTCACACTCACTTCTCCAAGGAGAAGGTTCAGATTCGCCGAACCGCTTTAGTGGAGATGAGAGCCGAAGAGAAAGAGGGGGAAGAGACGGTCTTTTCTATCCTTCCGGAAACATTCCGCTTTATCGAAGTCCCTGCGGAGAAAACAGCCCCTGCGGAAAACCTCGGGAAATAGAGTTCGGACTTCTTCCGGCGGAAATAATATCCAACTAGGAGAACATCTCCTGCTGCCCTCATAAGAAGGAAACGCCAAATTTGCATAAACAAGGCTTGTGGGAAATATAGAAATCCTGCGAGCCTAAATTATTTTTGTGGATGGGATACCGCTTCCGGGGATGAGTTTATCCGCCGGTTTTGATTTCGGAATTTGTTCTCCTGGAAAGAGTCCTGAATTCGCTGTTCAACGTATAACATCTTCTCACCAACCCTATTAACACCCGTTCCTGGAGCGCTGTTCTTAGCGCTTTAGTTCGTAATTTTCAAATGCCGCTTAATAAATTAGGATATCATAGTCGAAGTGGCATTCTTTCGAACTTGATTAATTGTTTCTATCAATGCAATCCTGGTTTCTTTGTCAAATAATTTGATGAAGCTAAGAGGCCTATCAAACGGAGTTTTGAGAAGTATTTCAGTATTTTCCATATAGCCGTTTGTTTCTATATAGGAAATAATCTTTTCAACAAAAGCAATTTGATTTTGATTTAGTGATTGATCATTGATGAATTTAGAGAACGCCTGCATAGCCGCTTCATGGTTGAGTTTGGCAATTTGGCGAACTAATAATCCAAAAGGGGTGTCTTTGAATTCTCTTTTATAATCTTCTTTATTTCCCAATTCACAGGTCAGGATTCTCTCCAACTCTTGATACTCTAATTGTGACAAAGGAATATTATTCGTCAGTTTGTAAATAGGCATCGATTCATTGCGATGCTCATGGATAAATCGGTTGACCTTGGCTCGGTACTCCTCAAAATCATAGGAAGCATCCAGCGGTGAACCCTCCTGCCGATCGATGACGGGGTCGGTAAGCCTGGTGACGATGAGCTTTTGTTTGCCGCTGCCCTCGTCCAGGAATTTGATGAGGTCCCGCAGCTCCTTCCGCACCCATTCAAAGCGCAGAATGTCACCTGCCTCCCAGAAGGCGTCGCCCTGAACCTCCCGAATCACACCCAGCTTCTCCTTCACTTGGGGGATGCTGACCTTGCGCTCAAGTAGGGCGGCGGTCTCCCGCAGCTGCTGCTGGGCATAGCGGAACGCCGGTAGCTGTTCAACGTCGGAAAGAATCAGACCGTACATAAAGTTGTCAAATCTCTTGGCAAATTCGTCGGTGTCGTTCAGTCGCACCAGAGGTGCGATATGCTCCAGCAGTTCTCCCTTGTCGCTCTCGCTGATGAGGGTGAAGGCCTCCGGTTTTTTGAACTTTTCCACATACTGCATCCGCAGCTTGACGGAAATCAGCTCCGGCTGCAGCTCGGCAACCTGCCTGTGACAGCCTTCCACCAGTTCATCCCGCCAAGCCTGATAGTCCTCTCCGGCAAAAGCGCCCTCCTGGAGGGCCATGGCGATTTTCACTTGCTTGCCGAAGATGTTTTCCGACAGGGTTTTCGTCTCCTGGGTCTCATATCCTTCCTTGTGCTCCCGGAAATACTCAAAGTTGCCGCAGTAGTCGAAAATCAGGAAGCGGCGCTTGTCCGTGTATTCTCCGTCAATCTGGTCAATGCAGTTCAGGTCCTTGCACAGCCGGGTACCCCGGCCAATCATCTGCCAGAACTTTGTCTTGGAGCGCACCTTCTTGAAAAACACCAGGTTGACGCACTCCGGTACGTCGATGCCCGTGTCCATCATGTCTACCGATACGGCGATGTGGGGCTCTTTCTCCGCCTGCTTGAAGTCGTCGATGATGGTCTGGGCGTAGGGGTCATCGCAGATGACTCGCTGGGCGAACTTCCCGTGATAGTGGGGATAGAGCTTGTTGAACCGCTTCAAAATGAACTCCGCGTGGCGCTTGTTCTGGGCGAAGAGGATGGTCTTGCCCAGCCGGTCGCCTCCGGCCACTTTGATACCTCGCTCCATCAAATCCTGGAGCACCGTGTCCACGGTGAGCTCGTTGAACACAAATTTGTTTAGCGCCTCCGAGGAGATGAACTCCGGCATCACACCATCCTCGATGAAGTCATCCTCATAGCGTTCCTTGTCCTCCTCAGAAAGGTCGTCGTAGGTGATGCCTTCCTCCAGAAACTTGGTCTTGACCTCGTAGTTGTAATAGGGCACCAGTACATGGTCCTGATGCACCGCCGTCTCGTAGGCGTAGGCGTAGGTGGGCACGCCGTGTTCCATCTCAAAGAAGTCGTAGGTGTTGCGGTCCACATCGGTCTTTGGCGTGGCGGTCAGGCCCACCATCAGGGCGTCAAAATACTCAAAAATGGCCCGGTACTTCTTGAAAATGCTCCGGTGGCTCTCGTCAATGATGATGAGGTCGAAGTGAGCCGGGGTAAAGAGCTGCCGCCCGTCCTTGGACTTCGTGTCGTCGATGGCGTTAAGGATGGTCGGGTAGGTGGAGAACACGATGCGGGCATTTCGGTCATCCTTGTTGGAGCAGAGGTTGCACAGGGACATATCGGGCAGATAGTTCTTGAAATCGTCCTTGGCTTGCTTCACCAAAGCGGTGCGGTCGGCCAGAAACAGAATATTTGTCACCCATTTGCCCCGGCTCAGGACGTCCGTCAGGCTGGAGGCCGTCCGGGTCTTGCCGGTGCCGGTGGCCATGACCAGCAGATGCTTTCGGAACCCCTTCTGTACCTGACCGCAGACGGCCCGAATGGCCTCCTTCTGATAGTAGCGGTCGGTGATTTTGTCGTCGATGGGAATGTCGTCCAGGTTCTGCCGTTCCTCCCGGCGGTTCATCAGCTTCTGCAAATCCTCCTTGCTGAAGATGCCGCTGACTTTTCTCTGGGGGCCGCTCCGGTCATCCCAGAAATAGGTCTCAAAGCCGTTGGTGGTGAATATCATTGGGCGGCGGCCGAACTTCCGCTCCAGACAGTCGGCATACAAAGCCGCCTGCTTGCGCCCGATGTTGGGGGCCTTGCTCGACCGCTTGGCCTCCACCACCGCCAGGGGCAGACCGTCCTTCCCGAAGAGCACATAGTCGCAGTAGCCGGGCTGACCCGGCACGCCTGCCATGCCCTCCACCTCGTACTCCTCCCGCACATCGGCGTCGGGGCCGTCGAATTTCCAGCCCATCTGCTTCATGTCCACGTCGATGTAGATCTTCCGGGTCTTGAACTCCGAGAGGTCCTCCGGCTGGAAGGTGCGGGCCTGCTGGTGCTGCTCCTTGGCTGCCGTGTACTGGGCGGACATCTCTTCGATTTGCTTGCGCAGGGTCTCGATTTGGGCCTCTTTTTCGTCCAGCAGGCTCTCCTGCTCCCTGACTTTGGCGGCGTCCACTTCCACCTGTTCGGAGGGAATGAGGGAGGGGTCAAACCTGCGCTCCTGGTAGTCGCTGCCGTAGCAGTAGTCGATCCACTCCACGAACTCAAAGAGGCCCCGGAGCGCCGCCAGGGCGTCGCTCTTCTGCACGCTGCGCTCCGTATGTACCGCCAGATTGCCCAGCTTGATGATAAAGGGAAGCTTGCCCCAGGTGTTGGAGTCCACGGCAAAGCGGAAGGTGGGCTCGTGGATGAGGGACTGGAGATTATCCTTGTAAGGCAACTTCATGGTGGTGTCGGCGGCATAGACCCACTTCACCGCCAGCTCCAGGGCCTTGCGGCAGCCCACGGCGCACAATGCCGGCGTGGAGGCAAAAATCTTCTCCGCCTCCATGCACGCCGGTGCAAAGAGGGCGTATTCGGTTTTGGATTGGAGGAAGGAGAAGTTGGGCATGTGGGTCACCTCAATTTAAAAAAAGTATCTTCCTAAAAACATAAGTTGATCTTTTCGAGTATATAGAGGGTCGTGTAATTCATCCGCAACTGGTAATAAGGCATCAGAAATTTCCTTTATACGTTTTTTTAACAGCTCATCATTTCCGTCGTCATTAAGCCAAGTCCGGTAAGTGCTCAAATTATCATGGTCGATAGGGTCATAACCTAATGATTTAACAAAATCGTATATGGAATACGGAATCTTTCCTCTGGCAGTTTCAAGTTCATCAAGTAAGGATAGAATTTCGTAGCAATCGTTATGTATATTTCGTTTCTCTCCCCAGACTGGCCTATAATAACGGTAATAGTCTTCATATCCCATTATTTTTGAGATGATATCATATACCTCTTTTATTGAATCGTATTCATATTGAAGTTTTATACCTTGGTTATTCCTGAGATTAGCCAAAAAGTAGAAGACAAGTCCTGTTACGCATCCGCAACTTGCAGAGACTAACACCCCTGATAACCAATTGTTGTATTTGTAAACAATCCAGGACAATAGGAGCAATAATAGAAAAAACACAAAAATCCAAATTGACCACTTAAAATTTGGTAAACGAATCATTCGACTTCTTGCTTCTTTTTTTCGATATTTGATTATGGCGCGCGTAGTTTTGTCCATATGAAAGTTCCTCACCCAAAATACTCCTGCATTAGCGCCTTTTTCAGCGTTTCCAACTTTTTAAGGCCACGGCTGATAGTGGCTTTTGTTTCTTCTGTTTGCTCGACAAAGGCGGAAAATTGGTTTTGCAACTCTACTGGTGGTAGCATTATTAAAAAACTCCGAATGTCTTTTGCCGATATATGGGGAACAAGTGATCCCGTGACATTACAATGCACATCAAATTTGCCTAGAATAAAGCAGTACATAAGATAATTCTGATTAATATCAACTGCCCGAATTCTAGCCGTTCGCTGAATTAATAGTGCAGGTAGGTGTTCTTCGTCTACCATAGCTATTTTAAATCCTTCTGAAATCCACGGTCGGTCAAGAGCTATAACAATATCATCTTTTTGTAGAGTATACACTTCATATCCCTCGACACTATTCCAATGTTTGCAGTCCTCCCAGTTAATCTTTTGTGGCATAATAATTAGTCCACCGCAAATATTAACGCCATATTCTGTATACTGCGTACTATCAAATGGAAAACCTGAAAGCAGATCAATGTGCTTTTCAGTTTGTTCCATTTTCCATCCCATTGGATTCGCTACCGGGTCTCCAAACATTTCCAAAAACCGCGCTTTAACCAGCTCATCCAGCTTGTCCAGCTGCTGGCGGCGTTTGGCAATCAGGTCGCTGACCTTGTCCAGTACCGCCGCAATCCTGCGTTGTTCGTCAAGGGGCGGGAGCGAGATTTCCATTTTCCTCATATCAGCTTGGGTAAGTTTCTGACGAGTAGCACCATTAACAAGCCCGGTCACATCATAAAACATCAGAGAATAACACAGATAATCAACATCTAATCCTTCTTTGGGTTTCAAAACATGAGCGTGGTTATTTACCCAGCATTTCCCCGATACTCGATATGCAATCGGTTTATCTTTTGAGCCAAAATTCCCGCCGTCCTCTGCTAGCAAAACTAATTCGTCATCAAAGATATAGTCAGCTACATAATCTTGAACTCCATTTGCTCCATAATATGGATATGGACCAGGCTTGCGTTCCGTTGCAGTAATTGGCACCCGCTTACTGTCTAATATTTCACAAATATCACCTATTCTCGCCATCACAGCATCCCCTCCAATTCCTTGAGGCCCGCCGTGATTTCTGTTTCCAGCCGGTTCAAGTCGGCCAAGATTTCCTGCGTAGAGGGGTACTCCTCCGGCACATATTCCACCTTTTTGTACTTGTTGATGGAAAGGTCATAGTCGTTGTCGGCAATCTCCTGCTTCGGCACAAAGAAGCTCTGCTCCGTGCGCTGCCGGTCGGCCTCCTGCTCAAGATTGTGGAACCGTTCGATAATGTCTGGAATGTCGTTCTCTGAAAGCTCGCTGCGTTTGTCATCCAGAGAAAAGCCGTCGGCCTTCATATCATAAAACCATACATTTTCGGTGCCGCCCGCGCCGGTCTTGGTGAACACCAGCACCGCCGTGGACACCCCGGCGTAGGGCTTGAACACGCCGGAGGGCATGGAGATGACCGCCCGCAGCTGATGGTTCTCCACCAGCTCTTTGCGGATGGCCTTGTGGGCCTTGGAGGAGCCGAACAGCACTCCGTCCGGCACGATGCAGGCGCACTGACCGCCCTTTTTCAGCATCCGCAGGAAGAGGGCCAGAAACAGCAGCTCGGTCTTTTTCGTATTGGTGACGGCTTTCAGATTGTCGTGGATGCTCTCGGCGTCCACCGTGCCCTTGAAGGGGGGATTGGCCAGGCACATGGTGAACTTGTCCCGAATCTCGTTCTGCTTGGACACGCTGTCCTTGTAGTCGATCTCCGGGCGGCTGATGGAGTGGAGCATCAGATTCATGGCGGAGATGCGCAGCATGGTCCGGTCGGTGTCAAAGCCGGTGAACATGGGGCCTGCAAAATGCTCCCACTGCTCGCTGGTCATGGTGCTCTCATAGTGGCCCCGGACATACTCCGCCGCCGACACCAGAAAACCCGCCGTACCGCAGGCCGGGTCGCAGATGGTGTCCTCCGGTGTGGGCTGCAGCAGCTCCACCATCATGTTGATGATGTGCCGGGGTGTGCGGAACTGGCCGTTCTGACCCGCGGTGGACAGCTTGCCCAACATATACTCGTACAAATCGCCCTGCATATCCAGCCCCGTCAGGTCGTGCTCATAGAGGTCGTCCAGCCCGGTGATGATTTTTTGCAGCACCTGGGGCGTGGGGATGAGGAACATGGCGTCGCTCATATAGCGGGCAAAGGCGGTGTTGCCCTCGCCGCCGTCCGCCTCGTCCTCGATTTCCACCAGTTCGCCCTGCTGGTTGAAGTCCGGCAAACGGCCGTGCTTCATGTTCTTGATGGCGGGGAAAACCTGCTGGGAAATCACGTCGTAAATGGCCCGGGGGTCGTTGTTTTTGAACTTGCTCCAGCGCATGGATTGGCCCACAGGGGACTGGGGGAAAATCTTGTCCAGCTTCTCGCCGGTTGTATTTTCAAATTCCTCGGCTTCCAGTTCCTTTTCGTCCAGAGAGCGGATGAACATGAGATAGGTCAGCTGCTCGATGACTGTCAGGGGGTTGGTGATGCCCCCCGCCCAGATGTCCGTCCAGATTTTATCCACTTTATTTTTGATGTTTCCGGTAATCATCTCTTCTGCCCTACTGAGATATTAATTCTATATAAAAATTTTATTTTAGTAAAGTGAATTCTGTAATGAAATTATGTTTGGAAAAGGAGATATGAGTGGATAGGATGGGATAAGAGTAGATATATTGAGAGGGGAGAGAGGACTTCATTGCAGCAGATGATCATAAGATTTTCCTTGTTCATCTATTCCTTTATGATAGAACCTCCTTGAAGTCCGGTATAGATGTAGATATATCTTGAGATGGTATCCCAAGCCTCAGAACAATGGGGGTAGCTTGGGCGCCCGCCCCCCCGCGACCGTATTGGGATTGGCATTGGTTTTGACCTTGTGTTTCATAGTAGATAGTTTTTTTGCATTGAATTGGATTAGCATGGAGAGGCAGGGCTTGCCGTACATGCAGCGGCCATTATAGATATTTTCCGGTAATGCTGTTTTTGTTTTCCTTAATCTCTATCGGCGTTCCTTTTGCCACAATGTATCCGCCATCCTCCCCTCCGCCGGGCCCCATGTCAATCACATAGTCGGCATTACGAATGACGTCAAGGTCGTGTTCAATGACAATAACGGTTGCACCCTTATCCAAAAGCGCTTGAAAAACGTCTAAAAGTACTTGAACATCAAGAGGATGTAAACCGATAGTAGGCTCATCGAACACAAAAACCGAATCTGTTTGTGCTTTACCGATCTCGCCTGCCAACTTTAAACGCTGTGCTTCCCCGCCGGACAGACTGGGTGTTTCCTCCCCGAGCGTGAGGTAACCAAGACCGAGCTGCTGGAGAATGCTTAGTTTCTGACTGACAGATTTCATATCCTTGCAAAAGTCGATGGCAGAATTTACATCCATGTCCATCAGTTCGGGGAGGGAAGCACTTGCGCCTGCCTTGTTTTTGAGTCTCACAGCGTAAGCTTCCCTTGAATAGCGGGATCCGTGGCAGTCGGGGCAGGGAATATTTACATCCGGCAGAAATTGAACATCCAGACTGACAACTCCTGTTCCGTCGCAACCGGAACAGCGCAAAGCACCGGTGTTATAAGAGAAATCGCTCGCCTTATACCCTTTCTCCCTGGCATCGGCAGATTTTGAATATAACTTTCTCAATTCATCATGCACATTTGCATAGGTGGAGACCGTAGAACGGACATTGATCCCAATAGGCGTTGCGTCAATGAGCTTGACGCGGCGGATGCCCTCGGCGGTGACGGCGCGAATATGCGTTGGCAACGCACTGCCGCTGATCTTCGCCTCTAACGCAGGAACAAGACTTTCCAGTACCATCGTCGTCTTGCCGGAGCCGGATACTCCCGTGACAACGGTAAGTCTGCCTTTGGGGATATCCACTTCTAAAGGTTTTACAGTATGTATTTGAGAGGTAGAAAGATGGATTATGCCCTTTGTGAACAGGTCGCTCTTTGCAGGACTGCTGCGCAGCATTGTCTCGGCTTTGCCGGAGAGAAAGGGGCCGATTTGAGAAGCAGGGTTTTCTTTAATTGAGCAGAGTAATCCTTGGGCAATAATATGACCGCCCTTTGCTCCTGCTTCAGGTCCCATTTCTATGATCCAATCCGCTTCTTTCAAAATCTGAGTGTCATGATCTACCAAAATAACAGAATTGCCATCTGATACCAAATCGTGCATCACACCTGTCAGCCCGAGAATGTTAGACGGGTGCAGCCCGATGGATGGCTCGTCTAACACATAGAGGACACCCGTGGTACGGTTACGGACGGCACGGGCAAGCTGCATCCGCTGCCGTTCGCCGGTAGAAAGTGTAGCAGCGGATCGCTCAAGAGTCAGGTAGCCCAGTCCTAAATCCATAAGCCGTTTTGCAGTGTTTTCAAAAGCTTCGCAGATACTCACTGCCATAGGATACATCTCTTCCGGCAGGCTTTCCGGTAAGCCTTGCACCCATGCAATCAGTTCGGAGAGTGTCATTGTGCAGGCTTCGTCCAGAGAGATCCCCTGCAGCTTTGGAGTACGAGCAGCAGCCGAGAGTCGTGAGCCATGACATTCCGGACAAACATCTTCTTTCAGAAACTTTTCCACCCGCTTCATGCCTTTTTCATCCTTGACTTTAGCGAGTGCATTTTCCACAGTGTAAACAGCGTTATAGTAAGTGAAGTCAAGTTCACATGCCTGATTGGAGTTTTTTGCTTTGTAGAGGATATGTTTTTTCTCGGCGGGGCCGTGGTAGACAATTTCTTTCTCCTGTTGGGTCAGGTCACGGAACGGTATATTGGTTCGAACACCCATTGCGCGGCAGACGTCGGTCATCAGCGACCACATCAGGCTATTCCACGGAGCAACGGCACCCTCATCAATACTGAGGGATTCATCAGGCACCAGCGACGCCAGATTCACAGTACGAACGCTGCCCGTGCCTGCACATTTCGGACAGGCGCCCTGCGAATTGAATGCCAGTTCCTCAGCGGATGGAGCATAGAAATGAGCACGGCATTCGTGGCAGATAAGTTCCTTACCAGCAGCGACTGCAAGCGACGGAGTGAGATAATGTCCGTTTGGGCAACGGTGGTTTGCAAGCCGGGAATACATAAGCCGCAAACTGTTCAAAAGTTCCGTTCCGGTTCCAAAAGTGCTTCGGATCCCCGGTACTCCGGGACGCTGATGGAGCGCCAGTGCGGCCGGAACATATAGAACTTCATCCACAGAGGCTTTTGAAGCTTGTGTCATTCGGCGGCGAGTATAGGTTGAGAGTGCCTCCAAATAGCGGCGCGAGCCTTCAGCATATAAAACACCCAGTGCCAACGAGGATTTCCCCGAGCCGGATACACCTGCAATCCCTACAATTTTTCCGAGGGGTATATCTACATCAATACTTTTCAGATTGTGGACTTTTGCTCCACGAATCAGCATTTTATCAATCATTGTTTTTTACTCCAAGTATTTGAATCCTTATTGTTCCATAAAATATAGGCAGCAAATCGTTTCCCTTTATCGAAGAATAGATGTGGTCAACCAATCCATCCAGTTCTAACTCCCGCAGTGAAGAAGTAAGCATTGTATTCATAATATTGTCCAGCGTCTTTTTTAATTCTGCAAAGCGAATTGGACATTGAATACACAACTTATAGATTATTTGAAATTTCCGGCGTCCTGCGGGCTGAAGTCGGGCAGGCGGTTGTGCTTCATGTTCTTAATCGCCGGAATATCCGTCCGGATTTTATCCGCTTTATTTTTGATGTTTCTGGGAATCATCTCTTCTGCATGCCCTACGAAGCCGTCAATTCTATATAAAATAATTCTATTTTGGTAAAGTGAAAAAGGCTTTGTTGGCAGAGGAGAGTCTTTTTTGAATTTCGGATATCGGCAGGGAGGAATTAATTTACCGGCGGTGTATCGAAGTTTTTAACAAATAGAGAACGGAGCGAAATCCAATTTGGAGTGGAGCAAGCTCTTTACTTTATCAAGGATTTTAACTAGTTTTTGGAGTGGCGTGGTTTGATGAGATATCATGGCTGCTGTCGTGCGAGAAATGCTTCCCAAGATGAGTTTATCCGCCTGTTTTAGGTAATTTAGGAACGATGATGGTTGATGACGGTTGAGAGAGTAATAGAGTTTGAAGGACAGGAGATACACTATCTCCTTGAGAGAAAACGGGTGAAGAATCTGAATCTCCGAATTAACAGAGATGGCAGTGTCTATGTATCGGCCAATCGTTTGGTTTCGATCGAGCGGATCGATAACTTTGTTGCTCGAAAGGGACGTTTTATTCTTAAAGCTCAAAAACGATTTAGGGAAATAGCCTCAAAAGAGTCTTTCCCCAAGCAATATGTCAACGGAGAGCTCTTCTCTCTGTTGGGCAGAGAGATTTCTCTGAAAGTGGAGCAGCGTGCTCGGGAGGGCGTTTCTTATGACGGGGGGTATTTGCGGCTGTATGTGAAAGAGTCCGACGATTTTGCCAAAAAGCAGAGGATGCTAAAAAGGTATTTGGATGAGCAATGCCGTATCCTCTTTGGAGAGATTCTTCTGGAAGTTTATCCGTTGTTTCAGAAATATGGTGTACCGATGCCCGAGCTGAGGATTCGGGAGATGAAGACGCAGTGGGGGTCCTGCTTGACAAAAAAAGGTATTATTACACTCAATAAGAGGCTATTGGCGTTCCCTCGCCCTGTGATTGAGTACGTGGCGGTACACGAGTTTTGCCACTTTATCCATCCGAATCACTCTAAGGGCTTTTATGCTTTATTGGCAGTGATGATGCCCGATTGGAAGGAGCGTAAAGCTTGCTTGGAGCGGAGGGGAGTATGATATTTGAGTGTGTTTGATAAGGAATTTTCTTGAATTTTAGCAGCTTGTTTTTAAACTGAAATCAGTCTATGCTGAATTTATTCAACGATAAAATGATCCGTACTGTTGAGATAAAATCCTCAAGACTAACCCCCTGATAGAAGATGGCGATACGAAATATTGGAAATTTAGAGAGATTGATGCGTTTAAAGCAAAGGGGAGATATTACCGAAGCAGAATATAAGGCGAAGAAAGATCTCCTTATGGAAGGGGTAAGAGAGGAAGCCGAGGCAGAGAAGAGAATATTCCCCGAAGAATGGGTAGACTATAAACCCAAGAGGAGAGCTGTTTTTGTCGTATTTGCACTTCTTTTTGTAGGGTTGGGATTCCATAATTTTTATGCAGGCTATTGGATCCGGGGGCTTATCCAGTTTCTGATGACGATCTGCTCAGGCGGATATTTGATGATCATTTCATATGCATGGGCTGCTTTTGAAGTAATCTATATCAAGGAAGATGCTAAAGGAGTTGGATTTAATTGAGTTTTATGAGTGAGAATTGACTGGATTGAGAGAAGATTAAATCGGTTTTATAAAAATTATTCCAAAAACAGATTTTTGGACTGCATAGTTCTTTGAGCTGGAGTCTTCTTCCAGCAGAGAAGTTTTAATCTTAAAGCTATTTTATCTATTTTGTCTTGACGGATAAGTACACTGCCTTTTTTATTTGAGGAATTTTTTGTGTTGAGTATGGGTATTTCAATTTTCCCACTTGATTTTTTATTGAAAACCGTGTGAAATATATCATATTTTACTGATAACGTTTAATAAGTAGATATTCAAATATGAATCTGGAAAAAATCAATTTCAAAGGCTGGGAAAACTGTTTGAAGCTCTCGAACGGAGAGGCTGAACTGGTGATTTCGGTTGGATTAGGACCGCGCATTCTCTCTTATCGTCGTGTGAACGGCGTGAATTTCATGAAGAATTTTGATGAGCAGCTGGCGGACATCCGTAAGGATGAGTGGCAGAGTTATGGCGGGCATCGGCTATGGCATGCTCCGGAGGTTTTTCCGCGTACCTATTACCCTGATGTAGAGCCGGTCAAGTCAGATTGGAATGGACGTGTACTCCGTTTGCAATGTGTGGTTGAATCTACCACCGGCTTACAGAAAGAGATTGAAATAGAGCTTGCCGAATCCGGTACCGAAGTTAAACTTTGTCAAAGAATTTTCAACCGCAATCCGTGGGCGGTTACCTTTGCTCCGTGGGGACTTTCGGTAATGGCGCCGGGGGGGACGGCAATAGTTCCGCAGGAACCCTTTGTTCCGCATGGTGCTGGAGAGGGTGAATCCTTTGAATATGCCCGTCCGTTGGTACTGTGGAAGTTTACCAATATGGCTGATCCCCGTTTTGTTTGGGGGAAGAAATATATCCGGATGAGGCAGGATGATCGTTTTGAATCCAAACAAAAGTTCGGTGGAACTATCAAAGCGGCATGGGCTGGCTATGCGCTTGATAAGGAAATCTTTTTGAAGCATTTTGAGTACGATCCGAATGCGAGCTATCCGGATGGCGGCTGCAATGCGGAGTTTTTCACGATGCCGGGCTTCCTTGAAATTGAATCGCTCGGACCGCTTGCTGCGGTGGAGCCGGGCGCTTACACCGAACTCAATGAATCCTGGCGGATTGTTCCCTTTACGCTTACCGATTCCGATGATGCAGTTTCCGAACAGTTAAAAGGATTGATTTAAAATGGATATTCCCAAAAGAATGATTGGCGCGATATTGCCAGGAAACTCCACCGTGGCTTTCAGCGAATATGATGTGCCTGTTCCGGGGCATGGAGAAGTACTGGTCAAAACCAAGGCTTCTACTATTTGTGGCAGCGACATTCGCTGTATCTACCGTGAGCATACCGGCAAAGGTCCAGAAGGCTATCAAGATGGCATGATTGCCGGTCACGAACCTGCCGGACAAATTGTTGCCACCGGTCCTGGGTGCCGTCGTTTTAAAGAGGGAGACCGAGTTGCGATTTATCATATTTCTGGATGCGGTGTTTGCAACGATTGCCGCAGAGGTTATATGATTAGCTGTACGAGCCCCTGGCGGCGAGCCTACGGCTGGCAGCGCAATGGTGGAATGGCACCTTATGTTCTTGCCGAAGAAAAAGATCTGATCGCACTTCCGGATGAACTTTCTTACGCGGATGGAGCGCAGATTGCCTGCGGGTTTGGTACGGTATATGAGGCGATTGAAAAGGTCGGTGTTTCCGGAAATGATGCCGTGTTGGTGGTTGGACTCGGACCGGTCGGATTGGCTTGCCTGATGCTCTGTAAGGCGTTGGGTGCTACGAAGCTGATTGGCAGTGATACTTCGGTTGAGCGCATGGAGCTTGCCCGAAAACTTGAGCTTGCTGATGAGGTTGTTCCTGCCGGACCTGATGCCGTGAAGCAGGTTCGGGCATTGACCGGCGGTAACGGCTGTGAACGCGCTTTCGATTGTTCAGCAGCCGATCCGGGACGGCAGTTGGCGATTCGTGGTGCCCGCAAGTGGGGAAAGATCGCGTTTGTCGGAGAGGGAGGAACCTGTACATTTAATCCCTCTCCGGATATTATCCACGAACAAAAGACCATCTATGGCAGTTGGGTGACTACTACCTGGAGGATGGAAGAGCTGGCGGAACGATTGGTGCGGTGGGGAATTCATCCAGCGGATCTTATCACTCACCGATTTCCTCTGGAAAAAGCCGGAGAGGCGTATGCACTGATGGCCTCCGGCAAATGCGGTAAGGTCGCGGTCTGTTTTGACGAGGAACTGGAGAAATAAAATGGAAAACATCTTAACTTCAATTGATCCGGCCCGGATGCCCTGTTTTACGCTTTGCTCTACCGGAGCAAAGATTCCGGCAATCGGGTTTGGGACTTTCGGCAGCGATCATGTATCAGCGGATGAAATGGCGCAAGCGGTTCGGACTGCGGTGATGTTGGGCTGCCGCCATATCGACTGCGCGGCGGTATACGGCAATGAGAAAGAGATTGGAACGGTTCTCAAAGAATTATTCAATGAAGGAATAGTTCGGCGTGAGGAGATGTGGATTACCTCGAAAATCTGGAATGACCATCATGGCCGAGGAGATGTATTGCTGAGCTGCGCACAAACGTTGAAAGATTTGCAGCTCGATTATCTCGATCTGATGCTGATTCACTGGCCGTTCCCAAATTTTCATCCGCCGAAATGCACAGTTGAGAGCCGCAGTCCGGACGCCCGTCCCTATATTCATGAGGATTTCATGAGAACCTATCATGAGCTTGAACGGCTCGCAGATATGGGGCTCACTCATCATATAGGAATTTCTAATGTGACAGTTCCGAAGCTGAAACTGATTTTAAGGGATTGTCGGATCAAGCCGGCGGTCAACGAGATGGAGCTGCATCCGAACTTTCAGCAGCCGGAGTTGTATGAATTTGCCCGAGCCAACGGCATTCAGAATATTGGCTATTGTCCGCTTGGTTCACCGAATCGGCCGGAACGAGATAAGGAGCCGGAGGATACTGTCGATATGGAGGATCCCGTAATCGTCGAGATTGCAAAACGGCACGATATTCATCCGGCAGCGGTTTGTTTAAAATGGGCGGTTCAACGTGGTCACGCAGCGATTCCGACCTCGTGTAAACCGAAGAATATCCTAGCCAATCTCGCGGCAGCGTGTTCCGATCCGCTGACAAAAGAGGAGATGGATGCTATCGCGAAGGCTGATAAGAATTGTCGTTTGGTTAAGGGACATGTCTTTTTATGGCCGGGAGCAAAGGATTGGACCGATCTGTGGGATATGAATGGGGAGATTCCCCAGTAACGAATTCGGCCCTTCTTTTGGATTAAATTGAAGCATTAACTAATGCCGGGTGATTCCGTCTATGTCTCCTTAAGGGAGTACTGTCAATCTGGAGGCAGACTGGCAGGTGGACGCTGAGCCCGGCGTTTTTTCCCTTTGGGAATCGTTTCCTCATTCATCATAAAATATCCCAAATCTTTTGTAGCATTTCTTACAGAACAAATTTGGCCAGCGTTTGGTGAACTTCAAAAATAGCGGATCCTCGAGCGAAATTTTGTTCTATCGGTTCTTTTTTCCCACGGATCCAGATCTTCATATCGGCGTCCAAGTCAAAATTTCCGGCGGTTTCGATGGAAAAACGTTCAATCGAGCGATAGGGAATTGACATATATTCCCTTTTTTTACCGGTGATCCCTTGGATATCCTGGATGATGAGACGTTTATTGGTAAAAACCCATTTGTCTCGAATCAACTTGTAGGCGGCTTCGATTTGTTCTCCTTCGCAGAGCAGTTTGCTGTATTCTTTTTGCAATGCTTCCTGATCCATTTCGGAAGCGTTGCCCAGTATGGCATTAAAGATTCCCATATATCAGAGTTTGGTTGTATGTTGTTAAGAGGCTTCTGCCTGATGTCTTATCATTTATATAATCCGATGAATCTTTTGTCAAAAAGATATCCGAGTATTTCCTCTGGGCAGGGATCATTAGTATCCGGTTCCCTTAGTCAGGCCGGATGAGGATGGTTTTTAACAGTCACAGCAAGGGGAAGATTATCTATTTGCCGATCTATTTTATGATCTATTTTCAGAACAATCCGTTAGACGAACGAGATTGAATAATGAGCTGATAAACTTAAGTAAAGAATGCCGAGTCGGCAAACTCAGCGTTTGAAATTTCCGTCCACTTCAATACGTTTATGGAGTCCGATTTCCACATTTCGATCGGAAGGCACCAGAGAACTTGGCGCCGCTGGGAGATTAAGATTATTTACGGATTTGGGCGAAGATGTTGGCGAAAAAGGCGCTGGCTACTTCAGGAGTAGCCTGGGCACTGAGCTCTGCATCGGTACGTGTAATCAAATCCGGCGGCAGTTCCCTGAGGAACTGAGATGGATGACAGGGAACTGCTTCTCCATAACGTTTGCGTTGGGTGCAATGGCTGAGATAGAGGAATTTTTTAGCACGAGTGATGGCTACATAAAAAAGACGACGTTCTTCATCCAGGGTATCTTGTATTTTTGAACGGGCATGAGGCAGAATTCCTTCTTCCATGCCTACAATATGAACACAGGGATATTCCAATCCTTTACAGCTGTGCATAGTAATGAGGGTAACGGCGTTTTCGGATTGTGTATTGTCTTCATTGCGATCATCATCCAAGGTAATTTCTTCCAGGAAAAGCTCGAGTGCCTCAAGCGGAGAGTGATGGTTTGTGAATTTCTCCAGAGTTCGAAGAGTCGAGCGGATATTTTCAATTCGGTTATCTGCGGCCTCAGCTGTTTTTTCACAGCGTTTGATATAGGCATAGAACTCTTGGGTGACAAAGAATTCTTCCAGCCATCCTAAAAGGTCAAACCCGACGGGGCTGGCCATCAATTTATTGCGACAGGATGTGATAAGTTCATAGAAAGCAGCAATAGAGTTGCGCGTGCGTTGAAAGAACATCGATTGCCATTCCGGAACGCCCATTACTTCATAAACAGATTTGCCATGTTCTTGGCTCAATCCCAGGAGCCGTTCCAAAGTCACGTCACTGAGTCCTCGCGGAGGATTATTGGCGATGCGCAGCAGGCTGATATCGTCTTGAGGATTGATAAAAGTTTTAAGATAAGCCAAGAGGTCTTTGATTTCGCTGCGGTCAAAGAAGCTTTGGCCCCCGATGAGATTATATTTGATGCGGGCTTTGCGCAGGGCGGTCTCAATAGGACGGGATTGTTGATTGGTTCGGAAAAGGATAGCCTGTTTTTCCCAAGGAACACCGCGGGCAATGCGGAGATGCTCAATACGGTCTACTACGCCTTGGGCTTCTTCTTCGTCCGATTCATAGGTAGAGAGTCCGATTTTATCTCCGGTTTCCTGCTGGGACCATAGGTTCTTGGAGCGGCGGCGGGCATTGTTGCGGATGACGGTATTAGCTGCTTTGAGGATAATATTAGTGGAGCGATAATTCTGCTCCAGCTTGATGATTTTGACTTCGGGATAGAATTTTTCCAGATCCAGCAGATTTGAGATTTGTGCTCCTCTCCAGCCATAAATGCTTTGATCGTCATCTCCTACCACACAGAGGTTACGGTGTTTGCCCGCCAGGAGATTGATCAATTGAAATTGTGAGGAATTAGTATCCTGGTATTCATCGACCATGATATATTGATAGAGTTTAGAACATTCTTCCAGAACATCAGGGTGTTCTTGAAAAAGTTTCAGTGTCAGCAGAATCAGGTCGTCAAAGTCGACTGCGTTGCAGGCCCGCAGGGAAGATTCATATTTTGAAAGCACACGTTCCGTTAGGGAGACAACATCGGCGGGGTGTCCCCGAAGACTGTCCAGACCGTTATTTTTGAGGTTACTGATTAAGGAATGAATACGGCGGATATCCGCTTTGTCCGTGCCGGCGTGAATATGGCTCATGATTTTGCGCAGAGTGGAGAGCTGGTCAGACTCGGTGTAAATGACAAAGTTTTTTTTGTATCCCAGCCGATCGATATACATGCGCAGAATTCTCACGCAGAGAGAGTGGAAAGTGCTGATAAGCGGGCGTGCGATTTTACCTTGAGCATTTTTATATTTTTCTCTGGGAACAAGTTTTGCGATTCGTTCTTGCATTTCACGGGCGGCTTTGTTGGTAAAAGTGACAGCCAGTATCTGCCATGGAGGAATACCGTTTTCAATCAGGTAGGCTGTACGATATGTAATAACACGGGTTTTGCCGGTTCCGGCTCCGGCCAGAATCATAACAGGTCCATGAATGGTTTCTACGGCCTCGCGTTGTTGTGGATTAAGGGATGATAGGTTAATCACAGGATCAAAAAGATAGGATCAATAGGGAAAAGAGCAGGAGGGATTGTTGATACCCCTCCCGTTTTATATTTTAAATCGGTTTATAATTGCACTGGTTGTTTATTCTGCCAAAGAGAGCTTGCGAATCCAGATATTCCTGAATTGGATCGGATTGTTATGATCCTGAATGAGAATACGCTGTTCGGGAGAATGTGCTTTATAAGCCTGGCCTCTGCGGGAGGTGGGCCCTTTGATCTCTTTTTCCAGCTGAACCAGGACTCCATTGAAGAAAAGAGTGATTTTGGCGGGAGACAAGAGCTTCCCTTCCTCATCAAAGCGAGGAGCCGTATAGATGATATCGTAGGTATTCCATTGACCTGCGGGATAAGTGGGCATAACCATCGGAGGATATTGCTGATAAATGGCCCCGGCGATTCCATCTTTATAGGTATTATTATTGAGAGAATCGAGGATTTGAACTTCATAAAGACCCGCAAATTTGATGCCGCTGTTACCGCGGTCCTGTCCTTTACGGTTGCTGGGAGGGACTTTCCACTCGATATGCAGCTGGCAATCGGCAAATTTTTCCTTGGTTAAAATATCTCCTGCGCCGGGAACGCAAGTTAAAATTCCGTCTTTAAGCTCCCAGTCGACGGGCTCCCCTTCTTTATTCTTTCGAGCGGAAACAAAGGCTTCTTTATTAGTGCCGTCAAAAAGCACAATGGCATCGGAAGGAGCCGTTCCGACTTTTTCCTCAAAAGAGGGAGTTCCGGGAGTAACCACAGGAATGAGGTTATCTTCAGCAGAAAGGAAGCTAGTCTGTGCAAAGAGAGCAAGTGTCAATACGGAGCATAAAATGAGGTTTGAAAATAGATTTTTCATTAGTATTGTTTGTTGTTGTAAAAGATTTTATGAGAAATTCGGCTGCTCATTATAGCAGCCGATCTTTGCAGACAATTCTTATTCAAGGAGGGTCATTATTGAACAGTGGCTCTCCCTGCGGCAAAAGCTTTTAGATTGATTTCGATAAACTGAGGTTTGACAGTTTTACGAATAGCTTCTTCCCAGACAGATTCTTCCAACTCCAGTCCTTTGGAAAGAGCTCCAAGCAGAACGACATTAGCAGTCCGGGGATTACCGATTTCAATCGCTTTTTGAGTTGCATCAAAATAACAGAGTCTGGGAAATTGCTTCTTTAGAAGTTCTTCCACATGCTCAGGATAAGTGGCCATGCCTGAAGAAACGCTTACCGGAATGATCTGATACTGATTTACTACAGCCAAGCCATCGGGTGCCAGATAATGAGCCGCACGAAGAGCTTCAGCAGCTTCAAAAGAGCAGAGAACACGGGCACTGCCTTCCGTAACAAGAGGACTGTAAACTTTTTTACCATAGCGGACTTGGGCAATTACGGTTCCGCCGCGTTGAGCCATTCCGTGAACCTCATTGGTTTTGACATCGCAGCCGCAAAGCATAGCCGCTTGTGAGAGGATTGCACTGGCCAAGAGTATCCCTTGGCCGCCTACCCCGATCAGAAATACACTGGTGCAGGAATTGTTATCGTTCATCTTCAAAAATCATCAAAAGGTTTAGGTTTAGGAGATAGCTCCAAATTTGCAAATTTGTTGACAGAGTTTGCAGCCCCCGCAAAGTAAAGGATTGATCTTGATGGTATTATCCATGGATTCAATAGCCGGACAACCTACTTTTAAGCACATTTTGCAATGTTTGCAGATAGTCGGATCTATCTTCAGCGCGGGACGCAATGCGGAGCGGTCATCAACCACACACGGCGAGAGCGCGATAATAACAGTCGGCTCGGGAGTCTCAAAAGATTCTTTGAGCAGAGCGACCATGGCGTTAAAGTTATGCGGATCAATTGTGAAAATACGCTTAATACCGCAGGCTTTGGCAAAATCGGTGATAGAGGCTTGGTACGCAGAATCTCCCATCAAAGTTTTGCCCGAACCGGGATTATCTTGGTGCCCGGTCATGGCGGTGATGCGGTTATCCGCAACTATAATAACCGGTGCACTCTTATTGTATCCGATATCCAACAATCCGGTGATGCCGGAGTGGAAGAACGTAGAGTCTCCTACAATTCCCACAACACGTTTGGTTTCGCCTGCGATCTTCATTCCGTGGGCCATGCTGATTCCACCTCCCATGCAGAGGATGGTATCCATTCGGTTTAGCGGGGCGGAAACACCTAAACTATAGCATCCGATATCCCCTGTGACGACTACGTCAAACCGGCCTAGCGCCGCAAAGATTGAGCGATGAGGACAGGAGGGGCATAAAACCGGCGGGCGAGGTGGCAGCAATGAAGCGTCTTTGATCGGTTTATGTTCCGGAATAGCGGTTCCCTCGATTTTCGCGCGGATTTCCATCAGACGCAGCGGAGAGAGTTCCCCGATATTGGGAACAATATTTTTCCCGTCGCAGGGGATTCCTAAGGCTTTAACATGTTCTTCGACAAAATCATCAAGCTCCTCTACAACCAATAGGCGTTTGACCCCGGCCGCGAATTCGCGAATCAGTTTATCGGGGTAAGGATAGCACCAACCAAGTTTGAGAATAGAGGCTTCAGGGAAGATTTCCTTTGCGTACTGATAGGCAATGCCTACGGCTATAATGCCCAGTTGCCGCTCACCCCATTCAATACGATTCAAGGGACTGTTAGAAGACTCTTCCGTTAAAGCCAGAAGCCGCTTTTCTACCCTCTGGCGCATCGGTCGTGCCCATGCCGGGATAGGAACGTATTGGGGAGGATTTTTCTTAAATCCCTGAGGAACATGTTCTATCCGTTCTTTCAATTCGACCAGACTTCTGGAGTGAGAAACACGGGTTGTTGTCCTTAAAATAACAGGGGTTTTAAATTTTTCAGAGATATCAAGTCCCGTAACAAGGAAGTCTCGGGCTTCTTCCGAATCGGAAGGTTCCAGAATGGGGATTTTGGCAAAGCGAGCGTAATTGCGAGTATCCTGTTCATTCTGGGAGGAGTGCATTCCGGGATCATCTGCTACAATGGCTACGAAGCCTCCCTCCGTTCCCACATAGGTGAGAGTCATTAGAGGATCGGCAGCTACATTTAGCCCGACATGCTTCATTGTGACAATGGAGCGAGCTCCGGTGAGACAAGCCCCAGCGGCTGTCTCAAATGCAACCTTCTCATTAGGAGACCATTCACAATATATTTTATCTTTATATCGCTGGACGTTCTCCAAAATTTCAGTGGATGGAGTTCCGGGATAACCAACGGCTACACGGACTCCCGCTTCATACGCCCCGCGGGCGATTGCCTCATTACCAGATAATAATTCTTTCAAATCAGCTGTCTTCCTTTCAGCTCTTTTAGACTAAGACAGGGAGCGTCGAAATTCAATGAATTTTCCCTGCGACTCTATCGATTGTTTATAAAAGTGAGTGATCGGCTTGTAATTTATGCCATTATATTTTGACCTTATTTATAGAGTCCACTAAAAGAGTATTTTTGCACAAGGCAGATTCTATCTCTGCCGAATACAAAGATAAGCTAAAACAGGAGCTTTCCGCAAGAGTGCGATTGGGACTATTCTTCCGGAACCGAGACAAACAAGAGATTTATTGGGAAAACTTTGGCATTTCATAGACCTCCCCGATTTTAGAAGTCGGTTTTAGGCAATTCCTGGATAATCGCTCGGAGAGTCTATTTTGACTTTTGCTGTTCATATTGGAATGAAGTTCAGGGAGAACATTACACTCTTATTCCTATTGTATCGTAATACACTATCTATATTTAAATCTATCCTATATTTCCTGAAAATGTAATCATTTTTAAAGAGCGAAAATGAAGAGGGGAGGAGACTGATTTCAGATATTTTCTGGATAATTTTTCTTGTAATTCATATTTTCAGTTCTAAAATAATGGTATGAAATGCTTAGCTTATATAAGTGCCGCACTCTTAACAGGAAATTTAGGATTAGCGACTGTGTGTGCAGATGAAATTGGTGATAAGGCCAAGCCTCTGGAGATAGCCGAGTGGGTAAAGGGCAAGAAAGATGTCGATGTCACCGATGGCAAGAGCGT
>CALXMK010000023.1 GCA_944389455.1 uncultured Verrucomicrobiota bacterium
GAATATGGAAATGCGATTCTCTCCACGAATGATGTGGTGTTGGCAATAGGAGATTATATGACTGGCAGCAGCTACCCAGATCAGGAAGGTCCTACAGCGGTTGCAGATCGAGATGTAAAAGTGAAGTATCTCAATTACGGAGGCGAATATAGCGGATTTATTGTGACCCCGATTAATCCGATTACACCCAACGCGATGATGTTCACCTCTGCCAATGACAGTCTGCACCGCAGTCCTGCTACGGTAGAGATCTATGGTACGGATGATCCTATTACCAGTTTGGATAACAGCGGTGGAACAGAAGAGAATTGGACCCTGTTAGGTACGGGAACCTTTGAGTTGGATAACTTCTATTTCAGGAATTCCAGCATAGTCTACTTTGAGAATGAGAAGGCCTGGAGTTCGTATAAAGTACTTTTCCCGGCGCTTCGTCAAACACTCTATGGAGGAAGTACAGAAGTGCCGCGTATGCAGGTAGGGGAGTTCTACCTGATGAACCTGGAAGGACCCGGACCTGTAGTAGAGAAGCCAGTGTTGAGCTGGACTTATGAGGCAGGAGTACTCAAGCTGCATTGGGCGGTAAGCGCCAATGCCAAGCTGGAATCGGCATCTACAGCCCATGGAGAATGGACTTCTGCAGGGGAACCGACCATTGAGAATGGTACATGCACGGTGGAGGTGAATGCAACCGATGCAGCTGCTTTCTATCGTTTGACGGTGGAATAAGTTCAAATAGAATATAATGTCTACAGAGAGGTTCTTTCAAAGAAGGAGCCTCTCTTAATTCAAAAGATAGAGATAATAAATAAAAATGAATATTCAAAATAAATTGAATGAGAAAGGCTTTACTCTGATTGAATTATTAGTAGTGATTGCTATTATCGCTATTTTAGCCGGTATGCTTTTGCCGGCTCTCAGTAAAGCAAAGCAAAAAGCTCAAGTCACATCCTGCTTGAATAACGGCAAGCAGCTTATGTTGGCTATTAACATGTTTACTGTTGATAATAATGATTGGTTCCCTTGTAATCCTACTGGAGAGGATGCAGCTGCCAACAATACAGCATGGGTCCAAGGAACGATGGACTTTAATGATGGCAATACGGATAATACTAACATCAATATGCTGATGGATCCCGCGACTTGTCAGATTGCGAATTATATTGGAAAGAACGCGAAAGTGTTTAAGTGTCCCGCTGACCGGAGTACTGTTATGTGGGGACCACGTGTTCGTACAGTCTCAATGAGTCAAGCCGTCGGCAGTTATGAGAGCGGAACAGAAGGCAGCGGCAACTTCTCTCCAGTGATAAGCGGTTGGTTAGGAGGCAGTGCTGGCGCAAATCGCAATAAAGTGTTCATGACTTATGGTAAAACCAGTTCAATGACTCGTCCGGGGCCCAGTAAGACCTGGGTGATTGTTGATGAGAATGAATATTCTATCAATGACTCAGCTTTTGCTGTTGCGGCTCAGGCGAATGATTTCCGTGTGGCTTCAGATACTGCTACGATGGAATGGCGTGATTTCCCCTCTATCGCGCATGGGAATGCTACAGCTTTCTCCTTTGGCGATGGTCATTCTGAAATTCGCAGATGGGTAGATCCTCAGACAATCAGTATGGTTAAGGCTTGCTCAGAAAATGAGCTCGCCTATGAGACACATACTAGCCGCGATGTACGTTGGATAGTAGATCGTACTTCAGCTTTGAACTAACATTGATTAAATAGAGAATGGAGATGGAGAGTATCTCCATTCTTGCCAGATTCCAATAAGAAATTTATACTTAAAGACGTGTGGATAGATCTCCACACGTCTTTTTTGCGGGAAAGCTATGAGACAATTTCAAATTATTTTTACTCCGGTAGCCGCATCTGAATTGGCCAAAATGCCTAAGGAGCTGCAATTGAATATCATTGGCGATTTTCGAGGTCTTCCGCAGCAGGTTTACTGCGATAATGACTCTTTTGGCAAACTTGAGCGCAATGGACGTATATTACATCGTTTCCGCCTGGGAGATTACCGTGTCTACTTTGAAAAACATGAATTGGGGGTGCTTATCCATCGCATTTTGAATCGTAATACTCTCAAAGACTTTTTATTCCGCTCAAATATCAGTTTAGGGGAGGATCAAATATTGGAGAATACGCCTCGTTTTTGGGAGCTTATTGAAGCGGGAAAACATAGAGCACTTCCTTCCGATTCAGGTAGAAACCGCAGAGTTCCTTCTCTCGTAGAGGGAGCTGATTCAACCGCAAAAGATAATTAATTCCCTGTCAGTACTAATCAAAATATTCTCAGTTAAGTATCAAGAGTTAATGTAAGAAAAACCGAATGGATAATTCCATTCGGTTTTTCTTATCAGAGGGGATTCTTGTTAAAAAGAATTTCTCTTGTTTTGTTCGCAATTTCTCATTCCTCTTTTATTAAAAGGAATGATCTGCTTATGAGCTTTTTCAATGACTTCAGAGGCAATATTCATTATCAGAGGTTATGTGGCAAAGGCATAATCTTAAGATGAAGCATGAGTTTTTTGAGATCCATATCCGATGCGGCTAAAATAATAGAGCAGACAGTTGAGAATGAGGCGGTTATAGAAGATGCAGACGTGTGGAGAACGCTGCAAAGTAATTTGGATTGTACTTTTATATTTATTTTAATTAACGCTGTTCTCTTGAAAAAATATATTTAAATTTGTCAATGATTCGTTATAAAAATATTTCAGGTTACTTTAATATCTCGACAGGTTTGCGTAAATCGCGGAAGAAAATAGGTTTTCGGCTCATAGGAGGAAATTGTAGAGAGGAGATTTTCTCCGAGGATTCAAAGATGATCTCCGGAGCAACACGGATTTTGGAGCGGAAGAGATCTTTGATTTCTTTGATAAAGGCTTCATCCTGGCGAGGAGAGGCTATTCGAAGAGTAATCGAGTCGGTATCAAGTTCGTTGGTAGAAACGTCGATGATATAATTTTGGATGCCTGAAATTTCATTGAGAATGTTAAAGAGAGCAGGAGGATAGAGGGTAGTCCCTTTATATTTAATCATCTGCTTTTTGCGGCCGAGGAGTGAGCTCAAACGAGGTGTATTTCGTCCGCATCGACAGGGTTCAGAAGTAAAGCAGCAGATGTCACCGGTTTTAAAACGGAGCAGAGGCATGCCTTGGACACCTAAGGTTGTGATGGTAACTTCTCCGGGAGTGTTTTCCGAAACGGGCTGTTCTTGTTCATCCAGCAGCTCCACAATAATGAGTTCAGGGGGAATATGTCCGCCGGCGTGTTGAGAGCATTCCGTAAAAGAAGTCTGCATTTCCGTGGAAGCATAGGTGGAGAAGAGTTCCAATCCTGGCCATTGCTGAGTAATTCTTTCTCCTAAAGTGCTGAGATGATAATCGGGGCCGGGAGAGCGAAGCGCCTCTCCAATGCAGATAGCGCGGCGGAGAGAGGATTTTTGTGGGTCGATTCCATGTGATTGAGCATATTGAACGAGTTTAAGGAGAAAGGATGGAACTACAATGCAAACAGAGGGCTGAATACGGCGGATGGTATCCCATTGCAGTTCTGGAATTCCGTTGCCGACTCGGGCTACGCCGCAGCCGAGCTTCCTGGCTCCGAGGAAATAGGCCAGTCCGGCCATAAATCGGCGGTCAATGGTCGTCATGAGTTGAAAGATATCTCCGGGACGACAGCCGGCAGTGGAGAAAGAGAGTTCTTCATTGTAAGCAAGGCGCTCCAGATCCGAGTTAGTGACAGCAAAGGTGACCGGTTCTCCGAGAGTTCCGGAGGTCGTAACAAAGTCGGATATTTCAGATCGTGGAACGCAGAGGAATTGTTCATTTTGATTTTGAAGATCCGTTTTAGAAGTAGTGGGAATAGAGGAGAGATCCTCAATCCGCCGGATGAGAGAAGGATTGATCTTTTCTCGGGCAAAGAGGTTCTGATAGAAGGGGGAATGTTTTGCCAGATAGATGATTTGTTCACGCAGAAGCGCTTCTTGATATTGTTTAATTTCCTCCAGGGAGGCAAATTGAATTTGAGGATTGGTTTTCATTATGATTTTAAAAGTTGTTTAATTTTTGTTTCCAGCCGCATTTGATCCTGGCGCGTGGGGAGTTCTTTTTCCAAAGCTTTCATCCAATAGGAGACGGCTTCTTGTGGTCTATCCGGGAGGGAGAGATTGCCGGCAATTTCATAGGCATGATAGAATTCCGGATTCAGTTCTATGCAGCGTTTGATTTCCTCCGGAGGTGGGGAATGATGAGTTTGTTGATGTTGAAGGAGGAGGCTTGCTATTTGTTGGCGGTATTGGATGAGTGTTTGAGCGACAGCCAGAAGTTGAGGATCAGCTGGGAGAGTGAGTTCAGGTTGAACAAATTCAGGGAGTTCAGCCGCCGAAGAAAATGGCTTGATATTTTCCAAGAGTTTTAAAATTCGTTCCAGGTCATAGCAGATATAGTCTCCTGCTTGCCAAGGAGGAAGAGCAATCCAGAGTCTTTTGAGTTCTGGCTGAAAAATAACGGAGTGATGTGCGATGAATTGATTGATAGCTTTAGGATTGCCTAATCCAATGGGGGTATCATTCATTCCGAGAGGATTTCGTAAAATTGCGGCGGCATCGTTTGGAGAGAGCGGCTTAGAGAATGACAGAATTAATTCTTCTAAACGATTAAACCGATAGAGCGAATCGGAATCCAGTAGAGCGCGGAGATTATCCGGGGTCTGTCCAAGTTCATCGGATTGATAGTGGTTGGAGCAGAGGATATATTCTTTGCGAGGATCGTAGAGTACTGTTTGCAGAGGTGTTTTTTCTATAATAGCAGCACGTCTATCTTGGGCGGAACCGATCAAAAGGGATTCCGAAACAAAGGTTTGATATTGCTGGGCGATAGAAAAAGCTTCATCCAGAGTAGAGGCATATTGAAGAATTTGGCGAGCCAGAATGGAAATAGGGGTAGCGGAGGAGATAGGAATAGGACCCGCGGCGGCATTGAGTGTAATGGTAAGTCCTTCACTGTTCATGCCGGAGAGAATACCGGTCATACCAGCCCATCCTACAGAAATATAGGAATATCCAGAATCGGGGCGACAAATAGTGATTAATTTATTCTGAGCAAATTTGTCGCCTAAATAGAAGTCAAAATTTCTACCTATCAGGAGCTTTGAATCGGCTGAGAGCTTGCCCCAGACTCCAAAAGAAGTACATCCTACTAAATTATATTGCTGAAGCATGTGTCCTATATCATGAGCGGCATGATAGCAAAGTTGGCGCTCATAAGCCGGACCAATTGTGTTAAATTGATCACTGCAATAGAGCGAGAGACCATAGATTTCTTGGCGGTATTCCTCCGGAATATGATCTGCCAGGTTACGATTAAAAATCAATTGAGCCAGCTGAAGAAAACGCAAATAAAAAGAGGATGGAATTCTCAGCGAGAGTTCTTCCAGTAAAGCTTGCTCTTGAAGGAAAATTTCATCTTGAGTCAGCAGACCAAATGCCATTCCCCGTTCGGCAGCTGTGCCACTCAGATAGAGCTCTCCCAATCCCCAGCGGTTTTTACGGTAGAGAGATTCTCCAGCAGAGTTCCAATCTTTATGCGTAGTCAGTTCAGGTCTGGAGGTGTACAATAAAGGATCCGGTTTTCTGAAATCCACCGTGCATAAGAAGATAATAAGGCTAAGCAGCAAAACGGCCAGCAGAATCAGAGGAGACAGCAAGAGATATTTCAGCAATCTTCTTTTGGATTTTACCGGCTGTGAGCTAAAGACGTTAGAAGTTAAAGATGGATCAGGTTGATTATTCATTGGCAATTTTTTGAGCTAAATATTTTTCACCGATGAGATTTGAGCATGTGAGCAGTGCCGTAACAGAGGTTCCTAGAATACCGCTTAGAGAAAGACTTTGTCCGGAGAGAAAGAGATTAGGAATTCTGGTTCTGGGGGAGATTAGAGTTCCCAGAAGAAAGCGGGAATCCGTATTAATTCCAAAAGCTCCACCTTGTGGAGAAGCAATATAATCTCGGTAAGTCAGAGGAGTACTGGTGTAAACAGCTTGAATGGATTTTTTGAGCCCGGGGAAGTAGTTCTCTGCCTGATTGATCATTTGTTCTTGATGGAGATGCTTAAATTCAAGATAGCTTTCTCCGCGGTGCTCCACAATAGTTTGTTCCCAAGGCAGTAGTTCAGAGTAATCCATAAGTTTCATAAGACACACCAGTCTTGTATAGGGAGAATCATGATGTGCCTGTGTGGATAGCATAAGAGAAGTTGGCAATTCGGGTGTTTTCCCCGTGGGACGCCGAATCCAGGTTTTACGGTCTTCGAAGAGAAAGTGAACCGTATTCAAATAGGGGAAAGAATTGGGCTTCATCAGAAGGTATAGACTAAAAAGTCCGGAGCTGTTTTGAAGTGATTTGAGTCGAGTCAGATAAGCCTTGCGAACAAGCGGAGTCTGTTCCAGAAGACGGAAGGTTTCTACAGGATGGAGAGTGGAAATTATATTGCGGGCGGGAAGAAATTCTCCGGAAGAGGTTTCTACCCCCGTAACAAGACCATTGGAGACACAAATAGAGGTTACCGGGGTGTTGGAGAGGGTTGTTCCGCCTTGGGATTGGATTGTTTGCAGATAAGCATTGGCGATGTGTTGACTGCCATCCTCAAAACGGTAAGCTCCGATGATATTAGAGTGGCGTACCATTGCGTAATGATAGAGTGGAGTAGAGTCGTGTTCTCCAGCGATAATGGTAGCACTTGAGGAATAAATATCGCGCAGAAGGGGGTCTGAGATTGTTTGTTCTAGAAAACCCGCTGCTGAGAGCTGCATATAAGTGCGGTCATTATCATCGATGATTCCTTGACGGAAATTTTCCAGACTTAGCTTGTTGCCAATAGTATGAAGCGTATCCAATAAGCGGCGGATTTCATCTTTATGCTGTGGAAAATATTGTGAGAAGGTTTCCTGCTGACGCTCATATCCCATGGGATGGAGGTAAGTTTTTCCTTCCATGTGGAGGGTTTCAAAGCCATTTTGATCCATTTGGCGCAGGTGCAGATGAGGAAGCACTTTGTTATAGTGGAGAATTTGGCGCATGATTTGCCCTTCACCAAGTGCGCCGACGTAATGGACGCCGGTATCGATTTGGACACCGTGGCGTCGGAAAGATTGGAGACACCCTCCAAAAACAGGGTTTTTCTCTATCAAACAGACATTCATCCCTTCTCGGCTGAGAGTGGCGGCACAGACCATGCCGGACATGCCGCTGCCGATGATCAGGACATCATAAGGTTGTAGCACAGGGTGTGGTGCAGTCATCTTTTTTCGTTGTTTTGAGTAAGAATATAAAGAGTATTGGAGGTGTATTGATCATTCTCTATCGTGCTGATATCCATCTGATGGAGCCGTGCGAAATGGGTTAGTTCTTCTTTGGAGATGAAAGAGAGTGGCTGCAGGGTTTTATTAAAGCGGAAGATTTGGGTTGAGAGCTTTTCCGTCAGCAGTGTCAGCCAATGAGAAGATTTTCTGTCGCTGTCTCCATCTCTGATGATAATTTTACCTTGCGGGTTTAATTTTTGAATACAGCGCTGCAGTAGTCGGTTCTGGTCTTCTTTTTTCAGGTAATGGAGCATGTCACTGATGAGAAATATATCGGCTTGAGGATAGTCGATATCCAATGCGTGAGCCGTGCAGAAGCGGATTTCGGGGCGGCGGAAGAGATTATGTTTTGCCTGAGCAATTTTTTCCTCATCATAGTCGATTCCCAGCAGTTGACGGTCTTTAGAGTAGAGTCCGAGCAGATAGGTCATAGGGCCATATCCGCAGCCAATATCAATGATCTTGGCTTTTCTTGGAATAATCGAATCAAAGAGAGCATAGGAATGCTCTATTTTGAGCTTAATTCGCATATACCATTCCAGAATGGGGCTTTTATAGACCTGAGAGAGGATATAAACTCTATAGAAATATGGATTGATAGGCGAGTCAAAATGTTCTTGCAGAAGTTGATATTCCTTTTGAAAGAGTTCTCGGACAAGTTTAGTTTGTCTGCTGCAGAATTCTTCTAAGGAGGTATCTGGATCAAATTTGTTCGGGGGAATTGGAGCGAGAAATTTGACAACGCAATAGCCGGTACGAATCAGAAAGGGTTGTTTTTTGGGACAAAGCATTCCAGTTCCATAAAGGAGAACGGGCTGCAGTTCCGTTTGGAGTGTTTGAGCCAGGAGAAAAGCTCCTTTGTGGAATCGATGGATTTGAAGGTCTTCTGAGCGGGTTCCTTCCGGGAAGATAAGAACAGAACATCCTTGAGAGAGCTTTTCATGAATCAGAGGAATAAGCTTATTTCGTCCCTCAGAGATATTGAAATAGCCGGCACGACGGATTAGAAAACCGAAGATAGGAGACTTCCATACCCAATTATTAGTTAGAATAATGAGGTTCCGATGAAGTGAAAGTAAAAGGATGATATCGAAAAAAGATTGATGATTAGCGATTATAATAGAAGGTTTACGGAAGGTTTCTGCTTGTTTTTCGATAATTATTTTAACGCCAAAGAGTCGGATAATTGCCATGCAGCTCTTCATTGCAATATGAATTAAAGAACGGCAAAGAAGTTCATGCCTCTGACGGCTGACGGGAAGTAGACTCAAGAGGAGAATGCAGGGATGAAGAAGCAGTGAACCAAAAAAGAATGTTCCAAAGATTATCCCGGAGCGGATGAGATTCAAAAACGTATAGGGGAGCCCTCCACGGGAGGTTTGAGAAGAGATCAGAATCCGGAAGAGAAAAGGTTGAAGCGTGGTGGAGCAGAGGATCACACTGAAAATACCGAGAATGGAAATGAGAGCCAGAGAGTGAATGGCTGGATGTTTAGCAAAAAGGAGAGCTCCAATACCAATGAGAGTAATCAATCCTGAAAAGAAGATAGCAGTTTTATGAGATGAGAGTGTTTTTTTACCGGTTTTATATTCATTCAGGAGTCCATCCATCACGAAAATACTGAAGTCATCTCCTATGCCGTAGATGAAAGTGCAAAGGATGATATTAACAATATTAAAGCGTATGTCCAGCAGGGCCATAAATCCCAGGATAATGATAAAACTAAGGCACATGGGAAGAAAGGCCATTAGTGTCAGTTCCAATCGTCCATAAGAGATAAGCAATGCCAAAAAGACAATGGAACCGGAGATAAATAGAATAAGATTGAAGTTGTTTTTAATATCTAGCAACATCCATTTGGTAAAGTAAGAGCGGTCTAAAATCCCGAGTCCGGGAATCAGAGCCAATTGAGGGTAAACTTCTTTTTTTTGCTCTGGAGTGAGATAAATTTGGGTCAATAGCTGGATTTTTTCGTCCTGGCTCTCGGAGATATCTATCCATTCGGAGAGAAGTGGTGAGTTTGCAATTTCTTCTGCAGAGGGAATGAGAGGAGCGAAATCTGTTTCCAGAATATGGAAGAATGGAGCAAATACATCAGATTTAAATCCATTTTTAGTGGCAGCTGTATTCAAGAGTTCTTTGATTTTTTCTTTTCGTTCCGAATTCCAAAATGTTTTCCATTGATTGAGACGGCTTTGTTGTATTTCGAGAGGAGGAAGCAGAAAGGCAGGAGAGATATAATTCTCTATTTTCCCTTCAGACTGGAGTTTAGCAAGATATTCAGCTGTTTGCCAGCAGCCTGGGAGAGCCTCGGCAAGATTGTTTGCCGGATTTACCAGAAATTGAGGAGATATCCCGTGCGTAAAGAGTGAGTGAAGTTCTTTTTCGGCCTGATGTATTTCCGGAGTTTGATAGTTGAGACTATAGAGATCAGGATCGAAGGTGACTTTATGGTAATTGATAAATCCTAGGGTCAGAAGCAGGAAAAGAACTAAAAGAAGGGGAATGCTTTGCTCAAAAGGAGTATCTGAAAGCTTTTGAAACCAACGGGGAAGTTTTAGAGCGGTAGGGGTATTCGTGGAGTTAAAGAATTGTTTTGGAATAAAATGTGGAAGAAAGACAAGAGAAAAAAGGATTGCACCGGTCAGGGCCAGCGCGGAAAAGAGACCAAAGTCAGCAAGCAGCTCTGAAGTAGTAAAAGTCAGTCCAATAAAGGCTCCGATAGTGGTAAAACTGCCGATTGTTAGAGGAAGTGTCAGTTCGCGGATTAATTCTGAGGGAGAGTGAGAGCTTGACGCATGAAATAAAACATGGATGGCATAGCTGACAGCAACTCCCAAAATTGAGGAAGCAGCAGCGATAGCTATCACGGAAACTTGAGATGTAAAAAGTCGGATAGATGCCGCAGCAAAGAGACTTCCCCATATCGCGGGCAGGCAAATTAGGATTAACGGCAGCAGAGAACGATATAGAAATAGAGTCAACAGCAGAATCAGGGCTGTAGAGATGGAGAGAGTTAAATGAAGATCTTTCTTGATTTGTTGGGCATTTTGAACTGAAGAGACGGGTGCTCCGCAGTATCGCATTGAAAGCTCCGGGGTGGAATATTCTGCGCTTAGAAGTTCTAAAGTTTTTACAAGAGGCAGATTCTGTTCATTCCTATTTATTCCGTAAACGGGATCGATAAAGATGTAGAGTGTCCGCAGATCAGGAGAGAAGAAATAATCATCATAAAGCTGATATTGCAATACGGAAGAGAATTGGTTGAGTTCTTTTAAAGTGGGTAAGAGCATTCCTAGTGGGTCATTGCGGAAAATATCTTTATAAATAAAACTGCTTGGAGTCGAGAGACGTTCGCGTCCGCTTTGTATGAGCTGGGTGATTTTTTCAGGAGTCAGAAGTGTTTCCAGCCTTTGGTAATCGGATTGATTAAGATAGATGGGCAGATTTTCATAGAAGAGCTTCAGCTGCTCGGAGGATAAATCGGAATCTATGCCGGTGGTAAGTTTACGAATCAGAGAGCCGGAGAATTGTTCATCAAGTCGTTGAGCAATCTGGTCTGCTTTTTCTATTAGGATATTGGGAGCTGCATCTTGTTCGGGAGAAGTGGAAAGGAGAATGAATATGCGGTCTTTAGCTTTGAGATTTTCAAAGATTTGAGAAAGAGCTCCAGCAGGACCTTTTTCGGGGAAGAAATGAGTAATATCCGAGTTGAATGATAGCCCTCCCGCAGTCCATAACAGCAGAGCAGAGCTGATCAGGAGTGTTATCCAAAAGATGGTTTTATGTTTATTAAAAAATGTATAAAGCAATGGGAATCAAAGAAAAAATAAAATCGGTTTTGGTTCAGACTTACTTCCTCTATTGAGGAGAACTAGATTTTTGTTTAATAGAGGATTCTTTGTTTTTTATGGGGTTTTTTCGGAAGATACTAAGTAACAACCAGAAGAAAAGGAAGACAAAAAATCCTCCTATTACGCCCAGAGAGAGACTGCCCACAACGTATTGAATCAAAGACTGATAGATCAACCTTAAAGGATTAGTGGTATGAAGAGATTCCAGTGAAATGGCAATGGGTTGATTGAGAAGATGACTGCCCATCCAGAAGCTGGCATAGATTACCGGTGGAATCATAGGAGGGATGGAGATATTGGAGCCAACTATCGCAATGACTTTATTGAGTTTAAGAAAATGGGCTGAAACAGCAGATAAAATCATATGGTATCCCCAAAAGGGAGAAACTCCCCAAAAGAAGCCCAATCCCAATGAAGCCGATAAAGAGAGATTATTTTCAGGGGAGTGAGTAATGTTATTGTGGATAAAGTTCTTGATGTTAGTCCAGGTCAGCATCTTGATTATCTTTTGAGGATAAAAGATGAATAGAGATAGAAGAACCAGCTTTGTGTTAAGGAGAAAGATGCGTAAAAAATCCTTTACGGGATGGAAATGGCTGACCCTCTCCTGAAAGAGAGGATAGTGAACTTCGATATTTATCGGATGAATTGGAATTTGCTTCCATGCTGCTCTGACCAGTACCTCAAGCTCAAATTCATACCGGTTTCCCTTCAGCGGAAGAGAATTGATTTTTTCCAGAGGATACAGTCTGAAACCGGATTGTGTATCTGGCAGCTTTTGAGTAGTTTCGACAAAGAACCAGAAGTTGGAAAAGCGATTGGCCAAACGGTTGCTTTTGGGCATGTGGGGATGATCCATCGAACGAGTTCCAATCAAAAGTGAATCGGGATGGGATTGGAGTGCTGCCAGAAAGAGAGGAATCTGTGATGGATCATGTTGTCCGTCTGCGTCGAGGGTTATTGCATAGCGAGCTCCGAGTTGAAGTGCTTTTGCGAAACCTTGGCGCAAAGCATAACCTTTTCCTCGGTTTTGGGAATAGTTGATTAGGATCAAACGCGAGTGAAAGGATTCCAGAATTTGAGGAGTTTCATCAGTTGATCCGTCATTTATCAGAATGATGTCAGAAGCGTAAAGGAGTGTTTTCTCAATTAGAGAGAGGAGCGTAGCCGCATTATTGTAGGTGGGGATAATAACAACGCAGCTGAGTTCCCTCATGAGCCGCTGGCAGTCCTCAGGCAGGTATGGGGAATCAGGCATTGGAATTACTTGGTTTGTCTCAGTCTTTTTTCTGATAGATTCTTTAGAGTGTGATGAGTTGAGCACGGATTTTGAGTTTAGATTTTCCTTCAACTGAGAGTTGCGCTTTGAGATTCCAGGTTTCAGGGGTATCCGTCAAAGGTGTAATTTGCAGCTCTGCTTGTAGAGGAAGAGGAGCGATCGATTCATTCGGATTTTCGGGAAGAACTGCGTCGATAAATTTGCATTCCTTGATCGAGCCGTAACGGAGATCTCTTTTAAGGAAGTCTGATGCGCAATGAAGAACCATTGCCATTAAGCAGACTCCAGGGGTCACAGGTTTATCAGGGAAGTGCCCTTTGTAAATAGGATTATCAGGATTGAGTGTGATTTTATAAATACAACCATTGTTGTTTTTTTCGATTCCACTCAGGGTATAGAGATTATTGATTATGGAGTGATGACTTCTCATTCTGTATGATAAAATGTTTACCATCTATAGGCTGATTGGTTATTTTATCGCTGAATTCATATAAGACGCTGTCCCCATCAGCAGTTTCAATATACAGAGTTTCGAGCAAGAGAGAGGTTTTGTCAAATTCTAGTTTCATTAAATTGATTCTTTTTTTCAGTGAACTGCTCGTTGGACACAGAATTAGTTTATAAGAGTGAGGTGTTTGCAAGTATTCTGTATCTGTTTTTCTAATCAAGTCTTTGAACTCTCCGGTTAAACATGCAGCAAAGAGTGTTTCAAGATAACGAAACATGGGGTGAGAGCTTCCACTGAGTGTTTGATTCCCTGTAGAATTTTGGATATAAAGTTTTTTAGGAGTTAAAAGGATTCTGTTTCCTGCTGGTTCAGAGTATTCCAGAGAGATTTGTGTTTCGTCCCCTTGGCGGAGAAGATAGAAGTTACCATGAGAAAGGAGAGGTTCCTCCAGAATAGAGAGCTTTTTTGTTTGAGTAAAAGCGCATTGAATGGATTGAATTTCAGCTCCGGCTTGTTTCAATAGAGAAGTAAGTTGTTTCTCTGTTAGAGAAGTTTCCTGTTCAGAATTTAAAGTGTTTTTTTCTGTCTCGGTAGGAAGCTCTGTGGTTTGAGCTGAAATAGGAATTGCTCCAGAGCAGATAAGGGGAAGGAGCAGAGTTTTCCCAAAAGAAAAAATTCGTCTGTATTTCTGTTTCATATTGTTTTGTGAACGAGGGACATTTGCAAAGTAAACATTTTTATCTGTAAGTCGGCTCCATTCTATTGAGAGGTGAAATTATTTTTTCTCTGCGGTTTGCTCATTAGGCAAACGCATTTTGCGAATATAATCAAAACTCTGTATTCTTATGGGATATTTCATCACGGGCATTCCCTGGGAGTCAATTTAGCAGTTTTTTCAAATATTCGCAATTTATTCAGTTCTTTGAAAGAAAAAGATTCTAACAAATATTTTTTATGAGAGAAAGATTTTTAAAAGTGGTTGGATTTTGGAAAGCTTTGATTGTTAATTTAGGAAGTAAATTATTAGAAATTAATTTTTAGAAAATATTGTTCATTTTTTCGATAAAGCAGAGCTTAACTGAGAAATTAGTTTGAAAGAAAAAATATATTTTCACTTTGTTTGGAAGTGTGAAGCAAACTCGTCAAATCTTACTGATAAGATGTTGACAGAATATGTGAAAGAGAGCTATTCTAAAAATAGCTTTTAAGCATATGGGAAGCGTCCGTTTCCCAAACAGCCGGAATAAATGATGTTCTTTTATATGATTAAGAGAATCATCAGCTTGAATATACCTTGTTAGCGAAATTATTTAAGATGAATATAGATGATTGGAATTCAGGGCAAGAGGAGGTGATGGTTTGTCGATTGGATACACGAAGCAAAAAGCCCTTGCCTTGTACAGTAGTCATATTTGGTGCCAGCGGTGATTTGACTCAACGTAAGCTCATCCCTGCTTTATATCATTTATGCCGTGAAGAGCAGATGCCTGATCCATTCCGAATTATAGGTTTTGCGAGGAGAGAAAAGAGCAGCGAGAGTTGGAGAAAAGAATTATTTGAGGGAATCAATAAGTTTGGACGCACTCGGCCGGTTTCTACGGAGGAATGGGATGAATTTGCTGCGCATATCGAATATTACCAAGGCAATTTTGATGATTTATCTGCTTATCAGGGATTGAAAGAGGTGATTGCTGCAGCGGGGCAGAGGGAATTATGTGAGAATTTACTTTTTTATTTAGCGGTTTCTCCTTCGCAGTTTGTGGAGATAGTTTCCAATCTTAGCAGAGCAGGTCTTTTATGCCGCCGTGAAAAATGTCAGGGAGGCTGGCAGCGGTTGGTAGTGGAGAAACCTTTCGGCAAGGATCTTGAATCAGCTCATCGCCTAAGTGAAGAACTTTCGGAGTATGTAGCTGAGAATAAAATTTTCCGAATTGATCATTATTTAGGTAAGGAGACGGTCCAAAATATCATGATGTTCCGTTTTTCAAACAGTGTTTTTGAACCGCTTTGGAGCAGACAATGGATCGATCATGTACAGATTACTGTCAGTGAGAATTTAGGTGTAGGAGCCCGTGGAGGATATTATGAAGAGGCTGGAGCCTCTCGGGATATGATGCAGAATCATCTGCTGCAATTAATGGCATTGGCGGCAATGGAGCCTCCGGTATCACTGGATGCAGAGTCCATCCGTGATGAAAAGGTGAAATTGATTAATTCCATTCAGATGCCTTTTGATGAAAATATTGTACGAGGACAATATCTGGCGGGCAAAATTGGAGAGATAGAGTACTGTGCGTACCGCAATGAAGAGAAGGTTAATCCTAAATCGAATGTGGAAACTTATGTGGCAGCGAAACTCTTCGTGGATAATTGGCGTTGGGCGGGAGTGCCGTTTTATTTGAGAACAGGTAAAGCTTTGCCTCGAAGTGTGAGTGAAATCCGATTTCAATTCCGAAAACCGCCTCATACTTTGTTTGCAGCGCAGTGTGGTGCTACTCTTGACTCTAATTCTATTACGCTGCGTCTTCAGCCGGATGAGGGAATTACATTTCATATTAATGGCAAGGTGCCCGGAGCCAGCACGGAGATTCGGCCGGTACGAATGAGGTTTTCATATAATGCGGAGTTTGGCGCTTATACGCCAGAGGCTTATGAAAGATTATTGTTGGAGGCGATTGCGGGGAATTCGACACACTTTATTCGTCGTGATGAGGTAGAGATGGCTTGGAGAATCATCGATCGAATCAGAAGTTCATGGAAAGGTAAGGATTTGAAGGAGGAAGAATTCTATGCGGCCGGTACATGGGGACCAGCTGCTGCGGATCAATTGCTGAGACGGTCAGGACACTTCTGGAGGAGCACTTTGGATTAAAACAATAGACAGAATACCATTTTTGTTTTACAGCATGGAGGTTTATGCGTAAAATAAACGTGGCCTAATAGGGGATATTTAATTTAGGGTGCAAGATTTGGATGTTATTAAATAATTCAATGTTCATGGTGAATTAGAAAGATTCTTCAAATGGTTAATGAAAACCGGAAAAGTGTACAATTCTGCCGATCTAATTTTGGCATTATTGCCGATATTAGAGATACGGGAGAGGTGTTTGCTGTCGTTTTGACAGTAAAAGAAAAGTACAGGCACCGGACTGCGACCCAGAATTGGATTTTTCCGGGCGGAAGTCAAAATCCTGGTGAATCGGATAAGCAGACTTTGGTTCGTGAACTGAAGGAGGAAATTTCTTGTGAACAAAAGGATCTTGGAATTCACTATGAGGATATTCATATTATTCTAAATTTAAAGAAACCGGCGGATTCAGGAGGGTTGATGACCCAGAACTTCTGGTATATCCCAGCGTCTAAGGTTACAGATCTCAGAGGAGAGGAGCAGCCGCAGCTCAGAGAACCGGATGGAGCCCTGTTGGGATGTCCTGAGATGCAAAGTGTGGATGTCATTTTCAGGCGGCAGAATATGAAGTTAGCGCACTTGGCTGCGATCTTTATATTTATGGGAAAATTGATGAATAAGGAACTTTCAAAGAAATGTTTTAATGTGTCTCCGGAGGTCTCGGCATTAATTCGCGAACGCTATTATAATATTGTGGCTCCTTATTTAAGGAAAACTCATTTTTTCCTAGAGCGAGTACGTCAATCTCGCAGTAAAGAGAATTATGCCAGAGTCCTTTATTCTTATTTTAAAGTGTTAGATGGATTGCGCCAGAGTGAGCGCAGAGGGGCAAAGACCGTTTGTCGAAAAGAGAATGTTTCTTCTGTTCAAGAAGAGGATACAGGGAAATAACGATTCTAATTTTTAAACGGATTGAAAGAGAGAATCGAGAATTTAAAAAGGCTTCTTCCTCGCTGTCTCTTACAGGATCAGGTTCGGTTAGGATGGCAGCTGAAACGGATACTTGATTTACAGAGGAATCCCCATGGAGGGGATGGAACCGTCAGATTCTATCCCAGAAGGGCAACGCCGGAGTTGTTGGATAAGCTGATTGCTAAAGCAAAACTTTCATGTCAAATCCGTGAGTGGAAAGCTCGAAATTTACCTCAGATTATTTACCCAGCACTGCCTATTTCGGAGCGAAGAGAGGAGATTATTGAGGCGATTGGCCGCAACCGAGTTTTGATAGTAGTAGGTGAGACCGGTTCTGGAAAAACGACGCAGCTGCCTAAGATGTGCTTGGAGGCTGGATTTGGAATTCGAGGCAAGATCGGTTGTACACAGCCACGGCGTGTGGCAGCAATGTCGCTCTCGCACCGTCTATCCGAAGAACTTGGTCTGGAATGGGGAAGGGGGGTAGGATGTAAGATCCGTTTTGCGGATAATACTCGGCCGGAGAGTTATGTCAAAATGATGACAGATGGCATTTTGCTGGCTGAGATACAGAGTGATCCTTTACTTTGCGACTATGAGGCTGTGATTGTAGATGAGGCTCATGAACGGTCACTTAATATTGATTTTCTGCTGGGATATCTCAAAGGATTGGTTCAAAAAAGAGATGATTTCCGTTTAATTATAACTTCAGCAACAATTGATACAGAGTCTTTTTCGGAAGCATTTGGTGGAGCCCCTGTTTTAGAGGTCTCAGGGAGGAGTTATCCGGTTGAAGTGGTGTATTGTCAGGAGAATTCTGAAAATAAGGAGGAAGGAAAGGAAGAGGAGGAGGATCAAGAAGAGGATATTATTGATCGAGCCCTTCAAACGGTTGAAGAAATTTTGGTGAAAAGTACCGGCGGGGATATTCTTGTCTTTATGCCTAGTGAGCGAGATATACGGCAGATGGCCGGTATGCTGGAGGGAAGAAAGTATCGGAATTTGGAGGTGCTGATGCTTTTTGGACGGCAAACCTCTGCCGATCAGCAGCGAGTTTTTAGTGCTTCTCCACGGCGCCGTGTGGTCATCTCGACTAATATCGCGGAAACGTCACTTACAATTCCAAATATTCATTTTGTAGTGGATACCGGTTTAGCTCGAATCAGCCGTTATAGTGCCCGCACTCGGACGAAAAGATTACCCATTGAATATATATCCCAGAGCAGCGCTAATCAGCGTAAGGGACGCTGTGGCCGTGTGGCCAGTGGAATTTGTTATCGTCTTTACTCCGAACGCGATTTTAATGGATTTCCAGCTTCCACTCAGCCGGAAATTCAGAGAGCTAATTTAGCTGAGGTAATTTTGAGGATGAAGGCTTTCAGATTGGGAGAAATAGAAACCTTCCCTTTCATTAATCCTCCGACGTCTCAGTCTATCCATGCGGGATATACTCTTTTGCAGGAATTGGGGGCTCTGGATGATGAGCGAAAGCTAACTTCTCGGGGAATGGAATTAGCTAGAATGGCGGTGGATCCGTCTTTGGGGAGAATGATTCTTCAGGCTTATGAAGAGGGGGTTACAGAGGAGGTTGTCATCATTGCAGCAGGACTAAGTATTCAGGATCCGCGAGAGCGTCCTACGGAACAGCGCACTCAGGCAGAGAGTGTACATCGAGAATTTGCGGATCCGGAGTCCGATTTTATTACGCTTCTCAATTTGTGGAAGGCCTATCGTCAGGCGTGGAAAGAATTAAAAACAGAAAATCAGGTACGTAAATATTGCCGTTCTCATTTTATTTCGTTTGTACGAATGCGAGAATGGAATGATCTTTATGAACAGTTGAAGGATATTTTAGCTGAATCGGGCCGGAGTAAAGAAGTTTCAATTGATCGAAAGGTAAAGGAGAAGACCAATCAGTTAAATCGCCGGCCTCATAGAGAAGAGATTTCCGGTTTGAGTCAAGCTGTCAGGGATGGAATTCATCGTTCAGTGTTGTCCGGTTTATTGGGACATATTGCCCATAAACAGGAGAAAACAGAGTGCGCAGGGAGTGCCAACCATTCCAAAGAATCTTCTCAGAACAGAAGTTCTGGGGGAGGCAATCTCTATACAGCGGTGGGAAATCGCGAAGTGATGATTTTTCCTGGGTCAGTTCTTTTTACCAAAAGTGCCAGTAACCGAAGTCGAAAGAAGGAGAATAAGTCTCTCTCGGAGAGTGAAGAAAAGAAGGTTCAGCCGGAGTGGATAGTTGCCGGAGAGCTGGTAGAGACATCACGACTTTTTGTGCGAACTGTAGCCGGAATTGATATTGGTTGGGTTGAAGAATTGGCACCTCACATTTGCCGCAAGAGTTATCATGATGCGCATTGGGAACCCGGTAAGGGGCGAGTTCTTGTTCTGGAGAGGGTTATGGCTCATGGGCTATTGGTGAAAGAGCGTTGGATTGATTATGGTAAAGTCAACGCTGCTGCGGCTACGGATATTTTTATCCGGATGGCATTAGTGGAGAATGGCTCTGCCGGTGGATTAGAGGCTCCTTTGCCATTTTTAGAGCATAATCGTCATCTGTGTGAGAAATTGGATTTGTGGAAAATTCACTCGGGGACTCAGGTGGGGACAGATATTTATGAGGCTTTGAGGGAATTTTATGAGAATAGGCTAAAGGGTATTTCTTCCATTCATGATTTGAATCGGGTGTTAAAGGAGCATCATAAGGAAAAAGATTTCCTTTTTGCATCCGAGAAAGAGTTGCTTGGAGATGATTTTATCAATTATCGGGAGGGAGTCTTTCCGGATCAGGTAAAAGTGGGTGGCTACTCTGTAGAGGCTCGTTATGCTTATGCGCCTGGAGAGGAAAATGATGGAGTTACACTCAAAATCCCGTTGCCTCTTCTGCCGGTAATTAAACGTCAGGAGGTGGATTGGAGTGTACCTGGATTCCATACAGCCCGATGGGAACAGATGTTGGAGGGACTGCCAAGAGCGTTGAAACGGAGGTTGATGCCGATTCGAGATCGGGCTGCACGGTTGGCGGAGGTAATGTCCAAGGGGGAACCTGATTTGGAGAAAGCTCGACTTTTTATTTTGAAAGAATGGGAGGTAGAGATTGATCCCCGAATTTGGGAGAATATTAAATTGCCTGATTATTTAACGCCGAAAATAGAGGTAATCAATGAAAAGCGCCGAGGTCTTCTCAGAGGGGCAGATTTAGAGGAGCTTCAGGCGAAAATTAAAAAACATGAGGAGAAAAATGATGAACTTGATTGGCAGAGGGTCTGTGGAGAATGGGAAAAATATGGATTGAAAGAGTGGAATTGGGATGATATTCCAGAGAGTGTAACTGTCAAAGTAGTAGGAGGAATACCGCTACTGGCTTTTCCCGGATTAGAGGCTGAAGAGGGAGAGGTCAATTTACGTTTATTTCATACCCCGGCAGAGAGAGCACGGAAAATGCGTCAGGGGGTTATTTTATTGGCAGAAAAAATGATGGCGCGAGAACTTGCATGGATAAGAAAAGATTTGCGCAGTGCACACGGAGGGTTATTAGATCCAGAAACCGTGCTGAATTATGCAACCTTGGGGAATGAGGCGGAGTTGGAAGAGACAGCGTATCTGAATTTGCGTAATATGGCATTAGTTCCAGCGGAACCTATCTCATTGAACAGAAAATATTTCGAGGATATGATTTTTGAAGCTAAATCCCGTATTCGAGAGACGCTTCCCCGATTTATTCCTCTGGTAAAGGAGATATTAAGTCTTCGACAACAGATTTTAGTATATCCAAAGCAATTTGACTGGATGAAAAAGGAGTTAAATATGCTGGTCTATCGTAAATTTTTAGCTTATATTCCCTTTGTCCGGGTGAGACATTTACCGCGGTATTTGAAAATGATTCTCATTCGTGCGGCCAGAGCGGCAGCCAATCCTGGAAAAGATAGAGAAAAAAGCCAGAGAGTGGAGCCCCGGCAAAGAGAATTAGAAGATTTATTAAAGAGAAAAGATGTTCCGCCGGAAGCGCGGAATAAATTGTGGAATCTATTTTGGCTAATGCAGGAGTTTAAAGTTTCCTGTTATGCGCAAGAGCTAGGGACAGCAGAAACGGTTTCGCCAGCAAGGATAGATGAAGCGATTAAAGAAATTAAGAGACTGTCCGAATCAGTTAAATAGACTATGATCAGATTTACAAAAGCTGATCTGGAGAGCGAGAGTGGTATACAAAAGCTCCATCAGATGCTGTGGAGCCGTTGTAAAGCCGGTAAAATAAGTCAGACGGAATACATGGCGTTGTTGGAAAATCGCGATGTAAATCTGAAAAGGCTGATCGCTGAGAAGAATTTGACATTAGAAGAGGCTCGTAAAGTCCGGAAGTTGGTAATGGACTACCGGCTGACGGTAACTGTTGCTGTAGATGTAGCGAAAGAGAGGATCTCTCTTTCGCAGGCAATAAAAGCTTCAGTGCGTCAAATCTCCAGAATTGCTAAAGATAAGAAATTGGCTCCCAAGCAGATGCGGCAGAAAACAGAATTGCGGCAGACTCCGAAGGAGAAACAAACTAAGAATCAAAAGGTTCGAAATAAAACTAAGATCGGGCCTGAGAAAAGGGATAATCCTCCTAATGAGAGTGAAGAAAAGAAATATGGGAGAAAGGAGAGGTCTGTTAGTGCGAGTTTATCCAAAAGAAACTTCGACCAAGTAGCGTCAAAACAAGAAATTAATCAGAAAACTTCTACTCGACCTGAAAATAACAAACGAAAAAGCTCTCGTTTACAGGGGAAAAATACTTCTCAGCAGCAGAGGAAACATTCCCGCTGGCAGTTGAAGAGGGAATACAGGGAGAATATTGGAGAGAGAGAGGTTTCCGAATCAAATGCTGCTCAATTTTATGTGCAAGAGATACATCAATCCGATGTCTATCCTTATTCGGAACCTCCCAGCAAGAAAGAGGAATCTATTTATGATAGGTTTGCGCATGAAGAGGAGTCCTCTGTCCGCCAATGGCGAGATTGGCGCGAAGAGCGCAATATTCAGTTAAGGGATCAGAAGAAGCTTCCTCCTATTCCTGAGGGACAGGATTGGTATCCCGGGATGGGATTTCGTCCTGCGAAAGCTGGTTTCTCCACCAATGCATCTCAGCCCGCAGAGCATAAATCAGGAGAATATACTCCCGATGAACACCCTATTCCCCCAGGAGCTTTACATTATATGGATGAAGGAGATTCTCGGAGAGAAAATCATCCTGTGCGTGAGGTGGGACGTGAAGGCAGATTGCATCATCACGAACGAGGAGAGCGCCGTCGTTTTGAGGCTCGGCGCAGGAAAGAAGAGGGGCAGACAAATTATCAATTCCGAAAGGATCCTAAAGCTAAACCTCCGGAGGTCCGTGATGGTAAAACCAGTATGGGCAGCCAGGAATATGTTGATTCTCGGGCTCCTAAGGGACCTGTTACGGCGGGGAAAAAATTAATTCGTATTTATAATAAGGTTCGCCGATTTGTTCCTCGAAAGAAAAATATTATTCATTAGAAGAAGTTTTTCTTTATGTTAGTTGTTTGTTGAAATGAAAGATAGAGAAAGAAATATTTTTTAGAAAAGTATTAGAACCTGCTTCTATTGAGAAATATAAGCAGGTTGTTTTCTCTTTTTCAGAGAATGAAAATAAAAAACGGTTTTGACAAATGAAAAATTTTTTTAGAGTCTCAGGAAGAGGCGGCATTTCAGATGACGTAAGCATGAGGAATAGGAAAGATGAAGAACAACGTAGCGGTTATCATGGTCAGAAGAAATACATCTGTGCGGCGAATAATTGGAAAGAGAAGATATTTTGATGAGTAAGACTTTGATTATAGCAGAGAAGCCTTCCGTGGCGGGAGATATCGCCCGAGCATTAGGCGGTTTTACAAAGAAAGAGGATTTCTTTGAGAGTGATGAATTTGTAATTACTTCTGCAGTGGGACATTTATTGGAGATATGTCCTCCTGCAGGAGTGGAGCCTACTCGTGGAAAATGGTCTTTGGCTAATTTACCGGTATTGCCGCAAAAATTTGATTTAAAACCGTATACCAAAACAGAGAGTCGTCTGAAGTTGTTGACGCGTCTGTTAAAACGTAAAGATATTGTAGCCGTTATTAATGCGTGTGATGCTGGGCGCGAAGGGGAATTGATTTTTCGCTATATTATACAATATTCAGGGAGTAAGCTGCCTGTTCGGAGATTGTGGCTTCAATCGATGACGGCCGGAGCTATCCGGGAGGGATTTGAGCATCTGAGGAGTGATGCGGAGATGCTTCCATTAGCGGATGCTGCAATCTGCCGTTCTGAGGCGGATTGGCTGGTTGGCATCAATGGAACTCGAGCCATGACTGCTTTTAATTCTCGGGAAGGAGGCTTTCAAAAGACAACGGTTGGCCGGGTGCAGACTCCTACGCTTTTTATGATCGTGGAGCGGGAGGAGAAAATAAAAGGTTTTGTATCCCGTCCGTATTATGAGCTTTACGGAACATTCTCATGCCATTCTGGAGAATATCAAGGAATCTGGTTTGACGATGCTTTTGTCAAGGATTCCCTTGATAAGGATAAGAAGGCGGAGCGAATTTGGAATTTAGAGCAGGCGCAGGCCATCCGCAGGGAGTGTTTGGGGCAAAGAGGAACGGTAACGCAAGAGAGCAAAAAGAAAATGGAGCTCTCACCGCTTTTGTTTGATTTGACCAGTTTGCAGCGTGAAGCTAATCAGCGCTTTGGTTTTTCAGCGAGGAGAACACTGACGCTGGCTCAAGCGTTATATGAGCGGCATAAAGTATTAACTTATCCCAGAACAGATTCCAGAGCATTGCCGGAGGATTATTTGGGAACGGTGCGTTCAACAATGAATTCTTTGAAGGAAACTGAGTTTGCTCCTTTTGCAGATCAGATTCTTAAATCCAGTTGGATTCGTCCCAATAAACGGATTTTTAATAATGCCAAGATTTCGGATCACTTTGCGATTATCCCGACCGGCCATATTAAACGGTTAGAGGGAGATGAAGCAAAGATTTATGATTTGGTGACACGGCGTTTTCTGGCAGTTTTCTTTCCGGCCGCGGAGTATTTGATAACAACTTACATTACGAGAGTTCTCAAACATCATTTCCGTTCAGAGGGGAAGATCCTGGTTCAGGCGGGGTGGACAGCTATTTATGGGAAAGCAGCTGCTGAAGATCCTTCTCTTCCCAGTCTGGTGCCCGTGGAAAAAGGAGAAGAGGTAGAGACAAAGGAGGTAGAGCTTAAGGCTTGTGAAACTCGTCCCCCGGCTCGTTTTACGGAAGCGACGCTGCTGTCAGCAATGGAGACTGCTGGCAAGTTTGTGGAGGATGAGGATTTGCGAGAAGCAATGAGTGAGAAGGGCTTGGGAACGCCAGCTACTCGGGCTTCCATTATCGAAGGATTGTTGGAAGAGAGCTATCTCCAGCGTGTAGAGAAAGGGGCTCTGTTGCCAACAATGAAGGCTTTTGACCTGATTACGCTTTTGCGGGGATTGAAGCTGCCAGAGTTATGTAGTCCGGAGTTGACCGGAGATTGGGAGTTTAAGCTCAAACAGATAGAACATCGGCAGATGGATCGTGGAGAGTTTATGCAGATGATTCGAGGCATGACTTCCGATATTGTAGATAAGGTTCGTGGTTTCAAAGATGAGATTCGAGGAAGTTATTCCTTCATTGAAGCTCCATGTCCAAAATGTGGTGGTAAGATCTTGGAAGAGTATCGTAAGTTTAATTGTCAAAATTGTGATTTCTCTCTCTGGAAAACGATAGCGGGCCGTCGGTTAACGGGTGAGGAGGTTTCGGAGTTGTTTTCTCATGGGATTGTAGGACCATTGGATGGTTTTGTAAGCCGGATGGGAAGAGCTTTCTCGGCTTCGTTAAAATGGAATTCCCAAGAAGGAAAGGTAGATTTTGATTTTGGGCAGGATAATACATCGGACGAAAAAAAGACAGTTAATTTAGAGGAGCTGACTCCAATTGGTAAATGTCCGCTTTGTGGAGCTAATGTCTATGAGACGGATTCAGCCTACCTGTGTGAGAATGCTTATAAGCCAGCGGCCAGAGGAAAGAAGAAATGTAGTTTCAGAACGGGTAAAGTTGTCTTAGGCCAGGAGATTTCTTTTGAACAGGCTCAGAAACTTTTGAAAGAAGGGAAGACAGATTTACTGGAAAACTTCTTTTCAGAGAAAAAAAAGAAACAGTTCTCTGCTTATCTTTCGGTTAAACCCAACCGAGGGGTTGTTTTTGAATTCCTCCCTCGAGAGAAGAAAACGACTTCTCGTGCAAAGTCGGGAACAAGTTCGAAAACTAAAATACAGCGTAAGAAAACGACAGATAAATCTTCTGCGAAGGAGTAAAGAAATAATAACAGATCCCAGGGAGAAAAATGCGATTTTTAATGCTTAATTGGAGAGATCCCGAAAATCCTAAAACAGGAGGTGCGGAACGTGTTACCCAGGGATATTTGGCAGATTTGGTCAGGCGCGGACATGAGGTTTATTGGTATTCGGAGTATTTTGAAGGGGGGACTTCGACTTCGGAGATAGATGGAATTCATATTGTTCGCGGAGGAACTAATGTTCTGAGCCGTTTATTTCATGTCAAGAATTGGTATAGACAACAGCCCCGTTTTGATTTGGTTATTGATCAGCACCATGGTGTTCCTTGGTATTCACCTTGGTGGTGTGGAACTCACTGTATTTCTTATATACATGAGGTGCTTGGATCTATTTGGAGGAGTTTTTATCACGGTTGGCGATTGCCGGTGGGGATTGTAGGGCCTTGGCAGGAGAGGAAAACTCTCTGGATGTATCGTAAAGTGCCCTTTTGGACCTCTTGTGAGGCCACTGCTAAAGCTCTTCGGCAAATCGGCGTGGAGTCTGTTACTCGTATTCCATATGGAGTGGATATTGTACCGTTGGATTTTCTGGAGCCCAAACCTCTTCGGCAGCCATTGAAATTGGTATTTGTTTCTCGTCTGGCACCCAATAAAAGAGTGGATCATGCTATTCGTATGACGGAGATATTGCTTAATTGCGGAATAGATGTTTCTTTGCAAATTGCTGGCGGAGGAGATAGTTTGAATGATCTTAAGAATTTTGCTGCCGAGAAAGGATTAGATAAGAAGGTAACTTTTACCGGTTATTTGCCCGAAAGAGAAAAGGATTTATTGCTCCAGCAGGCTCATTTCTTGGTACATACTTCGGTACGAGAAGGATGGGGATTAAATGTGATTGAAGCTAACGCAATGGGAACTCCTACATTAGTTTATCCTGCTGAGGGACTTACAGAGAGCACTCTTAAAAATGAAACCGGTTTGATATCGGAAGAGGAGACACCGGAATCACTTGCGAAGTGTCTATTAGCCAAGTTAGATGACCAGGTTTTTTATGATAAAATTCGGGAAGCAGCTTGGAAGAGAGCATGCGGTTTTCATTGGTCCAAAATTCTCCCTTTGGCCAGTGACTGGCTGGAAGCGACAGCACGAGGAGAGCGTAATGTTCCTTACGGGGCTTCTTGGAGATAACGAATAACAACTCCCATATGAGGGTAACGTTTTTCTGGATCCCGCTCCAAACATTTCATGAGAATTTTTTCCAACTCCTTTGAGATGTAGGGATTGTATTCTCCAGGGGGTATAAGCTTGGTATGGGGATCAAGCATTTTGCGAAGGACTTCCTCTGTAGTGTCTCCCGGATAAGGTTTTTGATGAGTAAAGAGCTCGTAGGTCAATACACCAAAAGAAAAAATGTCAGCTCTTTGATCAGCCGGTTTTTGTAGAAGAATTTCCGGTGCCATATAGGTGGGAGTTCCAGCGGATTTGAGCAGGATTGGTTTTTCAGGTTTAGGAATACAGAGATCAAAGTCAATTAACCGGGGGCGGCCCCCACGGGAAATGACGATATTTTCCGGTTTATAATCTAAGTGGAGAAATCCATTATCGTGGATATGTTCCAAAGCAGCAGCACAGCCGAAGAGAATATCCCATATTTTATCAATTAGAATAGGATCTTCATTGGCAAGCAGCTGACGCATATTTGCCCCTTCGATATATTCCATTGTTAGAAAAGGAGTGGAATCTATTTTCCCGTGTTCAAGATAACTGATCACATTGGGGTGAGGAGGAAGTGTTGCCAGCATTTCACATCCTTGAATAAAGCGTTTACGGTTCAGTGTGTTAAGAGTAGGGTGTGCTATTCTCAGAGCAAAAGTCTCTTCCTGCTGATTGGAAGCTAGCCACAGTTGAGCCATACCTCCTTCGTTAATTAATTCATGCAGCCGATAAGGACCGAACAGGCTGCCACTTTCCAATACGAGAGGTTTTGGGGCCTTTTTTAGAAAATCAAAAATAGCCATGAGGCGTTTTTATTCTAAAATTCAAAGTTCTTTTTCAGCCAGTATTTTCAGTACGGCTGGGTAGAGTATATGTTCTTCTACCTGAATTCTTTGGTGAAGTGTTTCTGGAGTGTCATTTTCCATAACAGGGACGGCTTTTTGAGCGATAATTTTGCCGGTATCGATGCCTGAATCAACAAAATGGACGGTTACTCCGGTGATTTTGACCCCGTAATCGATAGCTTGTTTCCAGGAGTTAAGCCCTGGAAATAAGGGGAGCAAAGAGGGATGAATATTAATGACATGGTTCGGAAACGCATCAAGAAAGTTTTTCTTTACAATTCGCATGAATCCGGCCAGAGCGATCCATTCAGCTCCAGCATTTTTTAGTATTTGGATATATTGTTGCTCAGCTTCACCGTCGAGCTTATTTTTGAAGGGTGCAGGGGAGACGTATTGAGCGGGAATTCCAAAAAATTTGGCTCGCTCAATAATACCTGCATCGGGCACATCCGTTAAAACCTGTACGATATCAACCGGGATTTCTCCCGCTTGGGCGGCTTCAGCAATAGCAACAAAGTTGGAACCTTTACCGGAGCCGAGTACCCCTAATTTTATCTTTTTTCCGCTTACATTGCTCATTTTAACTACAAGCAAAGTTAATTACCGCAGATTTTATACCATGTTTTTGTTTTTTTGTGAAGTCTTAACCTCTTAAACATTTTCATAGGAGTTGCAGAAATTAACTTTTTAAAGTATGCTATAAAACAGGGAGTGATGGAGGAAGTCCCCTGTAAAATAAGCTCAGACTTTCCTCCTTAACTATATGTGGAATCCTTTTAGAATGAGTAAAGAAGATATAAAGGAACAACAGGAAAATCAAAATAGCGATCAGACAGCGGAGCAGGAAGCCGCTGCCGAGAATGCTGAAGATGTATCTGTAGTTTCCGAGACGGAGAATGTTTCGGAAAAAGAAGAAAAGCTGACACCCGAAGAGATTAAGGCTCTTCGTGAAAAAGCGGCTCAGGCAGAGGAAAATTGGAATAAACTGCTTCACCTTGTTGCTGATTTTGATAATTTTAAAAAACGAGCTGAGCGCAAGAGACAGGATGATATATTGTCAGCTAAAGTTGCTGTAATAGAGGCTTTTTTACCTGTCTTAGATAATTTTGAGATGGCGTTTATGGCTGCTTCACAAGTTACGGATCCGGCGGCCAAATCCCTAAAACAGGGAATTGAAATGGTTTTGAGTCAATTTCACAATGTTTTACGTGATTGCGGGGTGGATACAATTGATCCGTGCGGACAGCCTTTTGATCATTCATATCATGAGGCAATCAATGAGGTGGAGAGCGATTCTGTGCCAGAGGGGGCGGTTGTGACAGTTTTGAGAAAAGGATATAAATTAGGAGACCGTCTTATTCGTGCGGCCAGGGTTTCGGTTGCCCGCAAAGTCATGTCATCAAAGGAGGAACAAGCAGAATAGAATATGGCAAAGACAGATTATTATGCTGTTCTTGGGGTAAGTAAAAATGCGACGGATGAAGAGATAAAAAAGGCTTACCGCAAGTTAGCGATTAAATATCATCCGGATAAAAACCCGGGAGATAAAACTGCCGAAGAAAAGTTTAAAGAGCTAGGAGAAGCTTATGAAGTTTTGAGTGATCCTCAGAAACGAGCTGCTTATGATCAGTATGGTCCAGATGCATTTGATCAGCGGCGTCGGGCTTCGTCGGGAGCTGGATTTCAAGATCCATTTGATATCTTTAGTCAGGTGTTTAGAGGATCTGGCGGGAGTATTTTTGAGGAGATTTTTGGAGGAGGGCGTAGTTCGCGTTCTAATTCTCCCCAGAGGGGGAATGACATGCGCTATGACCTGGAAATCACTTTTGAGGAAGCTGCGCTGGGGTGTGAGAAGGATTTAAGTATCCGCAAGGAGGTATCTTGTTCTCAGTGCGGAGGCTCCGGTATGGCCCCGGGCGCCAGTATGAAGTCATGTCCTGATTGCGGCGGACGTGGACAAGTCAAGGTAGGCAACGGCTGGATTAGTATGGTGCAGACGTGCCAAAAATGTGCCGGTACGGGCCGTATTCCTGATAAACCGTGTGCCTCCTGTCGTGGTACGGGACGTGAGGTTAAGACTGTTACCGTCAAGATTAAGATTCCGGCAGGAGTTGAAAATGAGACTCGGCTCCGTTCTTCGGGCAATGGTGAGAGCGGATTCCGAGGAGGTCCTCCCGGAGATCTCTATGTGTTCCTTCATGTAAAACCTCATGAAATTTTCGAGCGTGAGGGGGATGATTTGATCTGTGAAATGCCGATACCTTTTGTCACAGCTGCTTTGGGAGGAGAAATGGAAGCTCCTACATTGCAGGGTCCTAAGAGAATTGTGATTCCTGAGGGAACGCAATCTGGCACTGTTTTCCGGCTGCGTGGGATGGGTGTAAAGAATGTTCATGGCCATGGGACCGGAGATCTCCATGTCCGAGTGATGGTAGAGGTTCCACGTCGTTTGGATTCTGCCCAAAAAGAGAAACTTAAGGAATTTGCTGTTCTTTGTAAGCAGAATGTGAATCCAATCAGCGAGAGCTGGCTGGAGCGTATTAAGAAGTGGATGAGCGGATTGGATTGATCTTCCAGACTTCACCTTTTTCCGGTTTATTCTATAAATAAAACGGAGGGAGAGAGTGAGGAGCGAGTCCGATCAATTTTTGAGGAGAGCGGGAAATGCGCAGGTTTTTTACCGATAATCGAGAGAACAATCCACGCTCTCTTTGTTTAGAGGGGGGAGAGGCTGCTCATGCGGCCAAGGTAATTCGTCTTCAGCCCGGAGAGGAGACTATTGCGATAAATGGCTGCGGAGGATATTATCGCTGCCGAGTTCTTAATGTCAGTAAGTCGCAAGTGGAATTGGATGTGATTGAGAATCTCTCCCGCCCGCCTCTCCCGTGGAGGATAACACTTTGCCAGGCTATTCCCAGAGGAGGCTTGATGGAAGATATTGTGGAAAAAGCTACAGAATTAGGGGTTAGACGGATTATTCCGTTGCTTACGTCTCGCACGGAGGTGAAGATATCTTCTTCCCGAGAGGGAGAAGCTAAGCGGGAAAAGTGGCTGGTTAGAGCCAGAGAAGCCTGCAAACAATGTGGTAATGCGTGGATGCCTGAGATTCTGCCTCCGCTGCGTTTTACACAATGGCTGACACAGCGAAGAGCATTCTATTCTAAGTTGGGAAATAATTTGGATTTGGCTTTTACAGCTTCTTTGGAGCCGGAAACAAGATCTATTCATGAGTGGTTTGATGATTATTCCAAACGGATGGAGCGGCAGGCTTCTTCTGTTGAGCTTTGGGTTGGCCCCGAAGGAGATTTTACGCCGGAAGAATATCTGCTCTTAAGGAATGAAGGAGTGCTTCCCGTTACATTAGGACCGCTAGTTCTTCGGTGTGCTACGGCAGCGGTATCTATCATTGCCATTACTTTGGCTGAATGTCGCCAACGCAATTAAAAGAGAATATTCAGGCTTGAGGATGGACTCACACTTGTTTGGTTCTGATACCGATTTTAAGAATACACTTGAGTTTTCTCAGGTGAGAGAATAGTATCCGATTTTAGACAGACAATAGGTCTGTGGTTTCTAATTCAGCTTTTATTAAGGAGAATGAGCGTAACTTTGAACAAGACAAGAGGTCTTTCTCAATTCAGTGGTCATATTGCTTTATTTGGCGCGTCGGCAATGTGGGGATTGCTTTCTCCTGTAGCAAAGCTGCTTTTGTCTGCCGGAGTTTTTACGCCTCTTGCGGTAAATGATTTGCGATTGTTGGGAGCAATGATGTTATTTTGGATTGCTTCATTTTTTTGTCCTCGAGAGAGAGTCTCATTTTCCGATTTGTTCCGACTTTTTCTGGCTTCACAGCTTGTGATTGTGATCAATCAAGGCTGTTTTTTATGGGGATTGAGTATGAGTTCTCCGGTAGATGCTTCTATTATTTCTACTGCTGTTCCTCTTTTAGCGTTAATTTTGGGAGTAATCTTTTTTAATGAAGTTTTGACTGGAAGAAAAATTTTAGGGATAGCTTTTGGCGCAGGGGGAGCAGTTTTATTAATTTTAGGAGGACATTCACAAAGTTCCGTTGTTGATGGAGGCAATCATGCTCTGATGGGAAATTTACTGGTTGTACTGGCTGAAACAGGGTATGCGTCTTATCTTGTTTTTTATAAGGATTTCTTAAAAAAGTATTCCTTGGTTACTATTATGAAATGGATGTTTACCTTTGGTTTTATTACTCTTTTATTTTTTTCATGGAAAGATTTGCTGCAAACGCACTGGTCGAATTTAAATTGGAAGCTTTGGCTTGAATTAGGGTATCTGATTGTATTTGGTACTTTTGTAAGCTATATGCTGTTAGTTGTGGGGCAGAAGCGAGTGGAGCCGGTTGTAGCGGGAGTCTATAATTATTTTCAGCCTCTGGTAGCCGCTTTGGTTGCAATAGCCTGGGGGTTGGATTCTTTCAATGGTATTAAGGTAGCAGCGGTAGGATTAGTTTTTGCAGGAGTTTATCTGGTTTCATCGTCAGGCGTTTTAGAGCCGCTTGCTGAAAAGAGGCGTAGAGTTCCTGTTCGTTAGTTTTCATAAGTTGAATTTGGATACAGTTGCGGTTTAGAGAGCAATTTTAAAGAATTTTTAAATTTCAGCTTGTATTTTATTCTGACCTGAGCTAGTGTTTCTTTATCCGCTGTGCGCGGTTAGCTTAGTGGAAGAGCGCTACCTTGACACGGTAGAGGTCACAAGTTCGAGCCTTGTATCGCGCACCATTTCTTCGAGTAAAAATCCATTTTTCTTTAACTTTATTAGACTTATAGTAAAGACTTGTTTAGTGCGAAGATTTTTATAAAATTTGTCTAGAGGGTAGTTATGGAGATTATTATTTCAAGTATAGTTGGAACTTTTTTGGGATTTCTTATTGGGTTATTGATTGGAAAGAGCCAGAAGCATTCCTTAATAACTAAAATAGAGGTATTACAGACACAAATTCAGAATATAGAATCACAATCGGAGAAGTTTCTCTCAGATCGAAATAAACAGATAGATCAAATTCGTTCCGAAAGCGTGCAACGATTAGAAGAAGTCAAGACGGAAGCTTTAAGACAGCAGGAGCAGCTTCGCCAAGAGTATGAGGAACGAATTCAAAAAGTGAAGCAGGAGGGAGAAAAACGCTGTTCTGAAATTTCAGCTGAAAAGGATAAATTATATCAAGGTCAATTGGAAACCAAAGAGAGATATCATCAAGAGTCAATGGAATCACAGCAAAAACGCTTTGAAGAGATAACATACAAGGTTTCCGCGCAGATGAAGTCTGCGACCGAAGAGATGCTGAAGCAGCGGCAAAAGGAATTTGCGGAATCGAGCAATATTAATTTGGGACAGATAGTAAATCCGCTTCGTGAAACAATAGATAAAATGAAGCAAGCGATGAATGAGAGTACTCTCAAGCAGACGGCTATAGGCAGTGAGATGAAGGCAAATATCGAGAATATGATGCGCCAGAGTGAGGCTGCTCGGAAAAGCGCAGAGGAGTTAACTCGGGTTTTTAAACACGGATACAAAGTGCAGGGGGATTGGGGGGAAATGGTTCTGGAGGAATTGCTTGAATCACAAGGGTTGACTCGTGGAGTTCATTATGAAACGCAGACTGTTTTTCGTGATATTGGGGGAAAAGTAATTAAGTCTGAAGAGAATAAAATGTTGCGGCCGGATGTAATTTTACATTTGGGATGTGATCGTGAGGTAATTATTGATTCAAAAGTTTCTTTGACAGCTTTTATTGATTATGTAAATGCGGAGACAGAGATTGAACGCCAGAAATATCTCAATGCCCATGTTGAGAGTCTTAAAAAGCATGTAAAAGAGCTTTCTCAGAAGAATTATTCAGAGTATATTCAACCCCCCAAGGTTAAGATGGATTATGTTATTATGTTTGTTCCTAATACCAATGCGCTTTGGGTGGCGCTTAGAACTCAGCCGGATCTTTGGCGCAGGGCTATGGAACAGAATGTCTTTATTGCCGATGAACAGACTTTATTTGCTGCTTTGCGTATTATTAGTCAGACTTGGCTCCAGATAGAAAGGGTCAAGAATCATGAGAAGATTTTTAAACTGGCAGAGGAGATGCTCGATAGAGTAAGATTATTTATGAAATATTATGAGCAGATAGGAACAAATTTGGAAAAGGCCGCAGAGGCGTATGAGGAGGGGAAGAAGAAGCTTGATCCTAGAGGGCGCAGCATTCTTCAGACATGTTGCAAGTTGATCGATATGGGTGCGAAAATAAATAATAAGGAGTTTGTGCAGCAGTTGGATATCAATGAATTGGCAGAAGTATCTGAAGGGAGTATTCAGAATAAATAGATGGATAAATCTGAGCTCTTTCACGAAAGTAAGAGGTAAAAAGGAGATTTCATTTTAGAAATATAAAATTTCTATCCGTGAGGAGGTTGAAAGAATTTATCTTTTCTGCTATTTTTTAAATGCGTTTTGCGAAAATTGGACTGTAAAGGTAAGAAAAAATGAATAAGTCGGTTTCCATTGTTTTGGCAGGAGTAGCAGGGGTAATGGCTTTTGAAATGAATCTCAAAGCCGATGTACTCATCAATGAAATCATGTATTATCCTAAGAGTGGCAACATTGCTGAACAATGGTTTGAGATTTATAATCAGGGGAGTGAAACGGTTGATCTCTCTTCATGGAGAGTAAGTGATGGAATTGAATATACATTTCCGACCGGAACGTTGCTTGAAGCGGGAGCTTACTTAGTGGTGGCAGCCGATCCGACCCAGTTTGCAGCAGTTTATCCTGAAGTGCAAAATGTGATTGGAGGCTGGGGAGGGAAACTTTCCAAGAAGGGTGAGAGGATTTGCTTGAGCGATGCTCAAGGGAATGAGATTACAGAGGTTTCTTATGCTTCGGAAGGGGATTGGGGTGTAAGGAAGTTGTTTTATGATCCGCATAGTGGTCTCAGTGGTTGGGATTGGTATGCGCCGCATAATGGAGAGGGATGTTCACTTGAATTGGTGAATCCGCTGCGTCCTATTACAATTGGACAAAACTGGGAGGCAAGTGAGAATCCGGGAGGAACACCTGGTGCGGTCAATAGTCGCTTTAGGAGCGGAATGGATCAGGCTCCTCTAATAAGTGAACCGACACATTCGCCGGTAATTCCAACAGAGGGCGAACAAGTGAGAGTCAGTGTCCGGATAACGGCTGAACCGGGAAGTTCCCCGTCAGGGGCTTTATTATGGAGAGTTTCCGCAGAGGAGGAGTTTACTCAGACTTTGTTAAAGGATGATGGAGATCGGGAAAAGAGTGGTGATTTAATTGCGGGAGATGGGGTTTATACTGCACTTTTACCGGGACAAACCGTCGGAACTGTAACAGAGTTTTATTTTACAGCTTGGATGGAGGAAAATTTGGAAAATGTTCGTCAATATCCGCAGATTGAAGAGGCGGAAGGACGTTCAGCTAGACTTGTCTATCAGGTCGATGAGGAGGCTTACTCAGGAAATCAGCCGATGTTAAGATTGGTTTTGAGTCCGCAGGAGTATAATTATTTAAATAATAATTTATGGCCCTCTGTTGTTATTAGTGAAATGATGGCCAATGGAAGTTTGATTTGCCAATCTGCTGGCGGAGAGATGCCAGAGTGTTTTTATCAATGTGGGTTTCGTAATCGTGGTAAGGGTACAGCTGCTCTTGTTCCTCATAATATCCACTTGGCCATACCTAAGGACCGTGATTGGGAGGGAAGAACCTCTTTCAATGCCAATACCAAGGATACTCATTGTCAGGTGATTTCCAGCGTTATTTCCCGATTGGCTGGGGTGCCGATGGCCGAGTCGCGTCCGGTGCAGCTGCGGGTGAATGCAGAGAATCTGGCCAATGCTATTGCGCCGCAATTTGGTTCTTATGCTGGCAATGAGGCAATGAATGGAGATTTGGCGTCCAGGCAATATCCTTTGGATAGTGATGGAAATCTTTATCGCGGCAAGCGTTTTATTTACTCCTGGGATATGGGGTCAGCGGATCTTTTATGGAGAGGAGATCAATGGCAGAGCTATACTAATGCCTATACTAAAGAAAATAATAGTATGGAGAATGATTGGTCTGACTTAATTGGACTTTTGGATGTTCTGAATAACAGTTCAGATGAAGAGTATACACAGGCAGTGGAGTCAGTAGTCAATGTAGAGGAGTGGATGCGCTATTTTGCAGTTAATACATTACTGGCTAATCAGGAGACCTCTTTGGCGACAGGAGTGGGGGATGATTTTGCTATGTATTGTGGAAAGAAGGATCCGCGATTTGAGTTGATTGTCTATGATATGGATTCGGTCATGGGCTTGGGAGAGAGAACGGAGATTTATGGACAAGGACTGTGGCAGATGTGTTCTTTGCCGACCGTTAAACGGTTTATGGAACATAATTCTTATGCTCCTCTTTATTTCAGGGCTTTGAAGGAGTTAGGTGAGGGACTTTTTTCCCCAGAGCAGATGAATCCGATTTTAGATAATGTGTTGGGAGATTGGGTCAGTGCGAGTGCTTTAGAAAACATGAAGCAATTTAATTCCAATCATGTCTCTTATATTTTGTCACTTATTCCTGGGGAATTTGCTCTTACAAACACTTTTAATATACAGAATGGATATCCAACTGTTACAGAACCTCAGGTTGCCTTGGGGGGAACTACTGATGCCGCTCAGACTTCGAGAGTGACTGTCAATGGGGTCGAAGCCGATTATACTGCGTGGCAGGGAAACTGGAAAATAGAACTGAATCTGAATCCTGGGTTGAATTTTTTGGTTTTACGCGCTTATGACTTGGAGGGAGATGAGATCCTTTATCAGGAGCAATATCTCTATTATGACAGGGGAGAATATTCTGAATTAAATTTAAAAGCGATTGAGGAGGATATGACTCTTACGGCAGCGGAGGGTCCTTGGATTATTCGTTCCAGCTTAATGATTACCAATGGAGCGACTCTCTTTATTGAACCGGGAACTTCCGTGATGATGGATGAGAGAGTGTATTTGAGGATTGCGAAAACATCCCGTATCCATGCGCAGGGGACAGAGTCTAAACCCATTGTTTTATCGGGTGTTCCAGGAAAAGAACGCTGGGGGGGAATTGCTCTGAATCATACCGGTGTTATCAATGTGGAGGGGCAGCCTGAAAATTATTTCCAGTATGTTCACGGCCGAGATAATGATACTTTCTTTATCAATGCTAATTATGGTGTTTTTTATCTTGATCATCTGACTTTTGGGACAACGGATCGCCAGTACTTAAACTTGAATTGGTGTTCTTTTATGATGAGTCACTGCCGTTTTCCGGAGTCTACCGGTGATATTCAGCTGGTACGTGCCGGAGGCGGTACCTTGATGGATGGAAGAGCTATTCTCTACCGGAACTATTTTGGAAAGACTTATGGCCATAATGATCCGGCTGATTTGACGGATGGAAATTGGGAAACAGCGGGTAAGTTCCATATCATCGAAAATGTTTTTATGGGCAGCGGGGATGATCTGCTGGATTTGGATGGAACGGATGCATGGGTGGAAGGAAATATCCTCATGCATGCTCATCAGAATGATTCCTGGGGAGGAGCTTCCGCTATTAGCGGAGGCCGTGATGAAGGACGTACTGCCGAGCATTATATTGTGGGAAATCTTTTCTACGATAATGATTATGACATCAAGGCTAAGGATGGTAATTTTCACGTGGCGGTTCATAATACCTTTGTCCGGGTAACGAATGAAGGGGGAGAGGATACGACCTGCGGTTTGCTGGGGTGTTATGATGAAGGTTATCCTGAAGCTCGCGGATTTTATCTGGAGGATAATATCATTTGTCAGATTAAAGAGTTTTTATGGGGTTATACCAATGCAGTTATTACGTTGAAGGATAACTTGATTGAGGAACCTTGGTGTTCAGAATTAAGTTGGTTGAGAGGAGGAGGAAATTCAGCCTCTGCACCGCTTTTTAATTCTCTGCCGGAGCTGTCGGAGACGACTCAATTCCAGACTTGGGAGCAAGCTCAGGTGATGAAGGAGTGGTTTGCCGTTAGAAATGATTCTCCGGCCATTGGAAGCGGATTTAATGGCCGAGATAAGGGGTTTACGGTTAAACGGGGTGTTTCTATTTCTGGAGAGCCGGAAGGTGTGACCGGTTCACGAAACGCCGTGCTGTATTTCGGTGCATTGTATACCGATTTCGGGACGGAGGTTCCCGATTTGCCTCGGGGAGCCGGTTACACAGCTTATCGCTGGCGCTTAAATTGTGATGGGAAATTTGGAGAATGGAGTCAGGAGACACCAATTCAGACTCCGCTGGAACTCAATGAGTTGGAGGACGGAGTCTATTTTGTGCAAGTTTCAGGTCTCCGTCATAATGGAATGTGGGATGATGATGAGCGGATGGGGGAGGCAATGTATCTTGCCTGTTCTAAGACATGGGAAGTCCGTTCGGATCTCCCTGTGGAAGAAGAGATGGAGCCGCTTCAGCTCAGTGAACTTAATTTCGATTTAGGAGAGATCGAGATTTGGAATGCGGGTAAGGAGACGATAGATTTGACCGATTGGAGTTTAACTGATTTGACTGATTTACCGGGCAGAGTAACTTTTGCTCAGGGAATTCTCTTGGAACCTGGAATGTATCTTTCTGTTTCGACAGGAATGGATTTGCCGTTGGATAGGAAGGGTGGAGTAGTTTACTTGATGAAGGATACCCGGGTAATTGATTCCGTCTCATGGGGAGCTCAGCCGGAGGGATATTCGCTTTCCCGCATGAATGTAGATTCTTGGATATTGAGTAAGCCCACTCCTGGAGCAATGAATTTGGCTGTTGAGACCGGAGAAAGTAGTGAGCTTCGAATCAATGAATGGTTGGCGAGAGAACAATCTGCTGGTGAGGGGAGAGATTTTATAGAGATTTATAATCCGGGAACACTGCCTGTTCGTTTGGGCGGAATGTATTTAACTGATGCGGTGAGAAGTCCAGAACGTTTCAGAATTCCTGAGAATATCTTTATCTCTTCGGGTGGTTATATGGTTTTTGTCGCTTCAGGAAATGAGAATTTAGGGTATAATCATCTTAACTTTAAGCTTAATTCTGATTCCGGGGTAATTGGTTTATATGACTCCGAACTGAATTGTATTGATCTGGTAGTTTATCATTCACAGCAGAGTGATGTATCACAAGGGAGAATTCCAGATGGAGATGAGAAAATCGATTTTTGCTCGATTCCTACACCCGGCGCTCCAAATCCAGCTCCGGATTTTGAGGAAGTGTTTGTGACGGAGACAGAAATGCTTATTTCAATGACAAACCGCTGGGATTTTGATCAGAGCGGAACTAATTTAGGAACATCTTGGCGAGAACCGGATTATGATATTACGGGATGGGAGTCGGGTTTGGCTTTATTCTATAATGAATACGATCCTCTGCCTGCTCCTAAAAATACCCCGCTGACTTTAGGGCCTACGACGATGTATTTCCGCACCTCCTTTATGGTGAGTGAGGATGAATTCGAATCGTGGACTGATCCTTCCCAAGGCTGGATTTGCAAGATGAATACGGTTTTGGATGATGGAGTAGTATTTTATCTCAATGGAGTAGAGATCTATCGAGTGAATATGCCGGAGGGAAATGTGAATTTCAATACATGGGCTATCAGTCATGAGTCTCGCTTGCAGGGGCCTTTTATTCTTTCTTTGGATGCGCTTATTCCCGGAGAAAATATTTTGGCAGCAGAACTTCATCAGGATAAACCGAATAGTTCCGATGCAGTTTTTGGAGCGGAGGTTTGGATGGAGCATTCTGTTTTAACTCGCGTTCCCTTGCAGGATAAGCCTCGTTTAAGTGAGATATTGGTTTCCGCTGTGGATTATCAATTGAAGGGGGCTTCCAGTTGGATTGAGCTTTATAATCCGACGGAAACGGAGATTTCTCTGGATGGAATGAGTTTGAGTGATGATGTTTCAGAGCCTCGTTTATGGAGTTTCCCTTTAGGAGTGGTTATTCCTCCGGGGGCATATTTAGCGGTTCCGTGTTCGGCCAATGAAGAACTTTTTGCGGAAGGGGAGCTTTATATTCCCTTTGAGCTCAATAGCCGCGGTGGTTCTTTACTGCTTTATGATGCGGAATCACAGGGAGGTTCTCTGATAGATTCAGTTGCTTATGGTTTCCAGGTGGAAGATTATTCTTTGGCTAGAATGGATTTGACGCAGGATGAATGGAGTTTGGCTTCACCGACTCCGGGAGAATCTAATCTTATGGCGGAAATGGGTTCAATCCGAACCGACCCTGTTTTTATCAATGAGTGGATGGCTTCACCCTCTGCGGGAGCTGATTGGTTTGAGCTCTATTGTGGAGGTAGTTTGCCGATAGCGTTGGGAGGATATTATTTGACGGATGATTTGAATGAACCGAGTAAGTTTCGCCTGGCTCCTTATTCTTATTTAGGAGGGAAAAGCCGTTGGATTCAGGTTATGGCCGATGATAAGGTTTCTGCTGATACGGCTCATGTCAATTTCAAGCTCAGCGGTTCAGGAGAGTTAATTGCTCTCTTTACTCCGTTGGGAGGAGAGGTTGATTTGGTTGAGTTTGGTCTTCAAACTGAAGGTGTTTCTCAAGGAAGATATCCCGATGGAGCGGAGTTGATTAGTGATTTTGTCTATCCTACTCCAGGAAATAGAAATGCCTTGGAGAGCAGTGAGATGGATAGTGACGGGGACGGAATGGATGATGAGTGGGAAGTTCTTTATGGATTTAATCCTCTGGATCCGACTGATGCCGCGTTGGATAGTGACGGAGATGGAATCTCTAATTTGGATGAGTATTGGGCTGGGACAGATCCGCTTAATCCAGATGATTTTCTGAAGATTTTGAAGGTAGAATTAGTGCCGGCTGCAGAGGAAGGAGGAAATCCCGAATTATCTTTGACACTTTCTCTTCGTAAAGGACGTTCCTATGGATTGGAAGTTTGTAAGGAAGGAGAGTGGAGTCTCTGCAGAGAGCTCAGTACGGGGACAGAAGAGGGGGAAGTGACTATCACTGAGCCTGTTTCTTTTGAGAAGAAAACTCTCTATCGGATTAAAGCAATGAAGGTTAATTAAATTACGGTTGTAAGTGAATATAAATCATTTACCGAAATTCAAAACAGACGGGATGAAGATGTCGTCTCTCAAATCGATATTATTTGCTGCTCTTTGTTCATTTATTGCAATTGGGGGGGGAGGAGCGCAGAGCTATGCCGGAGAAGAAAAGAGTTTTATAGGGCCTAAACCGGTGATTACGGAATTTATGGCTTCGAATAAGGGAGTTCTGAATGATGAGGACGGAGATTTTCCCGATTGGATTGAAGTTGCTAATCTTGGGGATGAGAGCCTTAATCTTTCTGGATGGAGTGTGACAGATGATATGTTGGAACCATCTAAATGGGTTTTTCCGGAGGAAATCCTTGAACCGGGGGAGTATTTAATTGTTTTTGCTTCTGATAAAGATCGTGCTTTTGCCGGGGAAGAATTGCATACAAATTTTAAGATTTCTGCCCAAGAAGGGTATTTGGGACTCTATTCTCCTACAGGAGAAGTTGTTTCTGAGTATGTGCTTTATCCTTCCCAATATCGAGATGTTTCTTATGGATTAGATGAAGGAGGAACGAATTTCCTTTGGTTTGAGGAACCTACGCCGGGGAAAAGGAATGGGAAAGGATTTGCGGAGGTTTCTCCCGAAGTAAATTTTTCTCATAATCCCGGAGTTAGTTTTGAGGCGTTCGAGTTGGAGCTTACGACTTCAGATCCGGATGCTGTTATTCGTTATTCTCTTGACGGTTTTGTCCCTACTGAGACTTCGCCCGTTTATACCGAGCCGATTCTTTTAAACAAAAGTTCAATTGTAAAAGCGGTTTGTTTTTCTGATGGTAAATTGCAAGGACCTCCAGCGGTAGGTGTTTTTATTATTGCTCAGCCGCAGCTTAAAGAGGTAACTTCCGATTTACCGCTTATTATTATTGATCATTTGCAGAAAGGGGAACCGGGGATGTTTAGCCAAACCAAAGCTTGTATGGCTGTATTTGAGCCTGTGGATGGGATCACCTCATTTACTAATTCTCCGGTGTTGATGAAGACTATTCAGATTCGGAAGAGAGGTAATTCTTCCGCATTGTTCAATAAATATGGCTTAGCGGTTGAGTTGGAAGATCCTTGGTGGGAGGATGAGGATCAGGTTTTACTTGGAATGCCGGCGGAGTCGGACTGGGTTTTTTATGGTCCTACTATGTATGATACATCCATGATTCGTAATCAATTCATGTATTCGCTCAGTAATCAGATTGGCCGGTATGCGGCTCGATTCCGTGAGTGTGAACTTTATTTCAATCAATCCAATATGGAGGTAGAATCTGAAGATTATTTTGGAATCTATGTTGTGATAGAAAAACCCAAGTTGGGAGAGGGAAGGATCAATTATGAAAAAGCGGTTAATGGGGAGAGTGAAGAGCCTGGAATCAGTGGCAGTTATCTCATGAGGTTGGATTTGTGGCAGTTAGGGGGATTTGAGGCTGCCGGTACAACAATCATTCGTGAGTCTCCTGATAATGCGGAGATGCAGAGACCTTCACGAGCGGCTCAGAAGGAGTATCAGCTCAATTATATGAATGAATTTTATGCTGCTTTGAGAGGAGAACTTCCAGGAAGGGATTATAACGATTATCTGGATGTTCCTGCGGCTATTGATCATAATTTATTGAATGCCTTCGCTTTCAATATGGATGCACTTCGCTCCAGTACTTATTTCACCAAGGTGAAAGGGGGAAAATTAGTTTATGGACCTATTTGGGATTTTGACCGTTCGCTGGGTTCTGGGGATGGACATGATTCCGATCCTTACGCGTGGAATCATCCTCGGCGAACAGATTATTTTAATTATGGGTGGTGGTATTATCTGTTTAGAGATATTGACTTTTTTCAGCAGTATATCGACCGTTGGCAGGAATTAAGAGAAGGGGCTTTCAGCGGAAGGAATTTAACTAATACCGTTAATCAGTTGGCGGATGTGCTCAGAGAAGCGGAGCGGCGTGATTTTGAACGTTGGGGTGCGAGCAATACCGGGCGGGGTAATGGTTTTCAAGAGACGATAGATCATATGCTCCTTTGGATAAGTCATAGATTGAAATTTATCGATTCGCAATTTGTTGCTGCACCGGAACTCGTTTTGCAAGAGGATATTATTTATCCTCATGTAAAAGAAGGCGCTCTGGTTTATTATACTCTGGACGGAAGTGATCCCAGATTGCCGGGTGGAGAAATTTCTCCGCAGGCACTTCTTTGTACTAATTCCATCAAGCTTAGCGGAAGCCAATATCTGGTTTTGCGTACTTATGATCAGACTCACGATCCACTCTGCGGGGATACTAATGCTCCTCCGCTGAAGAGCTTTTGGAGTGGTCCAGTGGAGTATGTTTTTGGACCGGAGAAGCTGGCTCCTTTGGCGATTACCGAGTTGATGTATTCTCCGGCCTTGAGTGATGAAGAGTTGGCGGCAGGTGAGGAATATGATGACTATGCTTGGTTGGAGATAAGTAATGTAGGGGAACGTCCCGTTAATATGGATGGGATAAGGATTACAGGGGGAATTGAATATACATTTCCTAAATTTGTTTTGTTGAGCGGTCAGAGTATTGTTGTGGCCAAAAAACCATCCTGTTTTATATGGCGTTATGGAGAGATATCTTCTTGCATGAAAGATGGATATAGTGGAAATCTTTCACGTAAAGGGGAGATCCTTTGTTTGGAAGATCCTAATGGGATTGAATTGCAAAGAATAATTTATTCCAATCAATGGTATTCCCAGACAGATCGCGGCGGCTATTCTTTGCAAGTTCTTGATCCGGAAGTGGAAGATCCTTTGCTCAGTTCAGCATCTAATTGGCTGCCTTCTTCTGCCTTAGGTGGAACTCCCGGAGTTTGGGAAGGGGTGCCTTCTCTTTCTATTCTTCCCGATTCTTTGATATTAAGTGAAGGAAAAGTTTCTTTTACGGTGGAACGCTCGAGGAATTTTAATTTTCAAGTAGAACAGTCCTCCGATTTGGTAAATTGGACTATCTCTGAAGCGGTTATTCGGGATGATCAGGTTGAAATACCTGTTTCAGGGAATCCTGATTGTTATTACCGTCTTAGGATTCCATAAGAAAAGGGCTTTGCCCCGTTTAGGACAAAACCCTTTGAGTGTTTCAGATAGGAGCTAATGCGATTAAGCGCAAGTGACTTCTATTTTCTTCGGTTTAGCCGTTTGAGCTTTAGGCAGAGTCAATTTTAGAACACCAGCGTTCATATTGGCTTTAATATTCTCTGCATCAATCTCGTTATTCAGCTCAAAGGCCCTCTTGTAATCGCAGGGAGCGCTTTCACAATGGATCAGAGACCATGTCTCAGGAACTTTTTTCACTGTGCCGCTGATAGTCAGAACGTTATTTTCGATCTGGATATCTACATTCTGGGCGGAGACCCCTGGCATATCCAGTTCGATGATGATATCATCTCCATTCTGATAGATATCTGCACGAGGCACGCGTACATATTTTTCTTCATTCATTTCAGAGTTGCAGGCAGATTGAGGTTCCTGATTTGCATTGACCTTTACATTTGTTTCAAAATTATTGTTATTCATTGAGTTCTCTCTTTCTTTTTATTTAACTGTTATTAATATTCAGATCTGTTGATTACTTTGATTCATCACATTTGACACATATCTGTTTTTTGCTAGAATCTTCAGCTTTAGGCAACCGTATAGTCAGAACACCTTCTTTATAATCGGCAGTGATTTTGTCAATTTGAGTTTTTGCCGGCAGAGAAATGGTCTGATGATAACGAGTTTGAATTCGTTCATTCCGATAGAATTTCTTATTTTTATTGTTTTCGTTCTCTGTGCTCTTGTTTTCAGCATCAATGGTCAGGATATTATCCTTCACATTAACGGAAATATTTTCCGGTTTCAGCCCAGGAATATTACTTTGCACGATGAGGTTGTTACCTTCAGTGTAAAGGTTGGTATTAAGTTTATCCCCTTCAAGAAATTCTTTGTGACCTGCAAAGAAGGGGAATCCAAACATCCGGTTCATTTCACGGCTCCATTTTTCAAATGGATCAAATCCTCCGAACAAATCCCATTGGTTATTTTGTTTTCTCATTAAATTATTCATTCTTAATTCCTTTCTTTTTTATTTGTTATGTTCTGCTGTCTCCGACCTTCGGAGACGGCCTTCATTTCTCTATTTAGCTGAAATTATGCCAAAGAATGCTTTTTAATATATAATTAGTTCATAATGAAATACTTATGCTTTTATGAAGCTTGTTGTATTTTGTGGTATTGTAGAAAAGAAATAGATAAAAGAATAAAAATAGAGACAAAATGTCGCGAAAATGACACTTTTTGTCAAAGTTTTTATTTTGTTAATCATATTGAGTCATAATGTCTCTATTGAAAATTATCTTTTTAAAATTTCCTCTTGTTCTAAAACTGTGTGGGTTTAAAAATATTCTTCCGTATGAGTGATTGGCATACATATATCCCTTTTTTGATGGCAGGAATCGGGAGTTTTTTTATCGGGCTTTCTAAAGCGGGGTTTGGCGGAGGGCTTGGGCTATTAGTGACACCTATTTGTGTGGTAGCATTTGGCCCCAAAGCGATTGGAATTTTATTGCCTCTGCTCTGTATGGGAGATCTTTTTAGCATGTGGGCATATTGGAAAAAGTGGGAGCAGAGGAATTTCTGGCTTTTGCTGCCGGGGATTCTTATTGGGATCATTATTGGGGTACAGTTGTTTGGACGCTTTACGGCGGATCATCTTAATTTTATTATAGGAATTCTTTCTCTTTCTTTCGTTGGGTTTCAAATGGGGAAAAAGTATATTTTTCGTCGTTCCAAGAAATCGGGTCCTTTCATTCCAACCTGGAAATTAGGTGTGCCATATGGAATTTTTGCGGGATTAACGTCTACTTTTGCTCATGGAGCAGGTCCTGTTGTAACCATGTTTCTGTTGCCTCAGCGCATGAGTAAGGAGTATTATATGGGGACGACGATTTTTATTTTTACTTTTATCAATGCGTTCAAATTGCCCTTTTTCATTATTGATCAGAGTATGATAGATTTACCTTTTTTGGCACCCAGAGGAATTATCAACGCGGAAACTCTTAAGATTGCATTCTATTGCTCACCTTTAGTTCCGTTAGGGGTTTGGGCAGGAATTTGGATGAACAAAAAATTTACCGATGCACAGTTTGTAAAGATCATCTATTTTCTTACGGGATTGGCGGGTTTGGATCTCATTTGGGCATCTAAGTTCTGGAGTTGGTTTTAAAGGGGATAACTTCAATTTTTTAAGAGAAGAAGATACGGTCGCAAACTAAAAAGTTGTGTTAGCATAATAGAAATGCTATTATTCTCAACGGGATTAGACTTAATGTGTGCTTATAACCAATTCTGTTTTAATGGAGACTTAACAGTTTTTGAGAGAAACATTAAGAAAATACCGAATTGCCGCAGACGGAGCGGTCGGTCTGTTGAAGCGAAGCGAAAGCTGAGGGGAGAATTTCCAAGGATTAATCTTTGGGGATACGGCAGTAGAGAAAAGACCGTAAAAGATTAGTAGGCTATTAAGTAGACTATTATATTGGATAAAAAATTATATGATGCAAAAGAACAAAAAGACCCTGATGATGACAGGAGTGCTGCTGGCGGCGGGAGTAATCGCGGCGCAGGCGCAGGTCGGTCCAATCTATTCAGGGGATGTAAATTACACAGGTA
>CALXMK010000024.1 GCA_944389455.1 uncultured Verrucomicrobiota bacterium
TGTGACCGTAACCGGTACACCTGCTCTGAGTACGACTGCCGTTAAAGAGAGCCCGGTAGGAGAGTATCCCATTACGGTAGCTCAAGGTACACTGGATTCCAACTATACCTATACCTTCATCAATGGAACATTGACCATTACTGCAATTGATGTGAGAGTAGCTTTGCCGGGCTGTGAACGTCTCTATGGACAAAGAAATATAGATGCAACCAATGACTTCACGGGTGGACTTATTACCATGACAGTGGAAGACTTGCTCTTCTATTATGATGGTACATGGCATCCTTATGCCGATGTGAAGAGCTCTGTAGAAGGTGCTCCTGTATTCTACACCTTAGGTTATGACTATAAGGGCAAGGTTGGTAACTATGCCGTTAAGGTCTATCCTGGCTCCTTCAAGGGTAAGAATATGAATTTTGAGCTTCTGCCGACTGGAGAACTCTGTTCTAATGAAGCCAACAGTGCTGATCCGTTAACTGCTCATTTGGGAGATTATCTCCGAATCCTGCCGGTGGATCTGCACATCACGGCTTATGCCGATCCTGCGGTTGTTGTCTCTGGAGAGACTCCGACTTACAAGTACTATTATGGTATTACCAATGAGGTGACAGGAGAGGTTCATGGTTACTTCGTCAATAACGAGACGGAAGCTGATCTCATCAGCAAGCCGAGAGCTAGACTGACGGATCTCTTTGTTGATATCACCGTGGACGGTATCTATACCATTACTCCTTACGGTGCCCAATCCGAAAACTACAACATCATTCGTCATGATGGACAGTTTGCGGTTTATGGCAGCAAGCCGAGTATGGAAGAAGGACCTCTGCCGAGAAATTACGACATGGATGGCGGCGAGTTCAATCCTTACCAGATCAAGGGCCTGTATGAGCAGCTCGTTTTGGTCAAGAATACAACTTCCGAAACATGGACCGGTATTGAGCTCTATGCTTCCAATGTCCAAGGCGGAACAGTAGTCAATGCTTTGAACTATAGCAATGGAGCGTACCGTATGTTGCATAACTATGCTGTAGCTCCGGATGAAATAGTAGCCTTTGTGGTGAAATTCAATATTCCGAGTGGTAACTCCCTGAAGGACTATCCGACTTATAATTATGTCCCGCTTTATGCAGGCATCAATGATAAGACGGAAGAACGGGTCTGTGCTACTGGTGATGCGGTTCAAGTTGAGAACTTTGCCGTAGTGGATGTTCCAACCTATAATACGGAAGATTGGACCTTTGATACGGCCGATGCTGCACCTTGTGCTCTCAAGTATCTCGAAAGATATGGATGGGCCGCATGGGTTAATGTCGGTACTTATCTGAAGATTTCGAATCTGACGAAGGGTTCTGTCTACGAAATTCAGTACTCGGCTGATGGTACCAATTGGACTCCGGTATTGCCGAATTTTGTAGCCACCGATACCACCTATGAATGGACTGATAAAGGCGCACCTGAAACTGAAGCTCACCCGCTGGTGGGTCATCAGACAACTAACCTGCGTCTCTATCGAGTTATCAAGGTTAAGTAAGAACAGTTGATTTAATCATTGAGGCGAGTTGAATTTCTCGCCTCTGATTCAAGTTAGATTTACACATCGAAAAGGCGTTCCTTCGGGTTCGCCTTTCGGTGTTTCGTTTTTTATAAATTTATGCACTCTCCCTTTCCAAGAAAACAGGAAAGAGAAATGCCTGCCTATTAGAAGATAAATAGATAAAAGAATCATTTTAAAACAGAAATTTAGCCTGATATAAGTCAAAGAGTATCAAGGAGTAATCTAAAAAATAGCTTTAGAGAGTTTTTTAGAGCTTAGACCATATACCCCTAGCCGAGGGGATAAAAAAACTTCACAACGGAGATTTTAGGAAGATTTTTCTGTTTTATTTGGAATCGATTTTCAGAAAAAGCTTTTATAGTGCTAATTCTTTCTCTTGCAATTTGTTTCGCAAGAACTATAACCAGGTTGATTCTGAAAGATTCCTGAAAAGTGTGGATAATGAAAGATAAGGAGAGAGGCTATATAAGAAGGAGAGGTTAGGGATAGGCGCACCGGATCTCTGTTTAAAGAAATAAAGGAGTAGGGCAAGAAAAGACTTTAGCCCTAAGAGCTATTTGGGAATGTAATAATGAGAGCAATAGCTTTATCTGGGACGAAATAGAGACTAAAACTGATTAAAGAAAGTGTAGAGAGGAAAGTGATAAATAGAGAAAGAAAAAAACAGTGGCTGCTTTACGCAGCCACTGCTTTTTGGAGAGTTTACGGGAAACTCCCACTTTAATTAAAGAAGCAAAAGATTATTCCTTCTTTTCTCCTTCTTCAGAGACGAAATCCTCTGATTTGAGTGTATCAAAGGCGTCCTGAAGTGCTACCAGGTCTTCACCCGGTTTGAGAGCATCAAGGATAGCTTGTTCAGCCTGAAGCTGTTCAGGTGTGTAATTGGCAGCCTTGATGGAGAGTCCGATACGACGCTCGGATTTATCAATCTTGATAACGCGAGCCGTAACTTCTTGCCCGATCTTGAGAACATTCTTAATGCGATCGACATGCTCTTCGCTAACCTGAGAGATATGAACCAAACCATCAATATCATTTTTCAGACCGATGAAAGCTCCGAAGGAGGCAAGCTTAGTTACTTTACCTGTAATTAAATCTCCTACGCGATAGAGTTGATCGATATTGGCCCAAGGATCGCTTTCCAGCTGTTTGACGCCCAAGGCGATACGTTGATTAGGCTTGTCGATTTCCAGAACCACGGCTTCAACTTTATCTCCCTTCTTGATAATTTCGGAAGGATGATTGATCTTGCGTGTCCAGGAAAGATCAGAGACATGAACCATACCGTCGAGTCCATCTTCCAATTCGATAAAGGCACCATAGCTGGTAAGATTGCGGACCTTGCCGGAGATCTTGGTTCCCGGAGGATATTTCTCGACAGCCAATTCCCATGGATTGACCTCCATCTGTCTGAGAGAGAGGGAGATTTTTTGTTCTTCACTATTTGCTCCGATAACGACGGCCTCAACTTCTTCTCCGATTTTGAGTACATCAGAGGCCTTGGCAATCCGTTTAGTCCAGGAGAATTCGGTAATATGAACCAATCCTTCCACTCCAGGTTCTAATTCAATAAAGGCTCCGTAAGGTACCAGATTGACCACTTTACCCTTAACATGCGAACCGATAGGGTAGTTGACAGAAATTTGTTCCCAGGGATTAGCAAGCTTTTGTTTTAATCCTAAGCTGACGCGTTCTTTGTCGCGGTTGATGTCCAGTACGACAACGTCGATTTCCTGACCGACCTTGAGTATCTCGCTGGGATGATTGACGCGGCCCCAGCTCATATCGGTGATATGGAGCAGGCCATCGATTCCATTAAGATCGATGAAAGCACCGAAATCAGTGATATTTTTAACAGTACCTTTGCGGATGTCCCCCGGAACCATTTCTTCCAGGAGCTTGGAGCGACGTTCGGTGCGTTCCTGTTCCAACAGCTCGCGGCGGCTCAGAACGATGTTTTGGCGCTCTTGATTGATTTTAACAATTTTAAAATCAAAGGTTTGTCCTACGAGTTCATTGAGATTTTTGGGAGGGATAATATCGATTTGGCTAGTCGGCAGAAAGGCTTCGATACCAACATTGATGATCAGACCCCCTTTAACGACGGCTTTGACTTTACCGCTGATAATGCCACCTTCGCTGCAAGCCGTCTGGATACGCTCCCAGTTTTGCTTGAAGGCGACTTTTTTCTTGGAAAGGATAACGTTTCCTTCTTTGTCTTCCAGACGTTCGATTAGAACGTCTTCTTCATCGCCGGGTTTGATATTTTCAGGTTCATCAAACTCGGTAATAGGGATAATTCCCTCGCTTTTGTAACCAATGTCAACGAGAACTTCTTTGGGACGAACTTCGATGACATACCCTTTAACGATTTGGCCCGGCTTGAATTCGATAAAAGTACGCTCAAGGGCCTCTTCCATATTGAAGGTCATAATGAGTATTGCCGGATTTTAAATCCGGGGGGTTCCTCCTCGCGGGAACCCGCTTGTCTTTATTTTAAATGCCACCATTGGAAGGCGGCGGATTCTTATTTGTTATTGATTATGATTTATTGCTTTGTCACCGATTAAACATCGGAAGGCCCCCGCGCCCACGGGCTGCCGAAGCAAAAAAGTATTCTACTTTGAAGTGAATAGAAAGACAAGAGTTATCTTACTAAAAAGTGAATTGTTGAAGAGATTTTTTTCCTCATATTATTTATGTAACCGAGAGGGGGATAGCAAAATCAAAATACTAAATCTTACTGAATCCTTCTTTGTAAAAGAGCAGAGGGAAAAGTATTTGCTGTTTTTCTAATTTTTATGCGTATACTTATCAGATTGATTTATTTCGTTTATAGTTCTTTTTCTGCTAGGGAGATAAAACAGAAATCGGGGTTGGATTCAGAGAGAACGAAATGATACAAAGTGAGTTGTGAAAATTGTATTTTGGAGAATTCAGGTTAATTACATTTTATGTAAGCTATTGAACATCAATAAGTAAATTGATGTGTAGAGAGGAAATGTTAAGATTTTAACTTTTAGTATTGATTTTCTGGAAAAATAGTTTTAATCTAAGTCTGTTCGGAGAAGTGATTTTTTTCACTTTGAAAAAAGAAGTTTTTCTATTTTTCTGAATGAAAAATGAGGAATCTTTCAGAGGAACAATACGAAATATAACTAGTTATGAATAAAAAACTAAATACTATGCTGCTCTTGTGCTCATTGGTTGCAGTGAGCACCGGATCTGCCATGGCTGTGGATTATTCGGCAGTAGTTAAATCGTATAATCCTTCTTGTTATTGGCGTTTAGGGGAGTCCAGTACTTCTGAGCCAGCCGTAGAAGAGATTCGAGGACGATTTGGTGACTACAAGGTCGGAAATACGCTTGGTTTAACAGGTGCGATTGTAGGCGATAATAACACAGCGGTAGGATTTACAGGAGCTGTTGCTGGTGATGCTAATGATTCAACCATTATCATACGAGATGGTCTGGATATGGGAACAGTCAATGAATTGACTATGATCTGCTGGATCAAACGGGATGGAAATCAGATAAATCACTCTCAGATTATGATGCAGCGTCCGGGGGCAGGCAGCGCTGCTACCGGTATGACCATTGTTAATAATTCTCAATTGGGATATCACTGGTTGGATAAGGATTACAGTTGGGGGTATACTAATGGACCTCAGCTTCCGGATGGATCGTGGGCATTTGCGGCTATTTCTGTAACCTCTACAGCTGCTACCTTCTATGTAGGAGATATGTCTGGGAATATGACGTCAACGGTCAATGAGAACGTCCATGATCCCGTGACGATGACTACTACTTTTGCCATCGGAGGTTATGCAGATTCTAGTTCTGGAAATGGTAACCGTTGCTTTAAGGGAACTTTGGATGAACCTGCAATTTTCCCTAGAGCACTTACGGCCGAAGAGATTAATGTTATTTATAAAGCAGGACTTAATCAGACTGTTCCTGTTACAACGGTGACGATTATTCCTGAGACTGAGGTCATTTATGCAGGGCAAGCGACTTTGAGTGGATATGCCAATGGAACCTTGCCTGGCAATTGGCAGTGGAGCTTGAATGGAACTCCGATTGAAGGAGCCACGGAATCGGTTCTTTCCGGAGTTTTAGAAGCCGGTTCCTATACGGTTACGTCGGAAGGAGTGACGAGTGCTGCTTTTGAAGTTTTACCAGGGAAGGTTCCCACAATCGAATCTGATCTAGCGGATTGCCAGCGTTATCCGGGAGGGCGTATTAGCTTCACGGCAACGATGACAGCTGGAAGTTATCCGGTAAGTTGGCAGTGGAGTGTGAATGGAACTCCGATCGAAGGAGCTACCAATTCCTCTTATTCACTGATTGGTTTGGAGGATTCTGATTTTGGTACATTATCAGTGAGCGCTACGAATGCGGAAGGTTCTTCCAGTGCTTCCGCTGTGATAACCAAGCTTGATTTAGAAGCTGATTCTTTTGCCGAAGCGGTGATGTCTGAACATCCTTTGGCTTATTTCCGTTTTGATGATACGTTGGATGATTCATTCTCTCTGCTTGATGATCAGGGAAATTATGTCAGCGGCTATGCTATGGATTATGCGGGAGGCAATATCGGCTACTATTATGGAGTGTCTTCCTATGATCAGGTAACGGGAGCTATTAAAGATGATCTCAGTAAAGCTGTTCGCTTCTGGGGAAGTGATGAGTGCTATATAGGGACCCGCTTACAGCTCAATGGTATGGCTCAGAGTGGTTTTACTACGATGGGATGGATTCGCCGAGATTCTTCTATGGGAGAATTTACGACTCGCGGAGGATATTGGGGACAGAATGATCTGTGCGAATTTGGAGATGGTAACAATACCAATCAAATCGAGTGTTGGTGCGCGGATAATCTTAAGATCACTGGGAACCATAACTTTGTGGATCAGGTTTGGTCTTTGGTTTGTTTGACCTATGATGGGTCTACTCTAACTCTTTATATAGATGGTGAGCCTATAGGAACTGCCAATGGTACACTTAATAGTGCAGCAGGTACAGGTTACTACTTCAATATTGGCGGTGGCGGCATCTTCAATGCGACAGGGGATGCCTTCCGGGGAGAAATCGATGAAATCGCATTTTTCAACGAAGCAATGACTGCTGAGAAAATTAATGAATTTTACAGCAAAGGTATCTATGGTGCAGGGCAGGTGCCTATAATCAATACTCAGCCTGAATCTGCGTCACTGTATGAGAATCCGGATATAAGCTGGACTTTGAGAGCCTCTGCGGGAGGAACTCCTCCATTGTTATATCAATGGTATAAAGATGGAGAGGCTATAGAAGGAGCGACTAATACCACTTATACGGCTTCCGGCAGTGCGGAGAACTTCGGTTCTTATTACATGGTAGTGGAAAACAACTTTGGTTCTGCGCAGACTCAGACTGCGGTAGTCAGTGAACGTGTAGCAGCCAAAGGGTCTTATGAAGAAATGATGATGAGTTTTGGCCCTTATGCATATTGGCGCTTGGGTGAGAAATCCGGAAAGACGGCACAGGAGCTAATCTCTAATAAGCATGGTATCTATAATAACCAAACTTTAGGAGAACCAGGTGCTTTGGTTAATGATATGGATACGGCTGTAGGTTTTAATGGAACAAACTACATGACTGTTAGCGGTATGGATTTGACAACTAATACCATGAGCTTCGTGGCATGGGTCAAGCCCAATAATGTAAATGATTGGGTGCAGCTCCTTTTTGACCGTGGCAGTTCTGCTGTAGGTATGAATTTTGTAGGTGGTGGACAACTTGGGTACCATTGGAATGATTCTAATACCACTTATGATTATCGTTCAGGCCTCTATGTCAATGTGGGTGAATGGAACCTGGTTGCCTTAGTCGTAGAACCTGGTAAAGCTACTCTCTATCATGGTGATATCAATGGATTACTTAGAAGTGCAGAAAATGCGGTTAATCATACAGATGGTAAGTTAACAAGTTCATTCCTTATTGGAGGCCATGCCGATGATTCTTCCCGTATTTTTAATGGAGTAATGGATGAGCCGGCGGTATTCGCCAGAGCCTTGACGTTGGAGGAGATTAGAAAACTCTATATAGCAGGTTTGGCTGGAATTGATGTAGCTCCCGAGATCAAAGTGCAGCCTGAACCTCAAGCAGTCTTTGTAGGCGATTCGCTGCAATTTTCTGTTTCGGCTATAGGCTCCGATCCGATCAGCTATCAATGGTATAAGGATGGAGTGCTTCTTGAGGGAGCGACCAATTCGATTATGGATTTGAATAAGACCTTCTATGTGGACGGAGGAGAATACTATTGCGTGATCTCTAATCCTTATGGAAGTGTAACTTCAGAGACGGTTGAAATTGGAGTAACATATCCCCCATACTCAATAGATCTGAGTGGTTCTGAGTATCAATTGGTAGCCCATGCCTCGCTGAAGAATACTTTGGCGGAAAAAGTTTCCGGAAGTAATATGGAGCAATTAGGGACAGTACCGTTCCTGAGCGATGGTCCTCTGGGCGGTGGTATTACGGTCAGTACGGACACCAATTCCTATGCAGTCAATTGTTTGAAATTCCCTCAAAACATTACGATTGGACAAGGTCCGCTGACGGTATCCTTCTGGACACGTCTGCATGGAGCAACACCGGATCTGCCGTGGTTCTCCAATCGGGATACACTAAATGAAGTCTACAATGACGGAATAAGTTTGTCGCCGAGCAGCGGTGCCAATGGATATTACTTCTTTATGAAGTTTGATGACGGAGTTAATTTCTCCGGAGGAAGTTATACCAGCACAGCGAATGTGTTGCCTGCAGAGGAATGGCATCATTTAGTTTATGTATTGGATCCGACGAGTGAGACGATGACGATCTTTCTGGATGGACAGAAGCATGCAACCGTTGATTGCAGCAATATCTGGTTAGACGGAGGAGATCTGGATACATATAATTCGTTTATGGTTGGTCAGGATGGTACGGCCTATTATATGGTACAGGGTTCCTTCGATATGGAAGATATCGGAGTCTGGACAACGGCATTGAGTGATTTGGATGCTCGCAGCATCTACTATGCCGGATTGAATGGAAATAGCTTTGATGAGCTTTTGCCCGATGAGTTTCCTCCTACTATCGAAGTGAATCCTCAGGACATCAGTGTCTATCAAAATGATCTCCGCCAGGTAACCTTTACCGTGAGCGCCACGGGAACATATCCAATGGATGTAGTATGGACTAAGGATGGAGAAGTGATTGAGGATGGCGACAAGGATGACTTCTCTTTGTCTGTCTATTGCACGGAAGATGCGGTAGGGGAATATGTAGCTACGCTTACTAATGAGTATGGTACAGCATCCTCACAACCCGCTGTTCTGAGTTTTGTGGAGCCGGTATCTCCTTATGAAGAAATCATTGTCAGTTACAATCCGATGGCTTATTGGAGATTCGATGATAATATCGCCGAAGGAGTGGCTTATGATTATGCGGGAGCTCATCATGGAACCTATGTCAACTTTGTGGCCGAGCAGCAGATTGAGGGAGGCATTGCCGACAATGAGGGAGGCAAGGCGATTCATCTCAACGGACCAGCGGTCAATGAAGGAGATTTGGAATCTTATGTGAAGACACCTCTTCAACTTAATGATTTTGTTGTGGACGGTGCTTACAGTATCAGTGGATGGGTACGGCGCAGTACCTCTTATGGTGATTATACGACCCGAGGCGGATATTTCGGACAGAATGATCTGCTTGAGTTTGGTGATAAGAATAATACCAATGAGATTGAAGCTTGGATGCCCGGTACTGGCACTATAGGCGGAGTACATAACTTTGCCGATGATGAATGGAATCTCATCGTATTGACTTATGAGTTTGTGAATGGAACCAATACCAGCACTCTCTATGTCAATGGCCGAGTCCTTTCTCAAGCGGTCAATAATGTTCCTATTACGGCGACAGCCGGAACAGGGTATTACTTCAATATCGGCGGCGGAGGTATCTTCAACGCAACAGGTGATTATTTCCGTGGAGATATTGATGATGTAGCGGTACTCGGTACAGCTCTGACAGCTGAACAGGTATTTAATCTCTATCAGTTTGGTAAATACGGTGCCAATACAGCTCCTTCCATCACGACTCAGCCGGTAGGTGTTACAGGTATCTATGTCAATGATGGAACGATTGAGCTCTCAGTAAAGGCGGACGGTACACCTCCGCTGACAGTAGAATGGTTCCTAAATGGAGAATCGACAGGGTTGTTTGGTGAAACAATTGAGATTGTTCGCAGTGAAGCCAATATGGGAGCATGGACGGCTCAAATCAGCAATTCGGTTGGCAGCGTGACTTCTGAGGAAGCTCTGGTGGAGTTTTATAATCCAACAAGCGATTATGAAGCTTACATCGCCAGTTTGGTGCCATGGGCATACTGGAGATTAGGTGAAGCGGCTGGTGCTTCGACTGCTATGGATTACGCAGGCGGTTATCATGCTACCAATGGTGTCAATAACCCAGTCTTTGGAGTAGAAGGAGCGATTGTCAATGATCCGAATACGGCGGCTTCTTTCAACGGCGCTCCTTATGGATCGGCAACATTCGGCTTGATAGAAGCGCCCGATTTGGGAATGGTAAATACAAGCGAGATCACGATGTTGGCCTGGGTGAAGAGAAATGGAGATCAAGTAGCTTATAGCCCGATTATCTTCAACCGTGCAGGAACAGGAAGTACCACCGGTTTGAATTTCATGGAGGGAAATACGCTTGGTTATCATTGGAACGATAACTCTGCTCTCTGGTCATATAGTTCTGGTCTAGTGGTGGAAGATGGCGTTTGGAACTTGGTAGCATTGACAGTGACTCCGACCGAAGCAGTCTTCTACTTAGGCAACAGCCAAGGTGAACTGAGCTCTGTGGTCAATACTTTCAGTCATACCACGACGACACTCTCCACTGTCTTCACGATAGGTGGATTGAGAAATGGACAGGCTGATCGCCAATATAAAGGTGATATCGATGAACCTGCGGTATTCAACTATGCGTTGTCTGCTGAGGAGATTAGTACCATCTATGAATTAGGGCGTGGAGGCATTATTCCTCCGATACCGGAAGGACCGGTTCTAGCCTATTCAATTGAAGGCGATGAATTAGTGCTCCGTTGGGCGGTAAGCTCCGGTGCTGTGCTGGAGGTTTCATCAGTAGCCACAGGTGGAACTTGGACTCTGGCAGGAGATCCAGCGGAAATCGAAGATGGAACCTATATCTACCGCCAGCCTCTGACCGAAGCTGCGGCATTCTATCGTCTGGTTGTGGAATAATCAGCTTCAATGAAGCAGAACATAACAGCGACTGTCTTAAGTCGCTGTTAAAATTCAGACGGTCTGTCATCATCTGAGAAGTGAGACAGGCCGTCAAGAGAGAGAATCCATCCTTTTCTTTAAACAGAGAAGGATGGATTTTTAGTTGAATTGAAAGGAGGAGAATAGGCAGGAAAATGTTCCACGTGAAACATTTTTACTCTTTAGTATAGAAATAGTTTTTGAGGGAAGATTGATGAGGCAGCAGACTTGTGCTGAACTAAAAGAAGAGAAGATAGATTTTCCTAGAAAGCAGATCCTCATAATCAAGGGGGAGCGTTTTCTCTTTTAAGTTCATGTGCTATTTCTCAGAAAAGAAAAAGATAATCTTTTGAATTGATAGAAAATTCCGGATAGCTTTGCTGCAAGCTCTTTTCATTCCTATGAATTTTTTTGTTTATTGTCACCGAATACCCGCCGTTTTGTAAAAGTGAGAAGGGTGGAATTCTACATTAGAGAAGAGAGGATTAAGAATCGGAAGAGAAGTTCGTTAGTTTGATAGAGTTGCGGCTAAATACCCATAGATAAGCAAATACATTGATAGCCAGAGCGATTGGTATAGTTATTACGAGGCCGATTCCAAATAAAAGTATTCCGGAGAGAGCAAATAATAAAAGCAGAATACAGAAGAACAGCATAGAAAGGCCTTTACTGAAGACGGCCTGTACGCTTAGAAGAATGGCATTGATGAAAGTGATACGTTTGTCGACTAAAAGATTGATAGAGTAGAAAGAATAGAAGTAGATTAGAAAAGAGAAGACTATACTGATGTTGTTTTTTAACATTAAAAACACAATTGCAGGAAAAGTTTGTAGAAGACTAAGGCCAATGAGCTGAGTCCATGCACGGCTTAATCCGTGGATAAAATCGAAAATGGAGACAGATTTATGTGAGCGAAATTGTTTTATGATAAGCCAGCTGAAAGCTCCGATGAGAAGAAGTGATGAATAGTTGGCCAGAAATTGAATGATGAGCACATGTGCGGCTTTTGAAGAGAGGGTGAGAAGGTATAAATTTAGATATTGGATGCAAAAAAAGAGGATAAAACAGGTCAAGTACGCAAAAATCCCTTGACGAAGAAGCCTGTCATACCAGAAGAAGCCGGCATGAAACCAAGAGCTGATTTCCACTTGGAAGTCTTCCACAGTGATTCCGCCGTCTTCTTCCTGATAATCGGAGTATTGATTGAGGTTATTGGTATCTTTCTCAGAAGAGTCTTCTCGGGGAGGGTGATTTTGTGACTCGTTTCCTTTTTCGGATTGCTGAGTAGAATCAGCAGATTGGTTGGGAAGAACAATGCCGGGGATATTGCGGATCGGGATCCAGTTTTTATTGCCTTTCCACCAGACGAGAGCATTTTCAGAAATTTCTCCGTTATAGAGTTTTTGTTGGATAACTTCTAAAGAATAGGGTCCTTCTTTTCGATTGTTCTGAGCAACGTAGATTTTAAGCATGGTGTAGAAAATGTATGGAAAGGAATTAGAAAAGAGCTCCGGTTCTCAAGATGGGAAACCGGAGCTCTTTGTTCAAATCTTTACTTTATTTAGAAATAATATTCGATTTAGTCAAAAGCGTGACCGGCGCAGCAGAGTACGTCACGGACCTTGTGACGGACAAGCTTCTTGACTTCTTCTCTGGCAGGACCGAGGTATTTACGAGGATCGAATTCTTTCGGAGTCTCGCTGAATACGCGGCGAATACCGGCGGTCAGAGCCATACGCAGGTCAGTATCGATGTTTACTTTGGCGCAACCGGTGCGGCGAGCGACTTCAATATCGCTTTCAGGTACCCCTTGTGCATTAGCCATTGCTCCACCGTACTTGTTGATTTCGGCAACCAAGTATTGAGGAACGGAGGAAGCACCGTGAAGAACCAGAGGATAGTCTCCTAAGTTGGCTTCCATGAGGGCAGCTTTGATGGCTTTGAGCCTTTCCAGATCGAGGTGCTGCTCTCCGGAAAATTTATAAGCGCCATGAGAGTTGCCGATAGCTACAGCCAGAGAGTCGGCTCCGGTGGCTTTTACGAATTCAACGGCTTCGGCAGGACGAGTGTAAACACCGGATTTATTGAATTCACCGGATTCTTCACCGTCATCATGCTGAGAACCGACGAGCTTACCCAGCTCGGCTTCGACCACTGCATTGTGGGCATGAGCATATTCCACCACTTTCTTGGTCAGAGCAATATTTTCTTCAAAGGGCAGGTGGCTGCCGTCGATCATAACACTGGTGAAACCTTCGTCGATACAGTCTTTGCAGAGTTCAAAGCTGTCACCGTGATCCAGATGAACAGCAATGGGAATATTGGAAAGACTGATAGCAGCTTCGATAAGCTTCTTCAGATAAACAGGGTTGGCATAGCTGCGAGCGCCTTTGGAAATCTGGAGAATAAGAGGAGCTTTTTCTTCTTCGCACGCAGCAACAATGCCTTGTACGAGTTCCATGTTATTAACGTTAAAAGCGCCAAGAGCATATTTCCCTTTTAGGGCCTTGGCAAACAGATCTTTTGTAGTAGTTAACGGCATATTTATAAACTTATTAAAACAGCCACGCACAGCGTGCGCTACTCCAATATTACACATCAGAAGAAAAAAAGAAAATAAAAAGTGATTTATTTTAGAGGAAGAGCTGCTATTAAAACTTATTAGTTCTGAAAACCTTTGGATTTTCCTTAAAGGCTATTTAAGGGATAAAAAGATATGAATCAGCTTTTGTTTAGATGGAGGCAGGAAGGCAAGGAGGAGGTGGAGAAAATAAAAAGAGCCCTTGGAAAAGGGCTCTTTTGGATTTGAAATAATTTATTTTTAAATCATGTGTTTGGGTTATTCCGCAAGTGTAGCTTCAGGAGTTTGAGCTCCAAGCAGAACAAATTCAGCTCTGCGGTTGGCGGCATAGGCTTCATTATTTTGAGCGTTAATAGCGGGGCGGACTTCTCCATAAGAAATAGTTTGAGCACGGTTTTTATTAAGTCCTGCTTTCCCCAGAGCTTCAAGAGCAGAAGCGGCTCGGCGCTGACCAAGAGATTGATTGTATTCTTCAGTTCCGCGTTCATCGCAGTGCCCTTCAATCAAAAGAGCACAATCGGTATGGATATTGAGATAATCTGCTATAGCTTGAATGTTTGCCATATCCGATGGACGGACCAGTGTGCTGTCGAAATCGAAGTGAATAGTGTATGCCTTAAAGGCATCACGATCCATAGGTCTGCCCATGAAGTACTCTCTTCTGGCTTTCTCTGCTTCAGGGGAAATATCATCTTCTTCGATTGCAGGTACATTATCTACTTGCGGGAGATTATTTCCAGTGGATGGATCTTCCGGAGTATCCAGAGGAATACCGGATCCGCTGTTACTAGACCAATTATTGGAAGGAGATATAGGAGAGGTCGTATTTTCAGAGTCGGAACCGAGGGTTGGATCCGTAGTCTGAGCTTGACCAATCCTGGGATTCATGGTTGGTATTTGAACGACACCCGGCTTGGGGTTTTTACACCCAGAAGTCAGTGAAACAGCCATCACAACAGTTATGGCCAGAAGAGATACTACGGTTTTCTTCATATTTATTATTCAGTTTTTAATTTCTAAATATTTAAAAGTTATCGAGACCAACACGCTTGAGATGCATTGCCGGCAATACTAGTGATAGTCTTAGTTTTTTTAGTCGGAACGTCAAGCATAACAAGTGAACTTTTTTTATCCTTTTTACGATGGAAAATTAAAGTTCTTGAATTTGGGGCCCAACAGGGGGCTTCCCCTTCTGCCAGAACTTCAACCATTCCCCCTTCTGCAGGAACTATGCAGATCTGGAAAGAGCGGCGTGTAGTAGTGGTAAAGGCAATATATTTGCCGTCCGGAGACCAGTTGGGTTCAGTAGCTGATCCGACGCCAGAGGTGATAATCCGTTTAGGGGTTCCCCCATCGGGAGAGATGATATAGAGTTTGGCTGAGCCGCTGGCTCGGCTACTGTAGCAGATATATTTGCCGTCCGGAGACCAGCAGGGAGAAGATTCATCGGCCTGGGTTTTTGTTAGACGTTTAAGATTTGAGCCGTCAATATCGGCTACATAAAGATCGGGACTGCCGCTACGGCTGATAATCATGGCGATTTGGGTCCCATCAGGGGAGACAGAAGGACTGGTATTGAGTCCTAAATAGTTAGCAATAATCGTCCGTTTACCGGTATAAAGTTCTTGTTTATAAATGTCTGGATTGAGAGCTCTATAAGAACAATAAAAGAGAGAAGATTTATCCGGCCCCCAGGTTAGCGCACGAATTAAGCTGCCGTCTCGAGTAACTTGCTGTGGATTATGTCCGTCGAAATCGGAGATAAAGATCTCGTTTTTGTCCAAGTCCGTATTAATACAATAAGCTATTTTTTGATTAAAAATAGCATCTTGCCCGGTGATTACTTTAATAATATCGGCGGCGTAGGCATGGACGAGAGCTCTATCGGTACCGTTTTTATAAGAACGATGGAAAAAGGTTATTTCACCAGTTTGATCGGTAAGTTTGCCGGTAATTCCCGAGTCACTAGAGGCTTGTGCGATATACAGAGCTTTCTCAGAGGAGACCAAGTCGCATCCACTTATTTCCAGATCAAATTTCAGAATTTTGAAAGCTTCTCCAGCCAAGCCTGAAACATGAATAGGAATTGGTGCAGAAGTCATTGTTGCTGTACGAGTAATCTGAAGTTCTCCACTGCTTTCTTGTGCAAAGCTGTGGAGTGGAATCAAAAGTATTCCCAAAACCAGAGCAAGAGCTGGATTGAGAAGCCGGATGAAACGTTTTTTAATATTTATCATGTGTTTAAAATAAGTTAAAGTGAATCAATCTGTATCTATTCCTCTAAGAGAGAAGTGAATTGTATAGGTTCGAGTAGTATCTTTGCTGGATTTAGGAAAAGGAGGAACTTTAATAATAGTATCCAGAACTTTTTGAACACTTTCATCCAGACTGGCATCTCCCGAGTATTTGGTGATTCTGGACGATTGGATTGTACCGTTCCGAAGGATAACAATTTTGGCTGTGGTTTGTAGGTTTGGATTTTTAAGACTGCTAGGGCTGACCCAAGCATTGTTGTAGCGGGAACGAATGATTTGTCCGTAATTGGCAACGGCTAATCCTGAGCCTGATCCATCTCCGTTGCCAAGAGATGCGCTGCGGATAGAGGTGCTGCTGGCAATACTGTGGTTACTGGAAGAGTATTCATCATTTTGATCAGAGATGGAATTCTTAGCGCCGGAGATAGCTTCAAGAAGAGCATTGCGCTGTGCAAGAGCTTCTTTTTCGGCTTGTTCTGCGGCTTGCTTTGCTTCAAGATCCTCAAGAGAGATTTCTTTTAGCTGACGAGGTTTTGTTTTAGTAGGAGTGACTGTTTTTTCCTTAGGTTTAGAAGAAGGTGTTGAAGCTGTATTGGGTTTCGGAGTCTGTTTTTTGGGTTTAGGTTGACTGACCTTGGGTTTTGGTGTTTGGGTATTCTTTTTAATTATGGGGTTAGCTGTTTCCTTTTTAGGGGGAGCAGGAGTTTGGATTTGAGGAGCAGGCTGAGGTTCAGGACTGCCACCAGGATTGTAAAGTAATTCATCTACGATTGTTTGCGGTATTTGCTGAATGATAGGCAGGTTAGCCTGACGTTCGGGCTTATTTCGGTTCTTTTGTTCAGTAAATGGATTAAGTGCGAAAACAGAACCAGCAAAGATAACGCCGATGATTGAAGCATGAATCAAAAGAGAGCAGATGAAACATTTGTTTTGAGTTGTCATGGAGTATGAGGTTCAAATTCGGTTTGCAGAGAGAGGGAGGTTAATCCCATTTTTTGACATCGATCTACAACAGAGGCGACGATGCCATAGTCGGTTTTTTCATCCGCGCGGATATGGATAATTAATTTAGGATTAGTCTGGTATTGAAGTTGGAGTGTATTGGCCAGTTGGTCAAGGGTAACCGGACGCTTTTCCAGATAGAAGACTCCTTGCGGAGTAATTTCCACAGTAGCGACGTCCTCAGGCTTGGCAGGGGTTTCATCCAGTTCTCCTCCGCTGGGCAGATCTAATTTAATGCTTTGCTCTAAAAGAGGCGTCGTGATAACAAAAATGATCAGGAGTACAAAAGTCAAATCCATCAGCGGAACAAGATTAATTTCACTGAAGTGGCTTAGGGAACTATTTTTGGAAAAGCGTCTCATGATTCTTGCTCGCTAAAAGGGAGGACAGGTGGAATGGGAGATTTTTCCATTTTTTCTTTTATTTTTGCAGGGGAGGATTCTGTTTCTTCTCCTTTATCAGGTGCAGATGAAACGGAGGATTCTTGATCCAGGAGTTCTATTTCGACCCGAGTACTCATGTCTTGGGCAAAGTTATCCATCTCAACATTAAATTGCCGCAGAAAGTTAAGCAAAATGTTATATCCGAACATGGAGGGGATCGCAACTAGGAGCCCTCCTACAGTAGCGATAAGAGCTCCTGCCACGCCTGGAGCCATTGTAGCCAAGTCTGCACTGCCCTTGGCTCCAACATAACTGAAAGCGCTCATGACTCCCCATACGGTGCCAAGTAATCCAATAAAGGGAGAACCGGTGACGGCTAAGGCAAGGTAAACCAGTTTGGATTCAAGCCGAAGCGATTCATTAGCCACGGCTTGTTCTAAGGTTCTTTCAACAGGTTTAATATGAAGAATTTTTCCATTATTGTGGGGATTAACCTGGAGTTGTTTATCGATTTCGGTACAGGTTTGCTGATAGATATTAAAGAGTGGACATCCTTCTGCTTCCAGTTTGCGTTTATGAAAGTCCAGAACGTTTGCTTGGCGTTGGTATTCCTCCAGAAAGAAACTGTTGAGCTTGCGTGCACGACGCATCTGAACAATTTTAGCAGCCATGATAGACCATGCAATAATGGATGCGCACATCAGAAAAATCAAAACTCCCTTTGTTTCTAATGTAGCTTGGTTCCAGATATAGATTAAATCGGGTTCAACGTGGGAAACCGAGGCTAATATAAAAAAATCGTTCAACATCTCTTCTCTTCTATTTGCAGAGACCTGTTCTTTTGATAATAAAAAAAAGAGTATCCGTCAAAGACAAATCGTGGATTATTTAAAAAATTTTTGCACCTTTTTAGAAAAGAAGATTTTACTGTTTTTGATTCTCTTTATCCTCATCATATCAGAAAACACTCGAAGTTATTACGGTACATTTTTAGAGCTTTATTTTTGTACTTTATCTTTTTTTAAATAATTAAATAAAACTTGTTTGAAAATTAGTGCTGTTCGATGACATGGGTTGCTGATACAGAGTTTTCTGAGCCGGTGCCCCAATACCAATATAAAAAGGTTTGCATCATACTCCAATATTCTATTTTGTTTTCTTCTAGATCAATGGGAAAATAAAGGTCTTTACTCATTACAATGCCGTCTCCGGCACAATAACCAAAATAATCCCCCTTAGGATTATTGAGTTTTTCGGTAACATCTACTGGGATCCATCCATATTTTTCCAAAAGGAAGTCACTCCATACATGATAAGTTCCATTGGGGCGAATTGTGATAATATGTCTGGAGGGGATATTTTTATAACGTAGCAATGAAACATAAATTGAAGTTAAGTTGCCGCAATCTCCACCCCCATTCTTCAGAATATCAGCTAGTGGATGTATTCCTGTATTCGGATTTAAATATTGGTAATTGCTCGCAACGTATTCATAACATTTCTTTGCATAATCCAGAATATTGGAAGAAGAATCCCATATTTGGTTTCCGATTTTTACAATATGCGGGTTGGTTGGATCTACATATTCTCCTCTTTTCCCCAGAAATCTTTTATATTCAGTGCTTTGTTTATCATAAGGATATATCTCTGTGATTTTCTCAAAATCGAATCTAATAGGATACAACCGTATTTCAAAAGTTTCAGATAGAACATAGGAGTTACTTTTTTGGGGAGTATTATTTACAGTCAAAAAGATATAGGAATTATCACTATCTGCTATATTACAAATAGTTCCGTCAGAAATGGTTAAGTTCTTAACTGTTTGATATTCATTGCAGACAGGGACAGGCAAGAGAGTAATCAGTTTTTCTATATTTGCATTGCTATTATAAACCATAACTTTATTTGTTATTTTATAATGAGTGGATTGTGAAGAAGATGACTTTAAGTTCTTATCTTTTGATAAAGATGTTTTTGGTGTATCTATAGTCATCGAATTGCATAGACAAACTGTAAGGACCAAAATTATTCCAGATATAATTGAAATTGAGGAGAGCAATTTCATTATTTTAGAAGTGTAATGAATATTCTGTTGTTTTCCAAGAAAAGTATTTGTTCACATTAAATTTTTACTTAAGAACTTTGTATCAGAATGTTTTTGTCAAATAGGAGTGATATGTCAGAAGTAATATTTCTCATTATTTATATTAATAAAAATTATTAATATATTAAAATAAGATAAATTGATGAATTTACAATTTGCTTTGAGTTGAGATAAAATTTCAAAAATCCATAATGAATATTGCCAGAGTAGTTTCTCTTTATTTTAAGAAGAATAAATAATTCATGTAATGGTATATAATATGCATATAAAACGAACTGAACGTGAGAAATCTGTGTTATGATTAATTTGAAAAATATTATTTTGTTTTTCCTTTACAATCATTTGTTCTAAGTTAAGATACAACAGTCTTCTACAATATGGTAGAGCATGTATAAATATGAAGAAGATAGTATTGATTACATGGATACTCGGAATGGCATTAATGACCTCCTCTTGCAGAAAGGAAGTTCTATCTGATCATCAAATTGAAGTGGATTCGGCAGAAGAAGTTCATACGGAAGAAATCGTATTTAGTCCGGAGGATGCTAAGGCGGCAGGAGTTGTTTCTGAGCCGGTTGTGTCCGGAGAGTTTTATGGGGTGATTCCTGTAGGAGGTCAAATTTTGGAGGCTCCCGGGGATTCGGTTACTTTGACGGCACAGGTTCCTGGGATTATTTCTTTTGTTCAGCCAATAACTGAGGGAATGAGGATAGAGAAGGAGTCTTCTGTCTTTGTAATTTCCAGTTCACATTTGCAGGATGGAGATCCAGCCCAGAGGGCTCGTATTGTTTATGAAGCTGCTCTCAGAGAATACGAGAGGGGATTAGAATTGGTGAAAGATAAAATTATTTCTGAGAAGGAATTTAATTCTATTCGCACAGATTATGAGAATGCACGTCTTTCTTACGAGGCGATTGGCAGATATGCTGCCGGGGGAGTTGAGATAAAGTCTCCTACGGAAGGTTATGTGAAAGATTGCTTAATTAAGGAGGGAGATTACGTCCAGTTGGGACAGCCGTTGATGAGCGTTATTCGAAATCAGCGTTTGCAGCTGAGGGCGGATTTGCCGGAGCGTCATTATGGAGCAATTGAGAAAATCTCTTCAGCCAGATTTAAAACTTCTTATAGTGATGAGGTTTATGAGCTTGGCAAAATGGGAGGAAAATTAGTGGCATACGGCAGAAGTTCTGTGACGCAAGGGGGATTTATTCCCGTGACGTTTGAGTTTGATCATTTGCCTGGAATTATAACCGGATCATTTGCTGAAGTTTACTTATTGACGGAGAAGAGGAAGAATGTCATCACACTGCCTTTAACGGCATTGACGGAGGAGCAAGGGATTTATTTTATTTATTTGCAGGTGGATGAATCGTGTTATGAGAAACGCTCAGTGGAATTGGGGCAGAACGATGGAGAGCGAGTGGAAATTATAAAGGGTTTGGAAGGGGGAGAACAGGTAGTGGTTCAAGGAGCTATCCATGTGAGACTGGCTTCTTCCTCAGATATAATTCCCGGCCATACCCATGAACATTAATTTTAGAGGCGACTTATTATGCTCAATAGAATAATACGGTTTTCTCTGGAAAATCGCCTTTTGATTCTTTCGGTGGCGATTTTATTGATTTTTAGCGGTATTTATACAGCTTATCGTACTGAGGTAGATGTTTTCCCTGATTTAACAGCTCCGACCGTTGTAGTGATGACGGAGGCGCCGGGAATGGCAGCTGAAGAGGTAGAACAGTTGGTGACATTTCCGATAGAAACAGGAGTTAATGGCGCAGCGCATGTCAGGAGACTTCGTTCTTCTTCCACGGCTGGATTTTCAATTGTCTGGGTTGAATTTGATTGGGACACGGATATTTATCAAGCTCGGCAGATTGTTTCAGAGAAATTGCTTATTGTTGCCGATGAGCTTCCTGAAAACGCAGGCAATCCTATTTTGGGCCCGCAATCTTCTATTTTAGGGGAGGTGCTGATTGTCGGATTGACAGCGGATAAGACATCGATGTTGGAACTGCGTACTTTGGCGGATTGGGTCATCCGTCCCCGGCTTTTATCTACCGGAGGGGTGGCTCAGGTTGCTGTGCTCGGAGGAGATATTAAAGAGTATCAAATTCTGCTGCATCCGCAGAAGATGAAGCATTACGGAGTTTCATTGAAAGAAGTATTGGCGGCGGCTCAATCGATGAATCAAAATGTCAATGGAGGGGTCATTTATGAATATGCCAATGAATATATTGTGCGTGGAGTAGTTTCCACAGATAAGGTTCAAGAGATTGCGGAATCTCTTATTAAGATTTCATCTGAAGGAAAACCTATTTTGATGGAGGATGTTGCAGAGGTCAAAATAGGGGGACAGCAGCCCCGATTGGGATTGGCTTCGGAGCGCGGCAGACCGGCAGTTTTACTGACGGTAACCAAACAGCCTAATACGGATACGATTGATCTGACTCATCGCCTGGAAGCGGCTCTTGCGGATTTGCAGAAGAACCTGCCGGAGGATGTCCGGGTTTCTACTGATAATTTCAAACAATCCCGTTTTATTGAGGCTTCTATCAGCAATATAAAACATGTGCTCTATGAGGGTGCGTTTTTTGTAATTGTGGTTTTATGTTTCTTTCTGGGTAATGTGAGGGCGACCTTGATTTCGTTAATTACATTGCCAATATCACTGTTATTTTCAATATTGGGATTGTATTGGATGGGGTTGAGTATCAATACGATGAGTTTAGGAGGAATGGCCATAGCGATTGGCTCTCTGGTGGATGATGCGATTGTGGATGTAGAGAATGTTTGGAAAAGACTGCGTGAGAACCAACAATTCCCTCCGGAAGAGAGAAAGCCTGTTTTAAGAGTTGTTTTTGATGCGTCACGAGAGGTGCGAATGCCTATTTTGAATTCGACTTTGATTATTATTGTCAGCTTTATTCCCCTATTTTTCCTGAGTGGAATGGAGGGGAGAATGCTTGTCCCTTTGGGGATTGCTTTCATAGCGGCATTGGTGGCATCGACTTTGGTGGCTCTGACTTTGACTCCGGTATTATGCAGTTATCTTTTGAACGGCAGGAAGAGAGATGGTCGGGTTGCTCAAGAGGCGCGTTTGGCTTCTTGGCTCAAGAAATATTATCGAAGCCTTTTGCTCTGGAGTTTAGATCATAAAAGGAGTGTTCTTAGTGTAGTTGCTTGTCTGTTTGCAATATCATTAGGAATGTTTTTTACTTTGGGACATAGTTTCTTGCCTCCTTTTAATGAGGGATCTTTCACCATTAATGTGAGCTCTTTGCCGGGAGTTTCATTAGAGGAATCCGATCGAATTGGTCAAAGAGCGGAGGAGATTTTGCTTTCCGTTCCGGAGGTTTTGACTGTTTCTCGTAAGACAGGGAGAGCAGAGTTGGATGAACATGCTTTGGGAATTAATGTTTCAGAGATTGAAGTTCCTTTTGAATTGGATCAGAGGTCACGAGATGAAGTTTTGGAAGAGATCAGACATAAACTTTCGGTCTTGGCTGGGGCAAATATCGAAATTGGACAGCCTATTACACACCGAATTGATGCTATGCTGAGTGGAACCAGAGCCAGTATTGCCATTAAGCTCTTTGGGGATGATCTTAATAAGATGTTTTCTTTGGGAAACCAGATTAAAGAGTTGATTCATACGGTGGAAGGCGTTGTGGATTTAAATGTGGAACAGCAGGTTGAACGGCCTGAACTGAAGATTGTTCCAAGACGTCAAATGCTAGCTCGATATGGGGTTTCTCTTGCAGATTTTAATGAATTTATTCGTGTTTATTTGGCGGGAGAAGTAGTTTCACAGGTGTATGAGCAGGGGAAGAGTTTTAATCTTGTTGTTCGTGCGAATGAGGATAGCCGAGGCAGGATTGAAGGCATAAAGGAGTTGTTCATCGATACTCCATTTGGAACCAAGGTTTCATTGGAGAGTATTGCCGAGGTAGTTTCTGCTGCTGGGCCCAATACAATTAATCGAGAGAATGTTAAGCGTAAGATTGTCATTTCAGCTAATGCCAGCGGACGTGATCTGAGAAGTATTGTCAACGATATTCAAGCAAGAATCGAACAGGATATTCATTTGCCGGAGGGATATTATATAGAGTATGGAGGACAGTTTGAAAGTGAGCGTCATGCTAGTCGAATATTGTTTTTGGCATCGCTGCTGAGTGTTTTTATTATATTCCTGATTCTTTATATGGAGTTTAAGAATGCTAAGGAGAGCGCAGTTATCTTGCTCAATTTACCGTTGGCGTTGATTGGTGGGATTTTTAGTTTGGTTTTAACTTCCGGAGAAGTGAGTATTCCAGCTATTATCGGTTTTATTTCTCTTTTTGGCATTGCCACCCGCAACGGAATGCTGCTGATTAATCGCTATAATGCCTTGGATGCAGAGAGAAACTATTCCCTGAGGGAGAGTGTTCTTAAAGGTTCTATGGATCGTTTTAACCCGATTTTGATGACAGCACTCTGTTCTGCGTTGGCATTGATTCCTTTGGCTCTCAGAGGAGATTTAGCTGGAAATGAGATTCAAAGTCCTATGGCCAAAGTAATTTTGGGGGGACTCCTGACATCTACGTTTCTCAATGCTTTTATTATTCCATGTGTTTATGAATGGATGCACAGAAGAAGATTTAACTCAAAGAGTATTCAATTAGACGAGAAATGAAAAAGATATGGATCTGTGCCTTGGGGTTGCTGTGTGTTTTGGTTTCGTATGCTCAAGATACGCGGACCGAGGATATTCAGGGGATTCTGCGAACCGTGGAGCAGAATAATATAGATTTACAGGCATTGAGACAGCTCAATAGAGCGGCCGGATTGGATGTAGAATTTCAGAATATGCTTACTGATCCCACGGTGGAGTATAGTCCTTTTTTCCAAAACGGAGTGGGAGGAGTAGCCAGTTCAGAATTTATTTTGAGGCAAAGTTTTGATTTTCCTACTCTCTATTTGGCCCGCAATAAATCTACTGATATATGGATAGAGACTTTAGAGCTTCAATATCAAGGGGCACGTCAGGATATCTTGCTTCAAGCAAAACAGTTGTGCTTGGATCTGATTTATCAGAACCAGGTTTTGGAACTGCTTCAGCGGCGTATGAAAAACGCAGAATCGCTCCGGGAGCTCAGCAATAAACGCTTAGAGAAAGGGGCGGGAACTTTGTTGGATGTGAATAAAGTGAAGATGGAGTTGATGAAAATTCAATCTGAAACGGTTCAGGCTGAGACAGCTCGTCAGAATGCTTTGGAGTCATTGAGAATATTGAATGGGAATCAGGCAATAGAATTTGATTCTGTGAAATATGAGTTTACAGAGCCTGCCGAAGATGATAGTTCACTCTATAATAGAATAGTGGCAGAGGATTATGGAATCCGTACAACCCAGTCTGCGGAGCGTGTGGCCTATCAGAATGTGAAAATTAGTAAACAGGGGTGGCTTCCTAAATTGGATTTAGGCTATCGCCGTAATACGAGTATGGATGAAGAGAGCAACGGCTTTTTGGTGGGAATATCAATTCCGCTTTTCTCACCACGCAATAGAATTAAAGCTGCTCAAGCCCAATATGAAGCGGCTCGTTTGCAAGGAGAACAGGCAAGGATTTTAGCGGAATCACAATCTCGATCTAGGATAAATGAGATGAGACAGCTTCAATCTGCACTTGAAGTTTATGACCCGGAGCTGATGAATCAAATGTTGGAGCTTTTGCGCAGTTCATTGGAAAAGGGGGAAATTTCCATGATTGATTATTATACAGAAGCTGACGGAGTTTATCAGAATTTGCAGAATTATATGAATCTTAGCCGTCAATATCAAGGGATTATAGCGGATATTTATAAATTTGATTTATAAGCTCCATGAGATATTATCTCCATGCTGCATTATTCAATGATTGAAAGGGAGAGCGTGGAGTGAGATAATAAGGGCACAGGGGAAGAGCGGCTTGTTTTTTCTCCTTTTGCAGGCGAAATTGAAGTAAAGCGCTTGTACTTTATTTTACATATTGAATTTTATTTGGATTACTTATGATCAAGGTTGCGATTGCGGGGGCCTCAGGGTATGCAGGGGAGGAATTAGTTAGACTTCTTCTTCGGCATCCTGAAGTAGAAATATCGGCGGTTACTTCACGGCAGCATGCCGGCAAAACGCTGGCTGAGGTTTTCCCCAAGTTTGGACATTTTGAGGCGGCACATCGGGTTCCTTTTATTTTGCCGGATGCGGAGGTGTTGGCAGATGAGGTGGAGTATACATTTTTAGCCTTGCCTCATGGGGTTGCGGCGGAATTAGCGGTTCCCCTTTTAGAGAAGGGATGCCGAGTGCTGGATTTAAGTGCGGATTTTCGTCTTCGTTCACCAGAGGTCTATAAGGAATTTTATGGGAAAGATCATCCGGCTCCGGAACTGTTGAGTGAAGCGGTATATGGTCAGCCGGAGACGTATCGAGAGCAGATTCGTCAAGCTCGTTTGGTGGCCTGCGCAGGGTGTTATCCTACCAGTATTTTAGTGCCTACACTCCCGTTGCTGAAGAGTGGATTGATAGAGCCTCAAGGAATTATAGCCGATAGTTTGAGTGGCGTTTCTGGGGCTGGCCGTAAGGCGGATTTGGGATATATTTACTGTGAGTGTAATGAGAGTGCTCGGCCCTACGGAATTCCGAAACATAGACATCTTTCCGAAATAGAACAGGAATTATCTTTAGCTGCCGGGGAAGAGGTTGTGATGCAGTTTACACCGCATTTGATTCCCTTGAATCGTGGTATTCTCACGACACTTTATCTGAATCCGATGATGGAAGTTCATGATAAGGAGTCTGCTGCCGAGTTTTCATCCAAAGTAGAGGATGTTTATCGGCAGTTTTATGATCAGGAACCTTTTATTCGTATTGATGGAGATAGTGGTATATTGCCGGATATTAAGAACGTTGTTATGAGCAATGTTATCGAATTGGGATGGAAGGTTGATCCTCGTACAGGAAGATTGTTGGTTCTGAGTACCATAGATAATTTAATGAGGGGAGCCAGCGGTCAGGCAGTCCAGTGTATGAATTTAATGATGGGGCTTCCAGAGACTACGGGACTGATGTAAAAAGAGAGGTAGGAAAAATATTTTTCTTTACTGAAAAATGGGGAGTTTTTATAGTGAGAAAGCATATGCTGAGGAAGATGCTTTTGATGTGCGCAGCTGCTGTTTTGGCATCAGGCTGTTCATCGATTACTAATTTAACACCAAGCCAGTTGCCCAGGAGTGACTCTGGTCTATATCCCTTTGAAGTGGTATTTGAATCTAAGGCCACAGCTTTAGCTGATGATAGTATTCAAGCATATTTAATTCTCGATGATCAAATGATCAAAATGCAGCGGACTCCTCTGCTAACCAATCGTTGGGAGGTATTGGCTCCGATTCCGGTGGGAACGGAGAGTGTATCCTATCGTTATAAAATTAATTATCAATGGAAAGATTTTGGTAAGAGGCGAGAGAATAGTCGACTTTCAGAGCCGTTTTATCTCAATGTCACTGAATAAATAATATAAAAATAAAAACGCCTCGGCAGAAAACTGCCGGGGTGTTTTTGTATTTATTCAAATTCATGTGCAATCAGTATTGATATGAGAGAGTTTTAAGAGAGCTGGAATACGGGGGGAAGGGAAAGAAGTAGGGCAACTGTTAGATTATAATTTAAATAGTAAAAAGAATTGTTTAAAGAGAAACTCTTCTGAAAAAGAAAAAGGAGTGGAATATTTATTTGGTGCTGCCTTTTAGCTTAAGCACAATGGGGAAAACTTTTAGCTTATGAAAAACGTATTCTTTCCGAATTAGAGAGTTAGCAAATTCAAAGATGTTAAAAGAGATCTATTGATTAGAAAATAAAAATGCGGTTTAAGTCATGAAGGGTTTTGTGGAGGAATTTCATCGCTTGAGTGGTATTCAGGAAGGGTCAATTTCCATTTTAGAGAGCCGAGTCTCAGAACCAAAATCAGAGCGATGCTTAGAGTCCACTTTAAGGGAAGATCGTAGTAATCTGAAATGACAAAAGCTGTTGAACCACAAATAGATGCAGTTGCATAAAAATAGACGCCGGCGCGGAGAACTCGAGGAACAGAACCGATCATAATATCTCGGAGCATTCCGCCGGCGACGCCAGTAATAACACCCATCATGACAGCGCTGATAACGCCTGTATTGCAGTCTAGGGCCTTGGCCGTTCCAATAACGCTAAATAGAGCTAAGGCAAAGGTGTCAGCTATGTCCAGCAAACGGGAAGGCAATCGAATCAGGCGAACGAGGAAAAAGGTAATAGCACAGGTCAGCCCGATAGAAATAGTAAATGCTGGGGAGACAATCCACCAGACAGGAACATCCAGAATGATATCACGGATGGTTCCTCCGCCGGCAGCGGTAACAAAACCGAGGACGAAGATTCCAAAGAAATCAATTCTTCTATAGCGTGCGACCAGTACTCCGGTAATGGCGGCTGTGATAGCGCCAAAATGTTCAAGAGGGGGAGAGTGGCGGAGGGTATTCTCTATATAGAGGAGAAGTTCTTTTAAAATACCACTTACAGTAATCAGCAGTGCATATATCCAATCCAACCACTCTTTGATTATTTCCATACCTTCTAAAGGAAAGGAATTTGTTTTTAACCTTGCAAACTCTCTTCGACAGGAGTTTCTTTATATCTCATCGCAATAAGCGTAAAGAGAACCGCGGCGCAAAACATAGCTCCTGCAAAAAATACATAGTATTCTACAGGTCCAAGTTTGCTGGAACCATCAGGGTTTTGAATCAGCATGTTGACCAGTGAGGTGAAGAGATTGCCGGCTGTTACCGTCAGGTAATAAGTAGCCATAATCAGTGATTTAAGCCGTTTGGGGGCTTGTGTATAAGCAAATTCCAGACTGGTGATAGAAACCATAACTTCTGCGGTAGTGAGGAAGGCATAAGAGAGTACCTGCCACCAGATCGTAGGAGTATTGCCCTTGACGATAAAGGATTCAATCATGGCAGCTATCAGGAAGGAGATAACCGTAATAAACATACCAATACCAATTTTTCGCAGCTGAGTTAGTTTAAAGAATTTATTTAAAAACGGATAGAGCCCGTAGTTGAAAATAGGAATAAAAATCAGCACCATCAGAGGATTAAAGATATGTGTCTGAGCAGGCAGCAGTGTATAGCCGCAGAAGTTTAGATCCATACGGGAGGCCTGAAATATCCAAGCAGAGGAGGATTGATCAAAAAGCGACCAAAAGAGCGGTAGTGGGAGAAATATCCAGAGGATATTCTTAATAGTTTTAAGATTTTTGATCGAAAATGTTTCCTTAAAGGATTTGCTTCCGCTGGGTGGAATATGGGCAAATTTGTATCGTCCCATCCAAAAAATGAGGGTGGCTGTGAACATAAAGACGCCCGGTACACCAAAGGCAACTTTAGGGCCGTATTTTTCCAACAGAATAGGAGTCAGAGCCATGGAGAGGAGACTTCCCGCATTGACGGAGAAATAAAACCACCCAAAGACTTTAGAGAGAAGGTGTGCGTTGCGACTGCCAAACTGATCCCCTACATTGGCTGAGACACAAGGTTTAATGCCGCCAGAGCCAATGGCAATGAGTGTCAAACCAATAAGAAGTCCGATTCGACTTTGATCAAGAGCCAGAGCTGCGCAGCCCAGAGTGTAGATAATAGAAAGATTGAGAATTGTTTTATATTTACCCCAGAAAATATCAGATAAAATGGCTCCCAGGAAAGGGGTAAAATAGATGGCGGCCATAAAGTTGTGATACCAGACCTTGGCTTCTTCCTCTCCCATGGGTGAGACTTGACCAAAACGGTTTAGGAGATATTGGGTCATGAATACAACTAGAATTCCTCTCATGCCGTAGAAACAGAATCGTTCTGCGGCTTCATTACCGATAATATAGGGAACTCCTGGTGGAAATTTATCCGTATCAACGGGAGTTGTTCTGTATTTATTTTTGCTCATAGTCTTTGTTCTTTATTAAAGTATAATTTCAGAAAGGAAATTGTCCACTATCATCGTCTATATTTTGTTTTCGAGTGTTTCTGCTTGATTTTTTAGGGGGTGTGAGAAAATGAACATCCTCCGGGGAATCATATTGGGCAGAAGGGATTTGGCTGTATTCATTTTCCGAATCGATCAGGCTTTTATATTGATTGCGGTGGTAATAACCGTAGGAAGGATATGTAAGATCTTGGATGGAGAAAAGCTCTTTGGGCAATTCAGAGATAAAGCGGGAAGGAAGCATTGGCCCATTGCGATCAAAAACTCCTCGATTTCGTGGAGAGAGGAGGTAGAGATTATTTTGAGCTCGAGTGATGCCTACATAAAAGAGACGGCGTTCTTCGGCAAGATTGGTATCTCCTTTGGTATTTGGAAAGAAATTTTCGCAGAGCATGATGAGAAATACAGTATGATATTCTAATCCTTTAGCCTGATGGATAGTGGAAAGATTTAATGTGTCTTCAGTGGAGTTATTTTGGGTATCGGTATTAGATTGAAGAGCCATTTCACTGAGGAAATCGGGGAGAGTTTCAAAATTTCTGCAGTAGATAGAAAGCTGCTGAATATCTTCCAAGCGGGCTTGAGCGTTTTCGTATTCGCTGAGGATAGATTCTTTCAGGCCGTTGTCCAGAAGGTGTTGGATAATATTGGGAATGGAAAGCTGCTTAAAACAGGGATCTATTTCCTTGAGCATAGCGGTAAGTTTTTCCCAGAAGGGACGAGATTTTTTGGGGACGGCAGAGGTGCATCGCTCAAGTCCGCAGGTAAGATTTTCTGGCCATTCCTTGCCTATAAAGAGTCTCCAGAGTTTATCCGCGGCGGCGGGGCCGATAGCGGGCAGTTTAAGAACGATTCGTTTAAAGGCGGCTTCATCGGCTGGAGAACAGGCAATCCTTAGAATTGAGGTAATATCTTTAATATGCGCTTGTTCAAAAAATCGGATGCCGCTGGTAATGGTAAAAGGGATTTGGTGTTTACGAAGAGTGATTTGAAGTTCCAGAGCATGATGATGAGCTCGGTAGAGTACTGCCATCTGATGGTAGGGAATCCCTTGATTGTGTAACTCGATTGCTTTTTGAGCGATAAATTCTGCTTCTTGATAGGTATCGCTTGTTAGAATTAGGGTTGGTTTTTCTTTATCGGAGCGGATAGCACGAAGGTTTTTATGAAATTGTTCTGTGTTATTTTGGATGCTAGTGTTGGCAAGGTCAAGGATGGTATTAGTGCTTCGATAATTGGTTTCTATCAAGAACTTATGACATTCTGGATGTCGTATAGGGAATTCAAGTATGTTTTTGAAGGAGGCTCCGCGCCAGGAGTAAATGCTCTGAGCGTCATCGCCCACAACCATAAGGTCATTGCCGTCGGAGGCTAAAAGTTCAATAAATTTATTTTGCAGAAAGTTAGTATCCTGATATTCATCCACTAGAATATGTCGGAATCGATTTTGATATTGCGAGAGTATTTCAGGGTGCTTTTCAAAGATTTGGAGAGGGAGGGTAAGCAGATCGTCAAAATCGAGTTTATTCTGTTCTTTTTTACGGAGAATATATTGTTCTAAAATTCCTAAGATAGTTTCAATCTTATTTTCAAAAATAGGATATCGGTAGCGAATGGTTTCTTCAGTTGGCTCGGCATGGTTGATAGAGGTGGAAAGGATTTCCATCAGTACATTAGCGGAGGGGAATTCTTTGGTTTTGGGTTTTATTTTGGCGTCTCTCATGCAAGCTTCTATCAGGTCTTTGGAGTCAGAGCGATCCAAAATGATAAAATCGCGTTTATAACTAAGCACTTCGGCATGAGTTCTCAGAATTCGCCCTCCAATGGAATGAAAAGTTCCACCCCAAAGCTGAAGAATGGATTCTTCGGAGAGTCGTTGGATACGTTTCATCATTTCTTGTGCAGCCTTGTTGGTAAAGGTCAGCAGTAGAATGGAACTGGCAGGAGCACCATGCTCTAATAGCCAAGCTACACGGTAAATGAGGGTCCGAGTTTTTCCTGAGCCTGCTCCAGCAATGACGAGTGATTTACCATCCGGAGCAGTGACAGCATCGTATTGCTGCGGATTAAGAGTGCTGCGAAAATCGATAGAGCCTAAACTCATGAATCAGGAAAGATATTGGATGATTTGAGAGTCTATTTTGCCATTAGTTGCTATCAGACGGTAGGATTCTCTTTCCCCTCCAATGATAGGTTTTGCGTCAAAGGTTCCTCCGGCTCTTTGCAAAATGTATCCTCCTGCGGCAATATCCCACAGACGCAGACCTGTTTCTATATAGGCATCTAATCTGCCGCAGGCAATGTAGGCCAAGTCTAAAGCTGCGGATCCCATGATACGGATTTTGCAGACATGAGAAGTAAGATTAGTAAAGGCTTGGATGGCTTCATTTAAATTGTTTTGGAGTTTGGCGAAGCCGATCGAGACCACGGATTCCTTTAGGAGGGAGCGGTGACTGACAGAGATAGGTCTGCCGTTGAGGGTAGGATTGGTGAAAGAGGTGGCCTCCCAGGTTTCATTCAGGAAAGGGTCATGGATAAGTCCTAAAACAGTTTGCCAGTAATCTGATTGACGTTCTTGAAGAGCAATTGAGATACAGGCATGGGGAATATCAAAAGTGTAATTAACTGTTCCATCGATTGGATCAATGACCCAGCGGTATGGAGACTGAAGGTTTCCGCTGTCGGCTTCTTCTCCGAGAATTGAAATTTCAGGAAAAGCGTTTTGCAAGCGCAGTGCGAGAAATTGCTGGGTTTGCACATCGAGCTTAAGTTTGATGTCGTGTGCTTGAATTTGATTGATAGCTTTAGGTTGCTGCCAGTTTTCATACAATATACGTCCAGCTTCTAAGACTGATTCCCTGGCGCAACTTAGACATTGGGCGGTTTTTACATTATCCATCCGGGTTGATTATTTCCTGTTTTGTGTTTTCAGAAAAGTAAAAAGTAAGTTTAAGAGGAGATGTTTTTTCTTTTTGGAGAGCTGATTTGAGATTGACATCGCCAGAAGAGTCGCAGAGACTTGGATCGGGATAAGATAAATGGATGCTTATTCATTTTCTGATTAAAGAAAAAGCTGCCATGATTTCCCATAAAGGATTAAAAGAAAAGAGAGTTTAAAATGGAATTTCCAAGACCTACTGAGCAGCAGGCCCGTTGGTTATGGCATAGTCTGACTGCTTTGGCCATCAGCATTATTGTAGGAATAGCTGTATTTTTGTTGTGGGGGTGTGCCCAGTTAGCCAGCCAGCTTTCAGCGGTATTGATTCCGTTGGCAGCAGGAGCGATTCTCGCATGTTTGCTGGATCCTCTGGTGGTTTTCTTTTCCAAATGGGGGGTTAAACGGCAAGTAGGAGTTCTATTCGTCTTTATGGTAATAGGAGGAATATTGGCTCTCTTTTTTGCTTGGGTCATTCCTTTGCTGCTAGTAGAAATCAGCGATTTTATAAATAATTTACCGGGACTTTTGGATAAGCTTATTACCTATGTAGAGCGCCAAGTGGAGTATCTCAATCAGCATTTGGAGGAGAATGCTTGGGGGGCCAGAGTGCAAATTGCTTGGAATCAAGGTGTAGGAGATTCTATTCAAGGATGGATCAATGATTTTTGCTTGTTAGCAGGGAGCTGGATAGCATCGCATTTAAGTAGGGTTCTCTCTATAGGCAGTTTCCTCATAGGTATTTTATTGGTTCCTATTTATACCTATTATTTCCTGGTAGAAAAGGAAGCCATAGCTTTGCGCTGGAAGAATTATGTACCCCTGTGGGAGTCCAAAGCCAAAGAAGAAGCAGTTTGGTTTTTGAATACGGTGTCTGAGTCTATTGTCGTATTTTTTCGAGGACAGATACTGGTAGCTCTTTGTGAGGGAACACTTTTGACGATTGGATTCCTTTGTATTGGGATGAAGTATGCCGTCTTAATTGGTGTTGTAGCGGGAATTTTCAGCATTATCCCCTATTTAGGAATGGCCTTGAGTATTATTCCTGCCGTCCTGCTGGCCGTAGCGCAGTTTAATGATTTAATGCATCCACTGATGGTGGTACTGGTTTATGTGGCGGTGCATCTTTTTGATGGTTATATTGTATTTCCTAGGGTGATAGGAGATCGAGTAGGAATGCATCCTGCGATTATTATCGTGGCTGTGTTAATTGGTGCTACGATGATGGGTGGGGTACTAGGAGCTATTTTGGCCATTCCAGTTACAGCGGTTTTACGAGCATTGATGTTTCGTTATGTGTGGATGGGGGATGGCAGACATTCTTTTGGAAGTAAAAGACCGGGAGATATACTGGTTAGCAAAAATGAAAAAGAGAGAGATAAGGAACAGACAAAATAATTATGGCCTATCTATGTGTTGCTATAGGAGGTGCAGTAGGAAGTCTGCTGCGTTTTTGTATCAGTGAATTATTTGCGAGATACGGAGGGAGTGTTCCTTGGGCAATTTTTCTGATTAATGGACTTGGGTGTTTTATTATCGGTTTTGTGGCGGCATTTGCGTTTTTTCACGGAGGGGTTAGTGAGGAAATGAAGATTCTTTTGATGGGCGGATTTTGCGGAGGATTTTCTACACTCTCCGCAGTAAGTTTGGATGCTCTGAGGTTTGTACAAACTGGCAGATGGGGTGCGGCCATACTGGATTTACTGGGGACGGCAGTGATGGGATTAGTGGCTGTCTGGATAGGATATCGGCTGGGAATATGTTTTAAGGCAGGATAGGATTCCAGGGAGTCTTAAGGTATGAAGAAAATTGAGGATTGCAATCTTTATGCTTTTGTGGACGGAGCTTATTTACGGAATAGAACTCCGGAGGAGCTCGCCAGGTCTTTGGTTCAAGGAGGAGCGGATATTATCCAGCTGCGCTTGAAAGATTGGTCGGAGCAGAAAGCAGAGGAAGTTGCCTGGAAAGTGCTGGAGGTAACCCGTCCGGCTGGGATTCCATTGGTAATCAATGATTTCCCAGGAGTGGCGGCAAGGACCAGAGTTGAATATGTTCATTTAGGCCAGGAAGATTTTTTTGAGACAGGGCATCGGTTTGTTCATGAAATTAGAGATGAGATCGGGAAAGAGGTCTCCTTTGGAGTAGGCTTGAGCAGTCATGCACCGGAGCAGGCGCTGAGAGCAGTAGAAGCTGGGGCTGCTTATTTAGGGGTTGGTCCTGTTTTTGCGACCCGCACAAAACCTCAAGCTGTGCCCGTTACCTTGGAATATGTTCGTTGGGCGGCAAAACATATTCAGATACCGTGGTTTGCCATAGGAAGTGTAAATTTGGATAATTTATCTCAAATTTTTGAAGCAGGAGCCCGACGTATCTGTGTTGTTTCGGATATTCTTTTAGCTCAGGATGTTGAGAAACGTTGTCTTCTTTATCGCCATGTGTTGGACAAGCATTTCTCATAAAAGTAGAATTTACTTGAAGAACACTCTTTTTTAAGTCAATCTAACCAAGTTATGGCGGATAGAGCTTACAGTTATCCACAGAATGTTCCTGGACGCTATTTTGTTGATGAACAATGTATAGACTGCGATTTATGCAGTGAAACAGCGGAATGTAATTTTGCCCGCTCAGATGAGGGACATGCTTATGTGAAAAAGCAGCCGGAAACACCGGAAGAATTGCATCAGTGTGAGACGGCTCGTAACTCCTGTCCGGTCGAAGCTATTGGTTGTGACGAAGGGGAAAAATGATTTTCCAATAAAAATCCTAGAAAATTTAGGATTTTTTTAAGGATTATATCGATTTATAATTTATTTTGTTTTCTCGATTTATCGGTTTTTCTCCCGATAAAATCTCTTTTTGGGCAAAAAGTTAATTTCGTTGCTAGAGGACAGGAGGAATATTGAATTATTTTGCTGTTTTACAATGATGATGTTCCTAGAGAAGGCGTGTCAGGTTGGGAAAATATAAACTGATAGTCGATGAGGGAAAGCATACGCTTTTGGAATGGAATGGTTTATTGAAAGTAAAGAATGAGAGTAAATAAATTTATCCAGAGGAAGGGTTATTAGGAGAGAATACCATTTTTAAAACATCTTCGGGCGAGAATCCTTGTGAACGAAGAGTTCTTAGTGACAAAGAGTCGCTGCGCTTAGCCAATCGGTGGCCTGCAGAATCACGCAGTAAGGGAGTATGATAAAAATTGGGAGGGGTTAATCCTAGCGCTCGATAAAGGAGTAGTTGACGTGCTGTAGAGAGGAGGAGATCTTCGCCGCGAACTACTTCATTAACGCCAGTCAGGGCGTCGTCAACCACAACGGCTAATTGATAAGAAGGAATGTCATCATGGCGCCAGATAATAAAATCACCAAAATCTTTACCTGCGATATAAGTTTGTTTTCCCAATCGGCCATCAGTAAAATGAATGGCTTCGCCGTCAGGAACTCGAAAGCGCCAGACAAATCGCTGATTGTGAGGAATAGATTCTAATTTACGTTTTCGGCAAAAACCGGGATAGATCGGTTCACTATTTTCATCATGAGGTGCGATAGCTGCCAGAGCAATTTCTTTACGTGAGCAGGTGCAAGGATAAATAGCAGCTTTGGATTTGAGTTGTTCCAGATATTGACGGTAGAGTGGAAGCCGTTTACTTTGGCTGAGAACAGGAGGTTGCCAATGGATGCCTAACCAGTGGAGATCTTCTTCTGCCGCTTGTATAAAAACCTCTTTACAGCGTTGGAAATCTAAGTCTTCATTCCGATAGAGCAGAGTTCCATTGTGTTCAAGTGCACGTTGATAAGCGGTATAAAAGGTTTTGGCATGTCCCAAATGAAGAAATCCAGTGGGAGAAGGGGCGAGTCTGCCTCTGTAAATGAGCTTGTTGTCGGGGGTAGGGAGAGATAGTGAACATGATTTCATTTTCCCTGGCTTTTTATTGAAATGTTTTACTGCCAGAGGGATTGACTCCGGCAGTAAATATTTTAAAAGGGAACTTCTGGATTGGCCAAGAGCCATTGCTCAAGTCCGGGAATTTTTTCATTAAGCAATTCTTCTGTTTGAGTAATATCCAATGAAGTATCCGCCGGACGTTTGGGGCCATTGTATTCCTTTAGTGTACCGGATTTCATCCGAGGTGTAATTTCATTGCCCCAGCGCCGTGCAAGGAGTTCTCCTATTTGCCAGCGGGAGAGTTTGCTGCCGCCGGCGATATGGGCAATGCCTGTGAGTTGATTAGAGAGAATTTGTAAAGTTAATTCAGCGGTGATTGATGCTGGAATGGGGTTTCTGAATTCATCTGTAAAGAGAGTCAGCTCTTTGCCTTGTACCCAAGCTTGTCGGATTTGTTCATTAAAACCACGATTTCCCTTGGGCGAGATTCCTCCGTTGAGGGATGTACGAATGACTGTGTGGAGGGGATTGAGCAGGATATATTGTTCAGCTTCAGCCTTAGTTTCGGCATAGAAGTTAAGAGGATTTACAGGGTCCTCTGGGGAGTAATTTCCTTTTTGTCCGTCAAAAACCAAGTCTGTAGAAAAGAAAATCAACGGGATATCACTTGCGATATCGCATAAGAAACGAGTTGCAAAGAGATTTACTTTGCGAGCCAAATTTTGATTTTGCTGACATTGGGTCGTGTCTGAAATGGCCGCACAGTGAATAATTGCGGAAGGAGAATGTTCTGTAAATTGTTCTACAATTTGATCACAGCGAGTCAGATCGATTTCCTGACGGGTTACGGGATAGACGGGAAGCTTTCGGCGCTGCAGAGCTTCGACCAAAGCATGGCCAATTAATCCTGCAGCACCGGTGACCCAAATAGGTTTTTGGGGTTTAAAAGACTCGTTAAACATCTTTTTTCAGTTTGCTCAGACGTTATAAGAGGTTGAGATCGTATTTCCGCCATGGCCAGTCCAATTGGTATGGAAGAAGCAGCCTCTGGGTTGGTCGATCCGCTCATAAGTATGGGCTCCAAAATAGTCACGCTGAGCCTGAAGAAGATTAATCGGTAAATGAGAACAGCGATAGGAATCGTAGAACGCCAGAGCGGTAGAGAATGCCGGAACGGGAATTCCTTTTTTCGCTGCTACAGCAACGATATTACGCCAATTTTTTTGATGTTCTTTGATGGCTGCCCGGAAGAAGTCATCCAGAAGCAGAGATTTGAGTTTAGGTTTTTTATCAAAGGCTTCCTTGATTTTTCCCAAGAAAACGCTGCGGATAATACAGCCTCCTCTCCACATGAGCGCTATATCTCCAAAATTGAGTTTCCATTTATATTCTTGGGCGGCGCAGCGCATCAACATATATCCTTGAGTATAGGAGATGATCTTGGAGGCGTAGAGTGCGGAGTGAATTTGCTCAATAATTTTTTTGCGGTCTCCTGAGATTTTCTTTCTAGGACCTTTGAGTTTACGGAAAGCGCTCATGCGCTCCTCTTTTAACGCGGAAACGCAGCGGGCGAAAACAGCCTCGGCAATCAGGGAGACAGGCATCCCAATATCCAGGGAGGTATTAACGGTCCATTTACCGGTGCCTTTTTGTCCGGCAACGTCGAGAATATGTTCTACAAGCGGTTCTCCATCGGTATCTTTATAAGCAAGAATGTCACGGGTAATTTCGATGAGATAAGAATCAAGGACCCCCTTATTCCATTCAGCAAAGACGGAGCTGATTTCGTCGGCTTCCATTTCTAATCCCTGAGACATGAGTTGGTAAGCTTCACAGATTAGCTGCATATCACCGTATTCGATGCCGTTATGGATCATTTTTACAAAGTGTCCAGCTCCGTTATCTCCTACCCAATCGCAGCAGGGGGCTCCGTTCTCAACTTTGGCACAGATGGATTGGAAAATGGGTTTTACATGTTTCCAAGCTTGAGGAGAGCCTCCCGGCATCATGGAAGGACCTCGGCGGGCTCCTTCTTCTCCGCCGGAAACTCCGGTGCCTATGTATAACAGACCTTTACTTTCTACATACTGAGTACGGCGAATTGTATCGGTAAAGAGGGAATTGCCTCCATCAATAATAATATCTCCAGGTTCAAGAAGAGGAATCAGGTTTTCGATAAGATCATCGACGGCCTTGCCTGCTTTAACCAGCATCATGACCCGGCGAGGACGCTTAAGATATCCTACTAGTTCACTTAAAGAGTGAGCTCCAATGATTTTAGTTCCTTTGGCTTCATTAGCCAAAAAGTCATCTACTTTTGAGACAGTCCGGTTAAAAACGGCAACGGTAAAACCATGATCGTTCATATTAAGAACGAGGTTTTGTCCCATAACGGCCAAACCTATAAGTGCAATATCAGCTTGTGTTTGCATTTAATTTAAGAGTTTTCTTGGGTTGATTTTTCTGTAAAAACCGGTTTGCTGGTGCCAAGTTTAATGAGTTCTTCTGCAATGGACTGAGGAACTTCTAAAACGGTGCCATGGCGGTGTCCAGCAGGAAATTTCATCTCTTTGGAGCAATCTTCCCATTGTTTTAAATCAGAAGAACAAACGGCTCCGTAATAATGAGGTTGAATATAATGATCAAAATAGCAGATCCAGGTTTGGCCAATTTTCAATACCGAAGGACCTTCAACCCAGTGGATGGTGAAAGGGTTTGTAATACTCTGATAGGGACCTTCTATTGAATTAGCAAAGGCCATGCGAATATTTTTCTGAGGAGGATCCAATCTTTCGTCTTTGAAGAAGAGAAGGTATAAATCTCCCTCTTTTTTAAGGGTCGAATCGATGATATTAAACCCGGGATCAAAGAAAAGTTTTGATTCAGAAAAAGTCTCAAAATCTTTGGTTGTTACATAGTAAGCGCGGTGATTATATTGATCTTCACTTACTCCGGTTTCATCGGGGAATTTTCCTGTTACAGTAGAAGACCAGATAATATACCAGAGTTCAGATTTATCATCGTAGAAGATTTCCGGAGCCCAAACATTACGGGTATTGGGTTCATTTTCCATGACAGGAATACCTTTTTGAGGGGTCCAGTGTATCAGGTTGGTAGAAGAGGAATAACCAAACATCTTGGAAACATCAGCGGTCCATCCGGTGGTCCAGACCATGTGATAGACCCCATCAGGTCCTTGAGCAATAGAAGGATCCCTCATGAGTTTGCCTCCGACCTCCGGTTTAAGGAAGGACTTGTTATCATTGAGAGGAAACCAATTATAAGCATCTCGGCTGACGGCCAAATGTAAGCCGTCTTGACCGTTGCTACGGAAAGAAGTGAAAATATACCAGCCTGTATTTCGAAAGGGAGCCGGAGAGAGAACTTCCGCCGCAGTCGGTATCCATTCGAAAGTGAGAATTATAGAGAATACACATCCTATTATCAAGGAAGCCTTTGGTATGCAGAAGCGCTTCTTCATAAAAATGAATTGTAAAAAAAAGAGTCCTATTTTCAATCCAAAAATGTATGAGAATCTATATAATAAGCTTAGGAGGAAAATAATTTTGAAAACATGACTTTTATTCTTGTAAAAAGATATTTTTTTGATATCTTGGAAACAAAGCAAGTCTTGGAGACCTGATTGTGCGTTTCATAACTGGCATTTTTGATAAATTGCAAAAGCACCCTAAGCGGGTGGTTTTTCCCGATGGGAAGGATCCTAGGATTATACAAACCGCTAGGCAATTCTTTGTTTTGAGAATGGGAATTCCTATTTTGCTAGGAGGAAGATCAGAAATTCTTCATATTGCAGATGAGATGGGAGTCAGTCTGAAAGGAATTCGAATTATTGATCCGAGTGAGAGCGATGATTTAAATTGTTTTACAAGGAGGTTCGAAGTTTTACGGGGTAGCTCCGTACAGATAGGAGAAAATGAGGCTAGAGCTGCAATGAAACAGCATAATTTTTTTGCAACGATGATGTTGGCCATGCATCAAGCAGATCTTTTAGTGGCTGGTGGAAATGTTACTAATGGTGCTGTTTTGCGTCCTCTTTTGCAGATATTAAATCCGAATGCCAAGATGGGTACAATTTGCGGGTGTCAAATTGTAGAATTGGAAGATGAACGAAATAAGGAGATAGGTGCTGATGGAGTCCTTTTGCTGGCGGATTGTGATGTTCAGAAAAATCCCAGTATGGAGCAATTAGCCGAGATAGCACTTTCCACAGCGAGATTGGCTTCGATTCTTTTGGAAAGACCTCCGAGAGTAGCATTCCTTTCTCATACGACGAATGTAAATAAAACAACTTTGGAAACGAGTCGCCAACGAGCTGCTTCGGAATTAGCAATGCAGAAAGCACGCAATGAGAAGTTAACGGCCTATTTTGATGGGGAGTTGCAGTTAGACACTGCAATTATTATGGAGATAGCCCGGAAAAAACTTCTTCCAGAGGAGATGGGAGAGGTGGCTGGTCGTGCTAATGTTTTGATATTCCCTAATTTGGATGCGGCTAATATTGCCAGTCGAATAATTCAATATCTGGTTCGAGTAAATGTTTACGGAGATATATTATTGGGAATGGATCGAGTGGCGGCGGAAATTTCGCGTGGAGCTTCGGCTCATGAGATTCTGGGAGTGACGGCTGTCATGGGAGAATATTATAATCAATGCCGGAAATGGTTTCCACGGATTGCTGATAATATTCCAGGAGAATAATAGGAGAGAAGACAAGGAAAGGTTCTTCTCGAATGGATGGAAGAAATTGACAAAAACGGTGTTATTATTATAAAATAAAGCGATTTTAATTGCGTCCTTAAAGACGCAGGAGGAAGAATATGGGTCTTTTTTTTAGAGACAAAAAGAAGGGTGGATCTCGGCCGCCATATCAAGGTGGTAAGCATTACGGTGGACACCGATATCCGGGTTCAGAAGAGAAAACTATTCGCTCTGAGCGAGTAATGGTTGAGCATAAAATGTTCTATCTTTTGTTGAAGGAGAATATGAGGGGAAAATTCCTTAGGGTTACAGAGGAATCCAATGGGAAGAGCGATACAATCATAATTCCTTCGACGGGGTTAGCGGATTTTCGTGATGCGATTAATCTTATTCTGGAGTCCTGCGAAAACTCAGAGGAGCAGAGTCAGGAATATCATCAAGAGCAAGATTCTAATGATTCCCAGAAGGGAGAATGTTAAAATTATATTAGGATTAGCGTTCTCTCGGCTAATATTTTAATATTTAGGATGAGGCATGTTCTGTAAGCAGAATTGTATGCTTCAATATTGGTTCGATTGGGGGTAGAGGAATCTGCCCTTTTTATCCGTCAGTGTTTATTGTTTTAAGATAAGAAGTTGTGAGAAAGCGTATTTTTAAATCTATTTTATGGCTCATCCTAGTGGGGGTTTGCGTGTTAAATCCTCATGTCTCCGGGGCAGATTTTGAGGCCGGCAGTGGGACAAAGTCGGATCCCTGGCAAATTAAAAATCGCCAACAGTTGTCCATGTTGACTAATTATGTAGGGGAACTGAGCAGCGGAAGATATTTCCAACTGGCGGGAAATATTGTCTTTTTGGAGTCTGATTTTACAGAAGGAGGCGAATATTATAATGCGGGCCGTGGGTGGAATCCAGTGGGGAATAATCGTGGTGAAGATACAGCTTTTAAGGGGAATTTTGACGGCAATGGTTATGTAATTTATAATCTTAAAATTAATCGTCCTCAATCTCAGAATGTTGGATTGTTTGGCTATTTGGAGAATGCCGTTATCGAGAATCTCCGAGTGGAATCATTGAATTTTACCGGTTCAACGAATGTGGGTGGATTAGCTGGACTCAGTAAAAACTCTTCTATTTCTAATTGTTATACTTCTGGTTCTTTGATTGGACAGAAGAATACAGGAGGGTTAGTAGGATATTCTGAGGGAACGGATTTTTATCGTGATGGAGCTGATACGGAGGTTGTGAGTAGTCTGTTTTCTCAAGGTTTAGCTGAAGCTAATGCGGCAGGTGGTTTGATTGCCTACGCGGAGGGAGGGGCTATCCTGGAATGTTATGCTCGTGGAAATGTTGAGGCCCGAACGACAACCGATATGGGAGGGTCTTCAGCGTTCGCTTATGCGGGTGGGTTAGTAGGTTATTTACGTGGAATTACTTTAGATCGTTGTTTTGCAGAGGGAAAGGTGCGTACAGTTTCCACTTCGGATGTCCGCACAGGAGACGCTTATTCAGGAGGATTGGTTGGTTATCTTTATTTAGCTGGAGTACAGAACTCCTATTCCAGCGGGGATGTTGTCGCTGATACCCGTTTAACGGAAGAGACTCTTTCTGCTGGGAGTTCTGGGCGCAGTTATGTGGGGGGATTGGTTGGCTTTGGTGTCACATCAACTGTTTTACGGAGCTATGCTGAAGGGGGAGGGGATTCTTATTCCGGCGCTGGCGGAGGATATGCAGGTGGTATCATAGGTGCATCCAGTTTTAGTGTAGTCGAGGATTCTGTGGGAAATAATACTTTTTTAAGAGTAGAAACAGAATCTCCGAATTCTTCCGGAGTAGGACGGTTAAGCGGAGTTTTTACTGGAACCTTAACGAATAATCTTGCTTTGGAGAGCATGACTTTGAGCATGAATGGAGTGGGAGTGCCTCCGGCGGATGATCGCAATTATAAGGATGGAGGTTCAACCAGTGAGGAGTTGCTTAGATCAGCAGAAACGTATGAGGAGTTGGGATGGAATTTTGAAAGTATTTTTCAGATAGAAAATCAAGAGTTTCCATCATTAGCTTGGGAAAATGAAATTTTCGTAACGGAAATCCCAACTATTATCCTTCAGCCGGAAAGCCGAAAAGTTAATGAAGGAGATACGGTAAGATTAGAAGTTTCAGCTCTCGGAGGCAGATTGATTTATCTTTGGACTTTAGATAATCAATTGTTGCCAGATCAGAATGAAGCAGTACTGATAATTGAGGATTTTCAAACGAAGGATAGCGGAATTTATCAAGTCTGTGTTTTTAATGATAAAGGTGAAGTTTGGAGTCAGCCCGTTTTGGTGACTTTAAATGATGAACCGGTGGTTCCCGAAATAATTTTGACCAACCCGGAACTGATTGTCGAAGAAGAAGTAGAATACTTCATCTTTAATGTAGAGGGAGTGGAACTCTTCAAGATAGAAGGATTGATTGGAGAGGAATGGGTAGAAGTAGAATTTGAAACGACAGCTGAGGGGAAAGTGAAGATCCTTGCCGATCAGCAGGCAGTGCTGTACCGAGGGTATGTGGAAGGAGGAGTCGGGGTAGCCCCGGTAATAGAAGAGCAGCCCACGGAGATAACGGCAATCGAAGGCGGAGTGTTGGAGTTAAGTGTTACGGTAAGAGGTACAGAGCCATTGAGTTATCAATGGTATAAAGAAGGAGAGGAGATAGCAGGAGCGACTGGAGCCCTCTACACGGTGGAGGGTGTAAAGGAAGCGGATGCCGGGATGTATACGGTGAAAGTAATGAATCCGTATGGAGAGGCAGAGAGTGAGCCGATAAAGGTTTCGGTAGTATCTCCTGTGATGTTTGAATTAACCAACCCGGAACTGATTGTCGAAGAAGGAGTAGAATACTTCATCTTTAATGTAGAGGGAGTGGAACTCTTCAAGATAGAAGGATTGATTGGAGAGGAATGGGTAG
>CALXMK010000025.1 GCA_944389455.1 uncultured Verrucomicrobiota bacterium
GCCAGTGCCTTTGTGGAGAGTCAATTATTGGAGAGCATCGTCTTGCCGGAAGGGGTGCTTTCGGTAGGAAAAGAGGCTTTCAGGTATTGTGAGAATTTGCGGAGTGTATCATTGCCTGAATCATTGCAGAATTTAGGAAGAAATGCTTTTGAGTATTGTTATGCTCTGGAAGAGATTTCGATTCCGGCCAATGTCGAGACATTAAATGAGGGAGATAACTCGCAGCCGTTTAAGTTCTGTGAGTCGCTGGTCTCGATAGAGGTTGATCCGGATAACCGGAATTATAAGAGTGAGGAAGGGGTTCTCTTCAGCAAGGATGGAAAAACCTTGATTGCCTATCCAGGGAGTCGAGTAGGAGAGTCTTATCAAATTCAAGAAGGCGTGGAGAAGCTTGGCGACTATGCGTTCTGCAAAGCGCAGAATCTGCAGGAGGTAACTCTGGGTGAAGATGTAGAGGAGATAGGTGCGTTTTGTTTTGCAGTTATGCCGGCACTTGTAAATATCAATTTCAACGAAAAAGTTCGTGTTTTGGGAATGGGCGCTTTTCGAGCCAATGAGAGTTTGGAAGAGATCACTTTGCCGGATTCTGTGAAAGAGCTGGGAATAGCGACTTTTACGGATTGCGGGAGTTTGAGCCGAGTCACGATAGGCAAGGGAATAAGCAAATTGGATTATTTTCAATTCAGTGGTTCTCTGAATCTGGCAGAGGTAGCGGTCAACGAAGAGAATCCAAATTATTCCACTGAGTCGGGTGTGGTGTACGACAAAGAGAAGACAACTCTGATTTATTATCCGCCAGCACGGGCGGGAGAGGAATTTGAGGTTCCCGCAGGAATTAAACGGGTCGAAATGGAAATGAATTCCGGGAATTTGAAGAGATTGATTCTGCCGGCTACTGTAAGCTCTTTCAATGTTTGTTGGAAGGAGGAGGAGATGGCGTTGGAGGATATCTATTTCAAGGGTGCTTCTCCGGATATGGAGTCAACTATTCTGCCTGCTTCGGATAAAGTGGAGTATCACTACTTGGAAGGAATGGGAGGTTGGAAAGAGAATGACTCTCCCGATAACTGGCCTAAGTCAACGTTTGGATTCGAGTATTCGCCTCAACTGAACTTTACTATCTGGAGTTTGCCAGAGGATTCAGCAGAACTGTATATAGGGAAGAGAGAGCAGAGCGCAGAGGGGAAGAATATGCTGAATCTGGTATTCGGCGGGATGCTGGAGAGCTCTGTGGATCAACAGACTTGGAGCGAGGTGACGAGCGTTTCGCCCTATCAAGCAGAGATAGATCCGGATAAGAAGGTCTTCTACCGGGTTCGCGCCCTCACTGCTGAATAAGCGTTCGGTTTAGGGTAAAGTAGGGCAAAGAAATTCAAAAAGCCGGAAGGATATAATACCCTTCCGGCCTTTTTTTACAAACTGATAAGGGGGGATTCGGAGAGATTAAGACTCAGGTGCATACTATATTTATGAAAAATAATTATATGAAAAAATAAAATTTTCTTAAAAATATCTTTTCATTTTTGTAAAATGAAGCTATTCTAGTAACGACATTTTGGAGACAGCTTTTTAAAAAGATTGATAACCCCTCCGGAACATATAAAATTATGAAGAATTCAAATATTATAAAGACATTAGCGCTGAGTGCGTTGATTCCATTTTCTATGTGGGGGCAGGCTGCTGCTTTTGAGGATTTTCAGTATGAGATTACCGCAGAGAATACGGTGACAATTACCGGATATGCCGGTACGAATACGGAGGTGAGTATCCCCGCTGAGATAGAGGAACTGCCGGTGACGGCTGTGGGGGCGGAGGCTTTTATGGAATCAGGTATACTGACTCGGATTGTGATACCGGATACGGTGATTCTGATTGATGAAAGAGCGTTTAAGGAATGCGCTTCGCTGTCAAAGGTTTTTCTTAAGGGAAAAGAGGAACTGACTATTAGGGGAGAGGCTTTTGCCGAATGTGCTTTGCTGAAGGGGGTCTATTTTTATTCGGAGAAGCCTCCCGTAATGGAATATGAAGTGGAGGAGGAGTTTCCGTTCTATCATACGGAAGCGACGATTTATTATCCGATTTCTAATGCATGGAAAGATTTTCTGGATGAGAAGCTGAACTATCAAACCTGGTATCCGGAATCGATTTATGGAAATCTTGGAGAGAGATATGGAGATTATTACTATCGGATTACGGAAGAGAATACGGTAGTAATCAGCGGTTATGAGGGGATAGAAGATGTGCCGGTGGTTCCTTCGGAGATAGAGGGCTTGCCGGTGACGGTTATAGCGGGTACAGCTTTTAGAAACAATGCTGTCATGGAGGACATAGTTCTGCCGGAATCGCTGGTTTGTATCGAGAGTGATTCTTTTTTAGGCTGTAGGCTGCTAAAGAGTATTCGGATTCCCGCGGGAGTTGAGTTAATAGGGGATCCATATAACACGGTTTTCACGGGATTCTTGGCCCTTTCGACTTCGTTGGAATCGATAGAGGTGGATCCGGAGAATCAGAATTATAAGAGTGAGGAGGGAATACTCTTCAGTAAGGATGGGAAGAGATTGATCGTTTATCCGCATAATTATGGTCAGAGTTTCTATCGAATACCGGATACGGTAGAAAAGATTGAATACGGAGCTTTTGCCGGAGATCAGAATCTGGAAGAGATAGAAATGGGTGACAACGTGAAGGAGATAGGTTATATGGCCTTTTTGAGCTGTGAGAAACTTGCGAAAATAACGTTTGGAAATAGTGTTAAGAGCATGGTTCTGGCTATTAATCTTTGCCCGGAGCTAACTTCTTTAGATATTCCGGATTCGGTGGAGAGTATAGAGAGTGCCATCAAAAATTGTGAGAATCTGACCTCTCTGACGATAGGCAAGGGAGCAAAGAACTTCATGTCAGTAGGAAAGAACTGTCCGAAGCTGGAGAGAGTGGATGTTGATGCGGAGAATCCATGGATAAGCAGTGAGGATGGAGTGGTTTTCAATAAGGATAAGAGCGAAATGCTCTTTTATCCGCCGAGTCGCCCGGGTGAGGAGTATGAAGTTCCGGATACGGTGAAAAAAATCTGGCAGATAGAGGAGATTTTTCAATTGAAGAAAATGATTTTCCCAGCCTCATTGGTATATATAAGCAACTGGTTTGGAGAGGGTGTGTCTTATTATTTCAAAGGGACACCGCCTAATTTTCCAAAGGGAACTTTTCCGGTTTACTCACACAAATTAGACATCTCTATTTATTATTTAGATGGAGTGGCAGGTTGGGAACCCAATGTGGTTCCGGAGAATTGGGCCAGAGTTTTCTATGGAATTCAATTTAATACTATTGAGCCCTGGAGTTTGCCAGAGGATTCGGCAGAACTGTATTTAGGGAAGAGAGAGCAGAGCGCAGAGGGGAAGAATATGCTGAATCTGGTATTCGGCGGGATGCTGGAGAGCTCTGTGGATCAACAGACTTGGAGCGAGGTGACGAGCGTTTCGCCCTATCAAGCAGAGATAGATCCGGATAAGAAGGTCTTCTACCGGGTTCGCGCCCTCACTGCTGAATAAGCGTTCGGTTTAGGGTAAAGTAGGGCAAAGAAATTCAAAAAGCCGGAGGGATATAATTCTCTTCCGGTCTTTTTTAATTATAGAGTTAGAATATAAAAAAGAAAAGGGACGGGATTCCCGTCCCTGATGAAATTATAGTATAGTTAAAACCACTTAGAATCTACTAGGATTCTTTGATCCAGCTTCCGTAGGGTTCACGTTGTTCGCGATCCAAAAGGGCGTTAGCCTCTTCATTATTGGTAATCACTTCCCGTTTGGGATCCCAATGGATTTCTTTATTGGTCCAATAAGCGATATTGCAGAGGTGGCAGACGGTTACGCTGCGGCAGCCGACTTCCACATCACAGATAGGTTTCTTATGAGCACGAATGCTGTCAACCCAATCTTGATGATGATTATTGCTCTCATAGAGTTTAACATCACTGTCGGTGAATTGGATATCTTCGACTTCCTCAGGGGCAAAGCCGATCTTACCGCGATCAACATAGATACGGCCTTCACTGCCGATGAATTGGATTCCAAATGAATCTTTGCGTCCATCTCGTTCCAGGGTGTTGTCACCGCCATGCTGTACCATAACGCCGTTTTCATAGTAGAATTTGATTCCACTGGTGGCGCCTTCATTGCCGGGAGGAACGAATTTAACCGGACCGCTTTCATCCATACCCAAGGCCCATTGGACGATATCGTAATGGTGGCAGCCCCAGTCGGTAGTCATGCCGCCAGAGTATTCACGGTAGTCACGCCATGGATAGAAGTGATGTATGCCGCGAGGGCTGAGCTGAGAATTGTATCCCCGATAGGGGGCTGGACCCAGCCACATATCCCATTTGAGACCTTTAGGGGCTTCTTCGGTGGGAAGATCACACCAGCGAGAAGGACCTCCGATATTAACGATAATTTTTTCAATCTTGCCGATTTTGCCGTTACGAACCATTCTGGCTGCGCGACGGAATTCGGCGCTGGAGCGTTGTTGACTGCCAGTTTGGAAAATGATGTCGTTTTTACGGACCGCATCGACCATAGCGCGTGCCTGACGAACGGTTAAGCTCAATGGTTTTTCGCAATAGATATGCTTTTTGGCATTAGCGGCCATGATGACGGGAATGCTGTGCCAATGGTCTGGTGTAGCAATAAAGATTGCGTCAATATCTTTGCGAGCGATGAGTTCACGGAAATCATAATAGGCATCGCACTTAGGATCGTTTTCTCCCCGTTCTTTATAGCGATTGATAACGGTTTCCTTGGCGTTATTGAGTCTATCGGTATCAACATCACAGACAGCTAAAACACGAGCATCATTCCTGCCCAGAAAGGCGCCCAAATGGCCACGATTCTGCATACCGATGCCGATAAAACCGACATTAAGTCTGTTGTTGGGTTTTTCTTCCGCTTTTGCGTTCCAAATAGCTGAGGGTAAAATAAAAGGTACCGCCAGCGCTGTTGAAGCGGATTTAATAAAATTACGCCGTGAGACGAGAATTTTCTTCATACGTCCTAATTCTAGCAATCTGAAAAAAGGGTACAAGAAATTTTATTATAAAAATACACTTTGTTGAAATCAGAGTCTGCTCTCTTAGAAGCAAATGAAAAGTCAAGAAAGAAATTATCATCCAACCGGTGAGAAGAATGACTTGATCTTAACTAGCGGAGGATGAGAAATTCAGATAATAAATCAGTTTCTTTGATATTTTCTTGTTATTCTTTGTAGAGGGTAGGATCAGGAATTCCGGCCAGAGCAAAGGATTCTTTGCGTTCTGTGCAGGTGCCGCAGTGGCCGCAATGGAGAGTACCACCGCAATAACAGGACCAGGTTTGTGAGTAATCGATTCCGAGCTTTGTCCCTCGGCGGATAATTTCCGTTTTATCCACATTGGCAAAAGGGGCCAAAATCCGTATTCCGGCATAGGTGCCAGCGGTGATGGCGGCTTCCATTTTGAGGAGGAAATCGTTGCGGCAGTCAGGGTAAATGGCATGGTCACCGGAGTGGGCAGCGATAACAATTGCTTCCGCTCCTAAACTTTCAGCTAAGCCGGCGGCAATGGAGAGCATAATCCCGTTACGGAAAGGAACAACGGTACTCTGCATATTTTCCTGGTTATAGCGGCCTTCGGGAATTTCACCTCCGGATTGTAGAAGATCGGATTTAAAGAGTTTATTGATAAAGTCCAGAGAGATAATTTCATGATGGATTCCTGTTTGGTTAGCATGCCATGCCGCAAATTTAAGTTCTTGATCATTATGCTTGGAGCCATAATGAAAACTAAGTGCAGCTGTGACGGAGTGCTCTTGGAGTGTATAATAAAGAGCTGTGACGGAATCGATTCCGCCGCTGAGGAGAATGAGTGTCTTCATGCTATAGAGGGATTAATATATTTTCCTATCCTTGATATATTGAAAGAGGAGCAGCAGATTGCGGGTATTGAACTCGGGTGGTTAGGCTGATACCGCCGCGGGCGTGAAATTGGGCTTCCACAATCAGGCTTTTAGGCGAGCAGGCTTTTTTAAAGTCATCAAAGATACGGTTTGTGATGTTCTCATTAAAATCCTTCTGATTTCGATACGAGGCGAGATAAAATTTCAGCGATTTGGTTTCCACGCATCGTTGCCCGGGGACATAGAGAATATCAATTTGGGCATAATCCGGCTGACCTGTGACCGGACAGAGGGAGGTAAAATCTGTGGAGTGAAATTTGACCCAGTAATCTCGATCCGGATTCCGATTAGGGAATGTTTCCAATATGGAAGCGGAAGGTGAATTGGGAAAAGATTGTTTGGAATTGCCCAGCAGAGTCAGATCTGAAAGAGGAGCCTGAGATGAGGATGAATCATGGGGTACAGACATATTGATTTGATAGAATTATTCTTTAAACGGATAGTGTTTTATAAGTTCGAGCATCTCCCGTACAGCGCATTTAATGCCGATATTGACGGCACGGCTGATGATTGAGTGACCGATGTTCAGTTCAACCAGATGAGGAACACGGTAAATTTGTTTGATATTGGTATAATTGATTCCGTGGCCGGCGTTGACTTTTAGTCCTAGTTTATGTGCTAGGGAGGCAGCTTCAATCAGTCGTTGGAGTTCCGCTTCCATTTCAGCTGGATTATCACGGGTTTCAGCAAAAGCACCGGTATGCAATTCAATAAATTCGGCACCAATCCGTGCCGAGGCTTCAATTTGCTCCGGTTCCGGAGCGATAAAAAGACTGACTATAATACCTGCTTGACGCAGCTGTTTAACGGTAGGGGTGAGTTCTTTCTCTTGACCTTTGACGTCAAGACCACCTTCTGTAGTTACTTCTTGACGGCGTTCGGGGACAATACAGACGTTATCTGGCTTTAGATTTAGGGCTAATTGAACTATTTCCGGAACGTTGGCCATTTCCAGGTTCAGCCGGGTTCTGATTTTTTCCCGTAAGGAGAAGACGTCTCGGTCTTGGATATGACGGCGGTCTTCTCTCAGGTGAGCAGTAATTCCATGGGCTCCGGCTTGTTCACAGAGGAGGGCTATCTCGATGGGGTCTGGTTCACCGAATCCACGATTTTTGTACCGTGCTTCGCGCAGGGTAGCGGTGTGGTCTATATTAACTCCCAGTTTCAGCATAAGATATGAAAATATTTATTTGCGTGGTTTGTGATATGTTTTATTAGAGCCGATCTGAAAGCCATTCCGTCAGAATCCAGAGCTCCAGAGAGGAGAGTCCGATAGAAGCGTTTCTCTCAATGAGAAGTTCTTTGGGACTGGTCTGTTCTGCACGGGTGATACAGTTGCCCAGATATTGACGGGCGGCAATGGTCCAGTTAAAGACTTTGGATTCCGGGGAAGAGTTTTTAGAGGCAGCGGTTTTTTCCTTAGTGAGGTCTTTTCTGCCTGTGCGGACTATCGGTTCCGGTTTGGAAAGTTCCATTTTAACAAGAGGGAAAAGCATCTGCCATTGAGGCAGTGTGTGTCCGGTCAATTCCCAAGAGTAGAAGAATAATTTGGGATTTTTACTGATAGCATTCCAGAGCTCCGGTGCCAAAGGAGTTCCTTTGGGAAGAGCTGCTACTGTGCCGGCCATCAGGTAATTCTGTTTGTTGTCACTTACGGCGCGCAGAGTTGGAGTAAGCATGGGCCAGCCAACCCAGCCGACTTCTACATTATTAGTATTGACGGCAAATTGGAGCGGATTACGGATTTCCGGGAAGTATTTGCTCAGACAGGCTGTGATTCCATTTCCCATTTTGGGAACATCAGCAGGAGCTGTCTCGGAAGAGCCTAACAGGATGGTATAGAAGGGGACATCGTAATTGTAAATGTAAAGTTGTTTGGGCGCATTGGCTTGAGGAGCAATCTCGTTCCAATGAGGCATATTTTCAAAGATTTTTTCTGAATTGCGGATGGCGGTTAGGTGCGAAAGAGGATCGGTAATGATATTGGTAGGAAGATTCCAGTTTTGGCTGAGCATATCGGCCTCTTCGATAAGTAAAGTCCTGGCGGATAGACGGATGTTTTCTTCTTCTGGCCAGGCTCGAAGAGAGATGGATTCCACATTTTTCAGCAGAGGGCAGCTTTTGCCGAAAATTTTAGAGAGCAAAGGAACTTTCAGATCCATCAGAACAATATTATTGAGTATTTTATCAGCGGGCTGTTGACCATGAATCAGATTGACGGCCAATTTCTTGGGAAGTTGATCTTGGCTGTAAGTGTAATAGATAATCCAGCCGCAGCCATAGCCCAGAACTTTGGTTGTGCCGTCTTGAGTTCGAGTCCAGGTTTCTTCTTTATTGACCGTATTTTGTTCCGTTTTAAGAGTACCGGCATTTTTTTCTTTGGCGCGGAGCGAATTGAAAATTTTCTGAGCTTCAGAACTGCCGATTTTTGCCGCAAAGAGAAATGCGGGTTTTTCTTCTCCGATTATTTGAATATAGATTTCGTTATCGAGTAGATTGGGAATAGGTTTATCTCCCAGAAAAGAGATTGTTTTAGTTTTAAAAAGTTTATCAATTAATATTTTTTGAACTTCTAGGGAGAGAGGTAGTTTTAGAAGCTCTTTTAATTGAGTCCCTTTATTGGAACGTTTGATATTTTTAATTCCGGTAAAGTGGAAAGATAGAATTTCCTCCTCATTTGCAGCTTGAGCTGCAGGAGCGGTTGTGCCTGCCCATAAGAAGGCGATGGTCAACAGGCATATAAAATATTTCATTACTTTCATAAGTGGTTTTATATCGTTCCCAAACCTCTCTCTATTGGAACAAAAATAGTTTTTAAATGCAAGCAGGAGTTTGTATCAATAATAGGGGGAGAATAAATGGTGAAACCGGGTTAAATTGTCAATTCGGAGAGAATAAACGAAGTAAAGGAGAAATTAAAAAACGAGTTAATGATTTTTATATGCTTTTGATTTTAAATCATTAACTCGCATTAAAGGAGGAAATTTGATTTGCTGGGATTGCTAAAAGCGTTTAACACGGAAATGGCAATAGGGTTGAGTGTTATGTTTACGGTAATATCCCTGATGATATTCTTCCGCTATCCAGAATTTTCTGAAAGGGATTAGTCGGGTTTGTATGTCCAATCCTCTTTCGCGAAGGAGATTCAGGAGTTTTTCTGCGGTGCAGCGCTGTTCCTCATTCAGATAGAAGATTGCAGAGCGGTATTGACTTCCAAGATCTGGACCTTGCCCCTCTTTCTGAGTAGGATCGTGAATTTCCAGGAAGTATTTGCAGAGAATTTCATAGGAGATTTCCTGTGGATTATAACGGATGCGGACGGCTTCAAAATGTCCTGTTTCTCCTGTTTTAACTTGTTCGTAAGAGGGAGATCCTGTTTTTCCGCCGGTATAACCGGTGATAACTTCTTCCACCCCCATGAGGCGATGCATCAATTCTTCTACTCCCCAGAAACAGCCTCCGGCGAAAACGGCGGTTTTCAAAACGGAATCCTTTTTTGTTGTATTTTCTACCATAAGCCTGTCTTCTCCTATTATGTTCTTTACACAGATTAAGATAGCATAAAATAGACCATTCTGCCACTGGAAAGTTTCAGAAAGAAGATAAACAGAAAAGAGGGGGCTTTTATCAAAGAGTTTTTTGAGCCACCCTCTTTTTGTCGTTGAATAGTGAACGATTTCCTTATTGGAGATAATCTCGTGGATCAGCTACATATCCCGCTACAGCGCTGGCAGCAACTGTGGACGGAGAGGCGAGGAAAATGTGGGCTTCCTTATCCCCCATTCGTCCGGGGAAGTTGCGGTTAGTAGTGCTGATACATTTACCGGTCTGATTCATACGGCCAAAGGTGTCCTGGGGTCCACCCAGACAAGCTGCACAGCCGGGATTGGCACTGATGAGAGCACCGGAGTCTTCAAGGATCTGCCAGAGAGTTTTACCCTCTATTTGGAGTGTCTTCATATCCCGTTCTACTTCCGGAGTCGCGGGGACAGCAAAGGTCGGAATGGAAACCTGGCGTCCTCGGAGGATTTGCGCAGCGGCGAAGAAGTCACTGGTTTTTCCTCCGGTACAGCTGCCGATATAGGCACGGTCCAGTTTTTCGGATCTCAATTCACGAGCCAGTTTGCGTACTCCCGGGTTGGGATGACAGGCTACGGTAGGCTCCAGTTGAGAGAGGTCGAGTTTGAAAGTTTTGAGAAATTTCTCGTCCGAATCACGATCAACAGGTGTATATTGACTCTTGGTGCCATTTATCCGACAGCGCTCGTCGACAAAATCACGAGTAGTGGAGTCGAATTCAAAGATGCCGTTTTTACCGCCAGCTTCAATGGCCATATTGGTGATAGTCATTCTTTCTTCCATGGAGAGAAGGTGAGAGCCTTCTCCGCCAAATTGCAGAGCGCAATAGGTGGCGCCGTCGACCCCCAATTCTCCGATGATATAAAGGATGATATCTTTGGCCATGACACCCGGAGAGAGGGTGTTTTCAAATTCCCAGTAGATAGTGGGAGGAACTTTGAGGAGAATTTTGCCGGTGCCCATGACAAAGCCGGCATCGGTGTTGCCTACACCAGTGGAAAACATATTAAACGCACCGGCAGAACAGGTGTGAGAATCGGTTCCAATCATAACTTCACCCGGTCTCGTATGTCCTTTTTGGGCAACTGCTGAGTGGCAGACTCCGGCGTAGCGGCTGCCATATTGAGGAACTTTATTAGCTTTTTCGGGATCGTAGACCCAACGCTGTCCCGGTTTAGCATCGATTACGTCATAGAAATAGGGCAGATTCTGTTCGGCAGCAAATTCACGCAGGATATCTACATTGCGGTTGCATTTGGCATCAGAGGTGAAAATGTAGTGATCCGGAGTGATAACAATCTTTTCCCGGTCCCATACTTTAGCGTTGGCTCCAAATTCACGTTTGAAAACGCCAATCGTTCCGGGGCCGCAGACATCATGGGTGAGAAGAATATCTACCGAGGTCCAAATGTTATCCCCGGCGGTGACAACCGCGCGTTTAGCAGCGCGGGCTAATACTTTTTCAGTTAGTGTCATAAAGATTTTCTTTAAGTCAGCTATTACAGCTGAAGAGATTTTGTAAAGTAATTAAATGAAATCAAGACCGATATCGACAGCAGGAACGGAGTGTGTTAATGCTCCTACGGAGATGAAATCTACGCCTGTTTCCGCTTTGCCTCGAACGGTTTGAAGAGTAACTCCTCCGCTAGCTTCCAATAAAGAGCGGCCTTGAACGATTTGGACGGCTTGGGACATCATCTCGTTGGTCATATTGTCCAGGAGGATAATATCGGCTCCGGCATCCGCAGCTTGAGAGACTTGTTCGAGGGTATCGGCTTCGACTTCAACCTTGAGATTAGGATAAGCAGCACGGGCCCGTTGTATAGCAACGGCTACAGCGTTGGGTTTGGCGTCGCGGAGGGTAACTAAGTGATTATCCTTAATGAGAATCATATCGTAAAGACCAAAGCGGTGATTGGTTGCGCCACCGCAGGTAACTGCATATTTTTCGAATTTTCTCCATCCGGGAGTTGTTTTGCGGGTGTCGAGCAATTTGGCTTTGGTACCGGCGATTTTATCAGTGAATTGCCGGCTCAGGGTAGCAATTCCCGAGAGACGCTGGATAAAATTAAGCGAAACACGTTCTGCGGTAAGAATTGCGCGTGCAGAGCCTTTAAGATGAAGCAAGATGTCTCCCCGATTTAATTGATCTCCGTCAGCACAGCAATAAGTGATTTCTGTGGAGGGGTCAATTTGGCGATAGGCTTCAGCTGCAAGATCGAGTCCAGCGACACTAAGGGGTTGACGAGCTTTCATTACTGCTTCGGCACGAGCTTCGGCAGGGATGAGCGACAGTGTGGTGACGTCACCTGTGCCAATGTCTTCTGCCAAGGCGATACTGATCGCTTTTTGAATTGTTTCAGAATCTAGTGAAAAGGAATTCATTAAATTGCCTTTCTATTATCAACGATTAAAACGGAAGTTTACTACATCGCAATCTTGCATAATGTAGTTTTTCATTTCCAGACGGACTTTATTGGCACGCTTAGCCTGGGTTTCGCCTCCGCATTCGATGAGGTCGTTATAGCTGATAATTTCAGCGCGGATAAAGCCCTTCTGCATATCAGTATGAACAGTGCCGGCGGCTTCCACTGCGGTACATCCTTGGTGAATGGGCCAGGCACGATTTTCTTTACCGCCAAGAGTAAGGAAACAGATGTAACCAGCCTGATGATAAGCATTGACAACGGCTTGTTCAATATCTTCACCGGGTTGTAGTATTGTTATCGGACGATGGGTGACCAGCTGATAGTTTGCCAGGAGTTTTTCTTCTTCAGGATTGAGACCGGCTTCGCAAATGAGTTTCTCTTCTTCCAGGGCGGCAAAAAGCCGTTCAAAGAGCGTTTTTTCCTCAGGACTTTGTTCACGGCCCAGGCGCAGCTCGAGAAATTCCATATCCATCAGGACAAGATCTCCTTTGAGTTCAGCTGGAACTAGAATGACGTCGGCTTCTTTGAGCTGATCATCACCCACAATATCTACCTGGGCATAGATTTTCTTTTTGGCTTCCACGAGCTTATCGGCAGCGTCCAGCCTAGGATCTTTGACATTGTGTTTTCCGAGAGAGAGATTCGGTATATTATAAATTGCTAGCTTCATTATTTACTGTGCCGGTGGCACCTGCTGAATGGATAGTGCCACAAAAAAACATCTGTTGCAATTTTACTTTTGGAGTTGAGGAAGTTTATTACAAAGATATTTTTGGTTTAGAGAGTAGAGCAGGTTTGGTGCAGCGCTGCTTCCTATCACTACTAATTGATTACTACCCCCCGGAAATACTCCAATCGGAGAGAGTATGGGTTTCTTTATCAAAGTTGATGCCAACCTTGACAATAGGCAGTCCGCAGAGAGCGAATCGCTCGGGATAGTTCTTAATGTCAATCTGGTTCATAGCTCTCTCGGCTGATTGGTTCAGCTTAAGCTCCATCACATACAAATGGGTCTTAGTCCTCAGCACCACATCGACTCTTCCTTGAGGAGTCCGAACCTCCACATCGGCATAATGTCCCAAAAGGGAGAATATGATATAAAACACCTGCTGATAATGCCCCTCATAATCGGTATTCTCGCAATAGGGTATTGTGGAAAGAAACGTGCGCAGCTGCCTAAAAAACTCTTCCAGATTGTTTTGCCTCAGTGGAACGGACATCAGGGATATGGCCGTCCCCGCTTCCTCATTTGATACATCCAGATAGGCGTCAAGCAGGTTTTCCATCAATCCCAAACGCACTTCTTTATTTGGGATATCCAGTGAGTAAAGCTGGGTGTTTTCGTCATAACAGGTTATGGTAATATAACCGCTTTGATAGAGCAGTGGAGTGATATTCTTATTCTTCATCTGTTCTATAGGGATATCAAAGGCGGATATTCTTACCAATTTCCCTCCTATCTTAGAGGGGGGAATATTGAACTTGCGCAGCATCTCCAGTAAATAAGTAGGAGTACCGCTCTCAAACCAGAAGGGTTTTAGTTTCTTGGAAGCAAAGGCATTGAGAAGACTGAAAGGATTATAGATATCCGCTGAAGGCCAAGTGAAGTGATAGCCGTCATAGTAATCTTTCAACTTAGCCAATACTTCTTCAGGAGAAGTTTTCAAACGATCTGCCAGAATATCTAGGTCTTCAGACATTTGAGTGATCATTTCCTCTTCGGTGATGCCGCAGATACCGCCATAATCCTCCTCCATGCTGATATTTCTGATATTATTAAGCTCACTAAAGATGCTCAGCTGACTGAACTTGGTAATCCCCGTGAGAAATACAAATTTCAGATAAGGATCACAAGCTTTGAGCGGACTGAAGAAGTTCCTCATTTCCAGACGAAGCTGGGGAAGATTCTCATCTTCATGAACCACATCCAATAACGGGGCGTCGTATTCATCTATCAGTACAACGACCTGCTTCCCGGTTTGTTGGTACGTATTGACAATCAGATTCTTAAAACGGAGGTTTGTATCTATGGTGTTTGTGGGGGTAATTCCTAATCGAATTTCATTCTCTTCCAGAAATGAATGGAGGTAGCGAATTAGGTTCTCTCTTTCTGAGTGTTTAGCCAAACTCAGATCCAGATGAATCACCGGATATTGATTCCACTCGGTTTCCAATTTTTCGATGGCAAGTCCTTTGAAGAGTTCTTTCCTCCCCTCAAAATAGGATCTCAGCGTACTGGTAAGCAGTGATTTGCCAAAACGCCGAGGTCGACTTAGGAAGATATAATTAGAACTGGAATGGGTTAATTTGTAGATATGTTCAGTCTTGTCTATATAGATACAGCCCTCTTCTCTAATCTTAGAGAATGTCTGTATCCCAATGGGGTATTTACGAATATTCATTGGTTCCATAGTAAGCGCAGAGTTTTGTAAGACTGTTTCTGCTCAATCTGTTTTACGGGTTCCGCGAGTTCCATCCGTCATTAAGACGGACACTTACCGTGAGCCGGCAATACTATCTATCTACAGAATATAGTCTATATTCTGTTCCAGTCAATATTCTGTTCCAGTCAAGTGCTTAAGGAAAGAAGGATTCTGCTTGCTCCTCAGGCTCCTCATTGAGGCGGTTTGCAGATTCTTCCTGGCTCTAAGGATAGCAGGGAATTTCTTTCAGTTTTTCGGGGTAATTGGTTTTGGGTTCTTCAGGATAGTAAGAGATAAGTTCAGAGTGACAGTGTTTAAAGTTTTTTATCCTGAACAGTGAGATTCTTATTTAAGAGAATTTCCGCAGAAATGAGATTTATGGAGATCACACTTTAGTTTTCGAGAGCTTTCAGCAGCGGTCGGAAATATTGACCGACCGCCGCTAAAAACGATAGATATTTTCTTTCAATAACTGAATCTATCTTGATGAGGAGGATATGGCTCGGAAGAAGCGTGTGTTTCCATCCGGTATAATTCTTGCCGGAGAGGTGGATTCCAGATCACTCCATTCTTCTTCGGATGCGTCAGAAGAAAGAGACGACTGTAGACGTCCAGTGAACTCGATAATGAGAGTTCCATCAGTATCCCGAGCGATAGAGATAGAGGGAAGTTCTTGAGGTGTATCTTCAATTGTTACTTCTACCTCGTCACTGAAGATACTGTTGATCGGATTGGAAACCTGAACCTTATATTTGCCAGGATCAGATATATTCCATTTTGCGGTTGTGACTCGAGTGGGTTCTCCATCTTTATACCATAGATATGAGATTGGGGGAGTTCCGCTGGCAGTAATGGAGAGAAGATGGCTTTCACCATCAGTAATTACACCTCCTACAGGTTGAGTGATAATTGTAACCGGTTCCATTTTTGGAGTGACGGTAAGGGTCGCTATTTCAGAGACAGCATTTCCGGTAATGTTAGAAACATGGCAGCGGATCTGTTTACCGTTATCAGCCAGAGTAAGGTTAGTAAGAGTAAGAGTATAAGAGGAAGGTGCTTCAGAGAGTTTTCCGTCAATTTCCCAAGTATAGGTTAAGGGGGTACTGCTTTGAGCATAGATCTCAAAAACAGCCGTTTCACCTATTGATTTGGCAGAGGAGAGAGGATTGACAACGATTTGAGGCACTTCAAAAGTTGTTTCCGGAGGATAGATGTATTGTTCTCCAATAGGAGATTGCAGAGTTCCATTGGGAAGACTCCATTGAACCATTAGGTGATCTCCACCATCAGCTTCGGCTTGGATAGCCTCAATATAGTAAGGAGTATTAGCTGAGAGTGTAATGGCAGTTGATTTTTGAGAGGGATATTTTTCCCATTCATAGGGGCTGGACCAGCCATCGAGATAGGCAATCTGACGAACATTTTCCGGATTGGAGTCTGTACTGAGAAAGAGTTGCGAGGAGTCATCGCTGCAGACCCAGAAGAAGTAGTTGCCCGAGATAGGAGGGACGATAAATCCACTGATTCGTTGACTGTAGTTATCCGCACAGTCAATAGGCGAAAGAAATGAGCTCAGAGAGCTGGTTTCGTCTGGAGAATCTGGATAGGTAGACAGCGAGAGCAATGCATCCAGACTTGAACATCCGTTCCAAACTTGACGCAGGAGCGATGGAGTAACCGGAGTAATGCGGATATACTCTTTCGTATTAGCCAAAATGGTGTTCTGATTGCTGGAGGTATCGGTAATGTTATTTACTGTCAGGGTATAGATATGACCGGCTTGAAGACGGTCAATTCGGAGCAATGTGGTATTGATGGCTCCCAAGAGGGGGACATCCTCAGAAGAGATAGAGAGAATGGCGGCATTGTTATCAATACTATAATTTTCCGGGTTCAGAGCGGATTCCTCTGTAACGTATTCAGACCAGTTGATGCGAAGGGTGTTATTATCCAGAACATCTACGGAGAGAATTTCGGGAGGAATAGATTCAGTTTGGATTTCAAGTCGTGCTTGGCGGCTGAACCATTGTTCATCAAGGTGCAGCCGGTAGTATCCGTCATCGGAGCCGGAGAGTCTTTCTATGTAGAGAGAGAGCCCCACTGCGCCGGGGAGATCACTCCAGGATCCATCAGGAAGCTGTTTTTGCCATTGAAGTTTTTCCGGATAGAGTGCGGCAGCTGAGGCACTGAGAGTAATGGAGGCTCCTTCTTCACCAGAGGCGTCTTGTGGTTCGGAGTAGAGGAGCATGATTTCTGACGGTAAAGTAATGAAATGCTGATTATTCAGTTCGAATTGAGCCATATAGAGCCCGACAGTTTGTTCACTGGCATTTTGAAGAGTGAGTTCCGGAGAGGTTTCTCCAAATAAAGTTTCCCATTTCCCTGAACCGGAGTAGTAATGCCAAGTAATATTTTGAGGAGATTCTTCGATTTGAGGGAGGATGAGAATAGCTTGTTCACCCTGTGTCAGCATTTGATTGCCTGGTCCGGGCAGAGTCGCAGCTTCAAAGCCAGGGGTTCCGCCGGGGATAGAGGAGGGATACCAGTTGGCGGAAGTATTCCATGAATCGTCGGGAGCCTGCAGGTCTATGATTTCCAGTGTGTAATTGGTTTCATCAGTTTCAGGGTACCAGCTTCTATTATAAGCAAAGGAATGAATTAGGGTTCCATCAGGAGCTTGAAGGGTAAGTGTTTCTCCTTTATGGGCCAGATTGCCGGAATATCCATCCAGAAGGAGGATATTATTAGTTTCGTATTGTGTAGAGAATTGTTCGGCGTTTTTAGCTAAGACCAGATATTGTCCTGGTTGTAATACTAGGGAAGGGAAGGTATATTCAATACCTTCGACGAATTGAACTTCTTGGAGGTTAATTGCTTTTTGTCCTCTATTACAGAGTTCTAGCCACGCGAAGTCATCCGTGGAGACCTCCGGTTGTTCCGGGTTGCCGATCGGAGCATACATAAGTTCGCTGACGCGGAGACCAGAGTAATCTTGGAGAACGAGGTAGTCCATGCTGCAGAGAGCGCTCCATTCTCCATTATAACTGCGAGTACGCAAAGCCATATTCTCGTCAAGAGTCAGGGTGATGGAAGCAGCTCCTTCAGGGGGAATACTGCTGTCAACCAGGGTTGACAACTCCATGTCAAAATAGAGATCAGAGCTAATTGTATTGCACTGGTGAACTTCTACGGCAATAAGATTTGAACCTTCACGGAGGTATTCAGCCGGCAATTCATATTGAAAATAGATTGAATCTGTAGAGGCATCGACGGTAGTGTCAGAGAAGGTATCGAATGAGATTGTTCCCTGAGGCATATTCTCGCGATGTAATTCTTTTCCATTTAGGTAAATGACTGCTCCGTCATCACGATTGATGGAGAGCTTGAGTCCGGTAACGCCTCTGAGAGAGGATAGATTAAACCGTTGACGGAAATAAGTAGTTATAACGAAGGTACCCTCGTCTGTGATCCTTGTTGTGGTGGTGTTAAGGTTTTCGGTGCGGCTGCCAAACCCGAATTTGCCTTGGCCGCTATTCCAATCGGAGTCTGAGTAAGAGATTGTTTTCCAACCGACTCCATTTTTATCCGGAGGAGTTTGTCCTTTATCATAATATTTCCAGGCAGAGAATTTAGGGATGAGGACTTGAGATGTGACTCCGTTGGTTTGGATTCCCTCTGATGTTACCAGAATGGCATTGGGATTGATAGATCCGTCCGGCATTCGGGGATCGGATCCATCGGTGGTATAATAGAAAGAGTCCATGGAGGAAAGTGTGATTTCTTGACCGGGTTCATAAATCCCGGAAAAGAGAGTCGGAGTAGGCGCATTAATTTCAGGGAACCAACCTCTGGCACGGAATTGATTGATGACAATATCTGTTCTCTGGGGGAAATAGGTTTTGAGAAGATAGTTGTTTTCATTAATCCAGTCGTTATCTCGAGTGCGGAGTGTCCCCATAGCGGCTCCCCAACGAGCACTTTCTCCGATAACGGCTCGATCAATCTGATTCATTCTTTCCTGATAACGTTGGATGGATTGTTCAGGAGTGAAAATTCCGTTATTAAAGAGCTGTTCTTGAACAAGATCAGCAAAACGCATCCTGTATTGTTCGTTCTGTACTAGGGCGAGGTGCATGGCGATAGGAGTAAAGCCGGCATAGTCGGTCCGATCGACACCGGCGGTAGTGTAATCCATATCTAATCCCCAGTCAGGACGGGAAGAGCGGTTTGCGGCTAAAGCGTGTTCGGCGTCATGCCGAAACCATTTGAAACCGTCCGGATTAACACGGTTGTAGAGTCCGAAGAGATTATTGGGATGATAACCAAAAAGTGAATAGGGGTTATCCGGGTCACCCATATAATAAGCATTGATCATGAATTTGATGAGGTTATCTTCATCTAAAAGGATAGGGTAATCCGGGTTGCGTGTTCCGTCAGGATTCATCCCTCGCACTTTATAATAGTTGGATTCATAGGCACCCGAAAAACCTTGAGTGCAGTAATTATAGAATTGTTCCCAAGCTTCAAGATTGCCGTCACCTGCTACAGTGGCGCGTCCGCTGCTGGATTCGGTTTTGATACAGTCCCAATCTTCTTTGTTTCCGCCAAAGTAGCTGACGGCGAATTCAGAGTCTACACGTTCCTGGCTCATATAGATGCCCCAGTAGATGCCGTTGAGAAAGAGGTGATAATAACGGCTGCGTGTGTAGGGAGTTCCAGCTGCTTTTTGGCTGTCACGAGCGAAGACTTCGCGTACGGCAGTATAAGTAGAGGGATCTTCACGATGCCAGGAATGGTTTTGTTCTGTACGCAGATCGAGTTTGTCAAATTCAGAGACTCCTTCTTCACCAAAGAGAGGAAAAACAAGCGAGCTTTGGCCGTACTCGCCACGGAAGAAAAGCCGGAAAGAGTGCTTAGGATTATTGGAGGCACGACTGGCAGCGCCGCGAATGCGCAGACCGGCATCGATTTGAAATTCTTCTCCACCTTGAGGATCAATGTATTCAATTGAAACAGGGCGTTCCCAACTGCGGCCGGAATTGCCGGGATTGACATAGATGCCTGATTGGGGATCGAAGAGATTATCTAGATCTGTAATTAGGGAGAGTGTACAGATGTCTCCGAAACCTTCGCGCAGCCGTTCTACATAATCTGGAGAGTTGACGATACTGGAGTTCATGCCGTAGTACATAGCATGAGAGTTGATGGCATAGGAGGCAGGCCAGCCTGTCGGTGGAGTAGAAGACTGCTGGAAGACGTCATCAAGGAAGATCCAAGTGCGGGAAGAGATTTCAGAAGGAATGTATTCAGGACGATAAGAGATAGCTCTTAGAATGGTAGTGTGGCTGATGGTCAGCGGTTCTGTATAGAGAGTACCGTTTTCAGCAGAGGGTTCAGAGCCATCCAGTGTATAATAGACTTCTGTGTCCGGTTCGTAACTGATGAGTTCTAGGGTAAATGGTTCTTGGCAGTAACCACGCTCGTGACTGAATTCAACAGGCAAGGTTCGACCAAGATAACCGGATCCATTAACTTGTTCGGGAGTAGGTTGAGTGAAAAATCTGAGGTTTTCTTGGGTGTTATAGATTAGGTTTAATTCGGGTTGAAATAAAAACTCAGAGTCATCGGCAGAGTTATTTAGAGCAATTATCTGAAGGGTGTTTTCTCCGATAAGAAGCGATTCTTTGGGAAGAATAAATTTTTCCCAACTTAGGATTTCATTCAGAGAACGAGATACAGTTGAGGTGCTGTTCCAAGACAAGTTTTCAGGTGCATTCTGACGGAGAAGTTCATTTCCATTTAATAGAAGGATGAATCCATCCGCATAACGGAGAGAGAGAGAGAGAGTATCATTCCCCGTGGGAAGCATAGATTCTTCGAGAGTAAAGGCATAAGAAAGATCTACTCGAGAATTTATTCCTAGCATTGATTCTGAAAGATCGGTAATGATGGAAGAGGCAAAGGCCGTTTCGGTAGAAATCCCTCCATTGGCTACGTCTCCAACCAAAGCCATTTCATTATTAAATTCGGCATAATTGCCGCGGGCGGCAAATAGTTCCAATCCGGATCCTCCTGAAGCTTCAAAGAAGAGGAGCCGCAGAGAATAGGAGCCAGGAGTTGGAAAGTTGAAGCAGGCAAAAGTATCACTCATGCTGCGGGCTGAAGTGTATTCCGTGGAAAAATGAGCTCCCTGACCGGAAATATCCAGACTAAAACCATCGTCACTGGAGACCCCAAATGTCCAAAGTCCGGCAAAAGGGATAAGAATAGATGTTTCTGCTATTACAACAAAGTTGTCTTTATCTTGTGAAGTATTGCTATGGGTGGGAAAAGGATTATCAGAGTCAAAATGTCCCGGATCGCTTGCCGAGTAATTGATAGTAGAAGATTGTGTGATGTATGGGTAACTTGAATTTTTCCATGTGGAGGGATTGGTAATATAATTTTCGGCTTCATCAAGATTATTGACGGCAGTATTAAATTCGTAATAGCTAATATTGAAGTTATTTTGCTGAGAATCATTTGCAGTGAATCCAACATTGCCGGTTCCGGTTCCGGAAACACTGTAGCCGGATGAAGAAGGAATAGACCATTTAAATTGGCTTTGATTATCTATAAGGTTGACTTTGGATTGCTCTATTCCATAGGAGATATCGTTGTATTGAGCGGGAAAATTGATTTCATGAATGGGAGTTTGACCATCTCGATCAATTAATCCAAGATATTCTCCGGATTTACTAAGATTAAAATTGGCATGAAGTTCACTTCCGCTGACAGGTAATTCTGTTGAACTGTCTGCAAAAACGATTAAAAAACTGTAGGGTTCCAATAGAGTGGGAGAGGGGAATTGCCATTGGGTGGGGGATGTTTTTTTATCGGTTAGATAACATCCGCCCAAATCTACTGTTTCATCACTGTTATTAAAGAGTTCGATCCAATCTTCAGCGTTACCTTTTTGATCAGTAAGACTCTTACTGTTAGAGGCCACGATTTCATTGATTCGCACAGCAGCTTGGGCTTCAGAAAAAGAGGTTAAAAAAAGAAATAGTATTGCGTAAGCTGCAGACAGATTGTAAATTATCCAGATTTTTGATCTCATATATGTATTTATTAGATATTAATAAATTGCTAATATCTATTAGCTAGATGAAGCATATCCTTTACCAAACTTAGCACATAATAGGTGATTTTCAAGTTTTATTCCTGCTGTTAGGTATATCGTGTCAAGCAGGAGGCGGAATTTGACAATTTTATAAAGAGAAGCTACTGTTACTTTATGGGAATTCCCCTAGAGTGTGTTTTCAATGGGGAGTTTGTAAATTGATGAAATATTTGGAAATAATTAGAAAAAATATGAGGATGAAACTAAATTTATTAGCCGGTTTTGCTGCAGCTTTAGCCTTAACAGCTTGTTCACCAGATAGCTCTGTGAATACGACATCCGAAAAGGCGACTGTCGTTCCACATCAACCCTCCGCAACTGAGAGTACTCAGTCCACAGAATTTGTTATTCCTCCTCGAGTCAAGGAGCCTGAGATAGATATATCCGGATTGATGGAAAAAACTTCGGAATCTTTCAAATCAGATGCTTTTGCTCGGAATCTCTTTGCGGAAATGAAGGAGAATATAGAGAATCAGTTTGTAAGTCCTTACAGTATTTCTACTGCATTGGTGATGCTCTACGGAGGCGCGGCAGGTGTTACGGCTGAAGAGCTGGGACAGGTGCTGGGCAGCGGTGATGCAGTAGCAACATTAAATCTTTATGCGGGATTGCAGGATTGGCTTACAAAGAAACCGGAACTTTCCGAAAAGAATGAAGGTAATACCCCAAATGGAGATACGCTTAATATCGCGAATTCTTTGTGGCCTAATCAAGGATTTCCTTTCCGTCAGGAGTATATCCGGACCATGCAGGATTATTTGAGTTCGGAGGTTTATCCAACAGATTATTCTAAGGTGGAAGAGGCTCGCGGAGAAATTAATCAATGGGTAGAGAATAAAACAGAGAATTTGATAAAAGATCTTATTCAGCCGGGAGTTTTGAGTGAGAATACTCAAATGACATTGGTTAATGCGATCTATTTTAAGGGATCTTGGGAAAAGCCATTTGATAAAAAGCTGACTCAAAATGCTCAATTTACATTATTGGATGGTTCTCAGATAGAGGTTCCTTTCATGAGCCAGCAGGAGAACTATCATTATTATGGAGATGAAACTCTTCAGATAGTTCGCCTTCCTTACCGTGAGAATCGGTCAATGGTGATAATTTTGCCGCGTGATACGGAGAAATTCGCCGAAGTGCGAGAGGCATATTGTCAAGGCAAGTACCAGCAGACGATCAATCAGCTGAGTATGAGGAAGGTGAATTTCAAGATGCCTCGTTTTAAGATGAGCCAAAATCTGGATTTGAATGATTTGTTAATCCAAATGGGTGTCAAAACCATGTTTGATCCGGAGAAGGCGGATTTTTCAGGAATGTACAATCGAGGAGAGCTCCCTAATCTTTTTGTCAGCAAAGTGATCCACCAGGCTTTTGTAGAAGTCGATGAGGTAGGAACAGAGGCAGCTGCTGCAACAGCTGGTATTATGCTTACAAAGGCAATGCCTCAGTCGGAGAAGCCGGAAGTTATGATAGTCGATAGACCATTTATTATTTTAATTAAGGAAAATATAAGCAATCAAACCCTGTTTGAGGGACAGGTTATGAATCCAGTAGAGTAAAAATTTGGAAGTTTATGGAAGAAAAAAGAAAAAAAGCTCTAAAAAATCTTAAAAAGGTCTTTTCTTAATTTTCGCATTATCTAAAAATATCTCTGCGATGAGAGCGTGATTGTGTTATGAAAAAAGGAAACTTAAAAGGATTTACGCTAATAGAGTTATTGGTGGTAATAGCCATCATAGCTATTTTAGCAGGAATGCTGTTGCCGGCTTTATCCAAAGCCAAGGCTAAAGCTCAGCAGACACAGTGTTCGAGCAATTTAAAACAGCTGACACTCAGCTGGATTATGTATTCAAACGATAACAATGATCGGCTTGTTCCCAATCTAGAGAGTTATGCAGCTAATTCAACTAACGAATGCTGGATCAATGGTATTATGGGATTGGATGAAGAAAGAGAACCTGATTCTACCAATGAGAATTATATTAAAGCTGGTTTACTTTGGTCTTATAATCCGGCAGTGAAACTTTATCGTTGTCCGGCTGATCGTTATATGGTGACTTTAAATGGTACAAGTCACCAACGGGTACGCAGTTATTCTATGAATGCCTATATGAATGGAGATGATGTAGGTGTCTCACAAGGAACCTGTCGCAGCGGGGAGCATCGTGTCAATAAGAAGATGGGAGATATAGTATTTCCAGGTCCAAGTAAGGCTTTTGTATTTATCGATGAGAATGAACTTTCGATAGATGATGGACATTACGGACAGCCTCCTTGTGGAGACAGTTTTTATAATTTCCCATCCTGTCGTCATAATAATGGAGGAGCTCTTTCTTTTGCTGATGGTCATTCAGAGATAAAAAGATGGAATGATTCTCGAACTCCAAAGATCGAGGTTAATCCTACCTCATCGCCTAATAATAATGATTTAAAATATATTCAGGCAGCTAGTGCTGCTTTAATTCCATAATATTCAATAAAGTAAATATTCTAATTGTTCATAATTCATGACTCCTCCATATCAAGTGGAGGAGTTTTTTTGTTGGAAGTTTTTGATTATTTTTAATAAAAAATGTTTTTTTCTTTTTCAAAAGAGTTGATTTTAAGAGAAAAGTTTTTATTCTAATTGTGTCGGAAGAACTCTAAGTAGCTATAGCTATTAAGTTTTATCAACGAGAGAAAATATAGAAGTTATGAGAAAGAGATTAGTATTTTCAGCAGCGTTGTTGGCTTCTGCCTTAGCAATGCAGGCTGAGGTTTTGTTCTCTGAAGATTGGAGCGCCTATATAACAACTCCGGAGGAGCTGGATGCAAGCCGATGGAGAGCGGATGATGGGTGTTTTGGTTCAGGAATATATAGCGATTGTTACGGTACCTTTTCTTTTGCAGCATATGGAGATGGTACACTGTATATGCAAGGAGAGAATAACGGACAAGGAGACGAGAAGGGATATTGGCCCGGATATTCTCTGGTGACGGTACCGACATTCACAGCCAGTAAAGATGATCTGCTGGTGGTAGAGACGACGCGAATAAGTCATTCGCATCAAATTCAATCAAATTCGGGAACTCGTACAGGATTATGGTTGATTGCGCCGGATAAGAGCAAATGGCTGCTTTTAGCCGATAACTGGGGAGAAAGTGGCTGGGGATTTAATCCCTATTCCGGAACAGGAGCGGATTTCCCGGTTAATAATCCTTCCATAGCAGGATATCAGCTGGATGCTTTTAACGCGCTTTCCTCGGCTCATGAAGGCCCAATTGATTTGAAGATTGTAGCAGATGGGGAGAGAGCTTGGATGTATGCCCGAGAGAGCGGAGTAGATGCCGAGTGGGTATTAGGGAACAGTGTAGAACTGAATTTTAGTGAAGATATAGCAGTGGGAGTAGGAGTGTATGCGAGAGCCCCGGGGGGAGAAACAGGAAGTCCATTGGGAGACTTTGTAGAAGGGATTTGGGGGCCAGTGACGGTATCCAGCTGTAAAGGTATATTTTTAGATCATGAAGAGATGACCTTGGGTGCAGGGAGCACGTCATCAGAAATAACAGTATCGGTTTCAGAAGGAGCAGCGCCGTTATCAGTCACCATAAACAGTTCCAATCCGGAGGTCTGTGTACCGGTAGGAGGGAATGGAGGTTCATTGACATTAGATTTTGCGGCTGGAGAGACGAGCAAGACATTCCAAGTAGAAGCAGTAGGAGAAGGAGAGAAAGTAAACTTCACCTTAACGTCTTCGTCTGCAGATGTTCTGGCATTGGATAATATGTATGTGACGGTTCCCTGTACAGCGGGAGTTAAGCTGGATGAACAGTTTGACAGCTTAGATGAGACAATCTGGGAAATAGATACACGGGGATATGAATATAGGAGTTATCCGGATGCGGATGTGAGCTATGATTACTTTGGAGTCAGAGACGGACAGCTGGTGATGGAGAACATGGTTTCATTAGGAAATTACTGGGGAGGACGCAGCTTATCGAGTAAGAATACCTATTTAGGAAGTACACAGACTCCGCTTTCAGTAAAAGCAAGACTGACACAGATGGATAAGACAGCGGGTGAAGCAGTTTGTGCGAACCTGGTTTTGAGGAATGCAGATAGCAGCAGTTTCTTTGCCTTACGTTATAATAACGGAGAAGGAGGTTGGATGTACAATACAGCTATTGGTGCAGCAGGAACAACAATAACATCTATGACATCAGTGACTCCAGCGGATGGACCGGAGATGGAGATACTCTATGATGGAGCTGCGATTCAGGTATATATAGCTGGGACCCAGGCGGCAACAGTTAATTGGATATGCAATGATCCGATGTATGTGCAGGTAGGGTTCTATGCCCGAGAGACAGGAGCATCAGGAAGTGGAGCGTTTGATTATCTGAAGATAGAGAATATAGAGGCGGCGGAAGAGAGTGGTACAGTTACGCCGAATCCGGTGCTTTTAGTAAATGAAAATCCGGGGAAGGTGACGATAACAGTACCCGAGACATCGTTTATGTCAGAAGATCTGGAGTTGTCATTGGTTTCACAGGATTCAGGTGTAGCGTATCCGGAAGTGAGCACAATTGTGTTTGAACAAGGAGGAGAAGCGAGTCAAACGATCAATGTGGTACCGGTGAAAGCAGGAACGACAACGATAAAAGTAGAGCCGGTGAATCCGGATATTGCATTAAATATACCCTCGATTGTAGTGAATGTGGGAGCAAATGAACTGCTTTTAGAGGAAGACTTCCAGACATTAGATTCGACGAAATGGAAGCAGGTAGCCCGAAATGCAGGAACCGGAACTAACTCTATTGTTAATTTCGCGGTAGAGAATAATACTTTAACCGGATATTTCAAATGCGGTAAGGATACGGATGCAGTGGATACAATGCAGCTGCAAGAGGTATTTTATCCGACAGCAGAAAATCCGGTTGTGATAGAGTATATGTCAGGACCGATAGGCGGCAGAGGTGCAGTTATTGGAGCATTGGGAATATTGATCAATGCCAATAATAATGCGGCTTGTGCTGTTTCCTATCTCCGAGGGGATTCTATGGGATGGAATATCAACCCGAATTATACTTTTGGTACTTCGGGAGTAATAAAACCGGAAGTTTGGAATCAAACGGAATACTTAGATAATGGGTGGCATAAAGTAAGCATTATTCATGATGGAAGCATAGCCAGATTTTATCTGGATGGAATCTATGGAGGTTCAGCGAACTGGGCAACCGATTGTATTTCTTTTGCTCTAGGAGGACTGGTATCTCGTTATAACAACGAAGTGGATGTTGCTTTCAAGGATGTAAAAGTTTATGGGGGTTCAGAGATACAGGTGAATACCGGAAATATCGTGATGAACGAGGATACGGCAACCTTTGATATCATAGTTCCATCCGTAGTGCGCGAGGCAGGAACGACCATTAGATTGGAAGTAATGGATGGATCTGTAGTGGGATTTGACAGCGGAGCGGTCAAAGAGATTACCCTCAACGCGAATTCCGATCAGGTACAGACGGTAACGTTGAATCGAGTCGGAGTGGGAGCGACCCAGGTTGTATTAAGTAATGATAAGGGCTATGGAATGAGTGTAGAGTTATTTGATGTAATAACCAGTGAGGGGGGAAGCCTGCTTTTTGAGGATAATTTTAATGAGAGTTCGATAAATACGAACAATTGGGTTTTGGACATGACGCCTTTTGAGAGTACAAATCCTGATGGAGCCGGAGATTTTTATTTCTACTCTGGAGGAGCATTGTATATAGATTTGACTCTGACTAATAATTATTGGGGAGGAGGATCATTCTATACGGCAGAAGGATATAAAGCATCACTGATGAGTCCGGTGATATTTGAGGTTACTCGTAATAGTATGTATTACGGTAATAGTACCGGAGCGCGCAGCGCGATAACGATACGCAGTGAAGATGGTTCCAGATGGATTACCTTTGCTGAATTGAGGGATGATACAGGTTATATAGGATGGAGTTACAATGATTCCATTGCAAAACCGACAGGGGCAGGAATAGCAATCTCTTCATTAAGTGATAAGAATGATATAGGATCACATGAGGTGAAGCTGCTTGCCACTGGGAGTACGGTGACACTCTACATAGATGGAGTAGAGGGGATCACACTGGACTTCCCGGTGAGTGAAGGGATCCATTTCGGATTGGGAGCATATGCTCGTCAAGTAGGGGATTCCACGGGGTGTTCATTCAGTAATGTCAAGATCTATGGCAGTGAAACACCGTTGGGAGAGCCGGTACAGATAGTATCCTCACCGGTTTCTATTCAAGTCAATGAAGGAGGAACGGCGAGCTTCAGTGTATCAGCAACCGGAGAAAATCTGGTTTATGAATGGTATAAGGATGGAGTAGCGATAGATTATATTTCGAGTCCTACATATACGATAGAAGAAGTTACTGCAGCCGATGAAGGAGTCTACACGGTCCAGGTGAGCAATGAGATCAATACGATGAAGAGTTCACCGGCGTATTTGACGGTTCTTTCAGGGATGAGAGATCCATATTATGAAGATGAATTGACAACAATTGACTCAAATAAATGGAATGTATCTACCCGCGGCTTTGAATATCTGACAAATCCATTGGGAGATTGCGAGAGCGTCATCACAGAGAGTGAGGAAGGAATTACAATAGATGTAACTCTAACTCACAATTACTGGGGAGGCAGAGCATATTATTTCAAAGAAGGGTTTAAAGCATCAGTGGAGAATCCGGCGATCTTTGAGGTAGTGCGTAAGCAGATGAGCTATGAAGGGACAGGAGCCAGAACTTCGATCATTATCAGCAATGCCGATGGAACTAAATGGATCAATATGGCTGAGTTAAATGATGAGAATGTTCATTATGGCTGGGGATATAATAAATTGACAGGAGCCCCGGATGACAAATCGGATGGCCGTATAGTTGAGATGACAAATATCAACAGTGTAGCCGGCATAACAGATATGGGAGAGCATACTCTGAAGATGGTGGCTAACGGTTCGACTGTAGAGCTGTATGTAGACAACGTGTTGGGAGCCGTATTGGATTTCCCAGAGAGCGAGGTATACTTTGGTTTTGGAGTATATGCGCGGATGGTTCCGGATAAGGCATCAGGAACATTTGCGAAGGCCAAGCTCTGGGGAGAATCGACTGGAGGAGATGAGCCGGAAGGACCTGTTTTGGCGTGGACAGTCGAGGGAGAAGAGCTGGTATTCCGTTGGGCAGTCAGCTCCAATGCCGTACTGGAAGTGGCTCCGACAGCCGATAGTGAAGCATGGACCTTGGCAGGAGATCCGGCAGAGATAGAGGATGGAACCTATATCTACCGTGTACCGCTGACGGAAGCGGCGGCGTTCTATCGATTAACGAGCGAGTAATCGCTGAATCTTCTTAGTAAGGAGAGCCTAGAGTTCTCCTTACTAAAGCAAAGAAGAAAATGTAAGTTTCAATCAAATTAAATTATAGAGCTGTTCTCATTTCTAAGATGGGAACAGCTTTTTTTGTGAAGAACTGAAATAGATTTTTTCAGGATAAATGTTGTCGTGAGGGAAAAAGAGAAGAAATAGCTGCCCGGTGGAAATATGGCTGATAAAACATCTCAAATGTAAAATTTGAGATGTTTTATCGTTTTAAATATTTGTTTGATAGATACTTTAAGGATTATATTAAATGGAATTAGGGCAGTTTTCTGTATAGACCAGAATTTCGCTCAGATGGATTGAGGAATTTTCATTTGGGTTTAGCCATTTGAAGGAAACGGTATGTTTGGCCTCAGGCAATTGGTATTTCCAGAACAATTCAGGGCGACGCACTGCAAATGAGGCCGGAAGGTTGGCAGTTTCAATTAGTTTGCCATCCAGATACATTTCGACTTTGGCTATATAGCGATTATCATTTGAGTTAACAAATCCTTTAAAAACAGCGCCGTTGCCCTCGAATGTTAATTCCCCAACTTCTTGCAAAGGTTTATTGATACTTCGTTTTTCTTTAGGATAATGTCCTTCAAATGCTTTTTCATAACGGACTGGAACCGGTTTTTGGCATTGGATAGTAATCTGTCCGTTAGTTGCAATAGTGCCTCCATTTCGTTGAATCATTTGGAGTGCTAAGTTGTAGTTCATTTGGTAGACCTTTTCCAATGAAATATCGGTATAGGCGAAATTCATTGATTCGACTTCTCTGAGATTTTTCATCCAATATTCAGGAATATTTTTATATCCTAAAATTGTGCCCAAAATACCGGCAGCCGAGGCAGGGTTGCAATCAGAGTCCTGTCCGCAGCGGGTAGCAATATCGATGGTTTTCTGGAAATCTCCTTTGCCATAAAGCAATCCGATCAGGACATAAGCACTGTTGATAGTTGCGTCGATATTAAATGGAACAAAGACTCCATCCGGACAGCCTATATCCGAACTCCATTTCTTTTCGCATTCAAACCAAGTACGTTTCCAGTCGTTTGGATAAGCCTTATGCCAGGTGATTACGTCATTCATGCACCGATAATAATCACTTTCTTTTGGAATGGTTTTCAAGGCTTCCGAGGTAATAAGTTCAATATCATTCGAAATAAAGGAGAGCGTATACATTGCTCCTATATAGACACCGCCGTACCAACCGTCACCGTAATTCATGATATGACCGATTTTATCGGAGATTTCAGAGGAGGCGTTTGGCATGCCGGGTGACATCAGACCCGCGTAATCAGCTTCGATTTGATAATCGATATCATTGGCGTGAGGATTATTCAGCCAATGTCCTGATTCCGGAGGACGGATGCCTTGCAGAATATTGTATCTGGCGGCTTGATTAGCATGCCATAGAGGGTATTGGGCTTTTGCGAAGGCTAAGGCAAATGAGTCTATTGGAGCGTCAAGTCCGAGGCGGTCAAATATATCAACAAAGGTCAGATCCATGTAGACATCATCGTAGAGACCAGGGACATTTTCATACCACCATTTAATACATCCATCAGTCCAGATAATAGGCACATAGTCTTGGATCATAGTGCCGCTGTATTTGAATTCGGTAGGACCTCCATAGGTACAGCCAATAGTTTGCCCTGCCCATCCTCCTTTAATTTTGTCCATTAACATTTCAGAGGAGATAGTAACCGTTTCAGGAAGCGATTGTTTTTTCTCAAAGGATGATTGTTGTGAGCAAAAGGCGTTTACACCAAAGGTGAGAAATAAAAGTAATATATAGGAACGGACTTTTTTCATAATATAATCTATACTTTTGTTTAGTATCTATTTTTTCTAGAAGAAGTCAACTTTATTCGATTAAAAAGTGATGTCGAGAGCCGAGTTATATGTAGAAAAGTCTGATTCCAAAAAAATGAATTTTATAATTATAAAAGAGAAAAGGTAGAGGAATTATGTTGTAAAGGGAGTTTAAAAAAGAAATTTTATTTAATTGATTACAGAGATGATAATTTTTGAAAGATTTTTAGTTTTTTTAGATGTGGAACGGTATTTTTTTAAAGAAAAGAGTTGCTTTCGATTTGATTTTTTTTTAATCTGAAGTTTGAAAGATGAACTGATTGATTTTATCCAAGAATATCATCAGGGAAATTTCAGCAGAAGGAAATAAACATTATGAGAAAGAGATTAGTATTTTCAGCAGCGTTATTGGCTTCTGCCTTAGCAATGCAGGCTGGAGTTTTGTTCTCTGAAGATTGGAGCACCTATATAGCAACTCCGGAGGAGCTGGATGCAAGCCGATGGAGAACGGATGATGGGTGTTTTGGTTCAGGGATATATAGTGACTGTTATGGTACCTTTTCTTTTGCAGCCTATGGAGATGGCACACTATATATGCAAGGAGAGAATAACGGACAAGGAGACGAGAAGGGATATTGGCCCGGATATGCTCTGGTGACAGTACCGACATTCACAGCCAGTAAAGATGATCTGCTGGTGGTAGAGACGACGCGAATAAGTCATTCGCATCAAATTCAATCAGGTTCAGCTACTCGTACAGGATTATGGTTGATTGCACCGGATAAGAACAAATGGCTGCTTTTAGCTGATAACTGGGGAGAGGATGGCTGGGGATTTAATCCCTATTCCGGAACGGGAGCTGATTATCCGGTTAATAAACCATCTCATGTAGGGTATCAATTGGATGCTTTTAACGCGCTTTCCTCGGCTCATGAAGGCTCAATTGATTTGAAGATTGTAGCAGATGGAGAGAGAGCGTGGATGTATGCCCGAGAGAGCGGAGTAGATGCCGAATGGGTATTAGGGAACAGTGTAGAACTGAATTTCAGTGAGAATATAGCGGTGGGAGTGGGTGTGTATGCGAGAGCACCGGAGGGAGAAACAGGAAGTCCATTAGGAGATTGGGTAGAAGGAATTTGGGGCCCGGTGACGGTATCCAGCTGTAAAGGTATATTTCTGGATCATGACGAGATGACTTTGGGTGCAGGGAGTACGTCATCAGAAATAACTGTATCGATTTCAGAAGGAGCAGCGCCGCTTTCAGTCACCATAAACAGTTCCAATCCGGAGGTCTGTGTACCAGTAGGAGGGAATGGAGGTTCATTGACATTAGATTTTGCGGCTGGAGAGACGAGCAAGACATTCCAAGTAGAAGCAGTAGGAGAAGGAGAGAAAGTAAACTTCACCTTAACGTCTTCGTCTGCAGATGTTCTGGCATTGGATAATATGTATGTGACGGTTCCCTGTACAGCGGGAGTTAAGCTGGATGAACAGTTTGACAGCTTAGATGAGACAATCTGGGAAATAGATACACGGGGATATGAATATAGGAGTTATCCGGATGCGGATGTGAGCTATGATTACTTTGGAGTCAGAGACGGACAGCTGGTGATGGAGAACATGGTTTCATTAGGAAATTACTGGGGAGGACGCAGCTTATCGAGTAAGAATACCTATTTAGGAAGTACACAGACTCCGCTTTCAGTAAAAGCAAGACTGACACAGATGGATAAGACAGCGGGTGAAGCAGTTTGTGCGAACCTGGTTTTGAGGAATGCAGATAGCAGCAGTTTCTTTGCCTTACGTTATAATAACGGAGAAGGAGGTTGGATGTACAATACAGCTATTGGTGCAGCAGGAACAACAATAACATCTATGACATCAGTGACTCCAGCGGATGGACCGGAGATGGAGATACTCTATGATGGAGCTGCGATTCAGGTATATATAGCTGGGACCCAGGCGGCAACAGTTAATTGGATATGCAATGATCCGATGTATGTGCAGGTAGGGTTCTATGCCCGAGAGACAGGAGCATCAGGAAGTGGAGCGTTTGATTATCTGAAGATAGAGAATATAGAGGCGGCGGAAGAGAGTGGTACAGTTACGCCGAATCCGGTGCTTTTAGTAAATGAAAATCCGGGGAAGGTGACGATAACAGTACCCGAGACATCGTTTATGTCAGAAGATCTGGAGTTGTCATTGGTTTCACAGGATTCAGGTGTAGCGTATCCGGAAGTGAGCACAATTGTGTTTGAACAAGGAGGAGAAGCGAGTCAAACGATCAATGTGGTACCGGTGAAAGCAGGAACGACAACGATAAAAGTAGAGCCGGTGAATCCGGATATTGCATTAAATATACCCTCGATTGTAGTGAATGTGGGTGCAAATGAACTGCTTTTTGAGGAAGACTTCCAGACATTAGATTCGACGAAATGGAAGCAGGTTCCCCGTTCTTCAGGTGCTGGCACCAATTCTATTGTTAATTTCGCAGTAGAGAATAATACTTTAACCGGATATCTCAAATGTGGTAAGGATAGTCAATCCATAGATACAATGCAGTTGCAAGAGGTATTTTATCCGACGGCAGAAAATCCGGTTGTAATAGAGTATATGTCAGGACCGTTAGGCGGCAGAGGATCAACTGTTGGAGCGTTGGGAATATTGATCAATGCCAATAATAACGCGGCTTGTGCTGTTTCTTACCTTAGAGGAGATTCTATGGGATGGAATATTGCTCCTACTTATAATTTTATTTTCGGAAATACTGTTAAGCCGGAAGCCTGGAATCAAACGGAATACTTAGATAATGGGTGGCATAAGGTAAGCATTATTCATGATGGAAGCATAGCCAGATTTTATCTGGATGATCTCTATGGAGGTTCAGTCACCTGGGCAACCGATTGCATTACTTTTGCTCTAGGAGGCTTGGTAGGCAATTATAATAATGAAGTGGATATTGCATTCAGCGATGTGAAGGTTTATGGGGGTTCAGAGATACAGGTGAATACCGGAAATATCGTGATGAACGAGGATACGAGATCATTTGATATCATAGTTCCGTCAGTAGTTCGCGAGGCAGGCACAACGATTAGTCTGGAGATACTGGACAGCTCGGTGGCGACATTCGACAGCGGAGTAGTGAAGAATATCGTGTTGAATAAGAATTCGGCACAGGTGCAAACGGTGACGTTGAATCGAGTCGGAGCAGGAGCAACACAGGTAATTCTGAGCAACGATAAGGGCTATGGAATGAGCCTGGAGATGTTTGATGTAATAACCAGTGAGGGGGGAAGTCTGCTCTTTGAGGATGACTTTAATGAGAGTTCGATAAATACGAACAATTGGGTTTTGGATATGACGCCTTTTGAGAGTACAAATCCTAATGGAGCCGGAGATTTTTATTCTTATACCGGAGGAGCATTGTATATAGATTTGACTCTGACCAATAATTATTGGGGAGGAGGATCATACTATACAGCAGAAGGATATAAAGCATCACTGATGAGTCCGGTGAGATTTGAAGTTACTCGTAATAGTATGTATTACGGTAATAGTACCGGAGCACGCAGTGCAATAACGATACGCAATGAGGACGGAAGCCGTTGGATTACCTTTGCTGAATTGAAGGATAATTCTCCCGGTTATGTGGGATGGAGTTACAATGATTCCGTTACCAAACCGCTAGGAGAAGGAATAGCAATCTCTTCATTAAGTGATAAGAATGATATAGGATCGCATGAGGTGAAGCTGCTTGCCAATGGGAGTACTGTGACACTCTACATAGATGGAGTAGAAGGAATTACATTGGACTTCCCGGTGAGTGAAGGGATCCATTTCGGATTGGGAGCATATGCTCGTCAAGCAGGAGATTCTACGGGGTGTTCATTCAGTAATGTTAAGATCTATGGCAGTGAAACACCGTTGGGAGAACCGGTACAGATAGTATCCTCACCGGTTTCTATTCAGGTCAATGAAGGAGGAACGGCGAGCTTCAGTGTATCAGCAACCGGAGAAAATCTGGTTTATGAATGGTATAAGGATGGAGTAGCGATAGATTATATTTCGAGTCCTACATATACGATAGAAGGAGTTACAGCAGCCGATGAAGGAGTCTACACGGTCCAGGTGAGCAATGATATCAATACGATGAAGAGTTCACCAGCGTATTTGACGGTTCTTTCAGGAATGGGAGATCCATATTATGAAGATGAATTGACAACAATCGATCAGAATAAATGGAATGAATCCACGCGAGGATTTGAATATATAAATGCCCCGCTGGGAGCAGGGGAAAGTGAGATCATTGAAGGAGAAGATGGAGTAACCATCACTATGAATGTGACCCATAATTATTGGCCTGGGTATGCATATTATTTCAAGGAAGGGTTTAAAGCATCAGTGGAGAATCCGGCGACCTTTGAGGTAGTGCGTAAGCAGATGAGCTATGAAGGGACAGGAGCCAGAACTTCAATTCTTATCAGTAATGCCGATGGAACTAAATGGATCAATATGGCTGAGTTGGTTGACAGTGATGGATATCTGGGATGGACTTATAATATGCTAACCGGATTCCCTAATGATAAATGGAGTGGAGCTGGATTAGATATGCCTGAAATCAACAGTGTAGCCGGCATAACAGATATGGGAGAGCATACTCTGAAGATGGTGGCTAACGGTTCAACCGTGGAGCTGTATGTAGACAACGTGTTGGGAGCCGTATTGGATTTCCCAGAGAGCGAGGTATACTTTGGCTTTGGAGTTTATGCGCGGATGGTTCCGGATAAGGCATCTGGTACATTTGCGAAGGCCAAGCTCTGGGGAGAATCGACCGGAGGAGATGAACCGGAAGGACCTGTTTTGGCGTGGACAGTCGAGGGAGAAGAGCTGGTATTCCGTTGGGCAGTCAGCTCCAATGCCGTACTGGAAGTGGCTCCGACAGCCGATAGTGAAGCATGGACCTTGGCAGGAGATCCGGCAGAGATAGAGGATGGAACCTATATCTACCGTGTACCGCTGACGGAAGCGGCGGCGTTCTATCGATTAACGAGCGAGTAATCGCTGAATCTTCTTAGTAAGGAGAGCCTTGAGTTCTCCTTACTAAAGCAGAGAAGAAAATGTAAGTTTCAATCAAATTAAATTATAGAGCTGTTCTCATTTCTAAGATGGGAACAGCTTTTTTTAGAGATGATTGGATAGTATAAAGAGGTTAAAATAAAAAAATATATTGACTTAAAAGATAGATAAATTATAGTGTTTTTACAGGTCTTTAGGCCTTGCCAGAAGAATAAGGAAATGAAAGATTTGCCTAAAGATCCTTTAAAATACAAGAAACTTCAAAAAAGGTGTTTACTTTGTTAGAGTAAGGTTTATTAAGATATAATTTCAAGAGGATAGGCAGATTTAAAAATAGAAAGATAATTTATAGTAATTAAGCATTAAGATGAAAGGAATTGTTTTAGCTGGAGGTTCCGGAACTCGTCTATATCCTATTACTAAAGGAGTGAGCAAACAATTATTGCCGATCTATGATAAACCGATGGTCTATTATCCACTGTCGGTTTTAATGTTGGCGGGAATCAAGGAGATTTTGATTATATCAACTCCGGTTGATCTACCGGGATTTAAGCGTTTGCTAGGAAATGGAAGTGATTTGGGGATTCGGTTGGAATATGCGGAGCAACCTTCTCCTGATGGGTTAGCGCAGGCTTTTATTATTGGAGAAAAATTTATAGGAAACGATAGTGCTTGTTTGATATTGGGGGATAATATTTTCCATGGGAGTGGTTTTAGAGATATGCTTGAAGAAGCGGTCCGGATGGCAGAGAGGGAAAATAAAGCGACTGTTTTTGGTTATCGAGTTACTGATCCGGAACGCTATGGAGTAGCTGAATTTGATAAAGAGGGTAATTGTCTGAGCATCGAGGAGAAGCCGGCTCAGCCCAAATCTAATTATGCTGTGACAGGTTTATATTTTTATCCCAATAAAGTAGTGGAAATTGCTAAAAATATTAAACCTTCAGCAAGGGGAGAGCTGGAAATTACAACAGTTAATCAATGTTTTCTGAGAGAGGGAATGCTTAAGGTCCAGACTCTGGGCAGAGGGTTTGCTTGGTTGGATACGGGGACGCATGAATCGCTTGCGGATGCTTCCACTTATATAAAGGTGATTGAGCAGCGCCAGGGAGTAAAGGTGGCTTGTCTGGAAGGAATAGCGTATCAGATGGGATGGATTAGCGCTTCTAAACTGCGTGAGTTGGCACAGCCGATGCTCAAAAATCAATATGGTCAGTATCTTTTAAAATTGGCCGCTGAAGAGGAAAAACAGCCCTTGTAGAGAGAGGGGGGGTAGGACGACTATATGAATGTAATCAAAACAGATATAGAAGGTCCTGTTATTATTGAGCCACGTCTTTTTAAAGACGAGAGAGGATATTTTTTCGAATCTTATTCCGAGAGGGAATTTACAAAACAGATTCGAGAGATCAAGTTTGTACAGGATAATGAGAGTAAATCTGTATATGGTGTATTACGCGGATTGCATTTTCAGAAGCCGCCTTATGCTCAGAATAAATTAGTGCGAGTAATTCTGGGATCCGTGTTAGATGTAGTTGTAGATATTCGCCGAGGATCGCCTACGTTTGGAAAACATGTGTCGGTGGAGCTGAGTGGTGAGAATCATCGGCAAATTTTTATTCCACGTGGGTTTGCTCATGGATTTGTGGTATTGAGTCCAGAGGTTGTTTTTCAATACAAGTGTGATAATTTTTATTCTCCTCAGAGTGAAGGAGCTTTGGCTTGGGATGATCCGGAGTTGGGAATTGATTGGAAGATTCCTGCAGAGAAGATTATTTTATCTGAAAAGGATAAACATCATCCTTGGCTCAAGGATGCGGAGTGGCTTTTTGATTATAAGGAGAATCTCTATTAGAGTAGAACTGTTATGAATGTATTGGTAACAGGCGCAAATGGCCAGTTGGGCAATGAAATGCGTATCGTAAGTAAAGAGTCTGCTCATTCGTTTATTTTTACAGATGTTGTTCAAATAGAGGACCAAAAAACAGAGTTGCTGGATATTACAGATCTGGAGGCTGTGCGGCGGATGGCAGATAAATATCAGATTGATTGTATTGTCAATTGTGCTGCCTATACTAATGTGGATAAGGCGGAGAGTGATGAGAATTTTTGTCGGATTTTGAATGCAGTTGCCCCGGAAAATCTTGCTCTGGTTATGAAGGAGAGAGCCGGGCTTTTAGTTCATATTTCTACCGATTATGTTTTTGGAGGGGATCCTTATAATACACCTTGTCGAGAGGAGCAGAAGGGAACTCCCACCGGAGTATACGGAGCCACTAAGCTGGAAGGCGAAGAGAAAATTAAGATAGTAGGATGTGATTCTGTCATTATTCGCACGGCATGGCTTTATTCGGAGTTTGGACGGAATTTTGTTAAGACAATGCTGAATTTGACTTCTTCTAAACCTTTATTAAAGGTTGTGTTTGATCAAACCGGGACTCCCACTTATGCGTATGATTTGGCTGAAGTTATCATGAGAGTTCTTGCCGATTATGCGGAAGAGAATTTGAAAGGGAAAGAGGGGTATAGTAAAGCCGGAATTTATCACTTTAGTAATGAAGGTGTGTGTTCTTGGTATGATTTTACCAAAAAAATAGCTAAATTGGCAGGAAACAGTACTTGTGATATCCAACCCTGTCATAGTTGTGAATTTCCAAGTCCTGTGAAGCGTCCGGCTTATTCCGTGTTGGATAAGACCAAGATTAAAGAGACTTTTGGAGTAAAGATTCCTTATTGGACGGATTCTTTGGAAAAGTGCATGAAAAATATGGGAGTTATTCATTAATAGATTTCAGAAGGAGGAGAACCATGAAGTTTAAACGCAATATTATTATTACCGGTGGTGCCGGATTTATCGGAAGTCACGTAGTGCGACTTTTTGTCAATAAATATCCTGATTACCATATTTTTAATTTGGATAAGCTGACTTATGCCGGTAATTTAGCTAACCTCAAGGATATTGAGCATAAGCCTAATTATACCTTTATCAAGGCCGATATTTGTGATTTTGATAAGGTCTTAGAGATCATGCGCCAATATCAGGTAGATGGGATGATTCATTTGGCGGCTGAAAGCCATGTAGATCGAAGTATCAAAGATCCTTTTACCTTTGCTCGTACAAATGTAATGGGAACTCTTTCTCTTTTACAAGCTGCAAAGCTTTATTGGGAGAGTCTGCCTGAAAAATATGATGGCAAGCTCTTTTATCATATTTCTACAGATGAAGTGTATGGGGCCTTGGAGCTGACGCATCCGGAGGGAATAAAATCAGAAATTTCAGCTCATGAGGTTTATGGGGATGACTTCTTCAGAGAGAGTACAAAATATACACCTCATAGTCCCTATTCAGCGTCTAAAGCCAGCAGTGATCATTTTGTGCGTGCTTTTCATGATACTTATGGATTGCCGGTGATAGTGACTAATTGTTCTAATAATTACGGTCCATATCAATTTCCTGAAAAATTGATTCCTCTTTTTATCAATAATATATGTCAACGCAAGCCGCTGCCTGTTTATGGCAAGGGAGAAAATGTAAGAGATTGGCTTTATGTAGAGGATCATGCTAGAGCTATTGATCTGATATTTCATCAGGGAAAGATCGCGGAAACTTATAATATTGGCGGTTTCAATGAGTGGAAGAATATCGATATTGTCAAAGTGCTTATTCGTACTGTGGATAGATTACTTGGCAGAAAAGAAGGGGAGGATATGGATTTGATCACCTTTGTAACGGACCGTGCCGGTCATGATTTGCGTTATGCTATTGACTCATCAAAGCTCCATCGTGAATTGGGATGGAAACCAAGCCTGCAATTTGAGGAAGGAATTGAGAAAACCGTGCGTTGGTATTTGGATAATCAAGAATGGCTTAATCATGTTACAAGTGGGGATTATCTGAAGTATTATCAGGAGATGTATCAGGGCAGATAGTAAAAAATATTTTGTAGAGCACCTTGTAAATAGTTTTTAATAGAAAAAGGTATGAATAGAACATGTTCATGCCAAAATAGTTTAGAGCTGCTTTTTTCTTTTAAAAGAATGGGCGGCTTTATTTTTTGTCAGACTACAATTTTAGATTTGGAATAAGCGAAAGAGAAAATCTATCAGATAAAAAAATATATTGACGAAAAAATATAGATAGATTAAATTCTCAGTCGAGCTCTTTTGAGCTTTAGGGGTTATTTTTCATTATTCTAAGGAGGAGAGATGCTGATTTTTTAGCATGAATGAATAATGGAAAGATTTTGCATATCGGTTCTCTTTCAGCTTTTGCAGCCGGGTGCAAAGACGAGTTGAGGTATTTATTTCAAGTCGTTTGTACATAGATAAATCGCCAAGAGGGAAAAGTCATGCGAAGTGACTATAGCATTGCTTTGGCTTGATTTAAGCTCTATCCCCAAAATAATCTCGTTTTCATTTCATAAATTAATCAGACGAAGCTAAGATTGCCATGGATATAGCAGTTGTTGGAACAGGTTATGTAGGTTTAGTGACGGGAACTTGTTTTGCAGAAATGGGGGTGAATGTCACCTGTGTTGATGTGGATCAGGCTAAGATAGATAAGCTTAACCAGGGGCTAATTCCTATTTATGAACCCGGTTTAGAAGAAATGGTTCATAAAAATATGCAAGCAGGACGTTTGCATTTTGTGACAGATCTGACAGCGGTGCTCGATGAGGTGGATATTGTGTTCAGCGCAGTGGGAACTCCTCCGGATGAAGATGGAAGCGCGGATCTCAAGTATGTATTGGCGGTAGCGAGGACGATTGGTGCTCATATCAATAAATATACCGTTATTGTGACTAAGAGCACAGTTCCGGTAGGAACAGCTCAAAAAGTAAAGCTTGCCGTTCAGGAGGAGCTTGATAAAAGAGGTGTGAATGTGAAGTTTGATGTGGCTTCCAATCCAGAATTCTTGAAAGAGGGAGCGGCGGTTAAGGATTTTATGAATCCGGATCGGGTAGTTGTGGGAGTGGATTCGGATCGTGCTCGTGAACTGATGGCTCGACTCTATAAACCTTTTATGCTCATCAGCGATAAGATGATCTTTACAGATATCCCCAGCGCGGAGATGATTAAGTATGCCGCGAACTCTATGCTGGCTACACGTATCAGCTTTATGAATGATATAGCCAATCTTTGTGAGATTGTAGGTGCGGATATCAATATGGTGCGTAAAGGGATGGGCTCAGATACTCGAATTGGTAAGAAATTCCTCTATGCAGGCTGCGGTTATGGAGGTTCCTGTTTTCCCAAGGATGTGAAGGCTTTGATCAAGACGGGTGAGCAGAATGGGTATGAGATGCGTGTTCTTAAGGCAGTAGAGGATGTAAATGATTTACAGAAATCGATCCTTTTCAAGAAGCTATCTGCTTATTACAAAGGAGAACTAAAAGGAAAGACAATTGCGTTGTGGGGGTTAGCTTTTAAACCTGAGACGGATGATATGAGGGAGGCTCCTTCTCTGGTTTTGATCGATTTAATGCTGCAGGCTGGAGCAGTAGTGAGAGTTTATGATCCGGTAGCGATGGATGAATGCAAACGGAGGATCGGGGATCAGGTGGTCTATTGCAAGGATATGTATGAGGCGACAGTGGATGCGGATGCCTTACTCTTAGTTACAGAGTGGAAAGAATTCCGTATGCCATCTTGGAAGGTACTGCGCAAATCGATGAATCAGCTGGTAGTGTTCGATGGGCGAAATATCTACGATCGCGCTGAGCTTGAAGAGCATGGTTTTACTTATCATAAGATAGGCTAGTCCTCTGGCATACAGCTCTTTTAATTCTTTAAAAAAGATAGCGTTAGTTACTGAATAAGAGGTAGCTGCTTTGATGAAATATCCGATAGGCATACAGGATTTCGAGTATATACGGCAGAATAATTTTGTTTATGTAGACAAAACAGCTTTGGTATATCAACTTGCAGATCTTGGGAAATATTACTTTCTCAGCAGGCCACGGAGGTTCGGGAAGTCGCTTTTGCTTTCAACTTTTAGTGCGTATTTCAGCGGAAGAAGGGATCTATTCAAAGGGTTAGCCATAGAGGAATTGGAGAAGGAGTGGTGTGAGTATCCGGTATTGTATTTGGATCTGAATAGCCGAACTTATAGCAGTAGAGAATCACTGAAGGCAGAACTCAATAAACATCTTATTCAGTGGGAAGAGAAATATGGGATTAAAATTGACTCGAGTTTAGACCCAGAGGAGAGGTTTTATAATGTCGTCTGTCAAGCTAGTGAACAGACAGGACGAAGGGTGGTGGTATTGGTAGATGAGTATGATAAGCCGTTATTGCAAGCGATAGATAAGCCGGAATTACAGGAGGAGTATAGATCGATGTTGAAAGCATTCTATGGAGTGCTTAAGACGCAGGATAAGTATATCCGGTTTGGATTTTTGACTGGAGTGACGAAGTTCAGCCATGTGAGTATCTTTAGCGATTTGAATAATTTAAAAGATATTTCAATGGATTGCAGATATGCGGATATTTGTGGCATCACTGAAAAAGAGCTTCATAAATATTTTGATGGATCGATTCGTGAGTTAGCGGAGGGTAATGGAATAAGATTTGAAGAGGCCAGTGAGGAGTTAAGAAAATGGTATGATGGGTATCATTTCTGCGAGAATAGCGAGGGAGTTTATAATCCATTTAGCCTGCTCAATGCATTTGA
>CALXMK010000026.1 GCA_944389455.1 uncultured Verrucomicrobiota bacterium
TTCCTTATTCGGTATAGCGGAGGCGGCTGTCAATTCGACATAATTTTCTTGTGATACTTTACCGTACATGAGCATTGTATTATGGAAACAAAAACGGCGCTAAGGTTAATCCGAATGTGATTCCTGTTTACACGGGAGCTCCCGGTGAGTTTGCTGTTTTTGAGGAGCACCGCTTCCCGATGCCGTTTGCCATGCTGGAGAATGCAGAGAGAAAATACGCGGCTGCCCTGCATACGACTCCGAGTCCTGTTCGGGGCGCGGTGCTTGATGATCAATGGTGGTCTCTGGGAGTAGAGGCTGGGGAGGGATATACCGATCTGGTTCTTTATTCAGGACCGATTGGCTATAACGGAAAGAGGGGAGTAGCTAAAGCTTTACAGACTGCGCCCATGCCGTATACTCAAACTTATATCGATATGGAACCGGGACGGATTATCGAGAAAGAATTCCGAGTAGAACTCTATTCTATCGAAGCGGAGGGAACCGCTTTTCAGCGTCCTTTATATACTTCACTGGATCTCTATAAACCCTATGATGCGGAATTGTTTACCGATTATCAGACTATCATCCGAGAGAAGTATCGTTTTGCGAAAAACCGCTGGATAGATTTCGGAAAAGGAGCGGAGGGATTCAATATGTACGATCCTTCACAAGGAAAATCTATCGTAATGGGTTGGTGCGGACAAGCCGATTCGCCGGGATACGCCTTGCAGCTTTTGGAAAAAGATTTGAACGATGAGGATATTCCCGGAATGATCCAACGCTCTTTGGATTTTCTCTCGACTTATCCGGTTAATGCCGAGACTGGGATGTTTCCGGTCGGTTTTAATGGAAGGGATTTCTATGGCGGAGATCCGGTGTCGTGTGGACAGGCAATGTATAATTTCTCCAAAGCAATAGTTCACGCCCGTGAGAAGGGGAATTATAAGACAGAGCGGTGGGAGAAGTTTCTGAGAGAATGTTGTGAGGGGCAGAGCCGGAGAATTTTACGGGAAGACTGGAATCCTCGTTCTACGGCCGAGGCTTTTTGCATAGCTCCGCTTGTTATAGCGTCAAAACTGTTTGGAGAAGAGATTTATAAAAAAGCGGCAGAAAAAGCTGCGAAAATTTTTGCCGACCGTCATTTAAAAATGAACGGGTGTTATTGGGGCGGGACGTTGGATGCCACTTGTGAGGACAAGGAAGGTGCATGGGCAGCCTTTCAGGGATTTTTGGAATTATATGAACTGGAACAGACGGAGGAATATCTGCAATGGGCAAAACATGCTATGGATGTTTGTCTGAGTTATGTGGTGGTATGGGATATTCCGCTGCCGCCTGGCCGAATGGCTGATTATCATTTCCGTTCGACGGGATGGACGGTTGTTTCTCCGCAAAATCAGCATATTGATGTTTACGGGGTATTGTTTGCTCCGGAAGTTTACAGAATGGGAATGTATCTGAAGGATGAGCGTCTGAAAAAATTGGCAAAAGTTATGTATCGCTCTTGTTTTCAATTGACAAATCCTTATGGATCACAGGGAGAGCAGCTTCAGCAAACTAATTTCGCTCAGCGGGGAGATATGAGCAATGTGCATAAATTGAGAGGAGGCTATTCAGAAGGATGGACTGTTTTCTGGATTACTGCTCACTTCCTGAATGCTGCCGCCAAGTTTGAGGAGATGGGAGTAAGACCTTAAACTAAGGATTGAGGATATACCTCATTTGTCTAATCGGAGCCGATATTGAATTGATACGGTTTTAGAGGTGTTTTATTTGCTGAAAGTCCCGTCAGAGGATATCCTCCTAACCTCGAAGAAGTCTTGCCGGCAACAGGAGAAGAGCCCTGAAGAGAGAGATAACCGATTCCAGGAGTATATAAAGAAGTCGAAATGGAAGAAATAAAAGCCACAGCAGCGGTAAGAGGATTAGCAGAAGAATCGCCAGTACCGGTGCCACGCACAAAAGAATAAACCATCCAACTATGAAGAGTAGAAATTTCATTATTTCATCCCTCATTTGAAAAATAGCATACAAATGAGATTGGGTCAAGTATTGAATTTAACCTGTTTGAATCAAAGAGGTTAGATCTGTTTGAATAAGCTGGCTAACCGCTTCCGTCAGATCCTTGGGAGGCGGTGCTGTTATGAGAAGCCTCTGATGGGTTAAAGGATGGGTAAAGCTGAGTTTCCAAGCATGAAGCATCTGACGGGGGGCTGAAAAACCGGTTTGGCGGGTCAGAGCAGAGTTCTGTCGTTTCCCATAAACTTCATCTCCTACCAGTGGATGGGAGAGGTGCTTGAAATGAACGCGGATTTGGTGTGTGCGCCCGGTATGGATTTGAGCGTCAACCAGACTTGCAGAGGGACCTGTAGCGAGGATTTTATAAGTAGTCAGCGCTGAGCGCCCCAGAGCGGGGTTTTGGGGCACCGCCATTCTTTTACGGTCTGCCGTGTCCCGGGCGATAGGAGCTTCTATTTTCCCTTCGGAAGGAAGTCCTGTTCCGCAGAGAAGCGCAAGGTAATGCTTTTCCGTGGATCGCTCGGAGAACTGGGCCGTAATTTGTTGATGTGTGCTATCATTTTTGGCGACCAGAAGAACGCCGCTGGTATTAAGGTCGAGTCGGTGAACAATACCCGGTCTCGATACTCCTCCGATACCGCTAAGCTGGCCTTGGCAGTGGTGAAGCAGTGCGTTAACCAGCGTATGTTCCGAATGACCGGCGGCGGGGTGAACACAAATTCCCGCCTGCTTATTGAGGACCAAGAGAGATTCGTCTTCGTAGAGGATTTCCAGAGGGATATCTTCTGGCTGAATTTCCATAGGCTTGGGATCGGGCCAGAAGATTGTTACTTTGTCACCTGCGCGCGGATGTCGAGTGGGACGAATGGGCTGATCGTTTACCAGCAGATTGCCCTCTTCCATTAAACGTTGAAAAGTTCCCCGAGACTGATCGGGAAAACGGTTCTTCAGATAAACATCCATCCTCTGTGATGGAAGGGAAGTTTCGACGATAAATTCCTCTGTTCTCATTTTGAAACAATATAGTTAGCGAGAGGAGGATTTTTTGATTTTAAGCCAGATTAGAATACCGAAACCGATTAAGGTAATTAAGAGAGCGATACACTGCGCTTGAGAAAAAATCAGAAAGACCTTTCCTACATCTCCTCGAAATAGTTCCATTATCGTACGGAGAACTCCGTAGGCAATTAAATATAGAGCTGCAGTTTGCCCTTCATATTTGCGGTGTCGGAAGGCGTATTCCAATATCCCGAACAGAAGCAGATTGGATGCTGATTCATAGAGCTGGACAGGATGAACTGGAGTTCCAAAGGTTTCATGCCATTTGGGATAGCTGAATCCCAGAAAACACTCCGTAGGATGACCATAGCAGCAGCCATTAATAAAACAGCCTATTCTTCCAAAAGCATGTCCCAGAGCCAGACTGGGAGCTATGAGATCAAAAAAACTCCAACTAAGAATATGATTTTTGATCAGATAAATGATCAGCATAAGTATGGCGCCGATAAGTCCTCCAAAATAAACGAGTCCGCCATTAAATAAATTGAATATTTCTAAGAGAGGACGGCCTGAAAAGTATTGATCCCAATAGGTGATAACAAAAAGCGCTCTTGCTCCGAGGATTGCTCCGATGATAATCCATGGAGCAGCATTGAGGAATTGATCTGCCGAAATAGGAGTAAATCCGGGAGGAACAGGAACTCGTGTACGCCGACAGCAGGTCCAGAGAGCGGCAAAAATTCCCAAAGCGAACATGATTCCGTACCAATAGATGGGGTGTCCGACAATTTCAAAAGCAATTCTATTCATTTGATTTTAACCGATAAATTAACCTAACGCTGCTTAAGGGGTTACAATTCCTGTTTTCAGTCGGATCTGATCCAGAAGCAGGTCTATTTTTAGCATTTCATTATGAGTCAGAAGAGGGGATTCAATCAGTCCGTCGCGCAGACATTGGTTGACGTGAGCAATCTCAAAGTGGAATCCTTTGCCGGGATAGGGCTGATCAATAGTTTCAATCCGTTCTTTCTCGGGAGAAGAGCCGACGCTTTCCCCATAGTGATGAATGATCGCCGAAGAAGCTTTCCAGAAGGGACAGGGGATGAGAATTCGTACATTGTCAGTGCTGATAGAAGCTTCTCGGGAAGAAAATGTATCAATGGCGGCGCTGAGAGCAGAGATAGCCCCGGATTTATGTCGAGCATTGATGATGACGCGGAGGTCAATTTTTTCAGGAGAGAGAATGGCAGAGGCTGAAAAATCGATGATTTCACCTAAGAGAAACTGAGCGATGCTCAGCGGATAAATTCCTACATCAGCCAAGGCTCCACCACCCAATGCAGGATTAAGCAGACGTCCTTGAGGATTATTATTTCCCTTAAAACAGAAATCCATTTGAGCTAATAGCGGAGTTCCATAAATTCCATTCTGAAGTCCTTGTGCTATTTGGCGGATAACCGGGAAAAAACGGCTCCAGATTCCACAAAGAAGAAAGAGTTTCTTACTCCGAGCTAGTTCAATGAGTTCGCGGGTCTGCTCGGCATGAAGGGTAAATGGCTTTTCACATAGAACCGATTTCCCAGCCAAGAGAGATTCGCGAGTCAGCTCATAATGTGTATGATTGACGGTGCCGATGTAGATAATATCAATTTCCGGATGAGAGATTAACTCCTTATAGGAACCATAGCTATGAGAGATTCGATATTCTTGAGCAAATTGCTGAGCTTTACTAAGCTGACGCGAAGCAATTCCATAAAGTTCACATCCGGGGACTAAAGGAAAATCAGAAGCGAATTTACCGGAATTTCTGCCGGCTCCCAGAATGCCCCAGCGGATAGATTGAGAGTTTTGAATATTCAAGGCTTGTATTAATTCTTTAAGATTTTAGTAATTCTTGCGTTTTTATTGTGTGATTAATTCTTTTTAATAGAGGTTTGGCAAAAAGGATTAGCAAACAGTCTGGATTTATAAAAGATAAAACGTTGGTTGCGTATGCCCCTGATTAGATAAGAAGCCGGTAATAAATTTAAATTGTAAAGGGTGAGCTGAAGCCAGGAAAGACTTTCGACAATTTGATTAGTCTGATGGATATAGGATTCAAACAGGTTGATTGATTTGCACGAGCGGAAAATGACATCTGTATCGAGGACGCTGCGAATATATTTTACTATGGGTTGGAGGGGGGTACCATAGATCTGGGTCTGATTTTCAAAAACAGTTCGTATATTGTCCTCGACGTTGACTTGATTTTGAGCTTGGCACTCGTTGTAGAAAGTGTCCATTTTATTGATGAGGATTCGTAAATCTGGATTTGAAAAAACTTCTCTTGATTCCGCGTCAGGAACAAAAAGAATCTGATTGGGAGAATTGGAAATAGCGTTAAATCTCTTGCGGAGTCCTGTTGAAAGTATGCAATATTGGCGATTTTCAGAAGCTATTCCCTCTTTGAGCATGGGGATAACATTCTTATCAATCTCAGATTCCTCCTCATAGAGGAAAGCGATATCAGTTCCCCAGTTACAGGAATAGTTTTCAAAACCGAGTTTTAGAATAGCACGAGTTGAACTCCAAATATGGTGCATCATCGCAGTCATGATTTGAAAGCATGTAAAGAGTGAAGTCAAGAAAGGAGTATCCGTTCGGAATAGAATTTTGCAAAAAGTTTTTATTACAGATTATGTGTCAGATTCATTTTTGATGCCTATTGTTTAGGGTGTTTTTTGCAAAAGAGATTTAAAAAAACGATTTAAGAGTTGATCTTATTACAGAAATTAGTAAAATAAATCCGTTGTGATTGTAACAACTAAAAACAACAGGTGTTGGCGTTGGTTCTGGCAATAGGCTGCCGGAATCATTCGATGTTGTTTGTTTATAGTATTTTGGCGGCTTTAAATATGAATAATATTTGAAGCCGTTTTTTATTTTAAGGATAAAGCGCATCTTCCGGCAAAAAAGGAGGATGCGTTTTTTTATTTTATGAGAAAAGAAGATATTAAGTTGAAACCGGATTTTATGGAGTTCCAGAAACTCTTTGCTGAATATGATATGGTACCTGTCTATATGGAGGTACTGGCGGATATTGAAACACCGGTGTCAGTATTAGCACGTTTTGCGGAAGATGCAGAGGTGTTCCTCCTGGAAAGCGTGGAAAGAGAAGAGCGTTTTGGACGGTATTCTTTTATAGGAATTAATCCTCGAGGTGTATTTACTATCGAAGATGGAAAACCATATTACAAGGAGACAGGAGAATCCAAACGCGAATTAAGATTTGTGGGAACTCCGCTCAATGCTCTGAGAGAGTTCACCCAGTGTAAAAAAGTGTATTCAAAAGAAGGGTTTCCACCGCTTTTTGGAGGAGCGATTGGCTTTATGGGCTATGAGTGTATTAATTGTTTTGAGGAATTACCATCACCAAAGACGTATTCGGGAACACCCGAAGCTGCTTTCTTCCTTACAGATGAGGTGATCGGATTTGATAACGTAAAGTATACAATTAAAATATTCATATGTTTGCACAAAAAGCAATTTGATACTCCGGAACAGGCTTATGAATATGCTCGAGATAGAATTAAATCTATTCGAGAGAGATTAAAGAAACAGCCTCAGTATTCCGATGAGGAACAAATTTCAGAAAAAAGTGAGCTTGAAAGTCATCTTAGCAAAGATAAATTCTGTAAAATGGTTCAGAAAGCTAAAAGTTACATACAAAACGGTGAGGTTATTCAAATTGTACTCTCACAGAAATTTTCAGCACCTATTCATGTTTCTGCTTTGGATTTATACAGAGCGCTGCGTTTTATCAATCCGTCTCCATATACATTCTTTTTGAAAATGGGAAACCTTGTATTGACTGGGTCATCTCCGGAAACAATGGTGAAATTGGAAAATGGAAACTCTTCTTTGAGACCTATTGCTGGAACACGTAGAAGAGGAATGAATCTTGAGGAGGATCGCCAGTTGTCAAATGAGCTCTTATCGGATGAAAAAGAGAGAGCCGAACATCTGATGCTGGTTGATTTGGGAAGGAATGATTTAGGACGAACAGCTTTACCCGGAAGTGTACAGGTGAAATCCTATATGAATGTAGAAAAATATTCTCATGTGATGCATCTAGTCAGTGATGTAAACGCGATATTAGCGCCGCAATACGACTGTTTTGATCTGATTCGAACCACTTTTCCAGCCGGAACGGTCTCGGGGGCTCCAAAAATACGTGCGATGGAACTAATCAATGAGTTGGAAGAGGAATCCAGAGGTATTTACGCGGGAGCAATTGGTTACATCAGCTATACCGGAAATATGGATTTGGCAATAGGAATTCGAACCGTTGAGATGAGAAAAGGACAAATTCACATTCAAGCTGGGGCAGGGATTGTATATGACTCTATTCCAGAGAAGGAATATCAGGAAACACTCAATAAGGCAATGGCTCTGTTTAACGCACTGAATTTAGCGCAGAAACATTTCATAATATAAATAATTAAGGGAGTTAATATGATCTTAGTTTTAGATAATTACGATTCTTTTACCTATAATCTGGTTCAATTACTCTATACTTTAGATGTTTCAGTTGAGGTTAGACGTAATCGTGAGATTACAGTCAAAGAAGCCTTGGAGATGAAACCGGAGGGAATTTTGTTATCTCCGGGACCAGGGCGTCCAGAGAATGCGGGAGTAATGATGGAACTGATTTCCGCAGTTTATTCTAAAATACCTCTTTTAGGAATTTGTTTGGGACATCAGGCAATTGGAGCTTTTTTTGGGGGAAAGATTGTTGCCGCAAAGTATATTATGCATGGGAAGATTTCCAAAATAACTCATGATGGGAAGGGGTTGTTTAGCGGGATCAGAAATGAATTTAAGGCCGTCAGATATCACTCTTTAGCCGTTGACGAGACTTCTCTTGCTAATGAGATTGAGGTGACAGCTCGTTCTGAAGATAAAGAAATAATGGGAATTCGACATAAACAATTCCTGATTGAAGGAATCCAGTATCACCCGGAATCTATTATGACTCCAACAGGAAAGACACAGTTGTCTAATTTTATAAATTTAATTCGTTCTTGTCGGAAGGGAGAAAGTATTTATGCTTAAAAAGTATTTACAGAAATTAATGTTAGGAGAGGATCTTACCCGATTTGAAATTAATGAGGTGATGGAAAAATTGGTATCTCAGGATGTTTCCAGTATTCAAGCAGGCGGATTATTGACGGCGATGCAGATTAAAGGACCAAGTTCTGAGGAGTTGACCGGAGCTGCAGAAATGCTTAGACGGCATTGTAATTTCATTGATTGTGGAGGAATGAATGTGGTTGATATAGTCGGAACAGGAGGAGATGGCGGAATTTCTTTTAATATCTCTACAACTTCAGCTTTTGTGGCGGCAGGGGCCGGTGTTACGATTGCAAAACATGGTAATCGCGCTGTTTCCGGTAAATGTGGAGCTGCGGATGTATTAGAAGAACTAGGGTTTAATCTGAATGTTTCTGCGGACGTAATGGAATCATGTATTAAAACTCATGGAATAGGTTTTTTATTTGCTCCTCGAATGCATCCTGTTTTAGGAAGTGTAACGAAAATTCGCAAGGAATTGGGAGTGAGAACAATATTCAATATGTTGGGGCCTTTAACTAACCCGGCCGGAGCTGCGTCGATTGTATTGGGAGTATATGATCCATCATTAACGGAACTCTTTGCAGATGCTTTAAAAAAGTTAAATGTCCGAAGAGCAATGGTTGTCCATGGTTTAGATGGGTTAGATGAAATCAGCTGTACAGAGGAAACTCGAGTCTCAGAGCTAAAAAATGGACAGATTACAACTTATGAATTATTTCCGGAGATGCTTTTGGGTAATAGTTGGGACAGAAACGAGATATCTGGTGGAGATGCCAAAACGAATGCGGATATTTTATGTCAGGTTTTGGATGGTAGTGCCCAAGGGGCTCAGCGAGGAGTAGTTTTACTGAATGCCGGAGCGGTGATTTATACGGCGGGTTTGTGCGAAAGTTTGCAGGAAGGTATCGAGTTAGCGGCGAAGTCTATTGATACGGGCAAAGCGATGGAAAAATTGAAGATTTTAATTAAGGAAAGTCAAAATGCCTAATATTCTAGAAAAAATTGTAGCAGATCTTAAACCTTTGTTAGAAAAAGCAAAGCAAAAGCTCCCTTTTGAAAAGCTCCGTGAGATAGTGGAAACTTTGCCTCCTCCAAAATCGTTTAAATCTGCTTTTGATCAGACACATCCCCCTAGAATTATTGGGGAAATGAAGAAGGCATCTCCTTCCAAAGGCGTTATTCGTGAGGATTTTGAGCCAGTATTTTTAGCGAAGGAGTTAGAAGGAGCAGGAGCGGTGGCACTTTCTGTTTTAACGGAGCCTAATTACTTCAAAGGAAGTCTCCTTTATCTAAGCGAGATTGGCAAAGAAGTAAAGATCCCTCGATTGAGAAAAGATTTTATTTTCGATGAGTATCAGATTTATGAGGCTAAAGCGGCGGGGGCTTCGGCTGTTCTTCTTATTGCTGCACTGCTGCCACAAAAAGAACTCATTCGATTTTCGCAAATAGCTATCTCTTTAGGACTGGATGTATTGGGTGAAGCACATGGCCAAGAGGAGATTGAAAGATTATTGGATAGTCCGGTGACATTAATTGGAATCAATGCCCGCGATTTAAAAACCTTTCAAACGGATTTAGATCGTGTAGCTCAGTTGATTGGCTCAATTCCAAAAGAGAGATTCCCAATCGCTGAAAGTGCAATTCGTTCAGCGAAAGATATTTGCAGGCTGGAAAAAGCAGGGGCTGTAGGCTTTTTAATTGGTGAGACTTTGATGCGTGCGGCGCGTCCTGGGAATGCATTGAGAGAACTAATTGAGCAATATGAGCGTATTTGTTAAAATTTGTGGCCTAACACGTGAAGAAGATATTCAAAATGCCGCAGAAGCAGGGGCTGATTATGTTGGTTTTGTATTAACTGAAAAATCTCGGCGGTATGTTTCCATGGCAAGATTAGAGGTATTAAGCCATTTTGTTCCCAAACAGGTATCGAAAGTGGGGGTTTTTGTTGATGCGCCATTGGAATATATTGCTGAATCAGTTTATCGAGGAGAATTGAATGTGATTCAACTTCATGGAAATGAGAATGCTGAATTCGCAAAGAGAGTTCAAAGTTTATTCCCGCATTGTGAAATATGGAAGGCCGTGCATCTGAATTCACGGGAAGTTATAAGTCAGCTAATAGAATTTCCGGTTAAAAAGCTCATTGCAGATAGTAAAATAGGTGGATCCGGGAAGGTATGTGATTGGAGTTTGGTAAGAGAAATATCAGAGAAGAAGGATATTATTTTAGCAGGAGGAATTACTCCGGAAAATGCAATTAAAGCACTTGTTCAGACAAGAGCATGTGGACTGGATATTTCAACGGGAGTAGAGATTTCTCCTGGAATTAAATCAAAAGAGAAAATGTTGAATTTATTTAAAAGAATTAAGAATTTTAGATATGAGCAATAGTCATTATGGTATTTATGGGGGGCAGTATGTAGCGGAAACACTAATGCCGACCCTTTTCGAACTAGAATCCGTTTATCAGAGAGAGATTCAATCACCATCTTTTAAAGAAGAACTGGAAGAGCTGTTAAAAAATTATGTAGGGAGGCAGACTCCACTTTATTATGCAAAACGTCTTACTCATCATTGTGGAGGGGCGCGGATTTATCTCAAAAGAGAAGATTTAAATCATACTGGTGCTCATAAGATAAATAATGCGATTGGACAGGCATTATTAGCTAAAAAAATGGGGAAGAAACGACTCATTGCCGAAACAGGGGCTGGAATGCATGGAGTGGCTACAGCAACAGCAGCAGCTTTGCTAGGACTTGATTGTAAAGTATTTATGGGTGCTATTGATATAGAGAGACAAAAGCCTAATGTAGAGAGAATGGAAATACTGGGAGCACAAATTTGTTCAGTAACTACCGGATCGCAGACTCTCAAAGATGCGATGAACGAAGCTATTCGAGTTTGGACAGCCAGTGCAGCAGATACTTTTTATGTGATTGGAACAGTAGCGGGTCCTCATCCTTATCCAAAGATAGTAAAGGAATTTCAATCTGTGATTGGCAGAGAAGCTCGGCGGCAATGTCTGGAGCAGACTGGTAAACTTCCTAAGGAGGTTATTGCCTGCGTAGGAGGTGGAAGTAATGCGATGGGAATTTTTGCCGGATTTGAAAATGATTCTTCTGTCAAGTTAACTGGTGTAGAAGCTGGTGGACAAGGGATTTCTACAGGACAACATGCTGCCAGTATTTGTGGAGGGCGTGTAGGAGTTCTTCATGGTTGTAAAACCTATTTGCTTCAAGATGATGAAGGACAAATACTGGATACATTCTCTATTTCGGCTGGATTAGACTATCCGGGAGTTGGCCCGGAACACAGTTTTTTTGCGGATACAGGAAAAGCTCATTATGCTGTAATTAATGATAAAGGGGCGGTGGAAGCTTTCTTTTTGCTTTCCCGATTAGAGGGAATCATTCCGGCTTTAGAATCGTCACACGCTTTGGCTTATGCAATCCAGTTTGCTTCAAAATATTCAAATGAAGATATTGTTTTAGTAAATCTCTCCGGACGAGGAGACAAGGATATAAATAGTGTCAAAGATTTTATGTTAAAAAACAATAAAAAGTAGAAAATTATTTATGAAGGAAAGAATTAAAGATATTTTTGAAACATGTAAACAGGAAAAACGTGCTGCTTTGATTGTATTTCAAAGTTGTGGTTTCCCAGACTTGTCTGCCAGCGAGGCAATGATAGAGAGTGCGATTATTTCGGGGGCAGATATTATTGAATTGGGAGTGCCTTTTTCGGATCCAATGGCAGATGGAGTTGTTATTCAAAAGGCGTCGCAGATTGCTTTACAAAAAGGAGTTTGTTTTCAAGATATTTTAGATATGGCAGAGCGAATACGAAAAAAGCATCCTAAAACAGGATTAATTCTCTTCAGCTATTTTAATATTTTGTTGAATTATGGTTTGAAAAAATTAACGGCTAAACTTGCGGACATCGGGATAGATGGAATTTTAGCGGTAGATATTCCCTATGAAGAAAAAGAAGAGTTGGATATATTTTGCAAAGAACAGCACTTGCACTTGATACCACTTGTTTCTCCAGCAACACCTCTGGAAAGAGCTGCTACAATTGTTTCTCGAGCGAGTGGCTTTATTTATTGTGTTGCTGTATGTGGAGTCACAGGTGCTAGAAGCTCTTTGCCTCCAGAATTAAAAGAATGGGTGGAAAAATTAAAGAGCATAACGGAATTGCCTTTAGCCGTTGGTTTTGGTGTTTCAAGCGGAGAAATGGCTCATCAGATTTCTGACTTTGCTGATGCCGTGGTAGTAGGGTCAGCAGCGTTAAAGCCGTTTTTTGATTCTGTTCCATTTGAGGTTTGTTTGCGAAAATCTTCTGATTTGATTTGTGAATTACGTAAGGAAGTTAATCAAAAGAAAACTGTTTAAGATTTGTTTTTCGGATAAAATGCAATACTGTTTTTTGCTTTTTAAAGACAAGAGCTTTGTTTCCTAAAATAGAAGATTTAAGGAAAGTTTTCTGAAAAAAATAAAAACATTTCTTGTTCAAAGAAATGTCCTTTGTTAGGATGGAACCGCTGTCTGGCAGCTATTCGACATTATTTTAATGCCGCAGAATTTAGATAATTGGTTTAGTTAATCAGAAAGAGATGAAATGAAAATAAAAAGCATCAAAAAGATAGTCCGAAATACACGCAGCGGTTTTACGCTGATCGAAATTATGATTGTCGTGGCTATCATTGGTATGTTGATGATGATTGCTGTGCCGAATGTGGTAAAAGCGCGTAAGAGTGCTCAGGCTAATTCCTGCATGGCTAATATGAAGAATATTGATCAGACCATCGAGCTTTATAAATTGGAACAGAAAGCCACTCCTGCAGATTTAAATGCATTGGTGACAGCAGGTTATTTTAAACAAGTTCCATCTTGCCCCGCAGGAGGAACTTATACGATGCCAGTTGATGAGAATAGCGGAGTTACTTGTTCTATAGATGAACATAATCAAGTTGCAGGAGCAACTACTACAACACAACAGTAATAGTGTCGGCCAAGAAATCGTCTATTAAGTGGAATTAAAAATATGATTTTACCAGGGACTGCGAAGTGCGGACTTACGGATCCCGCCAGGGCAGGAATGCAGCAACGGCAGTTTGCTTCGTATTTGTCGTAGTATCCCTGGTTTTATTTAAACCAAGGAGGGGATGGAAATCCTCTCCTTTCTATTATAGAAATGTCTTATCAAGTTATAGCCCGCAAATATAGACCACAACGATTTTCTGATGTGGTTGGGCAAGAACACGTAACGCGGACTTTGACCAATGCAATTGAACAAAAACGTATTGCTCATGCATATCTTTTTGTAGGTCCTCGTGGGACAGGTAAGACTACTATTGCTCGTATATTTTCTAAATGTCTTAATTGCTCTGATGGACCTAAAGTTGATTTTTCCGACCAAGATCCGCGTTGTATTGAAATTAGCGAGGGCCGTTCACTGGATGTTTTAGAAATAGATGGAGCCAGTAATCGTGGTATTGATGAAATTCGTGAATTAAGAGATACTGCGGCATATGCCCCAACCAATAGCAGATTTAAGATTTATATTATAGATGAAGTTCACATGTTGACAAGAGAGGCATTCAATGCGTTGTTAAAAACCTTAGAAGAACCTCCTCCGCATGTGAAATTCATGTTTGCTACGACAGAACCGGAGAAAGTATTGCAAACAATTCTTTCTCGTTGTCAGAGGTTTGATTTAAGAAGAATTCCAATTCCTCTCATTATTAAGCAATTGAATTATATTTGTAAAAATGAAGGAGTTGAATCTGACGAGTTAGCTTTGGAAGCGATTGCTAGAGGTGCAGAAGGATGTCTGAGAGATGCAGAGTCGAGTTTGGATCAGCTAATTAGTTTTTGTGGAAATCATCTGAGTGAGAAAGATGTATTAGGAACTTTTGGATTGGCTTCTCGCCATGAAATTCAAAAACTGACTGATGCAATATTGAGATCAGATATAGAGCAGGCTCTCAAGACCCTACACTTTTTGTTAGATAATGGGAAAGATGTAAATCGACTCAATTCGGATATATTGAATCATTTCAGAAATTTAATGTTATTCAATGTTTCTGGGGGTGAGAGGACTCTGATGGAGGTCTCTGACGATGAATGGGGATATTTACAAGTGCAGGCAAAGTGTGTCACTTTAGATGAACTTACCAAAATTATGGATATATTTATCACCAATGAATGGAAACTTTCTTCAGCAGCATCTCGTTCATTGGTTTTAGAACTTTCTCTGGTAGAAGCTATTCAGGCTAAAAATGCTATTTCTATTGATACACTTTTAGAAAAATTAATTGAGTTAAAAAATAATAATCTTACTTCCAAAGATGAGATTTCTCCGAAAACGCTGGGATCTGAGATTCTAGGGCGAGAACAATATCCTTCAGAAAAGGCATCTATAAAACGAAATGCTAATATAAATATTCAATCTACAAATTATTCTCAGATAGAAAAAAATGCATCCTTGTATAAAGGATTGAAAAAAACGGTATTGTCAGAAGTTTCAATAGAGAAAAAATATCCTGAAGATTTAAAAGATTTTTGGGAGAAAATGCTTGCGGCTAATCTGGTTAAAAATATGTTTTTGTCCGCAGCTTTAAGAACTTGTGTATTACTTTCTTTTAGTGATAAGAAATTTGAAATTGGTTGTCCGGAAGAGCAGAAGAAGTTTTTAGATACTTTAAATCATCAAAAAGCGATAGAAGATTATCTCGATTCTTGCGGTTATTCGAATTGCCATGTAGTATTTACGGTGTGTGAGCCAGCAATGCTCCCTAAGGAGTTAGCGCAATCAAAAACTTTGGAAGAGCAGGTTATATCACCGAAACCGAGGCAGGAAGCAGAAGAATCTTCACTGGCAGAATTGACTGAAGTGAAGGCAGCTCCGCCGGTTGAACAGATCGATTTTAAAAATGATCCTTTGATTAAAAAGGCATTAGATTTATTCCAGGCATCTATAGTGCAAACTGGAGTTGATTTAATTAATAAAAATTAGATAACGTACGTTATATGTCTAGTATTGGTAAATTGATGAAACAGGCTGTAAAGATTCAGCAGCAAATGGAGGAAATGCAGGGACAGCTTGCATCACGCACTGTCGAAGCTACAAGTGGAGGAGGGGCTGTAAAGGTTGTAGTAAGATGCGATCGCACCCTTGAATCTATTAAGATTGATCCTCAGGCAGTTAATCCGCAGGATGTACAGATGCTAGAGGATTTAGTGATTACGGCAGTCAATGCTGGATTAAAACAAGCTGAAGAGATTTCTACTTCAGAAATGGGGAAGGTAACATCGGGTTTGAAATTCCCGGGGTTGTTCTAATTTGTGATTCCAAAAGCAATTCGGCTTCTCATCTCAGAGTTGGAGAAGTTACCTGGTGTAGGGCCTCGCTCGGCAGAGCGATTGGCTCTGCATCTTTTTTGGTTTGGAAAAGAAAATACCCAAATGCTGGCAAATTCTCTCTTATCTTTGCATTCAGAGGTGATCATATGCCCTCAATGTGGAGGTTTAAGTGAAAAAACGGGTTGTGAAATATGCAATGATCTCACTCGCAGAAGAGATATTATTTGTGTAGTAGAAAAGCCGCTGGATATTTTATCTATTGATAAGTCAGGAGCTTTTAAGGGGCTTTATCATGTTTTGGGGGGCAGACTTTCTCCGGTCAATGGAGTGGGGCCAGAAGATCTTCGGTTAGCAGAATTGTTTGCCAGAGTGGAAAAGGAATCTGTAAAAGAGTTGTTGCTGGCGTTGGGAATGGATGTAGAGTCTGATGCGACTGTGTATTTTATTGCGAAGCATTTTCAAAATTCGGATGTAAAGATATCTCGATTAGCACAAGGAATTCCGGTAGGGGCATCGTTGGACATTACGGATGGGCTGACTTTAGAACGTGCAATTGAAAATCGTTTGCCGGTGAATGGAGTTTAGTTAATGCATTTACTTTTAGAAGTATTATGAAGAGAGGAAAGATTATTGTATTTGATTTGGGAAAAGTCCTGTTAGATTTTGATTATATGAAGGCAGCAGCTCAATTGTTGCCAAAGTGCGGAATTTTTCCGCTTAAAGCTATCAGTGTATTAACAAATTCGGGGCTTTTGGAAAAGTTAGAATTGGGGGAAATAACAGATGATGAATTTTATAAAGAAATTTCTCAATTAGTAAAGTATAAGGGGACTCGAGAGGATTTTATGCAGATTTTTGGAGATATTTTTACTCCAATAGATGAAATGATCGAGTTTCACTCTGAATTAAAAAAATGTGGGTTTAAGACGTATATTTTTTCCAATACAAATGATACTGCTGTTAAATGGATTTCAGAGCATTATCCATTTTTCAATGAATTTGATGGTTATTTTTTAAGTTATAAAATGAAGCTGGCAAAGCCCAATGAGGCTTTTTATGAGGCACTGGAGAAAGAAACAGGTAAATCAGGGGAGGATATCATTTATATGGATGATAAATCTGAAAATATTGAGCCGGCATTAAAAAGGGGGTGGCAGGGAATTGTTGTAAATTCTCCAGGGAAGGCCATTTCTCAAGTAAAGCAGTTACTTGAAATAGAGTAGTAAATATTTAATTGAATGAATGTTGTTAATCTAAGAGTTTCGGCTGTAAGCCCATTACTTACACCGCTGGAATTGAAGCAATTATTTCCTTTACCCATTTTGTTAAAGGAAGAGATTATTAAACATCGCAAAGTAATATCGGATATTTTGCATGGAAGAGATTCTCGTTTTTTAGCGATAGTGGGACCATGTTCTGTTCATGATGTGACTTCCGCTGAAGATTATGCTGAACGACTGAGTAAATTGTATAATAAAGTTCAGGATAAAATTTATGTTGTGATGAGGGTTTATTTTGAGAAGCCGCGGACTACCATTGGCTGGAAGGGCCTTATCAATGATCCATTCATGAACCATTCAAATGAGATTGAGGTTGGGCTTAAAATTGCTCGTAGATTATTGATTCGTGTAGGTGAGATGGGACTCCCTGTGGCAACGGAGTTTCTTGATCCGATTATTCCTCAGTACATAGATGACCTTGTTTCTTGGGCTGCAATAGGAGCCCGCACTACTGAGAGCCAAACTCACAGAGAGTTGGCCAGCGGTCTTTCTATGCCTGTAGGATTGAAAAATGGTACCGACGGACGACTTCAAACAGCTATAGACGCGATGATTGCTTGTCATGCTTCTCATTCTTTTGTCGGAATTGACGAGCATGGAGTTACAAGTGTAATTAAGACAACGGGAAATGATGATGTTCATGTGGTTTTAAGAGGAGGAAGAACTCGCCCAAATTATGATCGAGAGTCGATTCAGAGCAGTATCGAGATGTTAAAAGATGAGAATCTGCTCACATCTCTAGTTGTCGATTGTAGTCATGCCAACTCTTGTAAACTTTTTGCTCGTCAAAAGGATGTTTGGGAGGATGTTATCAATCAATGCCTAGCGGGGAATAAGCATATTGTAGGTGCTATGGTAGAGAGTAATATCTTTGAAGGGAATCAGTCATTTCCAAAAGTTTCCCCAGGAGAGGATGTTCGTACTAAACTCCGTTATGGAGTCTCCATTACAGACGCGTGTCTAGGTTGGGAGGATACAGAGAAAATAATCCTTTCGGCTTATGAAAAATTTAAGACTGCTTAAAATCAAGCGTTTTTATGTTTGAGCTTGTTTCTCCATATCAGCCTGCAGGAGACCAGCCGCAGGCGATAGCGTCATTAGTCAAAGGATTGAAGTCTGGAGAAAAACATCAAACATTGCTTGGAGTTACAGGGTCGGGAAAGACGTATACTGTTGCTAATGTAATAGCGCAGATCAATAAACCGACCTTGATTGTTTCACATAATAAAACATTGGCGGCGCAGCTTTATGCGGAGTTTAAAAAATTTTTTCCACACAATGCTGTCGAGTATTTTATTAGCTATTTTGATTTTTATCAGCCAGAGGCGTATATTCCTCAAACCGACACTTTTATAGAAAAGGATTCCAGTATTAATGATGAGATTGAGCGAATGAGACTTTCCGCGATGAGCAGTCTTTTTTCCAGGGAGGATGTCATTGTAGTCGCGAGTGTTTCTTGTATTTATGGGTTAGGTAGTCGTGAAGAGTATGAGTCTATGCTTATTCACTTGATGAAAGGGGAACAAATAGATAGAGATGAATTTCTTATAAGATTGGTAGAATTGCAGTATGCGCGAAATGATATTGAGTTTGGGAGGGGAACGTTTAGAGTCAGAGGAGATGTAGTGGAGTTATTTCCTGCATGGATGCAGGATGCTTATCGTTTTGAATTTTTTGGTGACGAAATCGAGAAAATAGTCCGTTATGATCCGGTTAGCGGGCATGAATATAATGAGATGGAGTCAGTAACGATTTTTCCAGCCAAACAATTTGTCACTTCGAGTGATAAATTGATTCAAGCGGTCAAAGCGATAAAAGAGGAATTAAATGATCGTCTGGAATGGTTTGAAAAGAACGGGAAACTTCTGGAGGCACAGCGATTAAAATCAAGAACAGAGTATGATATAGAGATGATGCTAGAGATGGGATATTGTTCCGGCATAGAAAATTACAGTCGTCATTTGACGGGACGCCCTCCAGGATCAAGACCTTGTACGTTGATTGATTTTTTCCCAAAAGATTATTTGCTTATAGTCGATGAGTCTCATGTGACAATTCCTCAGATTGGGGGAATGTCGGCTGGAGATCGTTCACGAAAGTCGGTATTAGTTGATTATGGATTTCGGCTTCCCAGTGCAATGGATAATCGACCACTTCGATTTGATGAATTTCAAAGTTCTCAAGGGCAGACAATTTATTTAAGTGCTACTCCGGGACCTCGAGAGTTAGAGTGGTGTGGAAGCCACGTAGTAGAGCAGGTAGTTAGACCCACAGGTTTAGTCGATCCAGAAGTGCTTTTGCGTCCTCTTAAGGGGCAGATTGATGATCTAATTGAGGAGATTCGTAAACGAGTGGATAAGAAGGAGAGAGTCTTTGTTACGACTTTAACAAAGAAAACAGCAGAGAAGCTCACTGATTATCTTAGAGATATAGGAATCAATGTTCAGTATTTACATAGCGAAATTGATGCCATTGAAAGAGTAGAGATTTTAAGAGCTCTCCGAAAGGGAGATTTCGATGTTTTAGTGGGAATCAATCTTCTTCGAGAAGGGTTGGATGTTCCAGAGGTTTCATTAGTTGCCATTTTAGATGCTGATAAGGAAGGTTTTCTCAGAAGTGCGACTAGTCTGATTCAGACTGCAGGACGAGCGGCTAGGCATTTAAATGGAATGGTTATTCTTTATTGCGATGTGATGACAGACAGCATTAAGAAGTTTTTAGCTGTATCGGAATATCGCAGACGGAAGCAGATGGATTATAATGAACGTCATCACATTATTCCTCATAGTGTCAGTCGGCCTATGGAGGAAGGATTGTTGGTGACATCAGGGTTAAACACTGTCTCATCTCCGATTCAGAACTCCAGTGTTTTTGCGGAAGGGAATGATGGTCTGGATATTGATGCTACAATTAATGCAATGAGAGATGAAATGGTACAGGCTGCCCAGGAATTGCTTTTTGAGAAAGCGGCTCTTATTCGTGATCAAATCAGGGAATTGGAACGGATAAAAAATGGGGATAAACCAACATCTCATGCGGAATTTTCTTCTGTTAAGCCTCTGCATCGCAGGAGAGGTGTTGCTGAGCGGGAATCGTCATTAAGGAAGTCGAACAAAAGATCGCATCGTTTTAAAAAGGGCAAATCCTAAGATTTTATCTATCAATTTTATTTTTTTAATTTAAAATAAAAGTGATAAAAATCCATATAAGATTGAATAGGATTTTTTTTAAAGGTATAATTTCCAATCAGGAGTAATATCCTTAAATTATTTAAAATAAGAGTAATGAAAGTTAAGACGAGTATTGCAGGAGTATTGGCTTCTTATTCTATTTTTGCGTTCATGACAGAAGCTTCAGATATAAATTTCAGCAGTTTGGATACGATTCCTGTTGATTCCAGAAATATTCATTATATCAGTAATGAGTTGCCTCTTCAGCCACAGAAATTGATTAAATTGCCGATAGGATCTATTCAACCTGGGGGATGGTTGAAAAAACAACTTGAACTGCAGGCAGATGGCTTGAATGGACATTTATCAGAAATCAGCGCATGGCTTCAGCGTGAAAATAATGCTTGGCTGAAAACAGATGGGGAATGGGGATGGGAGGAGGTCCCTTATTGGCTGAGAGGATTTTCTTCTGCTGCATATATTTTGAAGGATGAAGATATGCTGAAAGAAGCCAAATTTTGGATTGATGCAATTCTGGCTTCGCAGAGGGAGGATGGAAACTTTGGTCCAAAATATGAGGGAAGACAGGATTTCTGGCCTAATATGATCGCTCTTTGGATATTGCAATCATGGCAGGAATATACAGGAGATGAGAGGGTTATTCCTTTTATGAAATCTTATTGCAGTTATTTGCAAAAAGTGCCAGATGAAGATTTTTTGGCTAGCTATTGGGAGAACAGCCGCGGGGGAGATAATCTTTGGAGTGTTGTCTGGCTTTATAATCGCACAAAAGATCCAGAATTATTAAAACTTGCAGAAAAAATACATAAAAATACGGCGGATTGGACTCAAGATACTCAATTGCCTAATTGGCATAATGTTAATATTGCTCAATGTTTTCGTGAACCTGCTACCTGGTATCTCTTCAATGGAAATGAAGAAATGTTAAGTGCAAGCTATAATGTTCACAGTCTGATACGTCGTGCTTTTGGACAGGTGCCCGGAGGCATGTTTGGTGCGGATGAGAATGCTCGCATAGGCTTTTTTGATCCTCGTCAAGGAACAGAAACATGTGGTTTTGCGGAACAAATGGCTTCCGACGAGATTATGATGTTGATTACAGGAGATTCTGTTTGGGCTGAAAATTGCGAAGATATTGCCTTCAACAGTTATCCTGCAGCGTTTATGCCTGATTATCGTTCTCTAAGGTATATAACAAGTCCAAATCATGTTGTCAGCGATTCTAAGAATCACCATCCGGGTATAGATAATAAAGGACCATTCTTAGCTATGAATCCTTTCAGCAGCCGTTGCTGCCAGCATAATCATGGTTTTGCCTGGCCTTATTATATAGAGCATCTTGTTATGGCTACCCCGGATAATGGAGTTGCAGCGCTTCTTTACTCTGCTTGTACGACTGAAATCTATGTCGGAAATGAGAAAAAGAACAAAATCCTCTTAGAGGAGGAGACTCTTTATCCATTTGATGATCGGATTGTATTTCGTATGAGTATGGATCAGGAATGTCAGTTCCCTCTCTATCTAAGGATACCTTCTTGGACCACTAATCCGGAACTTACTATAATCAGTGCTTCGACAGGAGAGGAAATTATTCCTCCCAGCAGTATTATGAAAAGCGGAGATTATCTTCGTATAGAACGTCTTTGGCAGAATGATGATCAGGTTTATCTAAAACTGCCAATGAATATTACGTATAGAGTTTGGGCGGTAAATAAAAATAGTGTTAGTGTTAATTATGGACCACTGACGCTTTCATTAGAGATTAAGGAGCGCTATGAGAAGAAGGATAGCAAAGAGACTGCTATTCATGATTCAAAGTGGCAGGAAAATGCTGATGCTTCTGCTTGGCCCTCTTATGAGATCTATCCTGATTCTCCATGGAATTACGCATTGGTTACAAATGCTCCCATTGCTCTTAAAGAGGTAAAACATCAGACTGGGGAGTATAATCCTTTCACTCAAGATACTGTGCCACTAAAGTTTGCCGCTAAAGGGAAAAAAATTCCCAGCTGGAAGATTGACAAATATGGGCTGTGTGGTGTTCTTCCAAGCGAAGATGCTCTTAGAGAGGATGAGTTAGAGGATATTACACTAATTCCTATGGGCGCAGCGCGGTTGAGAATTACTGCTTTCCCGCAAGCTTCTCATTAGTATAGAGGAAATTTTCCTGCCTGCGAGAAATCTCAGAAAAACGCAAAAAAGACTGAAATTAAGTTTAAAAAAATTTTATTTCAGTCTTTTTTGTTGTAGAATTTAAAGAGATTGGTATGTATTCCAATCTATAGGATAGAATAATATGAAACTTCGTGCTAAAATATACGTTTCACTTTTAAGTACAGTGTTGACATTGGGAGTGGCATTTGAAAACAGTTTAGTTGCGCAGGATGCATCGAATTGGTTTTCTCGCGCCATGTCAACAGTCAATGACACCCTTACCAGCGCTTTTGGAGAAGAAAATCAAGTCGCGATTAAAACACTTAGACAAGCGCGTCAATCCTATTCTGATATTTTGACAGAGGAAACGACTACTAAAATCGAAAATGTACTTTTACAGGGAGATGAAGATACTATTAAAGTTTTAACGAGGCGTATTGCAAAAGATTTTAGGAAACCGACTAAGTCTTCTTTAAAGTCATTTGTTGCCTGGTTTGAGGAATGGGAAAAAGAGGGGAATGTAAATTTAGTTAAATTTACAGAATCTCTCCCAAGTTTACCGGCTGAGGAAGATTATCTCAGTAAAGCGACAAATGGCAATGTTTATGCCCAAACGGTATTACTTTGGATTTATCGCAGTAATGGTAAATATACTCAAGCGGCCGAGATGGAGGAGACATTAAAGGCGACTAATAAAACTGCTACGCAATTGAAGGCAGATTATAAGGAAGATTATAAACTGGTTGAGGATGATGCTAAAAATACTAAAAGTTCTTTTTGGCAGTCGGTTTGTGGAGAAATGGAGCTGCGCGGCTATGGAGTATCCCAAGATTATTCTGGTGCACTGAACTCGTATCGTAAGGCTGCTTTACAGGGATTTACGCCGGCTATTTTCCAATTAGTTCGTACTGTGAATACCAGCAATGAGGCTAAAGATTCTCATAGATTTGAGGCTCTGCTGTGGTTGAAGAAGCTTTCTCTCATCAATGATAATCCGGTGGCAGAGATGGGTGCAGGTTTGATGTATATGAATGGAGAAGGAGTTTCTCGTGATTATGCTATGGCTGCTATTTGTCTCGGTTATGCGGCTGCAGCAGGTGTGCCGGAAGCTATGTTTGCTTTAGGTAAAATTTATGAGAATGGCGGAGTCGGTCTTACAAAAGATACAGCTCTTGCTGGCGCATGGTATAGCTTAGCTAAAGAATATGGCTATGAATATGAGAGTACTTTAGATGTTGATAAGACTGTTTTATCTGAATTAAAAGAAACTATTACCAAGGAGCTTACACCGGATGAAAAGGTGTTGGCCAAATTGCTTTTTAAAGATTTGTATAAAGAGTAATATTTTCCTTATTCTTTAAATTATTTAAGACCTTATTTCTTTTTAAGAGATAAGGTCTTTTATTATGGAAAATACTATATGGAAAAGGAATCTTTTTACAAAAAACACATAGTCAGTCTGTAATTTGTGAGAACAGATTTCTGGTTTTAATTTGGGATAGTCTATGGAGAATGATTTGAGAAATGAGAGCAGAATGAAATATCTGACAAGAGTATAGACGAGAAAATAATAGAATATAAGATCGCTGTTCAGTAGATTAGTATTTGTTTTCTTCCCTGCTATATCAGATTGTGAAGAGATAAGAGGGAGTGGGTGATGGAGTGCAGCAGTGAGTGAGTATGATAAGCCGTTATTGAACGTACTGAATATGAATTCGGAGTTAGAGCAAGAGCATGTCAGGAGAGAGTAGATTGTGTAGAGGAGGAACAGAATATTTTTAAATTCAAGTTGGGTGGAACTGCACAGGAATCGTTGTGGCAGATAGAGGATTGTGGCTAATGCTAAGGAAAAAGAAAATTCTTCCAAATCAGAGTTAGTTTTCCCTTCAAGATCGGCGCTATTGAGGAATAGAAAGCGGTTGAATAAGCATTATAATCCATTAGGGAATTTTCTCCTGGAAGAATTCAAATAATAAAACACCCGCGAGACGAATTAATATCTCACGGGCGTTTTTGCTTTTAACGGCTTTGAGAATTCAATTATCCAAAGCCGTGGATTTGAGAATTATTTTACCACAGCGCGGAAGAAGCGGTTTTGATTCTTCTGCACGGTGACGGTGTAGGTATCCTCGGCGGCGTCGGAGATGTCGCTCCAGGTGATTCCGTCGGCACTCTCCTGCAAGGTTCCGGTGAAGTTCAGCGTGAAGCTGATCTCGCCTGTTTCAGGATTCCGAGTGACGGTTCCGCAAGTCAGAGAGGGTTCTTCCGGAGTCGGATTTGAGGTAGGATCCCATGCCTGGGTAGCAAAGCCTTGCCACTCGGGTCCCCAGTTATCCTCAGAACCGGCAGGATAGCAGATGAGCATATCAGCAGGACAATCCAAGAATATGTTATCACCGACTTCGGGAGGAGTATCGGATTTGAAGTAGATAGTGCTGTCGCAATAGGCGAAAGCCTCTGATCCGATAGAATTGACACTATTGCCTACAATGATCTCTTTCAGAGAAGTACAGGAGGCGAAAACACCCGCTCCAAGCGTGGTTACGCTGTCCGGAATATCCATCTTAGTCAGGGAGGAGCAATTGGAGAAGGCATAGTCTCCAATACTGGTGACGTTCTCTCCTATAATAATTTCTTTCAAAGAGGTGCAGGAAGCGAACGCCCAAGCCGCAATCTCTTCGGTGCTGTCAGGAACAACCACCTGAGCCAGAGAAGAACAGTCTGAGAAGGCATGTTCACCGATGGTGATCACATTTTCACCTATGTTTGTCTCTTTTAGAGAGGTGCATCCGGCAAAAGCCCAAGCCCCGATTTTAGTAACGGATGGAGGAATGGTGACAGAGGTCAGCGCTTCACAGAAGCGGAAAGTTTGATCTCCGATTTCGGTAATGGAATTGGGAATATTTACCTGAGATAAGTTACTGCAGTAGCGGAAAGCCCAGTTCCCAATCGAAGTGACACTCTCCGGAATAGTGATTTCAGAGAGCGAGCTGCAGGATGCGAAAGAGCTTTCCCCAATTTGGAGAAGTCCTTCGGGCAGAGTGACAGAGCTTAATCCCAAGCAATTGGAAAAAGCACCTCTTCCAATTTGAGTGATTCCTTCGGGAATAACTACAGAACTTAACCTAATACACGCATAGAAAGCCCATTCAGCGATTTCGGTGACGGGATAGTCAGTTCCCTCTATCGGAATCATTGAGGGGAGAATAAGCTCTCCGCTGTAATTATCATTACAATCGGTAATAGAGTAATTGATTGTTCCTTCAATCAAGGTGAAGGTCAGCGGTTCGATCGTAACGGTTTCCGGTAATTCTGCAATGGTCAGAGTCCCGTTGACAAAGGTATAGCTATAGTTGCTGTCCAGGGTGCCCTGAGCAACGGTAATCGGATATTCTCCGACGGAGCTTTCCAAAACAGCCGTAGTATTTAGTTCAGGAGTTCCCGGAATCTCAATGAGGGCGCCTTCTGTATCCCTAATCGTATAAGTTAATTTAGGATTTTCGGCGTAATAGAGACGTTTCTTATCATCAGCGGTGACAGTAGCGGGAGCTTGAGTGATGGTCAAGGTTCCTTCCACGAAGGTATAGCTGTAGTTGTTGTTCAGCGTGCCCTGAGCGACTGTAATCGGGTATTCACCGACTTTGCTGCTCTTGTCAGCGGTGGTTGTCAATTCAGCGGAACCGGAAACGGTAATCACAGCACCTTCGGAATCCTTGACCGTGTAGGTCAGTTCCGGATTCTCGCTGTTGTAAGGACGAGATTTATTCTCGGCGGTGACAGTAGCAGGAGCCTGAGTGACGGTCAGGGTTCCTTCCACGAAGGTGTAGCTGTAGTTGTTGTTCAGGGTCCCCTGAGCGACTGTAATCGGATATTCACCGACTTTGCTGCTCTTGTCAGCGGTGGTTGTCAGCTCAGCAGAACCGGAAACGGTAATCACAGCACCATCGGAATCCTTGACCGTGTAGGTCAGTTCCGGATTCTCGGCATTGTAAGGACGAGATTTATTCTCGGCGGTGACCGTGGCCGAAGCCTGAGTGACGGTCAGAGTCCCGTTGACAAGGGTATAGCTGTAGTTGTTGTCGAGCGTGCCCTGAGCGACTGTAATCGGATATTCACCGACTTTGCTGCTCTTGTCAGCGGTGGTTGTTAATTCAGCGGAACCGGAGACGGTAATCACGGCGTCTGTGGAATCCTTGACCGTGTAGGTCAGTTCCGGATTCTCGGTATTGTAAGGACGAGATTTATTCTCGGCGGTGACAGTAGCAGGAGCCTGAGTGACGGTCAGAGTCCCGTTGACAAAGGTATAGCTGTAGTTGTTGTCGAGCATGCCCTGAGCGACTGTGATCGGATATTCTCCGACTTTGCTGCTCTTGTCAGCCGTAGTGGCGATTTCAGCGCCGGAGACGGTAATCACAGTGCCGGAGGAATCCTTGACCGTGTAGGTCAGTTCTGGATTATCGGTATTGTAAGGACGAGTCTTATTATCGGCGGTGACAGTAGCGGGAGCTTGAGTGATGGTCAAGGTTCCTTCCACGAAGGTGTAGCTGTAGTTGTTGTTCAGCGTGCCCTGAGCGACTGTAATCGGATATTCACCGACTTTGCTGCTCTTGTCAGCGGTGGTTGTCAATTCAGCGGAACCGGAGACGGTAATCACAGTGCCGGAGGAATCCTTGACCGTGTAGGTCAGTTCCGGATTCTCGGTATTGTAAGGACGAGATTTATTCTCGGCGGTGACAGTAGCAGGAGCCTGAGTGACGGTCAGGGTTCCTTCCACGAAGGTATAGCTATAGTTGTTGTCGAGCGTCCCCTGAGCGACTGTAATCGGGTATTCACCGACAGAGCTTTCCAAAGCCGCCGTAGTACTCAGCTCAGGAATTCCCGGAATTTCAATCACAGTGCCCATGGCATCGGTAATCGTATAGGTCAGTTCCGGATTATCGCCATGATAAGGACGATTCTTGTTTTCTGCGGTGACCGTGGCGGGGGCCTGAGTGACGGTCAGAGTCCCATTGACAAAAGTATAGCTGTAGTTGACGGCATCGAGTGATCCTTGAGCAATTGCAATCGGGTATTCACCGACAGAGCTTTCCAAAGCAGCCGTAGTACTCAATTCAGGAATTCCCGGAATTTCAATCAGAGTGCCCGCGGCATCGGTAATCGTATAGGTCAGTTCCGGATTATCGCCATGATAAGGACGGCTCTTGTTTTCTGCGATTACCGTAGCGGGGGCCTGAGTGATGGTCAGAGATCCTTCCACGAAGGTATAGCTATAGTTGTTGTCTAATGTTCCCTGAGCAATGAGGATGGGGTAGGTGCCCACCGGGCTCTCCGGGACGGCGCTGGTGATCAGTTCCGGCGTTCCCGGAATTTCGACAACAGCGCCCTCCGTATCGGTGATGACATAAGTCAATACCGGATTTTCGGCACGGTAAGGACGGCTCTTATTTTCAACAGCTGCTATGAGAGGAACTTGTGTAATGATCAGAGTCCCTTCTACAAAGGTATAGCTGTAGTTAGAATCCAGAGTTCCCTGAGCAATCGTAATCGGATATTCTCCGACGACACTTCCCGGAGCCGCTGTTGTGCTTAGAGCCGGCGTTCCGGGGATTTCAATGACGGTACCCTCTATGTCGGTAATAACATAGGTCAATATCGGATTATCAGCAAGATAAGGACGGCTCTTGTCTTCCGCGGTTATGATAACCGGAATCTGTGTAACTGTCAGAATGCCATCCACGAAGGTATAACTATAATTAGGATCCAGTGTGCCTTGAGCAACAGTAATCGGGTATTCACCGACAGCGCTGTCCAAGGTAGCTGTTGTACTTAGCTCGGGCGTTCCGGGGATTTCAACCACGGTACCCTCCGCATCGGTAATAACATAAGTCAGTACCGGATTTTCCGTATCATAAAAACGGCTGAGGCTGTCGGCCGTTACCGTCAGGGGGGGCGGATTGATTGTCAGGATACCTGTCAGGAAGGTATAGGCATAATTGTCATCCAGAGTACCTTGTTCTATTGTGATAGGATATTCCCCGATCGGACTTTCAGGCAGGGCCGGGGTGCTTAATACGGGGGCACCCTCCACGTTTACCGGAGCGCCGGAGGCATCGGTGATGAAGTAAGTCAGCTCGGGATTCTCCGTATGGTAGAAGCGAGCCGTGTCTTCCGCTGTCACATAGAGGACGATAGGTGTTTCTTCGGGATTCCAAGCTTGAGCGGCAAATCCCTGCCATTCCGTTCCCCAATTTACCTCGGAACCGGCAGGATAGAGAATAATCATTTCTGCCGGACAGTTTTCGAATGAGAATTCACCGGTGAGGGGAGGTGTCTTGGTATTGAAACCGATTGTCTCTAAGGAGACGCAATCGGCAAAGGCGTTTTCGCCAATTGTGGTGATGTTTTCCGGAATGAAGACAGCAGTCAGCGAGTCAAGACCGGAAAGCGCATTTTCTCCAATGGAAATGACTGGACAGATGAATCCCTCATATTCTATGGAATCCGGAATAAGGAGAGTTCCTGCACAGTTGCTGTCACAAGCGGCAACTTCGTAGTTTCGGCTCATCCCGATTCGCTGATAGGTTAAGGGAGGTAAGCTGAGGATTTCCGGCAGCTCCCATGGCTGAGCAGGGAATCCGTTCCAACTGCTTCCCCAATTGTTTTGAGAATCGCTCGGATAATAGACAGTCATATCGTAACAGCCGCTGAACGCAGATTGCTGTGCGTCCGGCGGAGTGGTTGATAAGAAATAAACCTCTCTGAGCGAATGGACATCTTGGAACGCGTAATCTTCAATTACGGAGACGCTTCCGGGAAGGATTATTTTTGTCAGAGAGGAATTCCAGTTAAATACCGAGTTTTTAATCAGGGTAACTTGGCAAGGAATTCCTTCGTATTCCATGAGATCGGGGATGGAGAGGAGACCTGAATATTCGTTATCAAAAGAGGAAACGGCATAATTCAGAGTTTTCCCAATCTGCGTATAGGTGAGAGGCTCGATAACAAGAGCTTCCGGCAGACTCCAAGCCTGAGTGGGGAATCCTTGCCATTCAGTGCCCCAATTGGCCTCGGAACCGGCGGGATAATAAAAGGTCATCACCGGACAATTGAGGAAGGCGGAATTCTCCATGTCGGGAGGAGTTTGAGATTCAAAATAGATATCGGTCAGCGAGAAGCAGTCTGCAAAAGCATTGACTTCGACGGTGGCGATACTGGCGGGAATGATCAGCTTTTGCAAAGCGGCGCAGCCCGCAAAGGCAGATTCCCCGATGGAGATAATCCGGCAGGGGATTCCCTCATAATTCATCGATTCAGGGATAAAGAGCGTGCCGGAATAGTTGGGATCACAGGCCGAAACGGTATAATCCATTGTATTGTCGAGTCGGGTATAGGTTAGGGGCGGAACCGAGATGGTTTCCGGCAGTCCCCATGACTGAGTGGAGTAACCGTGCCATTCGCTTCCCCAGGCGGACTCGGATCCGACGGGATAGCAGATGATTATATCCTCCGGGCAAGATTCAAACGCTGAATTGTTTGCCGTGGGAGGAGTGCTTCCGAGGAAGTAGATCTTTCTCAGGGAGTAGCAATTATAGAAAGCCTGATATCCGATCGATTTGACGCTCTCAGGAATGATAACTTCTGTCAGGGAACCGCAGCTTGTAAAGGCACCGGCTCCAATCGAAGTGAAGCTGTCGGGGATAATCACTTGCGTGAGGGAATTGCAATCGCTGAACGCATTGGCTGCGATTGTTTTCACCCCTTCAGGAATGGCATAAGCCCCCATTCTACCCTTGGGATAGAGAATGAGTTGGGTCCCATTCTTTGAGAAGAGTACGCCGTCAATATCTCGATAAGAGGAGTTGTTTTCATCTACACGGAATTCGCTCAGCGCTGTGCAATAGCTGAAAACGTTTTCGCCGAGAGAAGAGAGTCCGCTTCCTAAACTGATATTCTTCAGCGCAGTACAGCCATTGAAAGCATCATTGCCAATGGAAATGACGCTGTCCGGAATGACTACTTCAGTCAGAGAAGAGCATCCCCAGAAAGCATTCCAATCAATAGAAGTGACACCCTCCGGAATGACTACTTCGGCCAAAGAAGAACAATCGAAGAAAGCTTCTTGTTTGATAGAGGTGACACTCTCCGGAATAACTATCTCAGCCAGAGAAGAACAGTACTGGAAAGTGCTATCTCCGATAGTACGAATGCTGCTGCCCAGACTGACGAAGGTCAGTGATCGGCAGTCAAAAAAGATTCCTCCGTATTCGAATCCGTCATCCCAGTTCCAGTAATCACAGAGTTCTGTTACGGAATTGCCGACAACGGCATGAATCAGAGAGGTGCAGCCGGCAAAAGCGGCTCCGCCAAGAGTGGTTACTGAATCGGGAATAAGAATTCCGGTCAGAGAGATACAGCGGGCAAAAGCTTCCGCTCCGATCGATTGGACACTCTCCGGAATGAGAATTCCCGCCAAAGAGGAACATTTATGGAAGGCTCTATAACCGATAGAGGTAATAGTCTCCGGAAGAATCACTTCAAAAAGTGAAGCGCAATCGGCGAAAGCGTTGTCGCCAATTGCGGCAATAAGATACGGGGTTCCATCGTATTCTATAAAGTCGGGAATAGAGAGAGAACCGGAATAGTTCTGATCGCAATCCGCAACGGCGTAGTTCAGAGTATTTTCGATCCGGCTATAGGTGAGCGGTTCAACGGTAAAGGTATCCGGCAGAGGCCAGGCCTGAGCGGCAATCCCGTTCCATTCGGTTCCCCAATGATTTTGAGAATCGGGAGGATAGTAGATAATCAGGGAGGGAGAATCCGTAAACGCAGAGTTCTCCGCCGTAGGAGGTGTTGGCGACTCGAAATAGATTCCTGTCAAAGAAGCGCAATTGCTGAAAGCGTTTGCTCCGATAGAACCGATAGTTTTGGGGATAATGACCGAAGTCAATGAGGAGCAGCCCGAGAAGGCGGCTTCTCCAATCCCGGCAACCGGATAAGAGATTCCCTCCTGTTTTATAAATTCAGGCAGTGAAAGAGCTCCGGAATAGTTCGCGTCGCAATCCGAAACGATATAGTGTGCCGTTGCCAGGGAGAGATCCCCCAGGGTTTGAGTCTGAGTTTGGAGAGTATAAGTGAGAGGCTCGATCGTAATACTCTCCGGCCAGGGAATAGAGGCTTCATCTGCAAACCAGGGCTGAGTCCGGAATCCATGCCAAATAGAACCCCAATTAGCCTCTGAACCGGCAGGATAATAGATCCGCATATCGGCAGAGCAATAAAGAAAGGCCTCGCTCCCTACGGCAGGAGGAACCGGAGAGAGGAAATAAATTCCGCTCAGCGAGTTGCAATAAGAGAAAGCATAGTTTCCAATAGATGTAGCACTATCCGAAATGATTACATTGGTCAGAGAAGAACAGCTATTGAAAGCATCATTGCCAATGGAAATGACACTCTCCGGAATGACTACTTCAGTCAGAGAAGAGCAATATTCAAAAGCCCCAGACCCAATGGAGTCAACGGTATAGACTATCTCCTCATGGGCAATAGTTTCCGGGAGGATTAGCGATCCTTCATAGCTATTGGAGCAATTAAAGATGGAAGCGGTTCCATCCTCATGTGGAGTATAGGTGAGAGGATCCAGCGTGATTTTATTCCACGGCTGAGTGGTTGCCCCTTGCCATTGGGTTCCCCAATTGGCCTCGGCTCCTGGCGGATAGTAGATGATTGTATTTTCCAAACTATCAAAAGAACTATCTACAGAAGGAGGCTTTTGACATTGAAAATAAATCCACCTTAGTGGACAACCACTGAAAGCCCAGAGTCCAATCGATTTTACACTCTCCGGAATGACTATCTCAGTCAGAGAAGAACAACCGCTGAAAGCATCATTGCCAATGAAAATGACGCTGTCCGGAATGACTACTTTAGTCAAAGAAGAACAGCCATAGAAAGCATAATCTCCAATCGATTTGACGCCCTCCGGAATAACAATCTCAGTCAGAGAAGAACAGTTCTGGAAAGCACCATTTCCAATGGAGGTGACACTCTCTGGAATAGTGATTTGGATTAAAGAAGAACAGTGCCAGAAGGCATACTCACCAATAGAAGTGATGCTCTCCGGAAGGATTACTTCAGTCAGAGAAAGACATTGAGAAAAAGCCACATACCCAATAGAGGTAACACCCTCCGGAATGACTATTTCAGTCAGAGAAGAACAGCCAGAGAAAGCATCCTCTCCAATAGAAGTGACACCCTCCGGAATGAGAATTCCTGCCAAAGAGGAACATTCCCTAAAAACAGAATGCCCCATAAATGTGACACTGTCCGGAATAATTACTTCAGTCAGAGAAGAACAAAG
>CALXMK010000027.1 GCA_944389455.1 uncultured Verrucomicrobiota bacterium
TTTGTTCTTTTGCATCATACAGTTATTACTTTAATATAGTCTACTAATCTTTTACGGTCTTTTCTCTACTGCCGTATTCCCAAAGATTAATCCTTGGAAACTCTCCCCTCCGCTTTCGCTTCGCTTCAACAGACCGACCGCTCCGTCTGCGGCAATTCGGTATTTTCTTAATGCTTCCCACACAAAAACTGTTAAGTCTCCCTTAAAACAGAATTGGTTATAAGCACACATTAAGTCTAATCCCATTGAGAATAATAGCATTTCTATTATGCTAATACAACTTTTTAGTTTGTAATTGTTACAAATCTCAAAAGCTCTTAATTTTTATAGTTTTAAAAAATCAAAATCCTCTCCATAAAATGTCTCATAGATATATGCCGAAACTTATTGAGAAGAATTCTTTATTTCCAAATTTTCTTTCTCTTTTTTTCCTATGACCTCGGATGGAAGTTCTAAATATATGTCAACTGATTGTAGAGTAACCGGACCTTCTAATCCTGATGGCTGAAGAGGAGAATCAGCTTTCCAAGCATTATTGATAACCCAGAAACGGCGTTCTTCTTCCGGTAAATTCATATCTCCAATCATACGGTTGCACCAGGTATTAACAACCTCAATTTCAACCTGATTGATCCCTTGAATAAGAGCTTCTGTCACATCAACCCGATAAGGGGAAGTCCATACTCCTCCTACATACTTTCCATTAATTTTAACTTTTGCCATGACATTGACTTTTCCCAGATCCAAAAAGAATACTTCCTTTTCTGAATCAGGCATCTGCTCCAAGGTGAACTGGCTGTGATATGATGCCGTACCGGAGAAGTACTTAACCTCCGGATCTTCACTCTGAGTCAGATTGATCAACTTAGGCAAATCAATTTCTTTCTTCATCTGCCGGAATGGATTCAGCAACTCAACTTTCCAAGGACCATTTAATGACTGAACTACCTTCGGACTAGGACAATTGAAATCAACTAATACTGGTAGATTAAAAGAAGAAATTTTTTCACGAAACACAATAAAAGTACTTTCATTGGCCGCCAAACTAATCGGCACAATTATACCTGTTGAAGTTTCTTTATAAGAAGCTAATGGACGGGTCTTACCCGTAGTAGCATCCCACCATTCCGGACGCAGTCCTTGAACCCTAAACTCAGGAAAAGCCTTGATTGTTTGCTTGCTTTGATTAGAAATAAAATAAATCTCTCCTCCCTTTAGAGTTCTATGTGAATAGAGCAATGGCTGTTCTACCGCACAACGGAAATCCGGAGGGCAATTGATTTTATCCAGAGCAGCTTGAATATCTTCCCCCTTGATAAGCATTCCTCGTCCAATCTTTTTATAGGTTTCATCGCCGCTCCAAAGCTCTTCAGCAATTTTCCTCACTTCTACATCTGCCTGAGGATAGTTTTCCAAACTGGGAGAACGCTTCGGAGCGGGGCCCATAACAACAGCCCCCTGCTCAATGAGTTTTTGTATTTTCTTTAATAACTCCGGACGCATAGTTTCCTGTGGAGGCAAGACCAATAGGCGATAACGAGTTCCATGAGGCAGAACAAGATATCCATCTTTAACACTCAAATCTCTTTCTAGCACTTCCGCATTGATATAGTCAAACTGATATCCTTTAGGAAGAGCCGGATGAGTAATACCGGTCATCTTGGGAGTATCTTCTCCAATAAAATAGGCCACATCCGCCACATTGAGCCCTTGCTGAAGCATGTAATTGACTCTCTTGAGATAATCAGTGAAAAGATCCATTTGTGGAAACCAGATATTGAAACGGTTAAAATCACTTCCAAACCAAGCATTCACACCAGGCTGCCGGTCTTCATAAGGTTGATGAATATAAAGATGCAATAAAGTACTGTTGATTCCTTCCGTGAAAAAGCGATCTCCTCTCTCCTTAAAAATGGCAGGATAATCACTGTAGCTGTAATTACCGGAAGTAAAAGACTCGGCATAGATCTTCCTTTTACCATAAATATGCCCACAGGAAGATGCCGCTCTGTTCTCAATATCTCCTAAACTACCTACAGCCCAAAACTCTCCGCCGATTTCATCGGATTGTCCTCCGTATTGCAGAAATTCGCCTGGAAATCCCCAGTGACCATAGTTTTCTAACCATGTCGTGAGTCCATTACGATTACTGATCTTACGTAATCCGCCAATATAATCATAAGCTACTTTATCTGCGATTAACCGGCGCAGATCCCATAAGAAACGATCCGATATTTCTCTGCTTTCTACAATAAAGCCCTCTATAACCGGAAGGAAAGGAATCGGGTCATAGCCATAACGTTTTTGAAAGTCTTCCCAAAGTGTATCCGTATAGTTCTGCCCTCCCATTTCATAGCTATCCATAACAACTACCTTCCAACACTTACGATCCTTTTCAGGAATTCGGCGCATAACCATTCCCATAAAAGCATCAAAATGAAAGGCAATATGTTCCTGGCTCATCTTATCGACTTCCAACCCCGTAGCTTCTTTGCTGGCAGGAGAATTCTTCACTCCAGTGGGAACCGCTCCTATACGCATCACAACCCATTTCCCTTCAGGAGCTTCCCAGTCGAGTGTATTACCAGAGAGAGATTTGGAAATATCAAGAACACGGGTTCTGTCGATTACACAGTTGGCATCGCTGACTTCCGGAGCTGTTTTCCACTGATACTCATGCCAATAAGGAAGAGGCTCCTGGAACATTTTGCCCAGTGTTTTCTCAGGGTATCTTTCAATATAAGGCATAGAAGAAAGCTCTATTTCCGCTAATCCTAATCCATTGGAAGAATTATCTACTATTAAACGGAACTCCGTACCGGAAACCTCCGGAAGAGCTACTACAACCGGCGCTAATGGCTGAAACCCTACATTCAAAGCCCTATTGTATCGATCTATTTTGAAGTCAGCCAATGTAACAAATTCTTCCCCTTTCTTAACCTGCAGATGAGCCGTCGTATTGACTCCATATTCATGAACGAATATCTTGAGAGAACGGACTATCCCTTCTTCTGCTAAGGTCAAATCAATATATTGACAACCATCTTCTGCTCTTCCCAGATGAGTACCACTAGTCCTATTCCCATCAATAAGATTAGAAGCATCTTCCAGAGAAGGACTTGTCTGAATCGATTTAATTTGGACTTCTTTTTCGGGATAAATCGCTGGGAAAGCAATTACACGGACATCCTGAAAGTCAGCAGCCGGAGGTTTCAATTCAATATTTACTCTCTGTCCTCCTGCAACCTCAGCACTTGTTGCAAGAAGATAGCGCATTGCCTGTTCCGGTTTAACCCAAGGTCCACCGGATTGGCTCCAACCAGGAGAATTAAATAATCCTATTTCGATATCTAGTTCTGTAGCCGTTTTCATGGCAGCGTGAAGTGCTTCCCACCATTTTTCGGTGTCAAATTTTACATCTCCACTCAATCCATCTAATCCAATATTTCCAATATAGGCACGAGTAATTCCTGCTTCTTTCATGGCATAGAGATCATTTACAACACCTTCTACAGAGATGTGATCCGAAATCCAGTACCAGTAACAGGCTACTCGAGTGGAAGAAGGAGGCTGAGCAAAGTCTGATCGCAACTGCTCATCATTCCATGTTTGAACCATCGAAGGCGCCGCTTCAGATTGATTCAGTCCTGTTTGGATTAGCCCCGCTGCAAATATCAGGAAAGCTAATAAATTCCATTTTTTGTATTTTGTTTTCATAGATCCTTTATATTATAAAATTTTTTAATTTTTAGTTTCAATTTCTTTAATTGGAATATCTCCTAAAGAAGATACGGTTTCTTTATCCTCCTGGTTTTCATCCATATACTTTTTAAACTCTGATTCTAACCATGGAGGGATACGGACAAAAAATTTTCCTACACTCCCATTTTCATAATTAGCGTTTACCACTTGAGCTACAGCATGAAGCCGTGCGATAACGGCAGAATCCGTATAGGGAATTTTTAGTTCACAAGCAATGCGGATAGGCCGAAGCATGGAGCCTATTTCTGCCATTAATTCCGGAAATCCTTCGCGAGTCTTAGCTGATATGGCAACTACATGCGGATAGAGTTCCTGCATTCTTTTAACTTCCAACCCACAGCCAGGTTTATCTATTTTGTTCAGTACCATTAATGTCGGTTTCTCGTGAGCTTTTATTTCCGCCAGAGTTTGATTGACACTTTCAATCTGTTCTTGAGCCAGCGAATGACTAATATCTACCACATGTAACAGAACATCGGCCCTTACTACCTCTTCCAACGTCGCTTTAAATGAATCAACTAATTGATGAGGTAATTTACGGATAAATCCGACCGTATCAGAAAGAAGTACATTCTGGTTTGTTGGTAAACGCAATCGGCGGGTTGTAGGATCCAATGTGGCAAAGAGTTTATCTTCCGCTAGAATTCCTGCTCCCGTCAGTGAATTAAAGAGGGTTGATTTACCTGCATTAGTATAACCTACAATTGAAGCTAACGGCCAGAGATTTCTTCTCCGTCCTTCGCGGCGGGTAGAGCGTTGTCTTTGAACCAAATCCAGTTCTCGACGAATCCGATCAATCCGCTCTTGAACTTTTCGTCGGTCCGCTTCCAGCTGAGTTTCTCCTTCACCTCCTCGCATTCCGATTCCTCCCTTTTGACGGGAGAGATGCGTCCAATAACCGGTCAATCTAGGTAAGAGATGCTGAAGCATGGCCAATTCTACTTGTAGTTTCCCTTCACGAGTTTGAGCACGCTGGGCAAAAATATCTAAAATAAGAGAGGTTCGATCTAATATCTTACATTTGAAAATTTCTTCCAAATTCCGAGATTGTGCCGGACTGAGTTCATCATCAAAAATGACGGTATCTATATTACGACTGCGGCAATCTACCGCAAATTGCTCTGCTTTCCCCGAGCCAATAAAAGTCGCTGCATGAGGTTTCTCTAAAACCTGTAAACCGGTATCAATAACTGTTCCTCCTGCTGTTTTAGCTAACTCCGCCAATTCAGAAAGAGATTCTTGAACTTCATAAGCCGTCCGGCTGGAGAATTGTGCTCCAATTAGAAAAACACGTTCTGTTTTGGACGTAGTATTGGTTGTAACCAGTGCCTTCATCTAAAAAATCGTCTTTTCTCTTATAATCTTTTTTCTCCTACAAAGTTATTTTTTCTCAACAGAGAGAAGAGTCTATTTTCCTTTGAGATTTTTCAATAAAAAAATAATATTTTCGTTCAATTTCTTTTGCCAACTTTTCTATTTGTTCAGAAACTGTGAAAGTTTCTCCATAGTCCATTTGTCCTCTAAACCAGGTTCTTTGACGTTTGGCAAATTGCCGGGTTCGGATTTTGATCTCTTCCTTCGCCTCTGATAAAGATTTTATTTCTCCTCTTAAATAAGCAGCAATTTGCCTGTACCCGATGGCCTGCATGGCCGTTTTATTTTTTTCTAGACCTTGTTTGAGCAAAAAACAAGTTTCCTCTACAAGTCCTTGTTCAAACATTCGTTCTACTCTCAGATTGATTCTCTGTATAAGTTCTTCTTTTTCCCTTTGAAGAATGAATAAAAAAGGTTTTGTGCCGGATTCATATCCTTTCCAACATATATTCTTTAAACTAGCTGATTTCCCCGTAATTAGAAATATTTCTAGTGCTCTTTCTACACGTCTGCGATTTTTCAAATCTATTCTTTGAGCAGAAGTCGAGTCTTTTTGTAAAAGCATCTTTTGCAGTTCTTCTAAGCTTAGCGAAGATAAACGTTCTCTTATTTTATTGGAGGGAGGAGGTACCGATGCTAATCCTTCTAACCAAACCTTAAAATACATTCCCGTTCCTCCGCAAAAAATAGGAATTTTTCCGTAGGATTGGATTTTTTTCACTGCCGAGGATGCTTCTGTTATAAATGAAGCCGCGTCAAATTGTTCTTCTATTTCTCGTATATCAATAAGATAATGAGGAATTGATTCACGGATTTTCAAGGAAATTTTATCAGTTCCTATATCCAAACCCCGGTATACTTGCATACTGTCTACACTGATAATTTCTCCTCCAAGTCGTTTTGCTACTTCCAAAGCCAGAGCAGATTTTCCGGAAGCTGTTGTTCCAGTAATATAAATAGCCTGAAGGGAAGCTCTCTGCTCCAGAGAAAGGATATTATCCATCCTGTTCGGCATTTTTTTTGATATGGAAAATTCCTAGAATGAATAAAATTCCTACTCCGACGCAAATTCCTATATCGGCAATATTAAAAGCGGGATATCCCAGTTCTTTTCCGCTGCGGGTATAAATAAAGAAATAAAGAAAATCAACGACGTGTCCTCGAAAGAAGCGATCTACCAGATTTCCAGTTATTCCTCCCATCATCAATCCCATCCCTATTTGTCCTAAGGGATGAGAAAATTCCAAGAATCTTCTAAAAAAATAGATAAATCCCAAAGAAAGAAGACCAAACCAACCTAATAAGATATTTTGACCTGTAAAAAGACTCCAAGCAGCTCCGGTATTTCCCCAATGAACCAGAGCAAAAAAACCAGATAGAATTTCGCTATGGCTGTTAATAGGAATCATCTTCTCTACTAGTAATTTAGAGAGTTGATCTAAAATAAAAACCACTCCGGCTGCCAACATTAACCGGATAAGTGGTTCTTTCTCCTCTCGGAGGGTTGATTTAAAATCTCCTATTCTAAATTTCACACGATATTAAGCTGTCGGAGGTCTCATCGGCATCACGACAAACTTACTGTTTTCTTTTGCTCTCAACAGGGCTGGACTAAATTCATCGTTAATTTCCAGATAGATTTCACTGTCATCTAATGTCTTCAGAGGATCCATCAAAAATGTAGGATTAAAGGAAATAACTATTTCTGGTCCTTCATGATTGATCATTAAGGTTTCTTTAGCTTCACCTACTTCTGCCGAATGAGAGGAAATTGTTAGTTGATTATTTCCAAAGGAAAGATTAACGATATGGCTACGCTCGCTTGTCATTAATTCCGCACGTGCAACTGCGTTGAGCAATTCCTCACGGCTTAACGCCAATGAATGCTTAAGTTCGACCGGCACTACTTGACGATAATTCGGATAAGTTCCTTCCATAAGTTTGCTGATCATCTTAACCTTGATATTCTTTTCCCCTTCAATGAAGAAGGATATCTGTCTATTTTCCCAGCAGATTTTGGCGCTTCCACTTGTAGAGAAGAGTTTCCTAAGTTCGCCAACCGTCCTGGAAGGAATAATGCATTGGCCGTTGCCAGAAAAAGAATCTACTTTGTCTTCACATAAAGCCATCCTTCGTCCATCGGTAGCAACTGTAGTCACTATATCTCCTTCTACAGTAAAATACATACCGTTGAGGACCATCCTGTTATCTTCTTGAGACATGGCAAACGCAGTTCTTTCTACCATTCTCTTCATCTTTGAAGTAGGAATAATAATAAATTGCGTTTCATCTATTTGAGGAATAACAGGAAAATCTTCTGGAGGTAATCCGAATAATTTAAAGTAAACTGATCCTGATTCAATCGTACATTGATGGCTTTCATTAATATCTAAAGAAATTAATGGTGTGGGAAGTTTACCCACAATCTGAAAAAATCTTTTCGCCGGCAAAGTTGTTGCTCCCTGTACTTCTACATTGGCTTTAACAGTACAAATAATGGTCATATCCATATTGGTACCTGTAATTTCCAATTCGTTCTCTTTTGTCTTCAAAAGGACATTAGAAAGGACTGGGAGAGGCTGTCTTTCTGAAATGGCGCTTTGAACGGCTTGAAGACCGGCAATTAGATGCTCTTTAGCAATAGTGAATTTCATGGTTCGATTTTTCTCTGTCGATCAGATCAATCGAGAAAGATAATACTCTATTCTTTTTTAAATGAAAAGGTGTTATTAATATGCGAAGTGAATATCTGAATAACTTCTATAAATATCTGATAAAAAGTAAATTAAAGTTGTGTAAAAGTGTGAATAACATTGAGAAAGAACTCCGTAAAAAAGTCAATTAGTCTGTTTTTCACACTTATTCACAAGTTTTTCTTTTTCTATAAACAAGTTATTCGGAAAGATATTATCAAAGGTTGTTTAGGCAATCTTGATTGGCTATGCCTTTTTTCGTTTGATTAGTGCGAAACTCTTCCCACGCAGCACGAATTTCAGGATATTTAAGTCCCAAAATAGACGCTGCAAACAGTGCAGCATTGATAGCTCCGGGTTTACCAATTCCTAAGGTTCCGACAGGAATACCTCCCGGCATCTGAACAATTGAAAGAAGAGAATCCATCCCTTTGAGATATTTACTTTCCATTGGAACTCCTAAGACAGGAAGAGTCGTTTTAGCAGCAGTAACTCCCGGTAAATGAGCTGCCCCTCCTGCCCCAGCGATAATAACTTCCAATCCTCGTCTCGTGGCAGATGAAGCATATTCTGCCAATAGATCAGGAGTGCGGTGCGCTGAAATAACTTTAACTTCAAAAGGAATACCCAGAGCTTTGAGGGTATCGGCAGCATTTTTCATTACTTCCCAATCGGAAGTGCTGCCCATGATAATTCCAATCAGGTTTTTTTTTGTTTCACTCATAATAGGATAAGAAATTAAAAGATAATGGGATTTTCCGGCAACCCATCTTCAGTGTCCAGAATGGCACAAGTAGATTTGCCGGTCAATACTCCGCTCAATTCTCCTGGGTTAATGAATCGTGTTTTTCCTTCTATTCCAATTTCATATTGGTGATTATGGCCAAAGCAGAAAATATCATACCATCCACTAGCGATGATAGGACGAGCCAGGTTGTCATAATGGATGAATCCTATTCTTTTATTCGCCAATATGATATCTCCTATTTCAGGGTACATTTTTATCTGGGGAAAGTTTTGCGAATTTTGAGTTATGCGGAAAATATCAGCATCATTATTGCCTAAAACCAGATGAATCTCCTTATTATAGTGAGTTCCCAGTTCTCGGATAACAAAAGGAGAGCAAAGATCGCCGCAGCAAATAAGAGCATCTGTTTTTTGTAAAATATCCAAAGCCTTCCGAAGAATATCTACCTTGTCATGGATATCAGAGATAATACCTAATTTCATAAATATTTTTGGATTAATATTGGAAGCGATATTTTTGAGGGGATATCGCTATCTTTTTATCCTACTTTTTACTTTCCTAAAAGTCGATAAAGGATTCATGATTTTATAAATCTCTTTTTAAAAATAAATTCTTTTTATCAATATTTTTCTTTTTGGAGAACTTTTTTCGGCAGAAGAAGAAATTTGTATTTTCTTTTTTATAGAAAAATCAGGAGAAAAAATGAAAGAATAACAAAAAGAAAAAGGATTTTTATTCTTGAAACGGAAGAAACTATGGTTTAAAAAAACGCTATGTCTATCGCTATAGCAATAGGAGCGGGAATTATCCTTATTTTATTAGAAACGGTTTTACCGGGATTGATAGCTGGAATTTCCGGTGGATTTTTGATGGGATTGGGAATTTTTCTTTCTTTTCGAGATTATGGTACGGGGATTGGAATAGTGGTGCTGAGTGGTTCAATACTCTCTCTTATTATTATCGGAATAATCTGGTTAAAATATTTTCCTCAATCTTCATTTGCCAAAATATTTATCTCTGAACGGTCTATAGGAGGAGATATCGGAGAGGAAGTTCCTTCGGAATTGATTGGCAAGGAAGGAATAGCAGTAACGCGGCTTTATTCTTGCGGAAAAGTTAAAGTGGGAAATGAGTTATTAGATGCAATTACAAACGGGGAGGGAATAGAAGCTGGCTCTCCTATTAAAATTATTGCAGTTGAAGGATTTAAAATTATTGTTCAAGAAATAATAAAAGAGGAAAATTGATCCCTTAAATGAAGGAATTGCTGGAAAGAATTAAGGAAAAATTAGCTTCTTATAAAAGTGCTTTAATTGCTTATAGCGGAGGAGTTGATTCAACTTTATTAGCTGTATTAGCGAAAAAAACACCCGGATTGAGAATGAAGGCAATAATGGAGGATTCTCCGAGTATGCCAAGAAGCGTCCGTACTAAAGCTATTGAACGAGCTCGGCAGCTGGATATTCCTTTAGAGATCCATCCATCCCGAGGTTTTTATAATTCGGAATATCAGGCTAATTCCCCTAATCGATGTTATATCTGCAAAAAGGATTTCTACTCGGATTTTCTGGAAGTAGCCCATCGGGAAAAGTATCTTTATTTGTTGGATGGTCTCAACGCAGATGATAATTACGATTATCGGCCGGGGACAATAGCTGCCCGAGAGCTGAATGTAAGTTCTCCTTTTCAGGAATTAGGAATCAATAAAATTCAGATTAGGGCTTTATCTTCCGAATTAGGGCTGCCTACAGCGGCAGAACCGGCAATGGCTTGTTTGGCTTCAAGAATTCCATATGGAGAACCAATTACGGCAGAGAAATTGAGAATGATTGATGAGGCGGAAGAATTTCTTCATTTCATTGGTTTCAGAACATTGAGAGTAAGACATCATCAGTGCTCAACGGGATCATTAGCCCGAATTGAATTGGGAGAAAACGAAATGGGAGAAATAAGCAAAAAGAAAGATGTTTTCCGGGAAATTGCCGAAAAATTTTATCAGATTGGTTATGTCCATTGTTGTTTGGATTTAGAAGGTTATCGAATGGGGAGTTTGAATCCTTTTGTCGGTTCTTTTTTGCAAAGAAAGGAAAGGAAATCTTCTTCTCCGACGGATGATTAGTTGCATCATGAGAAGAATTAAGGAATAATGGCAATTTGTATAACCTCTCCGATGGAGTGAGGGACTGAAATATTATGTATTCATTATCAACTTGCTGGAATGCAAAGAGATTCACTGATGGACGTGCCATGCTGGAAGAAGTCCGTTCAATGGGATTTGAATATGCGGAATTAGGACATAACACACGGATTAGTTTGTTGGAAGGGATTCTGGACGCCGTAAAGAATAAAGTTATCAAAATCTCGAGTTTACATAACTTCTGCCCTCTGCCGGTGGGGGTTAATCATTCAGCACCAAATATTTTTCAATTCAGCTCAGATGATCCTCGAGAAAGAGATCGTGCGATAGCGCAGACAAAAAAAACATTGGAAATGGCGGCTCGACTGGAAGCTCCACTGATGGTAACTCACTTTGGCTCAATAAAGATAGAAGATTACAAGGCGCGACTTAGACCATTGGTTTCAGCTCATATGCAAGGGACTCCTCGCTACGAGCGATTGCTAATGGAAGTGAACGAGTATCTGGAGATGGCCAAAGAGGAATGGTTTGAACGTTCTTGCTCTGCTTTGGAAGAATTAGTGCCAGAAGCTAAAGCGCGTGGAGTTAAAATAGGAATTGAGAATCGAGAAGGACTTAATGAATTGCCTTTGGATGCGGATTTCCCTGCTCTGATGGAACGTTTTCCCCAGTCGGAAGTTGTCTATTGGCATGATACTGGACACGCACAGATTAAAGAAAATTATGGTTTTATCAATCATTATTTGCATCTCGATAATATGAAGGACCGTATGTATGGAACACATATCCATGACTGTGCGTATCCCGAAGGAGATCATTGTCCTCCGGGAGAAGGTGATTTAGATTTTGCTCAGCTTAAGGAGTTAATTCTCCCTACTCATCTGAAGGTTTTGGAAATGAATCCGCGAGTGGAAGCTGAAGCTCTTAAGAAAGGCTTTATTTACATTAAGTCTGTTTGGGGAGAGGAATAGCAGGATAAGAGTGAGTTTACTAAGATCCATTTTGCTGAAAAGCGCCAAGATACTGATCACATTATTATTGTTAATCTGGATCTTGCACGTGATTTTTATGGAACAGGGTGCGAAGGCTGCTCTGCAGATGGGGAGCAATTGGGAAGAGCTTACTCGCTGGGAACAATGGGGAATTGCCTGGTTTTACGGTCCTCCTGTTCTATGGGAAGTCTTTCGAACAATTTCCCCTTGGGGATTTTTATTCTCACTCCTTTGTGTGGGCATGACGGTTGTTTTGGGTGCTTGGCGTTGGTATTTGCTGCTCAAAGCGCAGCATGCGGGAATTTCATTCTGGCGAACTTTTGAAATTACAATGATTGGCCAGTTTTTTAATAGTTTTTTGTTGGGAGCTACGGGAGGAGATATTCTCAAAGCATGGTATGGAATGGGAGATGCTAAAAATCAGCGTACGGAGGTTATTACTACGGTTATAGGAGATCGATTGGTTGGATTGCTCTCGATGCTTTTTTTTACAATTATTTTTATTCTTCCTAATCTGGAATTGCTACTTGCGGATAAAAGGCGGATAATCCTGATTCTTTTTACGATGGGGATGTTTTTCTGCTGTTTAATTTTTCTTGTTATGGCCGGTAGCCGCGGATTATTGAGTAAAATATTGAACTATCTGCCAAAGATGCACAAGATAGAACGGGCATTGGAAGCATGTGATAAAATGTTTCGGCATCGCGTAGTTTTGGCTGAGGTGTTTCTAATCTCAATGGTACTTAATGTATTTTGTATCTTACAGTTTTTTATTATTGCCTATGATTTGCAAATTTCTATACGAGCCATTCAGCTGGCGTTGATTGTGCCGATGATTATTTGTATTTCATCTTTACCGATTACTCCCAGTGGGTTAGGAGTGAGAGAGAATCTCTATGTCATTATTTTAGGAGGTCCCTTATTGCAGATAGAACCGGCTCAAGCCTTAGCTCTATCATTAGTTGCTTATATGGGATATCTTTGTTGGAGTGCCTTAGGAGCTTTTTTTTACTTACTTTGCCGTCAAGGTATTCATCATAAAATTGAATTTGCTTCAACGCAAGATAGGCAGTCTGAATCAAGTAGAAAAATTGAATCGGCAAAATAACTTTATACCGAGTTTTAAAGGAGTGGGAATTTGCGGAAAGGAAAAAGCACTTTCCTTCTTGAAAGAAAAGAAGAAAATCAATATAATGCATCGCGTAGCGATTCATTTATGAATAGAACAACTTTTCAAAAAATTGCAGTGGCGGTGGTCATTGGAGGAACCTTGACTGCGGCACAGGCTCAGAGTCGTCCTCAGACTCAGATGCCTTTTCTTCATCCCCTTTTTTCCAATCATGCTGTTTTACAACGTGATTTAGAAGTTCCAGTATGGGGATGGGCTGATCCGGGAACCGATGTGACGGTAGAATTCGCCGGGCAAAAAGTCACAGCTAAGGCTGGAAATGATGGCAAATGGATGCTTAAACTAGGCAAAATGGGGATCTCGGCTGAACCAAGAACTATGAAAGTGACTGGTACCGCCAATAACTTGACTCAGACTGTAGAAGCTAAAGATATTCTGGTGGGTGATGTGTGGTTTTGTTCTGGTCAGTCTAATATGGAAATGGGCATGAAGCTATGTAATGCCCAAGCCGATATAGATGCCGCTAATTACCCCACGTTGAGACTGTTGATGGTCCCACACAGTGTCCAATATCAGCCTCAACAGACAGCAGTCATGAGTTGGGAAGCTTGTACTCCTCAAGTTCTGGAGAACAAAGGAGTTTGGGGAGGTTATTCCGCAACGGCTTTCTATTTTGGACGGGAGCTTAATCAGACGCTGAATATTCCCATTGGATTGATTCATAGTTCATGGGGAGGCACTTTGGCCGAAGCATGGACCAGTGCTGAAGGACTGAAACCTCTGAAAGATTTTGATGAACGTCTGAAAAATGCTAAATCACAAATTGAAAAGGATCCCGGTAATCCGCATGTTTGTACGGCTCTCTATAATGGAATGGTGACGCCTGTGATTCCTTACGGAATTATGGGAACTATCTGGTATCAGGGATGTTCCAATGCCGATAGAGCATGGCAGTATCGTTCATTGCTGTCGGCTATGATCAAGGATTGGCGTAACTCTTTCCAAACAGGAGACTTCCCTTTCATTATTGTACAATTGGCCTCTTTTATGCCGAGCAGTCCTGAGCCACGTGAACACGCCTGGGCAGAGATTCGTGAATCTCAAGCCTATGTAGCCGAAACGGTTCCTAATTGCGGCTTGGCGGTAACAATAGATATCGGTGATGTTAATGACATTCATCCTAAGAATAAAGCGGATGTAGGCCGTCGTCTCGCCTATTGGGCTCTAGCCAATACTTATGCTAAACGCGGAATGGCATTTTCAGGGCCCGTTTACAAGAAGATGAGTATTGTCGATGGGACTATCCGATTAGAGTTTGATTATGATTGTGGTGGTTTGGTTGCTAGAGGGAATGATGGAGTTCTGACAGGATTTGCCGTTGCGGGTGAAGATAAAAAATTCCATTGGGCCAAAGCGATTATTCAAGATGATACTATTCTGCTTTATTCTCCTGAAGTTCCAAATCCGGTTGCCGCGCGTTATGCCTGGGATACCTCGCCTGTTTGCAATCTCTATAATAAGGCGGGATTGCCTGCGGGGCCTTTCCGTACAGACGATTGGCCGCTGACAACAAAGGATAAAAAATAATTCTCCTTTTAATATTCTGAAAGAGTCAAGTGAAGACGGTTTTCCTGTTTGGAAGTAGTCTAGGAAAAAGCTTGGCTCAAAAACAAAACAGCCGCGCCAGGTTAATATGCCAGGTGCGGTTGTTCTGTTTTCTGAGGTAGACTGAATCAAATTTTGGCCCTTTCTCCCCTATTCAAAATAAGAGATTTTTATCGGAGCGAAGTTTCTCTTTTTCATTTTGCGAAGGTTAATTATTCTTATAAACTCCGTCTTCTTTAGGAGTGGAATTGACTTGAGAGATTTAAAAAAAAACAGATAATAGATATTGTATGCTGAATAATGCACTATTCGCAGCAGGTTCAGCACAGGAACTTGTAATTCATCCATGGCTGATATTACCTTTTGTCCTGCTGCTTCTTTCAATAGCGTTAATACCTCTCATCAATTCTAAGTGGTGGGAAAAGTATTATTGGTTGGTTTCAGTGGGATTGGGAGCTTTTGTCCTTTGCTACTATCTATTTATTTTCAAAGCGCCAGTCAAAATGCTGCATGTGGCGCATGAATATATTAGTTTTATTGTATTAATAGGTTCCCTTTTTGTGGTTTCTGGGGGAATTCATATTTCTACCAAGGGACAAGCTAAACCGCTGATTAATTGCATTTTCCTTTTTGCGGGTTCTATTTTGGCAAACTTGGTCGGAACGACAGGTGCTTCCATGCTGATGATTCGTCCATGGATTAGAATGAATCGCAGACGTATCACGGGATTTCATATTGTCTTTTTTATTTTTATTGTCAGCAATATTGCAGGTGCTTTGACTCCGATTGGGGACCCTCCTCTTTTCTTAGGCTTTTTGCGTGGAGTCCCCTTTTGGTGGATATTGGAACATTGTTGGACGGGATGGTTAATAGCGGTTTTACTTGTATTGGCTATTTTCTATGTTATTGATTTACTTAATTATAGAAAGGCCATGCGAAATATAAAGGAAGTCCCTAATGATGAGGATGAAAAAATCAGTGTAACAGGATTACCCAACCTCTTCTTTTTGTTGATGATTCTTTGTGCTGTATTTATTGAAAATCCCCTTTTCCTGCGAGAATCGTTGATGGTTTTGGCGGCAGTAGGTTCTTATCTGACAACTTCACGGCAAGTTCATGAAAGAAATGATTTTACTTTTGGACCGATTAAAGAGGTGGCCTGGCTTTTTGCCGGGATATTTTTGACGATGACGCCTGCCTTAGCGTATCTGGGAACCCATGCGGCGTCATTTGGGATTGATTCTCCTATAAAGTTCTTCTGGTGTACAGGAGCTCTTTCCGGATTTCTAGATAATGCTCCCACCTATCTGACATTCCTTGCCACAGCTATGGGATTGTATGATATGGATGTGGGCAGCAAACAGGAGGTTTTAGCTTTTGTGGGAGAGCATGGGCATCACCTAATTGCCATTTCACTGGGAGCGGTTTTCTTTGGAGCGATGACTTATATTGGTAATGGTCCCAATTTTATGGTTAAATCGATTGCAGATCGGGCGGGAATTCATATGCCTACTTTCTTTGGATATTTGCTGAAGTATTCAATTCCTATTTTAATCCCGGTATTCTTGCTAATTACAATTCTCTTTTTCTCTCCATGGGCGATTTTCTAATCGATTTATGCTGGGAGAAGATTAGACTTGGCAATTAGGAAAAGTATAAATTAACAAAAGCCGTCTCTGACAAAAAGTTCAGAGACGGTTTTTGTATTGGAATCAAGTTCTGATTAGGGAGATTTGCCGTAGGGAATTAGAGTTTATCAATTTGAGTAATATTGCGTCTGGAATTTGAAGAAGAAGAAAGAGAGTCGCTTTTACTGGAGGAAATGGATTTGTTGTAATTCAATATTCCTTCTGCGATAGCATTGGCTATTTTTTTACGCTCGGAGGTAGATAACAGTTTCTTTTGATCCGATTTGTTGCTGATAAAACCGGCTTCTACCAAAACGGCAGGCATCTTTGTATTGATGAGAACAGCCAGCCGATCACGGCGGACTCCACGATCCGTCATGCGGGTTTGATCGACAAGTTCTTTCTGAATGTGATAAGCCAGTAGGGAGTTATAAGCGTCATAGGCATTACCGGCAGTGCGGGCTCTGCTTCCGGAACGATCTGGATTGGTAGAACGAGCGCCGGAAGGAGTAGTTGTAAAAACTTCAACTCCGTTAGCTTTGGAAGAAGCGGCAGAATTGAGATGGATACTGACAAAGAGATTGGCATTCTGCTTTGAAGCATAGGCAGGACGTTCTGAAAGCCCCATATATTTGTCACTGGAGCGGGTCATGACAACTTTAATTCCATTGTTTTCAAGAATGCGTTTGACCTCTTGAGCAATCAGCAGAACATATGTTTTTTCCTGCATTTTGCCGGAGACGGCGCCGGGTTGTTTTCCTCCGTGTCCTGGATCTAGAGCGACGATTTTGACTTGAGAGCGAGCTTTAGGCTTGAGAATAGCTTCCAGACAGGTGGAGATATCCTGCTGGTGCATATACATAGTTCCATTGGCGCTTTTAATCGGATAGGAAATCCAAAAAGAGATATCATTAATAGTGACTTTTTGAGATTCGGCCTCAAAAGAGACTACATCCGAGGCTGTGTAGAGATTCATTTTCTTATCTTTTTGAACCCAGCGAGAGCGCAGTTTGTATTGCTTTCCCCAAGTCACAATATTTTTGTAGTTGCTGGGAACTTTGACTATCGTTTTAGGATTGGGACTGGCGTCTGGAAGACTTTCAGGGTTAGCACAGGCAGAGAAAAAGATTGATCCCAAGAAAAAACAGCAGAGAAAAACAAGATGGAATACTTGTTTGAGATTCATTCGATAGAGTCGTTTGTGTTGTTTGAGATAGGAATTCATAAGGGCTACGATAAAGAGAATCATTAGACGGTAAAGAGAAGGAGTTTTTCTCGGAGTTGTTCATCCCAGCGGCTGATATAGCTTAAGGATCGATAGAGTTCTTCAAGTCTCTCAAGAGGAATCTCTTTTTCTGGTATGGAATTCATTGCTTTGAGCTCTTCTTCGATTTGTGAGCGGAGGCTAAAAAGCTTTTTCTGCAAAGTGGTTAATTTGTCTATTTGAGTGAGCGATTCGGCAAAGCGCTTTGCTTTAAGGATGGGAGAGTCTTCTTGAGGAGCTGTCTGGAGGAAAGCATCGGCAGAGGCAAGCGTTTGGGCCATTTCCATGAAGAGCTCACCGTAACCGGGAGGAATTCGCTGAATATCGGTTACTTGTTTGCCGGAGATGAGTTCAATCAGATGTAGAATCCGGCTGCGGTTGGAACTGAGATTCTGATAGGCGGTATTGAGCAAGGCATATTTCTCTGTTCGGAGGGAGTGTTCTTCCGGTGTATCATGAGGAAATTTATCTGGATGAGCCTGAGCGGTTAATTCCATAAATTTGTTTTTCAATTCATCGGGATCCAGCCAGGGAAGACGCGGTTGGGCAAGTAATTTAAAATAGTCGGTCATTCTAATGTCATTTTTGTGAGAGAGGGAGAAGAGAATCCTGAATCAAATTCATGTATTGACTCTTCGTTTTATTCTCCTCTCTGCATTTAATTTGTGTTTTTTGCGTATCTGTTCCACCAAAACTTATTTTTAAAAAAAGAGTTTTCTTTGTCAAGAATAGGAGAAAAAATATTTGTTTTTGTTGGGATGATAAAAAGTGTTGCCATTTTTTTTATTGAGAGGATAATGATGATACTTGTCGGGCTGAGTCCCGATTGGAGAGATTCGAATTTGGATAAAAATTTAACACAAGGCAATCCTATTCGCCTGATTATTTTATTCGCCATCCCTTTGCTGTTAGGCAATTTTTTTCAACAGATCTATAACATAGCAGATATGTTCATTGTCGGCAGAACTCTGGGCGCGAATGCAATGGGGGCGGTGGGGAGTACGGGAAGTATTCTCTTTTTTTTAATTGGCTTTATCTTTGGCGCGGAAGCTGGATTTGGCATTGTGACGGCTCAGTATTATGGAGCTAAAAATGAAAAGGGAGTTCGGAGGAGTTTTGCCTCGGGTACTATTTGCAGTGCTTTCATTGGGATTCTGCTTATGGTATTCGGGATATTGTTTGTAGATCCTATTCTGCATTTACTCGAAACGCCTGAAGAACTTTATGCCAATGCAAGGATTTACTTGCTGATTATTTTTTGGGGAATACTGCCGCTGGTTTTTTATAACCTGATGGCAAATATGATCTTAGCGTTGGGGGATAGTAGAACTCCTTTAATTTTCCTTATTATTACTTGTGTCCTTAATATTGTCCTGGATTATATCTTTATCCTGTTTTGCGGCTGGGGAGTTGGTGGTGCCGCTGGGGCTACAGTGCTTGCGCAGGTTATATCAGGGATTTGTTGTCTTATTTATGTGTGGAAGAAACAGCCTCTGTTAATCCTTAAGAAAGAGGATTGGAAGGTGGGCTGGGCAGATTTGATGCACTCGATGCGCATCGGATTGCCGATGGGATTTCAGGCAAGTGTAATTGCGATTGGCTGCATTGTAGTGCAGGTTTATATCAATAAGTTGGGACCTGCTTCGGTGGCGGCGTTTTCCGCGGCGGAAAAGGTGAATCTTTTGGCACTTATGCCACTGATGTCCTTTGGGATAGCAATGGCTACTTATGTGGGACAGAATTATGGAGCTGGAAAGTATGACAGGATTCGTCAAGGGGTCAGGCAGTGTTCGATTCTCTCTCTTTCCGTAGCGATCGGTATGGCGTGGTTAAATATTTCATTTGGAGTGTATTTTGTGGAATTATTTGTAGGAGAGGAAGATCCCTTGCTGCCTCAGATTTCCGAATTAGCTCAGATGTATATGGGATTAAATGCACCGCTCTACTGGGTATTGGGATTACTTTTTGTTTACCGTTATACCCTGCAGGGGCTGGGTAAGAGTTTTGTTCCAACTTTTGCCGGAGTGATGGAGCTTGTGATGAGAATAGGAGCTTCTGTTCTCTTTGCCGCACCATTGGGTTTTGGAGGAATTTGTCTGGCGAGTCCGTTGGCTTGGATAGGAGCAGCGGTTCCGCTGGGGGTTGCTTATTTTTACGTTATCCGCAGGCTTGATTATATGGATTCGAATGGGTTCTCTTCTTCGACAGAAGACCCTTTGGGAGAGGTTGTCGGCAGAAGGAGAAATTTGATAGCCAGTGATTAGCAGTATCGATGCTCATCAGTGGTCTGGAGGAGGTTCAATTCCGAAGAGGAGTTCATTAGCCCAGTGGGAAGAATCTTGGATGAAAGTAAGACGATTCCCCTTGGAGACACTGCGTCCGACTGCCAGCTCGGTTGAGCGTGTATCGCTGTCAATTCGATAGGTCATCTTGATAGGGATTCCCTGAAGAACGAGTTTGTGTACCTGTGGTATGTCTTGCCATGGGATGGCGCATTCACAGTAGGAGCCTCGAATGGCAATGGCCGCCGGAGTGCCGAGAACGTATGGGGATGAATTTTTTCCGGGATATTTTAAGCAGATAATTTCCGCTCCGCCGTCTTGGCAGAGATTGAGAGCAAATTCATAGTCGCTGTCGGGATAGCTTCCAAAGCCAGGGGGCGTTCCCGGAGAGAATTCTGAGATGTGTTTTTCTTTAGCCGGCAATACATTAAAGGCAATCCTTGCATTATATTTTTCTAAGGAGGCTGTGTTGGGATTAAAACGTGCTTGAGGTTTAAATCCAAAGGTCTTGAGGCTGATATAGAGAGCCATTTCATCCCAAGCAAATTGAGCGGAGGCCGTTCCTTGCGCGGGTGCATAGGGCCAATCATAGAAGGGGCGATAGTTGTTAGTAGGAGTGCTGAATTGAGGCGAAAGAAAGGCGATTTGCTGAAATCGATTAGGCCATTCACGGGGATTGGCATCAATTTCGGGAGTCATTCGGGAAATATAATTTACATGGATGGTTTCAGCGTGTTTGAGCGTGGCGTTTTCATCTGTCCATACGAGAATAAGGGGATAATTGTTACCTTCTCGTTCGGTAGATATGGTGTTGAGGATATCGAATTCGATCTCTTTACTCTGATGAGGGCGGAGGTGTATTTCTAGTGTATCCGGATCCACCATAATTCCAGGAGCCAAAGCTTGTAGGGAGCCGGAGATAGGCTGATTGAGAACATTCTTTAGGATAACATTCAGTTTGACCTCGGGAGAGGTGACCGGATGAATTAAATCTCGGACTTGGATCTCGACAGGTTCGACATTGAGAATTTTGGCCGCTCTAGCTTCTTTCACAAGTCGTTTAAAAGAGCCAGATTTATTTTGTGCACGAAGAATATATCCGCTGCCATTGAGCGGAATTATAAGTCTGTTGGCAATGTTCTCCAAAGGATTGCCATAGAAATCATAGAGAATAAATTCATTGCGTGGATTATCAATTTCCAGAGAAGCTCCGTTTTTGAGTTTAACCGAACGAAAAAGGGTCAGTTCCGGAGGGAAAAGGTTCTTGAGATCACCCAGTATAACTAGTGTTCCATCATTTGGATTGGGTTTGCTGCGGGCAGCTGCAGCCATTCCTTCAAAGATAAAACCCCAGGGTAAACCTTCGGGAAACAGTATTTCAGAAAATTTTCTTTTTCCAATAAATTTTTGTGCCGCGGCTAAGCTGGCGGCCGGAGCCCATACCTGGAGGATATCGTATCTTTTCCCTTGGATTTGAATGGTTTGAGGAGTAAAAAGACTCTCGGGATAAATCCCTTCTGTGTGATCTGTTCCCATGGCCAGCAGAGCGCTGAGCAGGGCCGTGATTTTGTCTTCACTTGCGGCAGTCTGGGTTTGAGTGTTCCAGATATGTGGGGAAGCGGCTCTGTTTTTTAAGGAATCAAGACTGGGTAAAACTTCTGCCGGAAAGGGTGTGTCTCCAATATTGATAAAATGCGGAAGCGTCATTTGTAAAATGTTCTCTTTTGCCAGAGGGGAATTTTTCCACCTGTCGAGAGAGATCCCTATAAGAATAGAGTTTCCTGTGGCTTGTTCGGCTGCGGTAGCAGCCTCTATCATGGATTGGAAGAATCGATTCCAATGAAGAGCATAATTTTTATTTGTTTCAGAGAGAGTTGGATAGATGAGTTCTGCGGCTCCAATGGGACCCAACGGATATCCGTATTGGGTAAAAAGGGTTTGTAGATTGAGTTTCCAATCATTTATTTTTTCGGTTTCAGCAGGAGGAGAGAGGTGAAGATGGAAGGAAAGTTCCCGTTCTCGGGCTAATTCCAGCAAGGAACGTAATTCTTTATCTTGCGGGGAGGATGTTTCAACGCGGGCTCCTTTAATACCAAGCTTATTTAAGGCTTCCAGCAGAAGAGGGGGAATGGAATCTGCTTTTCCCAGGTTAAGCGCAAAGGCTGGTTCTGCTTGATGTCCTTGAGAAGGAGGAAGAACCCGGACGGCTGTCGCGGCGAAATTCCTTCCACGTCCTTCCAATTCTATTATAAGGCCATAGCCGCCGTAAGTTTCTCCAATGGGTGGAATAAAGCTGATAAAATCTCCTTCCGGTGGGAGCTCTGCTTCTGTGGTCAGGATGCCTTCCGATTCGATCTGGAAGACGACGGGGCGTTTAGGAGATTCCTCTCGGCTACGGGTGCCGTAGCGAATGACTTCCAGAGAAATTTTTCCCTTGAAACTTGTTTTTGGTTGGATGAAGAAAGTAAATTGAGCGGATTCTCCCGGCAGAAGAATATTAGGGCCGGTACTGCATTCGGTCTGTTGAACTTTCCAATCCGTATCAGGACTGAGTCCAAAGGCACCGTCAAAGTTTTCCATGGATGAGCCGACAGAGTATTCCGTTGTCTGCGAAAATGCACAGAAAGAGCTTCCTTCTAAAAAGAGGATCAGGAGACTAAATAGAAGAAAGTTTGAAAACAGAGACGATTCTGTTTGACGTAATAGGTGCGATAAGATTGATTTATTTGAGCGTTTCTTTGTCCAATCCATCCTTGAAAGAGTGTATGGAAGGGAATTGAAGCCGTCAAGTATCTAGTTTTCTTTTGGTTAGCACAAAAAGAAATTGGTTGCCAAAGTTTATTGCCAATCGGATCTTGGGAGGAGTGAAATCAGTTTTATCAATGAGTCTGCCAAAGCTTTTGCAGCTCGGGATGAATTGATTCCTAAGCGTATCAATGCCGGAATTTTTTTGTATGGAGAGGCTAAAATCGTGGAGGATAGGAGGGAGAGACTTATTTTGCCGTTGGGTTTCAGGATTTGATTAAAATCTACGGCTAGATCTTCATCTGCTTGATCTGAGATCGAGCGAATAATGATACAGGGGATTTTTTGGCGAGAGCAATATTCCATGATTGTCCCGGACTCCATTTCTACGGCGCCGCATTGGGTGGAGCAAAAGAGTTCAGCCTTCTCTTTTGCCGTTGTAATAACATGTTCGGCTTGGAAAAAACGGGTTTTGTGAAGATGAATGTTTTCTTTATTTTGTAAAATATGTGGGAAGAAGAGATTTTGTTGGATAAGAACGTCTCCGATTTTAAATTGGGGATCCAAAGCTCCGGCAAAACCGGCTGTTATTACATATTGGGGGGGAAATTGGATGGAGATTTCTTCCGTTGCCCGGAGAGCGCAGGATTTTCCCATTCCGATATAATATATCCTTAAAGGAGGAAGAGTTCGCTTTTTTGAAGTTGAGGGAGAGTAAATTCCTTTTTTATCAAGGCAATAACCTTGCTGCTTCAGATATTGGCAAAAAAAGCGAGATTCTTCTTTAACCGCGAAGAAGAGGAGAATCGGTATGACAGATAGCTGATATTCGTTATCCATTTGCGGAGAATTTACTCTTTCTCTCGTAAAAAAATAAAGTTTAAAATTTTAAAATTTTTTAGGGGTCCCCCCGTATTTGTCCTACCCCATCATGCAAAATGAGATTGCTTTTGAAGAGAGAGGCTTTGAATGAGAAAAGAGCAGCTTTTATTTAATGGGGCTCTCTGCCAAGGCAGAGGAAGAAAAAACTCCGTTACACCCGAGGTAGGACGCTGGTTTTTTAAGCAGATTTTTAAGGCCATTGAAGAGGCTTGTATAGATCAAAAACGGGAGATGAAACCCGTACAGCTGGTTTTACCTTTAGGAGATTAAGGGTATTCTAGTTTTCAGGTGTTTTTCTCAAATCGGCTTCGGAGAGACTCATTAGGCTAATTCCCAATTTTTTAGCCAGAGCGCAGACATCGGGTTGATCCAAGAGCAGGGTTTTATGTGCTTCAAATGCAACAGCGCAAATCCCCTTCCCACGGCAATTTTCTATTGTTTTAAGTCCTACGCAGGGAATATCAAAACGCATATCATGGTTGAGCCGGGCAACTTTGACTACGACAGCCCCCTTCCCGCCGGAGAGTTCGGCTCCGCGAGCAATGCAGGCATCGGTCCCTTCCCATCCCTCTACGGCAAGTGTTGTTCCCTCTTTGACGACGACGGTTTGTCCTATCTCAAGTTTACTGATAGCCTTGGCTATCTCGAAACCATAAAGTGCGTCATCCCGAGTTTGAGAACTGACTTTAGCTCCCGCGTGGAAATTTTCTCCCGGCATGACGGGAGTCAACCATGGAACTGCGGAGATTAAGGTGACTCCATCTTTGGCAAGTTCTTCGCCAATAGCCCCGAAAATGGTGTGAGCATTCCTTTTTTTGAGTCTCATCAAGGTCATAATTCCTCGTAAATCGGGGCGGACCTGATAGAGATTGGAGGGTGCAATCTGCCCAGCCATTACGCACTGACGGATTCCTCGGTCTGTTAGTGCTCGAATCATTTTGTTCAGTTGGCCGACTTTAATCCAAACGAAGTCGTCGACTAGATTTGCCAGAGCCGGATCGGTTTCACCGACAAAACCCACGGCGACGATTTTTTCGACTCCGGCTTTACGTGCTTGCTCGACCACCACAAAGGGTAGATTGCGGTTCCCAGCCAAGATGCCTAGTTGTTTGATGGATTCTATTTGCTCACTCATTCGTGCTCCACGGAAAAGATAACATGAAAGAACGGTAGAAAAAATAAAATTCTCTACCCGGAGAGATTTTTATGCTATTCTTTTCTCTGCTTGGATAGCAAGATTATGAAGAGTGTAATGAATAAGAAACAACTCTGGGAGAGGTTCCAGAAGTATTATAAAGAATATATCAGCTTAGGGATGGGATTGGATATCAGCCGTATGAACTTCCCTGAGAATTTTTTTGATACTCACAAGGACTTGATCGATAAAGCATTTGCGAATATGAATGCTTTGGAGAAAGGCGAAATTGCTAATCCGGATGAGAACCGCCGGGTTGGTCATTACTGGTTGCGTGCGCCAGAGCTGGCTCCAACAGAAGAGCTGCAAAAGGAGATTAAGAACACTCTGGATAAAATTTTGGATTTTGCGGATGAAGTTCATTCCGGTGAATTGGAGGGAGCTGGTGGCCCATTTGAGAATATTTTGTTAATCGGTATCGGGGGCTCCGCTTTGGGACCTCAATTTGTCTCACGTGCTTTGGGTAATCCGTCTACCGATCAGATGAAGGTTTTCTTTTTTGATAACACGGATCCGGATGGAATGGACCGCACTTTGGCAGAGATAGGGAGTGACTTGGATGTGACTCTTTGTGTGGTAATTTCCAAGTCCGGTGGAACTAAGGAAACTCGTAACGGGATGCTCGAGGCAAAGGCTGCTTATCAGAAGCGCGGACTCTGTTTTGAAGATCACGCTGTGGCAATCACTATGGAAGGGAGCGCTCTTTACTCCATGGCGGCAGAGAACGATTGTTGGTTGGAGACTTTCCCCATGTGGGATTGGGTAGGAGGACGTACAAGTGAGACTTCTGCCGTAGGATTGTTGGTAGCGGCTCTTCAGGGAATTGATATTGAAGATATGCTGGCAGGAGCGGCTGCTTGTGATGCTGTTACACGTCAGTCTTCGATGGATAATCCGGCGATGCTTTTGGCATTGATGTGGTATTATGCCGGCAGTGGCAAGGGACTCAAGGATATGGTTATTCTCCCATACAAGGATCGCTTGGAGCTCCTCTCGAAATATCTTCAGCAGCTGATTATGGAATCCTTAGGTAAGGCTCTCGACTTGGATGGGAATGAGGTTCATCAGGGAATTGCCGTTTATGGCAATAAGGGGAGTACCGATCAGCATGCTTTTGTGCAGCAGTTGAGAGATGGTATCAATAATTTCTTTGTAACTTTTATTGAGGTGCAAAAGGATCGTGAATCGGCAAGTATTCCGGTTGAACCGGGTGTTTACAGTGGAGATTATCTCCAAGGTTTCTTACTGGGAACGCGTCAGGCTCTCTTTGAGAGCGGACGGGAATCTATCACAATTACAATCAGCGATGTATCCCCTTATTCGGTTGGAATTCTGATTGCTCTCTATGAAAGGGCTGTAGGTTTCTATGCATCTCTAATTAATATCAATGCTTATCATCAGCCGGGAGTTGAGGCAGGCAAGAAAGCGGCCAATGAGATTCTAAAGCTGAAAGCGGCTGTTCAAGGGTATCTGATTGCGAATAAAGTCTCTAAACTAGATGCCGCTTCGGCAAAAACAGTTGAAGAAATTGCTGCGGCTATCGGCAGAGATGATGATGTAGAAACGATTTTCAAACTGTGTGAGCACCTGGCCGGGAATTCGGATAGATGTGTAATTCGTTTTGTTGGTTCAAATCCGAGTTCTAACAAGTATCAGATGGTTTATTAATCAACAAGGAGCAGGCGAAATCTGAAATAGAAGATTTTTCTTGCGAATAGATTGAAATGTTTCATAACGCTCTCTTTAAAAAAGAGAGCGTTTTTATATTAAAATAGGCAGAATTGTTCCACGTGGAACATCTAGGATTCTGATTATAGAGGGACAATCTCATCATTTTGGCAGATAAAAGTCTTCTTTCCCCTGCCTCTTCAATTTTAGAAAAAATTATTCTCTTTTATAAAATTGAATTTTTTAAGAAAAAATTAAATAGAGTATATTTATCTTTCTCAGGGGAAATAACTTGCAATCTATTTAATTCAAGAATAAAGATTATTGCTCTATTTATTAAGGATGGATAAACTCTTTACAGGACTATTTATGTTTTTCAATTGTTCCACGTGGAACAATTAGCAGTGAGAACTTTCAGAAGAGTAGAGTGATCATTTATTGGAATTTAAAGGATATGAGATTCTTTTGTTTGATTCTTTTATCTCAGTATTTGTTCTAACGGAGAAAGAGTTCTCCTGAAAGATTTTCTTTGTGCTTTTTTCTTTAAGGTGCTCTTTACAGAGAGGAAGAATCAACTTATTCTATGAAACGGAGGAATTGTTGGAGTGAACAGGTTTCCTAAGGATTATGATGTGATTGTTGTTGGAGCAGGACATGCCGGGATTGAAGCTGGTTTGGCAGCTGCTCGTTTAGGGGCACAGACGTTGCTATTGACTTTAAATATGGATACTATCGGTCAGCTTTCTTGTAATCCCGCCATGGGTGGTTTAGCTAAAGGACATCTTGCCCGTGAAATTGATGCTATGGGAGGGGAGTTGGGAAGACTGACAGATCTCTCTGCGATTCAATTTCGAATGCTTAATATGCGCAAGGGACCTTCGGTTCGAGCTCAACGGGCTCAGTGTGATAAGAAATGGTATCAGTTTCTTTGTAAATGGGTCTGTGAGCAGGAGCCTAATCTGGACCTGAAACAGGCGAAGGTGACTGGGCTTCTTCTTGAAAAAGGGAAAGCGGTTGGAGTGAGAACTTCACTTCAGATGGATTTTTATGGGAAAACAGTCATTGTGACAACAGGAACTTTCCTTCGAGGGTTAATGCATATCGGTTCTAATCAGATTCCAGGAGGACGTTTGGGAGATGGAACTGCAGAAGAGCTTTCGGGGTCCCTGCGTGAGGCGGGTTTAACTTTGGGGCGACTCAAAACGGGAACACCTTGCCGACTAAATCGACGTTCCATTGACTTTTCAAAATGCACGGTTCAGCCGGGGGAAGAACCGATTCCTTGGTTCAGTTATTGGCATGACGAACTCTTTTCGGAACGATATCTTCCCTATCCGCTTCGTGAAAAATTGAATGGAAAAAATTCTGGGGGCGGATATCCTCCAGGATCTGTATTAGCCAGAGCAGGGGGGCAAGTTCCTTGTTACATCACGATGACAACTCCGGAGACAAAAAAAGTAATCCAAGAGAATCTGCATAAATCTCCTCTCTTTTCCGGAGTAATACAAGGGGTAGGACCTCGGTATTGCCCTTCAATCGAAGATAAAATCGTCAAATTTGCGGATAAGGAGCAGCATCAGCTCTTCTTGGAACCGGAGGGAATTCTTACGGAGGAGATTTATGTAAACGGATTTTCCAGTTCCCTTCCTTTTGAGGTCCAGCTCCAGATGATTCGTACGGTTATCGGCTGCGAACATGCCGAGGTGATGAGGCCTGCTTATGCCGTAGAATATGATTATGCGGATCCTACACAGCTTTTCCCTTCACTGGAAACGAAATGTTGTGAGAATCTGTTTTTGGCGGGGCAAATTAATGGAACCTCTGGATATGAGGAGGCTGCCGCTCAGGGGTTGATGGCTGGACTCAATGCCGCACGAAAACTTTCCGGCAAACCCCCGATTATTTTACGACGCGATCAGGCTTATATAGGGGTGTTGATAGATGATTTAGTTACACTGGGAACGCGGGAGCCTTATCGGATGTTTACTTCGAGAGCGGAGTATCGGTTAATACTTCGGCAGGATAATGCGGATGAACGGCTTTGTCAAATCGGATATGAGGCCGGATTGCTTCCTGAAAGATTCTACCGCAGATTTCTCGAGAAATCGGATAAAATCGAGAAGGAACTCCGGCGTTTAGAAGAAACACGAGATGGAGGGATTCCCTTAAAGAGGCTACTTAAAAGGCCTGAAATAAATTATCGTGATTTACCTGGGTGCGATCCAGAATTGGAAGAGGAAATTGCCGAACAGGTGGAAATCCAAGTGAAGTATGAAGGATATATTCAGCGACAGGAGGAGGAGATTCGTAAATTCCGGACATTAGAGAGTAAGCAGATTCCGAATTGGCTTGATTATCATTCTATTCCCAGTCTGAGTTATGAGGGAAGACAGAAGCTTTTGCAGATTCGTCCGACAACCTTGGGGCAGGCAGGAAGGATTTCTGGAGTTACGCCGGCGGATGTAAGCCTGTTGGCGGTATGGATGAAGAGGGGGAATCCTGAGACTTTTTCAGAAAAAACATCTTTAGAGAATGTGAAGAAATCTGAAGAAGAGGAATAATGTAGAAAAGAGGGGGAGTGGTTTATATTCTTTTTGAAGAGGCTCTGATTGCTTTTTATAGAAAGATGCATAGATTGTTTTAAAAAGGAGACTTTTATTCAAAAAAACGCTCTCTAGTGTTGACTTTTTCTTTATTTTCCGTTATAAGAAGCGTTACGAGTCTTGCTCTTGAATAGACTTGATAGAGTTATTATCAAGGCGAGAGAAAAGGTTGTGAGACCTTTGTGAAAGACTAAAGGTGTGTTAGCTATGAACTATAGAAAAAATACTAAGCCCGAAACTAAGTGGGCCAGTTGGAAGAGATTATTCTCCTCCTTGACAGTAGTAGCACTTGCTGCAAGCGCTAGTTATGCGAATGCGGCTGATGTTACTTCGGAGACTGAGCTGAAGGCTGCCATCTCTGCAGGGGATACAAATATTACTATCCCTGCTAATACGGTGATTACTCTTACTTCTGCATTGCCTGAGATCGGATATAATACGGTTATCAGCGGTGCAGCGGATGGTTCATCTGTTATTGATGGGGCCAGCAGTTATACGGCCTTTTCGATTGCGTCAAACGCAACAGTTACGATCAAAGGTCTGACTATTCAAAATACATATTTGGCGTTAGTAGATCTTGCTGGTACGCAGAAAGGTGGTGCTGCTATCTATAATCAGGGTACTCTTACAGTTGAAGAGTGTCATTTTGCTAATAATAAAGTTGATGGTTCGGTAGCGGTAGCTGCCCGTGGCGGTGCTGTTTACAGTACGGGTACTTTAAATCTTCTTTATTCTTCTTTCTTTAGCAATATGTCTGAGGGAGGAGATACAATTACAGACGGTGCGGGTAGACCGGTTTCTCTTTCTACCGTAGGCCGTGGTGGTGCTCTTTATATTGAAAATCAAGGTACAGTACAGAATTGTACCTTCAGTGGAAATACTGCCAAAGGCGGTGACGGACACGGTAAAGATCCAGATATTGCCGGCGGTGCAGGGGCTCATGCTTATGGCGGAGCTATTGCTGTGGCAGCCAATGCGACTGTTTTGGTAGATTTTGTCACCATGGTTGATAACCAGGCTCAAGGTGGCAATACGGAACTTTCTGAAGGCGGTGGTGTAACTGGTGCAGGTGAAGGACATGGCGGAGCTATTTATACCGCAAGCAGCACCCTGACGGTTCGCAATACAATTTTTATTAACAGCCGTCAGTCTACCGGTGTAGTAACTGCCAGCAGTGAACCTGATATTGATGGTAACTTCATTGACGGAGGCGGAAATCTCTTTAATTCGCCAACGACAAGTGTAGAGGCAGTGCAGAAGGCTTCAAATGGTACATTTGTCTATCCGATTAACAAGACAAGTCCCGCCTACAACCAGGCTGCCGCGGTGGATACTGTGACCCGTGACCAGAGAAATGTAGCGCGCCCTCGTCCCAATGCAATGGAGGGAACCGGTTATGATATCGGTGCCTATCAGCTGGGGGTTTGGACAGTCGTAGCTGATGACAAGACCCGTCCTTACAATACCGAGAATCCGGAATTGACTTACTATATTCTTGACCCGGATGGAGAGGTGGTCACCTCAACAATCAGTGGTATGCCCGACTTGAATACAACGGCTGTTATTACCAGTCCCGTGGGTGATTATCCTATTACTGTAACTCAGGGTACTTTGGATCCTGCTTTGGATTATATTTATCAGGACGGAACTCTGACTATTACCTCTGTAGCTCTGACTGTAACGGCTGAAGACAAATCTCGTCTTTACAATACTCCGAATCCGACCTTGACCTATATCATTACGGATGCTGCTGGTGAAGTGGTTTCCGTGAGCGGAACTGCAGAGATTGGCACGGATGCTGTTATCTCCAGTCCAATAGGAGAGTATCCTATTGTGGTTACCCAGGGTACGCTTGATCCGAACTATACCTACACTTTTGTAGATGGTACGTTGACGATCAATCCTGCTCCTCTGACTGTAACGGCTGACAACAAGACTCGTCCCTATAATACTGAGAATCCGACCTTGACCTATGTCATTACCGATCCTACGGGTGCGGTAGTTTCTGTTGGAGGTGAGGCTGCTATCAGTACGACGGCTGTTATTAGCAGTCCAGTAGGTGATTATCCTATTACTGTAACACAAGGTTCTCTCGACTCGAACTATACCTATACCTTTGTGCCCGGTACATTGACTATTACTCCGGCTTCACTGATCGTAACGGCTGATGATAAGACCCGTCCCTACAATACTGAGAATCCGGCGCTGACCTATGTCATCACTGATGCTTCAGGAGCTGTTGTGTCAGTAACCGGTGAAGCTGCTATCAGCACAACCGCTGTCAAAGAAAGTCCGGTAGGGGATTATCCTATCACTGTAACTCAGGGTACACTTGATTCGAACTATACCTATACCTTTGTGAACGGGACTTTAACCATTACCCCGGTCGCCTTGACCGTGACGGCTGACGACAAGACCCGTCCCTACAATACTGAGAATCCGGCGCTGACCTATGTCATCACTGATGGTTCTGGAACTGTTGTGTCAGTAACCGGTGAAGCTGCTATCAGCACGACTGCTGTTAAGGAAAGTCCGGTAGGGGATTATCCTATCACGGTAGCTCAGGGTACACTGGATTCCAACTATACCTATACCTTTGTGCCCGGTACATTGACTATTACTCCGGCTTCACTGATTGTAACTGCGGAAGATAAGACTCGTCCTTATAATACAGATAACCCGGCCTTGACCTATGTCATTACCGATGGTTCCGGTGCTGTGGTGACCGTTCCCGGTACACCTGCTCTGAGCACAACTGCTGTTAAAGAGAGTCCGGTGGGTGAGTATCCTATTACAGTGACCAAAGGAAGTTTGAGTGACAACTATACTTATACCTTTGTCAACGGAACTCTAACCATTACTCCGGTTGCACTGACCGTGACGGCTGATGATAAGACCCGTCCCTACAATACTGAAAATCCGGCGCTGACCTATAAGATTACGGATGGTTCCGGAGCTGCGGTGACTGTTCCTGGTACACCTGCCATCAGCACGACTGCCGTTAAGGAGAGCCCGGTAGGAGAGTATCCCATTACGATAGCTCAAGGTACACTCGATTCGAATTATACCTATACCTTCGTTAACGGAACTTTGACCATCACTCCGGTTGCATTGACGGTGAAGGCTGACGACAAGACTCGTCCGTACAATACTGAGAATCCGGAATTGACTTACGTGATTACGGATGCTTCAGGTGCGGTTGTGACCGTAACCGGTACACCTGCTCTGAGTACGACTGCTGTCAAGGCGAGTCCGGTAGGAGATTATCCTATCACAGTGGCTCAAGGTACTCTTAGTGCCAATTATACCTACACCTTCATCAATGGTACGTTGAAAGTTACCCCGGTTGCATTGACGGTGAAGGCTGACGACAAGACTCGTCCGTACAATACCGAGAATCCGGAATTGACTTATAAGATTACGGATGCTTCAGGTGCGGCTGTGACCGTAACCGGTACACCTGCTCTGAGTACGACTGCCGTTAAAGAGAGCCCGGTAGGAGAGTATCCCATTACGG
>CALXMK010000028.1 GCA_944389455.1 uncultured Verrucomicrobiota bacterium
TATTGATATCTATTACCTGCGAGTAGAAGTAAAAATTATTGCAGGTGCTACTAATTTTAATGATTGCGTCAAAAAAATCTGTATTGATAATAACTACTAGCATTCATCTCCTATTGCATTATTTAAACCTTTTCAATTATGTGCCTACTCTACTATCCTCTTAGAGCTCTGCTTTTCTTAATTGGACTAATGCCTGTTTCATTCGTTGCTCGCATGGGAAGATTTTTTGGCGCCATTGCTTATCTCATAGATAAAAGACACCGCAAAGTATCTCAGGATAATCTCAGACTAATTTTTGGGAACGAATGGAGTGAAAAAAAGATCAAAACAACAGCACGTGAAAATTATCTCCGTATCGTTGAATCTTATTTTTCTGCCATCTCAACCTCTCAAATGAGCAATGAAAAAGCATTAAAATATGTTACACTTCATGGTTCAGAAAAAATGCGCCCTCAAAACGATCCTGAATATGGCCCTAGCCGTATTGCACTCATTGGTCATTTTGGTAATTTCGAGCTCTATGCGAAAGGTGCATCAATCTATCCATGGCTCCAATTCGCCACCACTTTCAGGGGATTAGATAATAAACTTGGAGATAAACTTCTAAGTGCACTTCGTGCAAAGAGCGGATGTATCTTTTTTGAGCGACGCAGAGACGGAGCAGCCTTAAAAAAAGCAATGAATTCCAGATCTATGTTGATCGGACTACTGGCAGATCAAAGCCCTGGGGATCACGGGATATGGCTTCCTTTTATGGGAATTGAATGCCGTTGCTCAACGTCTGCTGCTATATTCGCACTTCGCTATAATTGTCCTATTCTCCCTATTTTCTGCTATCGCAAAGCACCTGGCCGTTGGGAAATTATTTTTGACGATGAAATTCCAAACAAATTAAATGGAGAACTTCGCTCCGTACGAGACATTACAATCGACATTAATAAAGCCTACGAAGTAGCCATTCGTCGCGATCCTGCTAATTGGTTTTGGGCACATCGCCGATGGAAAACTCATTTCAAACAAATGGAAGAACTCCCAAAAAACAACTCTTCCAATACATTAGTCTCTGCTGATCATGACTGACCCAAATTCACCACTTATTCCCAAACGGATTCTCATCCGTAGCGTCAATTGGCTGGGAGATGCCATTATGACCCTGCCTGCCCTAACTGCACTTAAAGAAACTTTTCCTACGGCTAAACTTCTGCTTCTAACCCCCCAAAAACTTGCAGGACTCTGGGAAAAACAACCTCTTTTTGATAAAATCATTTCCTTTGATAAAAAAGATTCTCTTCTTAAAACAGTTCGATCCATTAAAAGCCTTAAAGCTGATTCAGCACTTATTCTCCCTAATTCTCCCCGAACGGCTATGGAAACATATCTCGGCAAAATTCCTCTTCGAGCAGGAATACACGCCAAATGGAGAAAACTTCTTCTGACCCATGCTTTTTCTTCTCGCACTAAAATCTCTTTGATGAAAAAGCGTTCTCTTCAAGAAATCTCAGCTTTATCCAGCTGCAATTGCGACTCTCTCCCAACAGAATCCCCTTTTCTCCCTGGTTCTCACCATATCTATCACTACATTTACCTCGTTTCCAAATTTATCCAAATCTTTACAGGAACTCCTCTAGACCAAAACACTCTTGATTTAACTCCGAAACTAAGTCTTTCACGGGAAGAACAGCAACTCGCCATCCAAAAATTTGGTATCTCATATCCTTCATTGCTCCCATTAATGGGAGTCAACGCGGGTGCCGAATACGGCCCCGCTAAGCGTTGGCCAATCGAAAATTTTGCTCAAACTATGATATTGCTTACGCAGCAACAAAAAGCACATTGGATCATCTTTGGCGGACCAAACGATATCAATTTAGCTGAAGTACTCCAAAAACAGCTCCAAATCCAATGTCCTGAAATGAAAGTTTACAATGTTGCGGGCAAAACTTCTCTTCGTGAACTGCTTCTACTAAGTGGATTAACCCAAATTTTTTTAACTAATGATACTGGTCCAATGCATGCAGCTGCTGCTGTTGGTGCTACTGTGGCTGTACCTTTCCTTAGTACATCTCCTGAATTAACATCTCCGGGAGCTCCACTGGAAAGCAAAACTTTTCCTAACTCACACATTCTTCTCAAACCAAATCATTCTTTTTGTTCACCATGTTTTCTTCGAAAATGTCCTATTGATTTTCGCTGCGCGAGACAAATTACTCCAGAAATAATGGTTTCTAAAATAACTGCGTTTTTAAAAAAATCAAACTCCCAATCAAATATATTTGCCTAAATCATTTCTCATTATTTAGAAATTAGAGGACCGGATATTTTTTTATAGGATTTGAGAATGAATTAATAATAAAAGTTTTCTTTTAATTAAAATATTTTTCACAATACAACTCTAAAAAAAAATCCTTTTTATCTATCTACGCCCATCGTACCAAATATGTAGAAAGTGAGGATCACGCAGGATTTTCTTACCCTGAAAAATCAGTCTCCAAAGTAATTTTAAATAGTCCTTAGAACCGTAAAGCTTCAATTTCCGATCAGATGTCAATATTGCTGTTCTAAGAATTGTTGCCTTACCGGCTTTTGTATAAGATAAAAATGACTTGAGTCTCTTACTGAAATCAATTTCCTCTGAAGCATAAAGTTCTGTACTAAAACCACCTAATTCAATAAAAATATCTCTTCGACAAAACACAAAACTCCCTGCAGCCCAAGTACACAAACAACTGATAGTTCTCCAGAGATAAAGAGCTGCTGCAGAAAAAATATCTGCCGGTTTCAGATAGACAAGAGCACCTCCCCCCACAACATTTTTACAGTCTATCGCTTTAAATAATTCCTTAAAAAGTTCTGGAGATGGATATGAATCCGCATCTATAAAAACGAGATAATCACCATTAGCAGCTGCCGCTCCTGTATTACGAGCTCTTGATATTTGATTAACAGGTTCGAAGACAACCTTCGCTCCAGCTTTTCGCGCAATCTCTGCTGTTCGATCTGTCGAGTTATTATCGCAAAGAATTAACTCATATTCTTGCCCTGGAGGAATACTTTCAATCAAAGATTGCTTAATTCTATTTAAAGAATCAGCTAATAACTTTTCCTCATTAAAAGCCGGTATAACAATTGAATATTTCAAGCTATCTCATCAAATAAATTATATTCCACAAATTATTTATGGAATTTCTACCGCATCCGTTGTTCAACATGATCAACAACATGTACGAGTATAATATAACATAATATACATTCTAATAAAGAGCAATTAATTGATAATAAACTCTCTATAAACTAATTCCTAAGATCTATAAAAATTTCTCCGGAATCCTCTATTCCTGGCTGTATTCTCGCCTCATCCCAATATCTGCGGCAAACCCAAAATATCTTTATTCCTTGGGCACTATTTAATGTATAGGGTAAAAGTTCTCTTTTCTGCAAGAAAAGTGAATTAGTATTCAATGGCTCACAGGAGCGCTGATATAGACGAAAATCAATTTCCTCACAATCTCTTAGCAAAACCGTCGTATTCGTTTCTTGACAAATCCTTAAAAAGGTATGAGTTTCATCATCCAAAATAAAATAAACTACATTTGTTGCAACAGCACTCGTTTCTTTTTCATCTTCCACCTTTAGTTCTTCCTGAGAATCTAAATTTTCCATAGAATTTGTATTTCTATTCTCTTGATTCATCTTCAACAAAACTAATGAAGGAGGATTTGTGCTTACATTCAATATAATATCCGCATTACGAATCTCTTGCGCCAGCACCTCTTTCATTAATCTACTCTGTTTCATCAAATCATTCTGATCCCTAATTACATAATAACTTCTTACGGCAAGAAGATAAATTGACATTACCACTCCCAAAAAAATACTTATAATTCCCATGCTGATCATCATCTCCAGCAGGGTAAATCCATTCAATTGCTTTTTTGCGAATAAACTCACTGAGAATTATTCTCAAGATTATTTGTGTGATACCACTCTAAAAGCTCTGTTGTATTGCTTAGAATTAAATCCTTTGGAAGAGTTTTAATCGGATGCTCTTGAAAAGAACGTAAATTATTTTTACCTAAATTAAACTCCAATGAATTTGTCCTGATTCTTCCATTACTGTGCCAAGAAACCTTCAACAATACTCTAACTAAATTAGAATAATAAAACTCACTATTTGTGGTGGCGGATTGCAAAAACTCTGTCGTCCCCACAAATAAAGTATTAGGACGATTCAAACGAGCCAGTTGATCTTCTTTTTCTCTGCTTTTCAAAAACTTTTTCCACTCTTCCCAAAGAAAGGAATTAGTATCCTTTAGCATACCTTTATCTATCGACAGCTCTTTCTCATCAATTATATTCTTCTCAAGCCAAAGAGTTTGAATTTCCTTTCTAAACTCATCTAATAACCAATCAGGATGGAGCCAATCATAAAAATTAGTCGGTACTCTCTGCGATTGAATATCATCCCAACATACAAGGCTTAATTCCTCAGACTGCTTTAATAAGATATCACAAGAGCGACTCCACTCCCGATTAGATTGAAGAGTTGATATACAAAAATTAATTCCGCCCAGAATCCCTAATACACTAATTCCCATAATTGAAACGCTAATTAAAACCTCTATTAGTGAAAAACCTAATAACTCTTTAACTGTTTTAGGTAAACCTCTCTGAGCTCTGAGCATAAAATTAAACTCGGATATCTTTTAACCAATCAATATGACTGATAGCCCAATCTGCTGTTCTTTGAAATCCTTCCTCTGGAGAAATATCCGGTTCCCAATTCAAAACTGTTTTCGCCTTAGATATATCTGCCCATGTTTCTTTTACATCTGCAATATGGAAAGACTTATTATGAATAACAGCTTTCCTCCCTAATGTATTTTCAATAAAGTAAATTACCTTATTTATCGTAATAGGATTACGTCCTCCTCCCAAATTAATGATCTCATACCCCACTGGCTTTATTGCAGCCACAGTTCCTCGAGCTATATCATCAACATAAGTAAAATCACGAGATTGAGTTCCATCACCAAATACTTCCAATGGGACACCTTCATAAATCCATTTAATAAATCTGAAAATAGACATATCCGGACGACCAGCCGGTCCAAACACTGTAAAATAACGCAAAATTGAAGAATCAATATCATAAAGCTTATAATATGAATAAGCCATTAACTCTGCAGCCTTTTTTGAAGCAGCATATGGACTAAGAGGAGTATTGACCGGTAAATCTTCTGTAAAAGGCATCTTTTGTCCCGCATATAATGATGATGTCGAAGCCATAATGTGTTTTTTGACCCCATATTTTCTCATACATTCCAAGATATTCAATGTCCCCATAGCATTTGTTCTCATGTAGACAAATGGATCCTTCATTGAATAACGCACTCCCGCTCGAGCTGCTAAATTAAAAACCGCTTCAAATGAATAACATTCAAAAAGTTTTTCCAATTCTGATAGATTCTCAATATCCATCAGTTGAAAAATAAATTTTTTATCAGAACGAGTTATTTCGTTCAAATTCTGTATATGAAAAATACTTCTCCGTGCATCTTTATTCTGTAAGTAGAGCTCATTCCCTAATAATCTGGAAAGCCTATAGTCTTTTAAACGAACATCATAATAATCATTCATATTATCTATGCCCACGACTCTATATCCTTGTTTCAACAATAATTCTATTGTCTTAGATGCAATAAATCCAGCAGCTCCTGTCACTAAAACAATTTTTTCTTTATTCATATTTTGGCAGCTCTCCTCATAAATATTTTCAGACGCAAATATGCGTTTTTCATTTTATTCTATTTTAAACTCTCAAACAAGAACTCCATTCCTTTTTCAAAATTCACCCCCTCAGCCTCAGGAAAAATAATAAAGGAAACGATTTGACTTTACAATTTGAGAAAGTTGTTTATAGTTTGTGTCGGTTGTGAGACGGTTAAGTTTCTGAACTAATATAAATAAACCGTAGAATGATATAATACGACAACCGAAGGAAGCTAAGTAAGAAAGCGGCTAAGTATGGATTCTAAGGAAAAAGCCAAGAGTATAGAAGAGTTTCGTATTCACGAACGTGACACTGGTTCTGCAGATGTACAAATTGCTCTCTTGTCAAAGAGAATCAGTGCATTGACAGAACACCTGCAAAAAAACAAAAAAGACCACAGCTCTCGTCGTGGACTAATTATGATGGTCAGCAGACGTCGCAAACTGCTTGATTATCTTCATGGAAAAGATGCGGATCGCTATGTAGCGATAACAAAGAAGCTGAAATTGAGAAGATAATTAATCTTTTCAGCCTATCTATTTAAATAATCCCTAATAGTCACGGGAAATACTTGTGGCTATTGTTTGATGGATTTTGACAGTTTTCCTAAGTTGAATCTGTCGTGTAAACATATAAAACAATAAATTTGGAGTCCCCACCGAATCAAACCTTATAGTTTGCGGTGGGATTTCGTGTGTTGCACTCCAGAATAGATAGTAAAAATAGAGTAAAAAGTAGAAGTATAGAGGCATAACAGAAAGAAATATTATGGTACATAAAGTAATTGCTCCTGCCGGAAGCAGTCAAATTACAATTCAAACAGGAGCTTGGGCTAGGCAAGCAGCCGGTTCAATCACTATACAGCAAGGTGAAACAATTGTTTTAGTTGCAGCCGTTGCAGCCAGCAAACCTAAAGAAGGATTAGATTTCTTCCCTCTCACTGTTGATTATAGGGAGAAAGCAGCTGCCGCGGGGAAATTCCCTGGAGGCTATTTTAGAAGAGAAGGACGCCCTACCGAAAAAGAGATTTTAACCAGCCGCTTTATCGACCGCCCTCTCCGTCCTCAATTCCCGGATGAATGGCTTAATGAAACACAGATTCAATGCATTGTTATTAGCGCAGATGGTGAACATGACCCTGATGTTTTGGCTGTTTTGGGAGCTTCCGCGGCATTGTCTGTCAGCGATATCCCCTGGGGCGGCCCTCTGGGAGCTCTTCGTTTAGGACGCATCAACGGCCAATTCATCATCAATCCTACGCACTCTCAAATGGAAGAAAGTGACCTAGATTTAATCTATGTCGGAGATGAGCGCAATGTGGTTATGTTTGAAGGAGCCGCAGATGAGATTAGTGAAGCAGACTTTTCTGCCGCTATGCAATTTGCTCAGGCTGCAATTCAGCCCATGATCGCTGCCCAGCGTGAATTGGTTAAAATTGCTGGTAAACCTAAGAGAACTTTTGAAGTTTCCGAGATTCCGGCAGATATCATTACCTCGGCTAAAGAAATTATTGGAGATCGCTTAATTCCAGCACTAACCGTTGAAGGTAAACTTGCACGTGAAGCAGCGGTAGATGTTCTCAAAACAGAATTAACTGATAAACTGACTGAAAAATATGGAGAAGAAATTATCACATCTGTCTTACTTGGTGATATTTTCTACAAACTTCAGTCTTCTGCAGTCCGCAGTCTCCTCTTGGATAAGGGCCAGCGTATGGACGGTCGTGCCTTAGACGAAATTCGTCCTATTTCAATGGAAATAGGTGTTCTTCCTCGTTCACATGGTTCATCTGTCTTTACTCGTGGAGAAACACAGGCTCTCTCCATGGCTACTCTGGGCTCAATCGAAGATGCTCAAGAATTTGATGCTTATACAGGCGGTGCCAACCAAAAACAATTTTTACTTCACTACAACTTTCCCAATTTTTCCGTGGGTGAAACAGGCCGTATCAGCGGCCCAGGACGTAGAGAAATTGGTCACGGAGCCCTAGCGGAAAGATCAATTGAACCTATGGTTCCTTTGAAGGACTATCCTTATGCTGTTCGCGTTTCAACAGAAATTTTGGAATCAAATGGATCTAGCTCTATGGCAACAGTCTGTGCCGGAACTCTTTCTCTAATGGATGCGGGAGTTCCCCTTATTCGCCCGGTAGCCGGTATCAGCGCAGGTCTTTGTACTGAATATGATGAAAAAGGTGAATTAAAACGCCACGTCATCATGACTGATATTATGGGATGGGAAGATGCTTTTGGTGATATGGATTGTAAAATTGCTGGCACCGAAAAAGGAATTACCGGTTTCCAATTAGATCTAAAACTCAAAGGAATTCCGCTGAGCATTATCTCTGAAGCTCTTGAAAAAACGCGTCAAGCTCGTCTCAAAATCCTCAAGATGATGTCAGAGTGTATTGCTGAGCCTAGAGCCAACATCAGCAAATATGCACCTAGAATTATCACATTGAAGATTCCTGAAGATAAGATTGGTGCATTGATTGGTCCCGGAGGGAAAAATATTAAAGCTCTCTGCGACGAATCCGGGTGTGAAATTAATATTGAAGATGACGGAACTGTTCGTATCTATGGCACGGGTGAAGAGGGTATCAATATTGCTCGTACTGCGGTTGAAGCTCTTTCTGCTGAAATTAAGGTCGGAGAAATCTATCGAGGAAAGGTTGTTTCCATTAAAGACTTCGGTTGTTTTGTAGAAGTTCTCCCGGGCAAAGAAGGGCTTGTTCATATTAGTGAACTTGCCAATTTCCGAGTCAAACAGGTTGAAGACATTGTCCGTATAGGAGATACTTTCCCTGTCAAATGCGTCGGAGTAGATGACAAAGGAAGAGTTCGACTCTCTCGTAAAGCTGCTCTTGCGGAAAGAGATCGAGAGATGAAAAATCAAAGCGAAGAAACTTCTGAGAAATAACTTGCTCAGTTAAGCTCTTCAAAAATTAAAAAAGCCGGAATTTAAGTTTCTACTTAATTCCGGCTTTTAATTTTGAAATATTGTTAATATATATGCTTATTAATTTATGTGATTCTAAATACTTTATTTTTTCATAACTTTTCTTACTCGTTGATTTCTGAGAAAAACTATTACTTATTCTTTATTAGATCTTCAAACGATCGATTTCCTTTTGGATATTATCTAAAAAAAGGAATGCATGAGCACCATCCATCTGTGTATGATGAAACTGAAAAGAAACAATCAGAATTTTTTTCAAAAAATGGCGTTTGTACTTACCCCAAATCATAAATGGATTATTGAATACTCCACTATACATTCCTACGGCTCCTTCTATCTCATATTGAACCAAAGCCGAAGTCCCAATAACCATACTTCCGGAAAGATTATGGTCCTTGCAAGTCTCCGCAACTTGTTGTGTCAATCTTAAATAATCTATATTGAACTGTCTCAAATCGTTAGAAAAAGGAATATCACATGAACTTACCCCTCTCATTATATTAGAAATAATCGCGTTAACAGCAATAGTGTCATATTGAATTAGTTTTCCGTTGACGGGCAGTAAATAAAACTCTTTGATCCTTTGTGCAGCCTTACCTATACACCAACACATCAGCATATTAAATTTCAAGCCTCTGTTTTTACTTATCTTAGCAAGACGAGTTACATTCAAGCGCTTAAACACAGTTACCATTGGCATAGGAGCCTTCATCCACATTTCAAATGCATATGCTCGTGTCGTTTCTTTGGGATCAACTTCCTTCATTTTTTCTCTTTTTCAACTGAAATTTCTCAACAACTCACTAAAATTGAAAAAACGTTTTTAAAACCAAAAGATTATTCATTTATAAAACAAAGAGACGGCTCTTCAGTAAAAATTAACTTCTGAGCCGTCTTCTTTTTAAGCCTTACGCTCTAACTATCCTTAGAATCCCAATAAGTCACTATTTTTTGATAATAACATAGCGAGTTGAATTCTTACTTGAGGAATAAACTAATAACTTATGAGAATTCCGATTTGGAATCTGAATTGCCTTTTTAAGACTCGCAATATTTTCTATTGTCTGATCATTGCATTCAATAATTACATCGCCTTGTCTCAAACCTTTTTCATAGACAAGAGAATCCATACTAACCTCTGCTACAAAAACACCTTGAATCTTCTCAGGTATATTCATGTCTTCACGAATATCGTTTGAGAGATTTTTGAGTGTTGCTCCCTCAAAAATATTATCTACAGCACTGCTTCCTCCACTGGCGATGAGCTTATCATCTTCCGGTCTAGCATCAAGAGTGGCTTGAATATCCATCTCTTTCCCATCACGGATAACTTTGATTGTAACAACTTCTCCTGGAGGCAAAGAAGCTATTTCTAAACTAACCGAAGAGGCATTTTTAACTTCTTTTCCATTGACTGAAACAATAACATCGCCTCTTTGGAGCCCCGCCTTTTCAGCAGCAGAACCTTCTGTAACATCCGCAACTAAGGCTCCCTGTTTTCCTTCCAAAGAAAACTCATCTACCAGATCATCTGTCAGCGGCTGTATGGAAACACCAAGGAAACCTCTTTCCACTTTTCCGTTTACAATAATCTGCTTCATGATATTCTCAGCCATATTCACCGGAATGGCAAATCCAATTCCTTGATAGCCACCCGAGCGAGAATAAATAGCAGTATTGATTCCAACCACACGGCCTAACGCATCTGTCAGAGCTCCTCCTGAATTTCCAGGGTTAATAGCCGCATCGGTTTGGATAAAGTTCTCATATTCCTCTATTCCCAAATTATTTCGGCCCGTAGCACTGATAATGCCCATTGTTACAGTCTGCCCTACACCAAAAGGATTACCAAAAGCAAAAACTACATCTCCTTCTAAAACAGCATCGCTGTTCCCTAATGTAGCTGCTGGCAAACCTGTTTCTTCTATTTTCAGGACAGCAATATCAGATCTTGGATCTCCGCCAACAATCTTTGCGTCATATTCTTTCTCCTGACCATTGGACACCACTTGAACTCTGATTTCATCTCCATCCTCGACAACGTGGTTATTTGTTAATATGTACCCATCAGAGCTCACTATTACACCTGACCCCAACCCAGTACGTTTCTGTTTTTGGGGTGTCTGATATCCTCTATTCCCAAAGAAATGTCTGAATATATCATCTGCACCAAAAGGAGAAAATTGTCCGCCAAACATATCACGAACTTCTACCACCTTTGTGGTTGAAATACTCACAATACTGGGTTTTACTTTTTTAATGATCGATGAATAAGAAACCGCCCCGCCTTCAACTCTTTCCAGAGGTGTATGATCAATATTAAAAGCAGGAGCAACCTTTGAGTCGCTTGCTTTAACTGCAACAATTGCAACTAAAATCCCTACAGCAAGGGAGAGTGTCCAAGAAGTAACCTTTCCTGTTATATTACTCATTTTTGTTTTTTACCTTTCTATTCTCTATGTTTTACATGGGGAATTGAGACAAGTGAATTCTCAGGCCTCAATGCCCACATTTTTAAAATAGCACAAAAAACATTTCTAAACCATTGCAAAAAAATTACAAATATGTAATCCTTCCTATTCCATAATCGAAAGCTCTTCAAAATTCTGTTCCCATTGCTGATTCAATTTTTCAAGAGAAACTCCTAGCTCTTGTATTTCTTTATTTAGAGCTTGAACTGCTGAATTATCCTTATAAAGTGAGGGGTTTTCCAACTGAGTGATAAGTTCTCTTTGTCTATTTTCAGCTTCTGATATCTGCTTTTCCAATTTTTTCACTGACATTGTCAGCTCTCTTTTTCGATTCGCATATGCAATACGTTTCTGCTTCTCAATTTTTTTCAGCTGTCTCAGATGACTCTTTTCTTCATCATCCTTATTTTCCTCTACAGGCTGTGCATTGAAAAGGCCTCCCACAGGATCAATATTTTCTTTTGTTCCGATAAGAGACTGAATCTTATGGAGATAATAATCATATCCTCCCGCATAGGGTTTTAAGAGACCTGCCTCAATTCTCAGGACTTTATCAGCTAAACTACGAATAAAATTCACATCATGGCTAATAAAGAGCAAGGTTCCTTGATATTGTTTAAGCGCATCTATCAAAACATCACAGCTGGCAATATCTAAATGGATTGTAGGTTCATCCATTAATAATAAATTAGGCGGATTCAAAAGTATTTTTACAAGAGAAAGACGGGATTTCTCACCACCGCTTAACATGGAAACTTTTTTGAAAACATCATCTCCATGGAAAAGAAAAGAGCCTAAAATAGTTCTTACTGTAAGTTCCAAGGGAGGATTTGGAATACTCATGGCTTCTTCCAGAACTGTATTTTCTAAATTCAACATATCAATTCGATTCTGACTATAATATCCCACCTTTACTTTTAACCCCAATTTTCTCTCTCCATGTTGTATAGGGAGAACTCCGGCTAATATCTTGAGTAGAGTCGACTTACCTGCTCCATTAGGACCGATGAAAACAATCTTTTCCCCGCGTTGGATTTCCAGGTCTATACCTCTATAAACCTGTATCTCACCATAAGCATGATGCAAATTATGAAGTGAAAGAACTTCTTGTCCAGAACGCTCTGGCTGTGGGAAAACAATATTCATTTTAGACTCATGTACCTCAGGAGCTTGGATCAATTCCATCCTCTGAATTTGCTTAAGTTTACTTTGTGCCTGAGAAGCTTTAGTTGCTTTTGCTCCGAAACGATCTACAAATCGTTGCAATGAAGCTATCTGCTGTTGTTGATTCTTATATGCTGCCAATAGTTGCTCCTCTCGAGCCTGACGCTGTAAACAGTAATCATCATAATTCCCATTATACTTTCTCAATGTAGAGTCTTTAATTTCTATGATTTTCGTGATTAATTCATTTAAAAAGGCCCTATCATGAGATATCATAAAAATAGCCCCAGGATAACTTTTAAGATAATCTTGAAACCATAACAGTGTTTCAAGATCCAAATGATTTGTTGGCTCATCTAAAATGAGTAGATCTGGCTCCATAACCAATAGTCTGGCAATATGGGCTCTCATTACCCATCCTCCGCTCATTTCTTTAACAGAGCGTGAAAAATCGCGTTTTTTAAAAGCCAATCCTAGTAAAATTTTCTCTGCTTTTCTTTCTAACACATATCCGTTTAATTCATTATAACGAGCGGATGCTGCCGCGTATGCATCTGTTTGCTTCTGACCTTTATTCTCAAAATCGGTTAGTCTTTGTCTTAATATAGAATGCTCCGGCGTAATTCCTACGGAAACCTCAAAAACACTTCTGTCATCGAGAATATCTATTGTCTCCTGAGGTAAAAAACCAATTTTTATCCCTTTATTTAAGGATATTTTTCCGGAATCTGCTTCCGTTAATCCCAAGATGATATTCAAAAGTGTCGTTTTTCCTACTCCATTAGCTCCTACTAATGCAACTCTATCTCCTTTATTAATGGCAAAGCTGACATTTTCAAAAAGAACCCTCGCCCCATAGGATTTAGAAACAGATGAAACAGAAAGCATTACTCCCCCTTAATATTCGTCTGATAAGATTCTCCAATACTCCCTGTAAGAATCAGACGGGCACTTCTCTGTAAAGACCTAAATCCCGGGGAACACAATCCCCTCAAATCTTCCGTTGAATTATTGAATACTTGATCATCTTCAGGAATATATAATTCAATCTCCTGCCATTTCTCATCAACCCTAATCAAAAGAGAAGCTCCTTCTTGGCGTGATATTCTAAAAGAATGCTCATCAACCCTTTCTACCGTACATTCTGGTGCAAACTGCCAGCAAACTTCTAGCTCGTCATTTACCTCCTCATTCTCCACAAGAAAGCAATCTTCCACACACCAAGCATTTTCTGATGGAATCATAATGATGCGGCGTTTTGCGATTCCATGCGATATAGAAAGCTCTCCTTTTAGCGTTAAATTATCTTCAGTACTAAAAACAGGCTTCTCATGCTTTTCAGCCCACAGAAAAGGGCCTTGACGTTCTGGATAAATACTTTTTTTCAAATGGGGGCCGTTATGAGCTTTCCAACTCGCTAAATAGTTTCTAGCTCTGAGATCTCCATAATAAGCCCCTGTTCCAGGATCAATAATAAATGCCAATTCTTTATACCAAAGTGAAAAATGCAAAGCATCTAAATGACCATGAGCTGCTGGCTGTAAATATCCCAGCGGAGATAAATCCCATCGTCCCATCCACATCCCTTGCCAAAAAGAGGCTATGCCCGTATCTGGAAAATAAAACCAACCATTTTCAAGATTTTGACAAGCGGGCTTTTCTGAAATGAGAGGAGGAGGCTCGCCCAACCAATATTTAATACCGGTCTCATTTTCTGGAGTTTCCATCCAATGAATCCATTCTTGAGCAATCTCATTTTCTCTCTCCCAAAAAGGGGTCACAAAAGCGTCATCTGAATCCCCATAATCCCATGGTTCTTTTCTGGATTGAACAATAACAAAAAAATCTACAGCTTTTTGTAATCTCTCATAAACCTCGGAAGAAACCTTTCTGCCAATCGCAGTCAATGCCAAATAACTTTGCCAACAAAGCTCAAAAGAAAACAGATGATAATTCAGGGCCTGCTCTCTATTTCCACCATCCTCTGCAAATTGCTTCAATATCTCCTCTTCCCATAATTGCTGAATTCTATCCAAAGGTGCAGCCCAATACTCCAGCTGCGGCCATCTGGAAAGAGCACAAATCAATCCCGCTAATTCCCCTAATAAATGATTATTTGCTGAAGATCCGAAAGATTTATATCTCCAAACAAACCATACATGTGCCGGCAGCACTGCTTTCCGCAACCGATTCAGAGACGTCTCCAGCACGGTACTCTCATCCCCTAAACGCTTATTGGCTGCTCCAGCCAAAGTAAGCGCATCTATCCAACAGTAATTAATTAATCGAATTCCAGCTTCTAAAGCACTGGTCCAATTATAACCGGTTAAAGGAGAATTTTTTTTTGTCCAATGATAGATTCTTCGAAGAGCTACCTTCATTGTCCAACGGTCATTAAATAAATAACCCTCCATAGATAATCGGACTAAATGAGTCCATCTGCTCAGTTCCCATATCATTTTTACATCTGCTTCTCCCGGCAATCGACGATGATTTAAATGGGTAGAGCTCTTCAGAACTGATACATCTACCCCTCTCAAATAATCCTTTTGCCAATAAGGATGCCGATCTACTTTCAAAACAATCTGCTTAAAGACAGGCCATGAACCGGACATAATTCTATCCGAATCAAAACCAATAGCATTTTTGAGAGTTTCAGGGACTGCATTTGCAGCCGGAATAATGGGATAAGCTCCCTCCTTGGGCTCCATACTACTAACATGTAATCGAAAGTCAGGTAAAGTCCACCAATCTTTCCATCGGTGGCAAAACTGACGGAAGCGTTCTATACGCTCCTCTGGGCTCATTTTCTTTAAACGATTCCAATACCAGCAAATATCCGGCATAAGGTTAAGAATACCAGCTTCTGAGCAAATTCTCCAGCATGGAAACAACCTGTTCTCTTCCCCAATATCACTTGACCTTTCAAAACACAGATGATTTAATTAGCCACGATAAAAACGCCGGAATTCACATCGGCCATCAAGGTTTCATTATGAAAAAAAATAATAAATTCTGGAAAACAGCTATAGCACTTCTTACCGGATCCTGCCTAATGTGTATTGCTATCACTTCTCATGCAGAACCAGTCAAAATCATTTTTGACACAGACATGGCGGAAGATGTTGATGACGTCGGAGCTTTAGCAACGCTTCACGCATTAGCTGATGCTGGCGAAGCTGAAATTCTGGCATGTATGATATCGGTTCCTCATGAAGGAGTAGGACCATGCATAGACGCAATAAATACCTTCTATGGCCGCCCCGATATCCCTATCGGCAACTTACGTAATTTCAAACGCGGATATCCTGAAGATAACGGACAAAAGATTCCTTCCAATTATGCTCAAAAAGTGGCGGATCACTTTCCTCATGACCTTAAAAAAAGCAGTGACGCTCCTGATGCTGTTCAACTTTATAGAAAAATCCTGGCATCTCATCCTGATCAAAGTATAAAAATTGTAACTGTCGGCTTTCTAACCAACCTCAAAAACCTGCTTAATTCTGCTCCCGATGAATTCAGTCCTCTTACTGGAGAAGAACTCGTTAAACAAAAAGTAAAAGAATGGGTTTGTATGGGAGCCATATTTTCCGTCAATTTCGGAACAGAATACAACGTCATGATGGATACAGAAGCCTCTGTTCGAGCCATAAACGACTGGCCCACTCCAGTCGTTTTCAGCGGTTTTGAAATTGGGGCAAAGATTTTTACCGGAAATGCACTGAAAGCAAAACCTGAATCTTATCCAACCCGCATGGGATATGAATGGTATTGGAATGGGAAAGAGAATCTTAATCGCGAAAGTTGGGATCTGACAACTGTACTCTATGCCGTACGCGGAGTTCAAGATTATTGGACTCTCTCTGAACCTGGCAAATGCTTGATGCACGCAAAAGTCGGATATGGCAACAGTGAATGGATTCCCTATGCCGCCGGCAATCATCGTTATCTTATTGAAAAAATGCCTCCCGAAGATCTTGCCAAAGTCATTGAAGAACTGATGTGCCGCGATCCAAAATATAATTACACTCAAGCCAATGGCTATATTGATCTTTTCGATGGAAACAGCATGAATAATTGGATTCCAAGTAAAGAGAACAGCGGCTCATGGAAAATTGTTGATGGAATGCTTTACTGCGATGGACCTCGTTCACACCTTTTTTATAACGGCGATATAAACAATGGAGTATTTGAAAACTATACCTTACACGTTGAAGCCAAAGCGCTCCCCGGAGCCAATAGCGGTATCTTTATTAATACATCCTATCAAGATAAGGGATGGCCATCCAAGGGATATGAAGTCCAGGTAAACAACTCTCAACCCCTTAATGGCAAAAATTATGAACATAAAAAGACCGGAAGCCTTTACAACTATCGTAATGTCTATAAACAGCTAGTCAAAGACAATGAATGGTTTGACATGGATATTACCGTTCAAGGCAAACACATTACGATAGAGGTAAATCGGACAAAGGTCGTAGATTATACAGAACCAAAATCTAAAGCTGTCCTGCAGCCTGGAACCTTTGCACTTCAATGCCATGATCCCAAAAGTCATGTCTTTTATAGAAAAATCGCAGTAAAGCCTTTACCTGAAACAGAAATCATCTGGGCAGAAGAACCCTCTCTCAAACAAAAACAACTTAATAAATTATACTCTTCAGGTTTTCCTGTAATTGATTTTCATACTCACCTCAAAGGAGATTTAACACTGGATAAGCTCTTGGAATACAGTCTCTCTACTGGCATTAATGTTGGCATCGGCGGAAACTGTGGACTTAAATTTCCTGTTACCAATGACTTTGGAGCCATTAGCTTTGCTCAGTCACTGCAAGGAGCTCCCGTTTTTATCGCTATGCAAGCTGAAGGCAGAGAATGGATTAATATGTTTTCAAAAGATGCTAGACTCGCATTTGATTATGTCTTTACGGATGCCATGACTTTTACCAATGATAAAGGTAATCGTCTCAGATTATGGATTCCTGAAGAAACTGAAGTTGGTGATCCCCAAGAATTTATGGATATGTTAGTTGGTCAAATAGAAAAAATTATGGAGGAACCTATCGATATTTATGTAAATCCCACTTATCTTCCTGATGCTATTGCCAAAGATTATGATGCTCTATGGACTGATGAACGAATGGATAAAGTCATTGCTGCTGCCAAGAAAAATAATATCGCCATTGAAATTAACAGCACAACACGACTTCCCAGCGCTAAATTTATTAAAAAAGCTAAACAAGCTGGTTTAAAGTTTACTTTTGGCACAAATAATACCAGCTCTGATCTTGGTGATCATCTTGGATATGCCTTAGAAATGATTGAAGAATGCGGCTTAGAACCCTTTGATATGTGGGTTCCCGGGAAATTCTCTTCTTCAAGGAAGTAGAACCTCAATAGAATTATTCAGACATAACTAAATGCAATAAATATGAAATCTCTTAAATCTCTATTTTTTGCTCTGGCGCTTTTTACAGCAGTAACTATCCAAGCTGCAGAAAAAAACTTAGTACAGCTTGAAAAGAATTTTAAAACTCCTACTAAAGAGTATCTTCCACTGCCGCTTTGGCACTTGAACGGGCAGCTCTCTACAGAAATTATTCAAGACCAAATGACCAAAGCCGTTTTGGAAAGCGGTTTCGGAGGATTCTGTCTTCTTCCGGTTAGAAGCACAAAACCAGCCTATCTGTCGGAAGAATATTTTGATAGATATTCTGATATGCTGGAAACAGCCAAAAAACTGGATATGCGGATTGTATTTTATGATGATATCGATTTTCCTACTGGCTCTGCCGGTGGAAAGCTGCAAGCTAACTTTCCGAATGATACAGTCAAACAGCTAAATAAAATAGAGCGAATTATCCAAGGTCCAACCACTCTGGATGAATCTATTCCGGAGGGTTCACTCATGAGTATTGTTGCAATGAATACTGATTCGCTGGAAAGAATTGACCTGACAGATAAAGTTTCTGAGAATAAACTCCAAGCCTCCCTTCCCGAAGGAACATGGCGATTAATGTACTTTGTCTGTATTCCCAGTGGACACAATCTCGTTGACTTTCTGAACCCGGATTCCGTTAAGAAATTCATTTCCCTAACCTACGATGAATATTATCGGAGATTCTCTAAATATTTTGGGAAGACTATCTTCATGACTTTTTTTGATGATGTTGCCTTCCCTCAAGTCGGAGGAAACGGAGGTTATCGGATGTGGACCCCTATATTTAATGAGACTTTTAAGGAAAAATTCGGCTATAGTCCTACTTCTCTCTATCCTGCTCTTTGGTATGATATTGGTGAAGATACTGCCCAGGCCCGAGTTGCTATGCATCGGGTTCGCGCCGATATGCTGAGTGAAAACTGGGTTAAGCAAATAGCTGATTGGGCCCAAAAACACGATGTAGTCTCCATAGGCCATCCGATGGATAACTATAATCCCCAGGCTGTCAATTGCTCTGGTGATAACTTAAAATTCTATAAATATATGGATTGTCCATTGATGGATTCTATTCATTATTATGGACAAGGACGCGACGGCTTTAAACAAATAGGCTCTGCATCCTATAATTACGATAAACCGGTTACGGTTGTTGAAATCTATGGCAACTATCCCGATAAAACCTTTGATGCAAACATGCTTTATCGAAGCGGAATGGAACTGTTTATCAGAGGCGCCAACTTCTTCCTTCCTCATGGAACGTGGCTGGATGAAAAATCGGTATATATTCCACCTGAAATTTCATGGCGCAATCCACGATTAGCCGATACTCTTCCCCATTATAACCAATGGGCTGCCCGCATCAGTATGCTTTTGCAAGGGGGACGCCACATCGCAGATACTGCTATCCTATACCCTATTGCCTCCCTGCAAGCCAACTACCGTATGGATGAGCCTCAAGCCAATGGTTCAAGATTTGGCTTATACACTTATCCTGAGTGTGATTTTCAGAAAATCAGTCATTTCCTAGTTGATGATATCCAAAGGGACTTTACCTTCATTCATCCTGAGGTACTTGATGAAAAATGCCTTGTCCAAGACAAAACACTCCACTTGTCCAACAAAGTCAACTATGAAGACTATAAAATCCTTATCATTCCAGGCGGCAATACAATTCACTGGAGCAATGTTCAAAAGATCAAAGAATTCTATGAAAACGGAGGCATTGTCATCGGCACAACCCAACTGCCCTATCTCTCTGCAGAACCGGGACACAATGCAGATGTAGACAATGCCATCACTTCTATTTTTGGGCCTCAAGCCAAAACTTTGTCACTCTCTAACCTGCCTGACAAACGGCATCTTAAATTGGAAGTACAAGGAAACTTAATAAAAACATGGATTGACGGCATATTGATTGATACAACTCTCGATGATAGCTTCTCAAAAGGCAAAATTGGTTTTCGTCAAGCAACTCATGAAAAGGGCTCTTTTGACAACGTCAGTGTTACTGCTGCCGACGGCACTATTCTATTTTCCGACGACTTTTCATCCGACTTAGGCCAGTGGGAAAACATAGATCATAATACCCGAATCAAAAACGGCATACTGTACAACTTTGAAAACGAATACTTCCAAACCATAGATGGGAGCGATTGGAATAATTACACCATCGAATGCGACTTCTCTTCTGGGTCCAGCGTCGTCGGTTTTTCCTTCCGTATTACGGATAGCAACAATTTCTACATGTGGCAGATATCCAATGACAAAAAGACTATAGCCCCTCATAAACGGGTCAACGGAGTATGGCACAAGATGAAAATTGCTAAATGGGACAACTTGGAATCCTTCGATAAAGTAACTCCATACACACGCATGAACCACCCCAACGGCGGCAAGGCCTTCTTTATTCCTGTTCCTACGGGAGAAACACTGCGTGAGATCATGGATAATAATATCATTCCCGACGTAAGTTTTCCGAAGATTGGGAATATCCACACAAACAGCGATTTGGGAATGCTCTCTTATTTACACAAAATAAAAGACGGGCTTCATTTATGGTTTATCGCTAACTCTACCGATTCCCCGATATCAGCACCTGTCACCTTATCTGGAAAACATTCTCCGAAAATCTGGGATCCTGAAACCGGAGAGATCATGCCCGTTGGCTACACTCATACAAGTAAGAAGGGGCACTCCTTTACCGAAGTAAATCTCGTACTGCCTCCGGTAACGGCACTCTTTCTGGTTAGTGAAATTAAATAAATCCAAAATTCTATTCAAATGAAATGCATTATCTCCGCAGGACCTACTTATGAATCATTAGATCAGGTGCGTCGTCTGACTAATTTTTCCACGGGAGCATTGGGAACCATGCTGGCACTCTATTTAAAGAGCAAAGGATACTCTGTATCCCTCCTGCGGGGAGAAGGCTGCACTCATCAAATCACCGAAGAAATGCAGCAGCAAGGTATTGCTGAAATCTCACAACCGTTTAGCTCTACGGAAGATCTTTTCAGCCGTTTTCAGTTACTCTCAACTTCTGAGCCCTGTGCTGTTTTTCATACTGCCGCTGTTAGCGATTTCTGTTTTGGAGATGTTTATGAACTTCACAATCAGGAACTCATAAAAATAGAGTCAACCAAGTACTCGACCAGAAGCGATTTTACAATGCTGGCGGAATTGAAACCCACACGCAAGATATTAGCATCTTTGAGAGAACTCTTCCCAAATGCTTTTATTGCAGGTTGGAAATACGAAACGGAAGGGACCCAAGATAATCTCCTATCCAAGGCCCATCATCAGATTTCTACCTGTAAAACGGACATCTGTGTCATGAACGGGCCGGCATACGGTCAAGGATTTGGCATCTTCTCCTCAAAAGAGACCAACTTTATTCATATCAAAAACAGGGAGCTTCTTTATGAAAAGCTGCTGGCTCTTCTAAGAAATTATCAATCTTTTTAGTTCTGTTTTTCAAAAAAACATATATGGAATGGATTCGAGAATGCCTTACAAATGTGGTTGCCATTTTCCCAATGGCTAATCCTTTTAGCACTGTCCCCTTATTACTATCTCTTTCAGCTAGAATGAGCATAGAAGAACGAGTAAAGCTGGGAGATCGAGCCTGCAAAAATGCTGTTATCTTTATGCTGATTACACTCTTCATGGGAACATTGCTGCTTCACTTCTTTAATATTTCCGTCCCATCACTCCGGATTGCCGGCGGATTAGTCGTTGCTTTTCTTGGTTTTGGAATGCTCTTTCATAAAGAAGTTTTGGACAGTGTTGACCATGACTCGGCCAGTCAATCCACTGTGGATTACTCTATTATTCCACTGGCTTTTCCCAGTCTATCCGGAGCAGGAACTTTAGCCACAATCATGACTATTTCCGCTAGTATCACAGCAAAAGAAACATTGTCTGCACAGCTCTCCGGATATGCGGCATGTGCCGTGGCCATTATTATTATAGGTTTGCTATCGCTTATTATCTTTAGAGCCGCTGATAGAATTAAAAAATTTCTGGGAGCGGAAGGTCTTGAATCCATGACTCGAATTATGGGGCTTATCATGGTCTGCATTGGTGTCCAATTTATTGCCACTGGAATAGGAGAATTTATAACTAATCCCAAGCAAATATATCCATCTGCTAATGCAGTTGAAATGAAAGAAGTTATTCTCCAGAATTCATCCGAAGCGAAATCACAATCAATCCAACAAAATGACAAATAAAGGAACCGTCCTGCTCGGTTTAAGCGGTGGAATCGATTCTGCTATCTCTGCATATCTTTTAAAAGAAGATGGCTGGAATGTCATCGGAGCAACAATGAGTATATATGATGGCTCCATTCCAATTCAAAATTCGGCTCATTCCGGATGCTTTGGTCCTAATGATGCTGCTAATATCGAAGCCGCAGCTCGTATTGCCTCCAGACTTGGAATTAAACATTACAGCTTTAACCTAGCCAATCAATATCGCCAGGAGGTATTAAATTATTTCCGCTCTGAATATCTCGCTGGTCATACCCCTAATCCATGTATCCGCTGCAATCAGAAGATAAAATTTGGCTTTTTCATGAAGCAGGCACAAGCCGAAGGAATTCAATTTGATTATTTTGCAACAGGTCATTACGCCAACATAGAATACGATAATCAGACAAGGCGTTATTCTCTTTACCGTGGAACTGATTCTGTAAAAGATCAATCCTACTTTTTATCCTATCTTACTCAAGAACAGCTTTCCAAAATTCTTTTCCCTTTGGGAAAATTTACAAAAATAGAAATCAAAAAATTAGCCTCCTCTCTGGGATGGGATGACCTCCTTATCCGTTCTGAAAGCCAAGACTTTATTGCCGCAGATAGCTATTCTGAATTATTTTCCAAGGAAGACTCTATTCCCGGAAATTTTGTAGATATCAATGGCAGAATTTTAGGACCTCACAAAGGGATTATTCATTACACCATTGGTCAAAGACGCGGAATCGGCATTGGGGGGGGAATTCCATTTTATGTTTTGAAAATAGATGCACCCAAACATGAAATTATCTTAGGAAGGAAAGAAGATCTCGCCAGAATATCTCTTATTGCCGACCGCATAAACTGGATCTCTATAGCTCCTCCTCCTGCAATGGCCTCGCTCCATGTAGAAGTACAAATACGCCAACGCCATAAAGCGGCCCCTGCCGTATTGCATGTTCTGGAGGATCATCGAGTAAAAATTATTTTTGATGAACCACAAATAGCCATTACTCCAGGACAATTTGCGGCTATCTATCAGAAAAATCTATTGCTTGGAGCCGGAGTAATTACAAACGAAACTCCGTAATCTGACGCGACAAAAAAACTTTTAGGAATTTTAAATCTGTTTCCGGTACCGAAAGAGATATCAAGTCTGACCAATTTCTCTCCAAAGCTGTACAGATCAAATCGATTTTTGTTTTCTCCAATCTCAATTGGCTAAAACCGGGTAATCGCCCCAAAAGCGCTAATAAACGCAGTTTAAAGACAATATCTGCAAAATTCAAATCATCATGCCGGGGCAAATAGTACAGATAATCACATACCAGATTAAAAATCTCCGGAACGGCAGTATTCCTTTCTATCAACCGTTCCACACAGCGCATATTCTCCACAGCCATGCAGAGGAGTGAATAATCATGTGCCAATTCCGGATGATTCTTCTCCAAAATTATCTCTTTTAAAAGATGCAAATCGGATCTCTTGCTTAATATCAACTCTAATCTGCATAAATAGAACAGATCTATTTTCCCCGCAAAAGAAGACTTAAACCGACGCGCTCCTTTAGCCAGGAGAGAAATTAATCCATGCGCGTCGGTTAAACAATGAACAATCAAGCTCGTTTCGGAATATGGATAAACACGAAGAATAATCCCTCGGCACGAACTTGTCTGCATATAATAAATTTTTTAAAAATTAAAGATCTTCTGGGAATTTATATTCATCTCCAAATCCAAAATTCTCAATTACATAATCGACGTCCTTATCCCCTCTTCCGCTGCAATTGACCAAAATAGCTCCGCTGGACATCTCCTTAGCCCTTTTAAGGGCATAAGCTACAGCATGAGCGGATTCCAAAGCGGGGATAATCCCCTCATAACGGGATAACTTAAAGAACGCGTCTATTGCTTCCTTATCCGTACAGGAGACATAATTTACCCTCTTTATTTGATTCCAATAGGCATGTTCCGGTCCTACTCCGGGATAATCCAAACCGCTCGCTATAGAATAAACAGGAGCCGGAGTCCCATCCGGATTTTGTAAAAGCATACTCTCAAATCCATGTAATATTCCCTTTGTGCCATACTTCATGCTTGCGGCATGCTCGCCTAATGCAGTTCCTTTTCCCTGCGGTTCTACTCCGCAAATTTCCACAGGATCATTTAAAAATGCCGAAAACATTCCCGCTGCATTACTGCCTCCTCCTACACAAGCACATACTACATCTGGCAAAATTCCTGTCATCTCTAAAAATTGTTCTCTCGCCTCAATTCCCACACACATCTGGAAATCTCTCACCATCAGAGGAAACGGATGAGGCCCTACCACTGAACCGATACAATAAATCGAATCTTTATAATTTTTTGCATAAGACATAAAGGCCGAATCTACTGCCTCTTTTAATGTCTTCAACCCAAATGTTACCGGGACTACCTTGGCGCCCAGAATCTTCATTCTGGCCACATTGGGCGCCTGTTTTGCAATATCCACCTCTCCCATGTGTATTTCGCACTCTAGCCCAAAATAAGCCGCCGCTGTCGCCAACGCTACTCCATGCTGACCGGCTCCGGTTTCGGCAATTAACCGCTTTTTCCCCATATACTTAGCCAGAAGTCCCTCCCCCATACAGTGATTTAGCTTATGGGCTCCACTGTGATTCAAATCCTCACGTTTTAAATAAATTTGGCAGGCACCTAATTTTCTGGAAAGCCGTTCACAGTGATAAACTGGCGTTGGTCTTCCTTGAAATTCCTTACGAATACGTCTCAGCTCATTAATAAACTGCGCAGAGTGGCATATTGCATTATACGCATGATAAATTTCTTCAAAAGCAGGCTCTAATTCCTTTGGAAGATACGAACCACCAAACTCTCCAAACCGTCCATGAATATCCGGATAATTTTTAAAATAAGTTCTAAAATCCATAAAATATAAATTCCATTTTCATTCTGGATCTACCAGAAAACGATGCACAGCCGCAAAACAGACTGACCTTTTTTAGACTACTTTACAAAAAAGGGAATGTCAAACATCGAAAAAACACAAACAATATAAGAAAAACTCAATTCAATCTATAATATTTCCTCAAAATTCCCCTCCGAATAGAACCTCCATACTATCTCTTCCGGCTTATATTCTCACTCTCTTTGACCCAGCACCGATCCACTCCGTAATTTCTATTCGGTTAATTTAATATCGCCATTCTATGAGCAAATCCTCCAGGTTGCAAAAAAGCCTACTTTTTCGCCAGGGGCCTTATTTACAAAAAAGTGTACTTTTTTGTAAACGTCCATACACTCTCTTTGTAACAAAAAATAAGCTATTTTTCCAACTATTTTTGCATAAAAGCTATTAAATTATGCCTTACAAAAAAGTACACTTTTTTGTAAATCAACAAAATCAAACTCATCTCTTTTATATAAAGTATTGAGTAAGAAAAAGAAATATATACAGCCGCAAAGAATACATGACTGATTATAAATAAAACACTCTCAACAGGACGTGTGTCAAAAATAGACACATAATCTATCTCAGCCAAAGTATGTTATGAATTAATAAAGCAATAGAAAATCTTTTTGAATAACAACATGAAAGTTTTTATTTTAAATTTCATCTTTATCAGAACAGAGAGAAATACTTATCATTTGTTTTGTCTATCACGCCCAAAATTTCAAAAAATTGAAACTCTCTCTTTTCTCCTTTTTTAACTCAAATAATTAAAATATTGTGAAACATAAATTGATATCTCTCTGCTTCCCCTTTCATTCTGTAATTACTGTTATCGCCGGAAAACCAAAGATGGAGACTTGGGTATCCTCCCTCATTGGATCTCCGGCCTTATTATTAAAATAATAGAATACCCATGGAAAAAATATATTATCAAAAATATAAAATGAGCTCACGAAAGGTCCTTTCTAAAGCTGCGGCAATAATCTTTGCTGCCGGTCTATTCTCATCAGCAGCCCTGGCCGCCACGGTCACGATCGATTCGCTGACCTATAAAACAAATGAAAACGGCACCGCCTCCGTGAGCGATTGCTCAACAAGCTTCGCAGGGACCGTGACGATTCCCTCTTCTATTACTGTAGAGGGAACAGCCTATACCGTCACCTCTATCGGTGAAGATGCTTTCTACTCCTGCTACTCGCTGACGGAGATTATCATCCCCGATTCGGTCACCACTATCGGAAACTGGGCTTTCGTCTTCTGCGACTCGCTGACGGAGATTATCATCCCCGATTCGGTTACCACTATCGAAAACTGGGCTTTCTACGACTGCAACTCGCTGACTAATGCTGTCATTGGCAATGGGGTCACCTCCATCGCAGGCGGGGCTTTCTACTCCTGCGACTCGCTGACGGAGATTCAGGTGAATGAGAATAATTCCTCTTATCAGTCTATAGAGGGAATCCTCTTCTCCAAGGACGGTTCTCTGCTCCATACCTATCCCGCCGGAAAACCGGATACCTCTTATATTATCCCCGATTCGGTCACTGAGATCGGAGACTATGCTTTCTACCGGTGCTCCTCGCTGACTAATGCTGTCATTGGCAATGGGGTCACATCCATTGGCAGCAGTGCTTTCGAATACTGCTACTCGCTGACGGAGATTATCATCCCCGATTCGGTCACCTCTATCGGAGACAGTGCTTTCTACCAGTGCTACTTGCTGACTCATGTCACTCTTGGCAATGGGGTCACCTCTATCGGTGAAGAGGCTTTCTACTATTGCAGATCGCTGAAGGAGATTATCATCCCCGATTCGGTCACTGAGATCGGAGACTATGCTTTCTACCGGTGCTCCTCGCTGACTCATGTAACCATCCCCGATTCAGTCACCTCCATCGGAGGGGGTGCTTTCTACAACTGCACCTCGCTGACTAATGCTGTCATTGGCAATGGAGTCACCTCCATCGGAGGGGGTGCTTTCTACAACTGCACCTCGCTGAATTGGATCTATTTTGAATCACAGACTCCGCCGGAGGTTGGATCCTCAGTATTCTCCGGTTGTCCATCGAATATGATTATCTATTATCCGAAGGGTGCCGAGGCTAATTGGGGAACCGAATGGCAAGGTTTTACTGCCGTTCCTTGGGGAACATTCATTCTTTCTCCTCTGACCTTTGCGCTTGATTTCGAATCACAAACCGCTTCGATTACTGCTTGTGATTCTGCCTGTAAAGGACAAGTCGTTATTCCTCCTTCAATCACCCTGTTCAACGTTGAATATTCTGTGGTCTCTATCGCGAATGCTGCGTTCGCCGGATGCGACTTGGTGGAATCAATCTACTTTCAATCTCAGACTCCTCTCTTAGTAGGCGAAAACGCCTTTGAAGGATGCTCCAATGATCTGATTATCTACTATCCGCTGGGAGCCGAAGCCAATTGGCCCACCGAATGGCAAGGATTTGTCACTCAAGCACTCGATCCGCTTACCTACGAAGTCAGCGAGGATGGAACCGCCTCCGTGACCCGTTGCAAAGCTAATTTCGCTGGGCCCCTTTACATTCCATCCACCGTTACTATGGATGGAACCACCTATACCATCACCTCCATTGGAAAGAATGCTTTCTCCTACTGCAGATCGCTGACAGAGGTTATCATCCCCGATTCGGTCATCTCCATTGGCTGGAATGCTTTCTCCTACTGCAGCTCGCTGACAGAGGTTATCATCCCCGATTCGGTCACCACTATCGGAAACTTGGCTTTCTCCTACTGCAGCTCACTGACAGAGGTTATCATCCCCGATTCGGTCATCTCCATTGGCTGGAATGCTTTCTCCTACTGCAGCTCGCTGAATTGGATCTACTTCCAATCACAGACTCCGCCGGAGGGTGTAGGTGTATCCTTAGTATTCTCCGGTTCGCCTATCGTTATCTATTATCCGGAGGGTGCCGAGGCTAATTGGGAGACCGAATGGAAAGGTTTTACTGCCGCTCCGTGGGGAAGCGTGGTGCTGAGCGATGTTTCGAGCGATGTTTCTATCGATTATGAAACAGGTTTGAGCTTCTTTACCTTAAGTATTACGGCTCCTGCAGCTAGTGGTACAAGCAGCTTTTCCTCTGATTCCGGTTTACTCTCTATTCCTGAATCCATTACTATCGAGGATACAACCTATCCTGTCACCCACATTGGATACAAGGCTTTCCAGTCCTGTAACTACTCGCTGAGGGAGATTATCATCCCCGATTCGGTCACCTCCATCGGTGAGAGGGCTTTCTCTGACTGCTACTTGCTGACTAATGCTGTCATTGGCAATGGGGTCATCTCCATCGGTTACAGTGCTTTCAACTCCTGCAAATCGCTGACGGAGATTCAGGTAAGTGAGAATAATTCCGCTTATCAAGCGATAGATGGCATCCTCTTCTCCAAGGATGGAACTCTGCTCCATACCTATCCCGCCGGAAAACCGGATACCTCTTATATCATCCCCGATTCGGTCACCTCCATCGGAGACTCTGCTTTCTACTCCTGCGACTCGCTGACGGAGGTTATCATCCCCGATTCGGTCACCTCCATTGGAGACTCTGCTTTCTACTACTGCAGATCGCTGACTCATGTAACCATCCCCGATTCAGTCACCTCCATCGGAGGGGGTGCTTTCTACAACTGCACCTCGCTGACGGAGATTCAGGTGAGTGAGAATAATTCCTCTTATCAGTCTATAGAGGGAATCCTCTTCTCCAAGGACGGTTCTCTGCTCCATACCTATCCCGCCGGAAAACCGGATACCTCTTATATTATCCCCGATTCGGTCACCTCCATCGGAAACAGTGCTTTCTCTGACTGCACCTCGCTGACTCATGTCACTCTTGGCAACGGAGTCACCTCTATTGGAGACAATGCTTTCTACTACTGCACCTCGCTGACCGGAATTTACTTCCAATCACAGACTCCGCCGGAGGTTGGATCTTATGTATTCTCCGGTTGTCCATCGGATATGATTATCTATTATCCGAAGGGTGCCGAGGCTAATTGGGGGACTGAATGGCAGGGTTTTGCTACCACGGCATGGAATCCAGATGCTCTGATTGTAACCGCCGAGAATAAGGTGCGCCTTTACGGAACGGTGAATCCGCAGCTCACCTATACCATTACCGATATTTTCGGAGCGGTTGTGACCGTCTCCGGTTCCCCCGAACTCTCCACTACGGCCACTCCGGAGAGCCCCGCCGGTGAATATCCGATCACCCTCACTCAAGGCACGCTCGATACCAATTACAGCTATACCTTCGTAGAGGGTATTCTGACCGTGACTCCGACTCCGATTGTCGAGGTCACAATTGACTCTCTAACCTACACAACCGCTGAGGATGCCACCGCTTCCGTGACCGATTGTCCGGAAGACCTCGCAGGGACCGTGACGATTCCCTCCTCTATTACCGTGGAAGGAATCACCTATACCGTCACCTCCATCGGATACGGGGCTTTCGAAGACTGCACCGCGCTGACGGAGATTATCATCCCCGATTCGGTCACTGAGATCGGAGACTATGCTTTCTACTCCTGCGACTCACTGACAGAAATTATCATCCCCGATTCGGTCACCTCCATCGGAAACAGTGCTTTCTACAACTGCACCTCGCTGACAGAGGTTATCATCCCCGATTCAGTCACCTCCATCGGAGACAGTGCATTCTACAAGTGCAACTCGCTGACAGAGGTTATCATCCCCGATTCGGTCACCTCCATCGGATACAGGGCTTTCTACTACTGCGACTCGCTGACTCATGTCACTCTTGGCAATGGGGTCACCTCCATCGGAAACAGTGCTTTCTACAACTGCACCTCGCTGACAGAGGTTATCATCCCCGATTCAGTCACCTCCATCGGAGGGGGTGCTTTCGCCTGGTGCTACTCGCTGAATTGGATCTATTTTGAATCACAGACTCCGCCGGAGGTTGGATCTTATGTATTCTCCGGTTGTCCATCGGATATGATTATCTATTATCCGAAGGGTGCCGAGGCTAATTGGGGGACCGAATGGAAAGGTTTTACTGCCGTTCCTTGGGGAACATTCATTCTTTCTCCTCTGACCTTTGCGCTTGATTTCGTTTCACAAACCGCTTCGATTACTGCTTGTGATTCTGCCCGTGAAGGACAAGTCGTTATTCCGCTCTCGATCACCCTGTTCAACGTTGAATACGCTGTGGTCTCTATCGCGGATGCAGCCTTCGCCGGATGCTGCTTGGTGGAATCAATCTACTTCCAATCTCAGACTCCTCTCTTAGTAGGCGAAAACGCCTTTGAAGGATGCTCCAATGATTTGATTATCTACTATCCGCTGGGAGCAGAAGCCAATTGGCCCGCCGAATGGCAAGGATTTTTCACTCAAGCACTCGATCCGCTTACCTACGAAATCAGCGAGGATGGAACCGCTTCCGTGACCGGTTGCGATGCTGATTTCTCCGGTCCCCTTTACATTCCATCCACCGTTACTATGGATGGAACCACCTATACCATCACCTCCATCGCAGGCAGGGCTTTCGAAGACTGCAGCTCGCTAACGGAGATTATCATCCCCGATTCGGTCACCTCCATTGGGGAGAGGGCTTTCGACTCCTGCAAATCGCTGACGGAGATTATTATCCCCGATTCGGTCACCTCCGTTGGTAACTATGCTTTCGCCTACAGCTCCTCGCTGAGAACTGTCACTCTTGGCAGTGGGGTCACCTCCATTGGGGAGAGGGCTTTCGAAGGCTGCAAATCGCTGAAGGAGATAATCATCCCCGATTCGGTCACCTCCATCGGTGAATATGCTTTCTCTGGCTGCACCTCGCTGACGGAGATTCAGGTGAGTGAGAATAATTCCTCTTATCAATCTATAGAGGGAATCCTCTTCTCCAAGGATGGAACTCTGCTCCATACCTATCCCGCCGGAAAACCGGAGTCCTCCTATACCATCCCCGATTCAGTCATCTCCATCAGTGATGGGGCCTTCCAGTACTGCACCTCACTGACGGAGATTATCATCCCCGATTCGGTCACCTCCATCGGTGAGAGGGCTTTCGCCTACTCCGCGCTGACGGAGATTATCATCCCCGATTCGGTCACCACTATCGGAAACCATGCTTTCTACGACTGCACCAAGCTGACTCATGTCACTCTTGGCAATGGGGTCATCTCCATCGGTGAATATGCTTTCTCCTACTGCACCTCGCTGACGGAGATTCAGGTGAGTGAGAATAATTCCTCTTATCAGTCTATAGAGGGAATCCTCTTCTCCAAGGACGGTTCTCTGCTCCATACCTATCCCGCCGGAAAACCGGATACCTCTTATATTATCCCCGATTCGGTCACCTCCATCGGTGAGAGGGCTTTCGAAGACTGCACCGCGCTGACTCATGTCACTCTTGGCAACGGAGTCACCTCCATTGGAGACTATGCTTTCTCTGGCTGCTTCTCGCTGACGGAGATTCAGGTGAATGAGAATAATTCCTCTTATCAGTCTATAGAGGGAATCCTCTTCTCCAAGGACGGTTCTCTGCTCCATACCTATCCCGCCGGAAAACCGGATACCTCTTATATTATCCCCGATTCGGTCACCTCCATCGGTGAGAGGGCTTTC
>CALXMK010000029.1 GCA_944389455.1 uncultured Verrucomicrobiota bacterium
TCGGTGAATATCCGATTACCGCAGCTCAAGGGACTCTGGACAATAATTACACCTATACCTTTGTAAACGGTATTCTCACCATTAATCCGGCTCCGGCTACGGTAACGGCTAAAAATATCTCCCGTCCTTACAATACCGAGAATCCGGAACTGACCTATACCATCTCCGACGCCTCGGGAGCTGTTATAACCATTCCAGGTATGCCTTCACTGGCCACTACGGCCACTACGGAGAGCCCCATCGGTGAATATCCGATTACCGCAGCTCAAGGGACTCTGGACAATAATTACACCTACACCTTTGTAGACGGTATTCTCTCCATTACTGCCCTGCCAGAAACGATAACAATTGATCCGCTAATCTACACTCTGATTAAAGGAACAATCAATTATTCCGTCAACAGCTGCGAAACCAGTTACAATGGTGAAATTCTTATTCCCTCTTCCATTTCAGTGGAAGAATATCCATATTCGGTCACCGAAATCGCAGAATGGGCCTTCTATGAATGCTCTGGAATAACTGATATCACTATCTCGGAAGGAATCTCATTCATTAAAGACGGAGCCTTTGCCGGTTGCTCAGGGCTCAGCGCCGTCACGCTGCCTGAAAGTTTGACATCTATCGGAGACGGCGTCTTTGCCGGTTGTACTCTGTTAGAACAAATCTCCATTCCAGACGGAATCACCGAGATCGGAAACTATAGCTTCTTCTCCTGTGAATCATTAACCGAAGTAAACCTTCCCGCAGGCTTAACTCTCATCGGTGAAGGAGCTTTCTCCTACTGCAGTGCTCTAAGTGATATTGAACTCCCCTATGAACTTGTTAAAATTGATAAACAAGCCTTCTCTGAATGCAGTTCTCTCACTGAGGTCTCTCTTCCAGAAGGGCTTAATGAGATCGGAGACTACGGTTTTCTCTCCTGCACCTCATTAACCAGTGTACAGATTCCCGAGACCGTCACTCTAATTGGCAAAATGGCCTTTGCCGGATGCACCGCTCTGAATCAGATCGTGATTCCCGCTTCGGTAGAAGAGATCAAAACCTCTGCCTTTGAGGAATGCTCCAATCTGGACAAGGTCTATTTCTCCTCTTCCGAACCTCCCTCGGCGGGTGAAAATCTCTTCGCCGGTTGTCCCGAAACATTAGTAATCTGCTATCCGGCCGGTTCTCAAGCCAATTGGGGTACAACCTGGCAAGGGTTTCCTACCCAAGCATGTAATTCGGATGGGACACCGATCACACTAACCATCACGGCAATAGACCAATCGCGTCCTTACGGAACGGTGAACCCTGAGCTCACCTATACCATTACCGATGAAACCGGCGCAGAGTTCACCGTCTCCGGCTCTCCCGAACTCTCCACTACGGCCACTCTGGAGAGCCTCATGGGCGAATATCCGATTACCGCAGCTCAAGGTACGCTCGATACCCACTACAGCTATATCTTTGTAGAGGGTACTCTGACCGTTACTCTACCCGAAACCGTAACCGTCGGTCCGCTGACCTTTACGCTGATTCCTGGTACAGAGACTTATACCGTTTCCTTCTGTATTCCTAGCTACTTAGGGAAAATAATTATTCCAACTTTAATCCAAATCGGTTTAACCGAGGAACATCATTCCGAAGTCACTCCTGCCGACTCTCTAACCTATCCGGTCGTAAGCATCGAACCAGATGCCTTCAACGGCTGCTCTCAGATCACAAGTATTACTCTTCCGGAGACCATAACCTCTATTGGAGATGCCGCCTTCAGTGGCTGTACGGAACTGGAAGAGGTCTACTTTAGCTCCTTCGAGCCGCCTGCAATGGAAATCGGCACTCTCTTTGAGGGTTGTTCCGAAGAGCTGGTCATCTACTATCCTGAAAATACCGAAGACAATTGGACTCCCGCCTTGGAAGGGACAACAATTCCTTCCCAGACCTGGGATCCGGCAGTAGAGCCCGCTCCGGAAGAACCCTCTCTGACTTGCGGAGCCGTCTCCAAGAATCCTGAGACAGGCGAGATCAGCTTCACGCTGACCTTTACCGGAATTCTCCAGGAGAGCACCGATGGAATTACCTGGAGCGACGTCTCCGACGCCGCCGAGGGAACATACACCGTCACCGTCCAGAAGAATCAAAACAGATTCTTCCGTGCAATAGTTCATTAACAAATTAGGAAACATGTCCGTGGGAGTCATTCAGCTCCCACGGATATTAAAAAAAGAAAAAATTTAATTTAATTATTAAGTCTATTTCTTTAGAATACTCTTTAAAGATTTAGTTCTATAACATAAATTTACTTTTAATAATGGTAACAGAAATAAAAGACTCTTCATATTGATCACTTCAAAATAAAGAAGAAGCTAGATCTATCGCAATAAGCTGGGAAAATCAGCAACCGATGAAATTGAAAAGTGGGAAAATATTATCAAAAGTAAAAGTATCTCAAATACTTGGAGAGAGAATGAAGCAGATTTAATTTTTCTCACTCGGTTTCTAAAATAGAACTCAAACTAATGGCAAGGAGTTGCCGCTGCTCTGATACCTTGCTATCTCAAAAAATATCCCCCTATTTATTTCACTCGGATTACAAAAGACCGAACTTAATAGAATAAAAAACTAAAAGATTTGAGTCTTACTCCAGACTCTAAATTTGAATAGTTTTAGGATAATTTGAAATATCTGCTGCTAAAATATTAAAAAACAGTATGAACCTCCAAAACATCCGCAGCTATTTGTTTGCGAAGCTCCTCTTCAGAAGAAAACTTTTTTTCATCACGCAACCGCTTAACAGGGATTACTTCAATTGTTTTACCATATAAATCCCCTTTAAAATCAAGCAGATGCACTTCCGCCCTTAATTCCGGCTGAAGTCGATTCAGAGTCGGCCTTATTCCAATATTCAAACATCCCTTAAATTCTCCCATTCCAGTTCGAACCTTTACCGCATAAACGCCCGAAGGAGGGATAGCTCTCCCTGCAATCTTCAGATTTGCCGTCGGGAATCCTATCGTACGTCCAATTTTATCTCCCTGTTCCACCTCTGAAATCAGAGAATACTCTCTGCCTAACATGGAAGATACTTCTGATAAATTCCCTTTGAGAATCTCCCCACGGATACGAGTGCTGCTAATACGAAGTCCCCCGCTGCAAACAGAGGAAATCTCATGAACCCAAGTCACCTGGCCTGATATATGAGCCGAAGCCAATTCTCGAAGTTTCTCTATATTCCCGCTCCGGTCTCGAGCAAAAACAAAGCCGGTTCCCATACAGAGAGTCATCAAAGGCGATAAACTCTTTGAAATAATTTCAAAAAACTCCTCCGCACTCAACTGAGCGATCTGCGAATCAAAAGGAATCAGCGCCACTGTCTCCACCCCATAACGCTCTAATATCTCTAACTTCGTTTCCAACGAATAGATCATTTTAGGAGCATGCTCTGAATTCAAAACGGAGATGGGATGCTTGTCAAATGTGATAACAACAGGAATGGCATCACGCCTGTGAGCATCATTCAAAAGTTGATGAATTACCTCTTGATGGCCTCTATGAACACCGTCAAAAACTCCTATCGCCGCACAAATTCCCTTTGCTTGATGTTGATAAACGCGGTTAAAAGGAATGACCTGCATCTTAATATGCCGTTACAGCCATTTTTTGCAAAGTGTAAAAAGGAATTACCTTTTCCTTAAACTCTTCTCGTGAAAGAGTTTTGAGTTCTTCCAATGGAATAGAATCAGCTATCTTAAACTGACCGCTTTGCAGTCTGCGGAGCCGAGTCATTATTGCCCCGCAGCCGATTGCCTGCCCCATATCATGAACTACACTGCGAACATAAACACCTTTGCTGCATGCTATTTCGAAATCACCACAGGGACTTTTGAAATTTTTGATTTTATATCGATAAATATAAACCAACCTGGCTCTGCGCTCTACCTCTATCCCTTTCCGAGCTAATTTATGCAATGCAACACCGTTCACTTTTACAGCCGAAACCATAGGAGGAACCTGCATTTGATCTCCTTCGAATTGGGAAGCATAACGGCGCATTGAATCCAAATCCAAAGGCGGGACTTCCATCCGTGAAAGCACCTCTCCGGAAGCATCATAAGAATCTGTGGTCACTCCTAATTCAAAAGATCCCTCATAGACCTTATCTTCACCCATCAGCCGATCACTCAATTTTGTTCCCTGCCCTAAGAGCAAAATCAATAATCCACTGGCTCCCGGATCCAAAGTGCCACAGTGTCCAGTCTTTTTTAATTGAAAACGCCGGCGAACCTGATTTACAACATCATGGGATGTACATCCTATCGGTTTATCAACCAAGACCGCACCATCTACAAAATCTTCACCAATCATGGCTGATCCTTTTCTTTTTTTCTCTTCTTAAGATTACGCAGGATAACGCGAACTGCCTTGACGACACGTCGTTGAACACTCAAACGAGTCCCTTCTATGACAGCACCGCTAGCCCATTTATGGCCGCCTCCGTTAAACATCCCAGCCACTTCTCCTACATCTACTAGAGGATTCTTGGAGCGCATACAAACCCGAATCACATTAGGAGAAACCTCTTCAAACTGGATCGCGACTACCACCGGATCAATCGCTCGGATATGATCAATAAGCCCCTCCGCATCCTCACGCTCCGCTCCGGAACGAGCAAAATCTACCGGACTGAGCCAATAATAAGCAATCTTATTATCTTCCGTCAGCTTAAAGCGATTCAGCACCTGCCTCAGCAATTTAAGCCTTGCCAAAGGATAAGATTGATATACTTCCGAACACACACTGACTACATCCGCCCCGGACTCCAATAATTTTCCCGCAGCGGCAAAAGTCTGAGGTGTAGTTCCACGATATTGAAAAGACCCCGTATCGGTAGAAATCGCCGTAAACAAACAATTCGCTATCTGAGGAGTAATTTCCCATCCCGCACGCTGTATCAATTGGAAAACCAATTCCCCGGTAGAAGAAGACTCTCCAACTACCCAATTAAGATCCGCATAATGTGTATTACTATCGTGATGATCGATATTGATAAAACACTTGCGGTTAGTAATCCTTGATGAAGCTGTACCCATCCGCTCGAAGCTGGCGCAATCCAAAGCCAGTACAACATCAAAGGAACAGCCTCTTCTTGGCTTGCGCATTAAGTTTTCTTCATCCAGGAATTCCAATTTCTCAGGGACATCATCCTGATTCCAACAAAACACTTCTTTGCCCAGATTCTTGAGAGCCATAGCCATGGCCAGTTCAGACCCAATACAATCTCCATCAGGAAGCACATGCCCTACAATACAAATTGACTTTGCCTTCTGCAGTACATCCAGAATACGGTCTAACTCGTGAGATAGATTATTCATTATCTTCAGAAGACTCTGGCTTCAATCCCTCTCTCTCCAGCTGATCCAAAATATCCAGAATGTGATTTCCTCTTTCAACAGAATCATCAATCTGAAACCGAATCTCAGGCGTATATTTTAACACGACCTTCTGACTCATTGCCATGCGGATAGCTTTCACATTCTCCTGAATTTTTCCAAAAGCCTTACGTCTATCCTCTGCCGTAAAACTAAGAAAAACCACAGCTGAACGCAGATCATTGGAAATTCCCACATCCGTTACAGAGACTATCCCTACTTCCTGAATAGAGAACATCTCGCGAATAACCTCTCCAACAGCTCTTTTGAGTAACTCTCGTACTCGATCGTGACGACGATTTCGCTGCATATTATCGCTCTTTACACTACAGATTAAAGATCTTGAGCAATCTTACTGATAGTATAAGATTGAATAATATCTTTCTCTCTGTAATCGTGAAAACCATCAATGCGGATACCGCATTCCATACCGGACTTAAGTTCATTAACTTCATCTTGGAAATGACGCAGTGATTGAACGGTCCCTTCATAGATAGTTTCTTTTCCACGAATAACGCGACATCTTCCCTTAACAAATTGTCCATGAACAATCATACAACCGGCTACACTCCCTGCTTTAGAAAGATTAAAGACTTGGCGAACTTCAGCTTCGCCTTGAGCCTCTTCCTTAATAATTGGATCCAAAAGCCCTGCCATCGCATCTCGAACCTGATCTATCAATTCATAGATAATAGAATAAAGTTTGATCTGAACTCCTTCTCTTCGAGAAGCATCTGAAGCAGAAGAATCAATCCGTGTATGAAAACCAATCACAATTGCTTTAGATGCAGAAGCCAAAATCACGTCACTCTCGGTCACTGTTCCAACGGCACTATGTATGACCTCCAATGAAACCTTTTTAGATTCAATCTTCTTAAGAGCATCTACTATCGCTTCAACAGACCCTTGTGTATCACCCTTCACCACAACCTTGAGAACTTTGACGGCATCCGCCTCAAAATTCTGTAAAAAGCCTTCCAAAGTCAACTTCTTATCGTTTTCATGGCTGCCTTCTGCACGGCTCCTCTGTCTCTCTTTCTCAGACATTTCACGCGCAATCTTCTCATTCTCCACTACAACGAACTCTGTTCCGGCTTCAGGCACACCATTCAATCCTAAAAGCTTAACCGCTTCAGAAGGGGTAGCACTTTTCATCCGTTGTCCCTCCTCATTGATCAGAGCACGAGCCTTACCATAGAATTCACCACATAAGATCACATCTCCCAATCTCAATGTTCCTTTACGAACCAATACAGTCGCCGTTGGACCACCTGGAGCTAATCCTGACTCAATCACATTCCCTATAGCATGACGATTGGGATTCGCTTTTAATTCCAACATTTCTGCCTGAAGTACTAGCATACCCAACAAAGTGTCTATCCCTTTCTTTGTTAAAGCAGAAATATCCACAAAAATTGTCTGTCCCCCCCATTCCTCACAAAGCAAGCCATAATCCTGCAGCTGTTGACGGGTTCTCTGAGGATTCGCTGCAGGATGATCACATTTGTTTACTGCGACTATAATGGTTACATTCGCTGCCTGCGCATGGCGAATCGCTTCAATCGTTTGAGGTTTAACACCATCATTTGCCGCAACAACTAAGATGACAATATCTGTAACATTGGCACCTCGTGCCCTCATCGCACTAAAAGCTTCGTGGCCAGGTGTATCAAGAAAAGTTATCTTCTGTAATTCGGAAGGTTTCTCTGGATGTGGAATTGAAATAGTGTAAGCACCAATGTGCTGAGTGATCCCGCCAGCTTCGCCCGATACAACATCTGACTTGCGAATAGCATCCAATAAAGTCGTCTTGCCATGGTCAACATGCCCCATGATAGTTACCACCGGCGGACGGGGTTGCAAATCTTCCGGTTTATCTTCTTCTACCACTAATTCGACCTTCTTCTGATCTCCCTTGACCAGCGCACCTCCTTTTTCACGACGCTCCAATTCAAAACGGAATCCATACTTAGCACACAACTTACGCGCTACACTCTCATCCACACTCTGATTGACATTGGCAAACACTCCCAGTTCCATTAAATCAGCTATCAACTGGAAAGGTTTGCGATTCAACAACTCAGCCAACTGCCTTACCACAACCGGAGACTTCATGGTAATTAGCTCGGCATTAGCCGGTAATTCTATCGGAATATCCTTAGTAGACTCAACTGGTGCAGAATAAGGAACCTGTTTTTTATCCCCCTTAGCTGCCCCCGATTTTCCTCCGCTTACTTGCAGCTTACGTTCGCGATCATTTCCTTTGCCACCACCCAAAGATTGCTGACGCCCACTCTGTATTCCATTTTGGGATTTCTGAGAATTACCTTGCTGCCCCCGTTGTGAGCCACCTGAACGAGTCTGACCTGAAAAAGAACCACCTGACTGCTGTGAAAACTTCCTATCTTTCTCCTTGAAACTACGATCTCGTTCAGCCTTTTTTGCATCTTTAGCACGCTGTTGATTTTGGCGTTCAGACTGTTTTGCACCTGAGGAAGGTTTCTGAGGCAGCTGAATAAAACCGATTTTTTGTCCTAATTTAGCCTCCTCACCTTGCGGAGCTTTAGCTTCTTCCTCCTTTACTACATTTTGGGCCGAGGCCTGCATCTTATCTTCTGCTAAACGCTTACCAATAACAGAAAGAGGAATCTTCCACAAAGGTTTCATTTCAAATTTAGCCGGCGGCACGGTTGCCGAGGATGGAGCTATTGATTCCGAGGTCTGTTTTTCAGCACTCGGATGAGTACTTGATAAAGTTTTTTCATGAGGAATATTTCCTTTAAAATGATGATCCTTCACTGATCCTCCTCGAGCTTTCTCATTATTGGACGTTTGGGCTATTACTGGATTTTTTTCCGGTTTACGAACTTTGACTCCTTTATTCTGAGGGCCAGGCTTCTGAACTTTAGCTCCCGTCGAAAGCTCCTCAAGTCCCTGCATTACGAAACTCTCAACCTCCTTGCGAACCGATTCCGGTACTATTCTATCCGAAGTCTTCGGCTTATTAGCAGATTGCTTATCTTCCGTTTCTGCGACAGGTTCGGCTCGCTCCTGTCCAGACAAAGACTTAGCTGTTTGCTCTGCCGGAATCTCTTTTTCCGGCTCTGCTTTTTTATCCGGATTATCTACAATCTCTTCCTTCAGGGGAACATATTTTTTCGGTTCTTCTGAAGAGAGTTCTGCTTTTACTTCACTATTGCCTGTTTCCGGTTCAGCGGAAGTGGATTCTGCACTTTGTGTCACCTCCACTTTTCGAACCTCTGGTGTCGTCATATTCTCTGCTCTCTCCACTGGAGGTTCCGTTTTCTTAGGAACAAGCTGTTGTTCCAAAAACTCCGCTGTTATCTTATCCAAAGAACAGGAAGCGGCACGCGCCGCGGTAATCCCCAGCTCTTTTGCTTTTTCCAGGACAACTTTGTTGGGTAATCCCAACCTTTTGGCTATATCGTATATACGAACGGGCATACTTCCTATTCTTCCGGCATCAATCCGGTTGTTTTATTGATAATTAATCCTATTCCTATGCTTCTATTTATCATCTGAAGGAGAATTCACAACTGCGGCACGAACGGCTTCTATAATGCTTTCCGCCATATCCCCAATTCCCTCAATCGATTGCAAATCTGCCAAATCCGTCTGCAAAATCGCATTGGCATTGGTAAAGCCGGAAAGCACCAACTTCCTCGCACAATCTTCCGTAATGCCGGGGATTTTTTCCAACTCCAAAATTGCATTTGCTACCTGAGTATCAAAACCTGAAGGCTCTGGAGCTTCAGAATCGATATCTACTCTCCACCCCGTCAACTGTGAGGTTAATCTGGCATTATGACCTCTCTTGCCAATAGCAATCGAGAGCTGATCCTCAGTTGTCCAAACTTGAATCTGTTTTTTCTCTCTATTTACCTCATAACTGAGTAAACGAGCAGGAGCCAATGCGTTAGCAACATAACGAGTAATATCTGAATCATATTCAATAATATCAATTTTCTCATTATTTAGTTCACGCACAATATTTTTTACCCGTTGACCTCTCACACCTACGCAAGCTCCCACGGGATCAACCTTGCTGTCGCGGGTATAAACTGCAATCTTGGTTCGGACTCCCGGTTCGCGGGCAATCCCTTTAATCTCAATCGTCCGATCTTTGATTTCGGCGATCTCTATCTCAAAAAGTTTCTTTACAAAGCGCACGTCTGAACGAGAAAGAATTATCTCCAAACCATTTTGACGATTTTCTACGCTCTTTACATAAAAATGAAAATGCTCTCCCGGATCATAATTTTCATTTGGAACTCGCTCTCTGGACGGCATTACTGCCTCAAAGCGCCCCAGATCTACAATAACATCCCCTTTCTCAAACCTCATCACGGTACCATCTACCACTTCTCCTACTCGATCCTTAAATTCATCATAAATTTTTGATTTTTCTATTCTACGAATAAGCTGAATCAGATTCTGCTTGGCATGTTGAGCAGCAATTCTCCCAAAGTTATTTGGAGTCACCTCCTTATCGATTTCATCTCCACATTGTGCATCAGGTTTGAGTGTTTTCGCTTCCGTTAATGAAATCTCATTCCTGGGAGAGGTAACTTTCTCCACCACAACCAAACGGGCAAAGGCTTTGATTTCTCCTGACTTTGGATTAATAGAACAATGCAGCTCTCGAGTCGGGCCCAATGCCTTTTTGGCTGCTCCAACCAGACAATCCTGAACAGCAGCTATAAGTGTCTGCCTTTCAATCCCTTTCTCGCGAACCCAATAATCTATGACAGCAATCAACTCCGAATTCATCTTTTTCGCCTTTCTCCCAAAAGTTTATATCTAAAAAAATAGAAGTCGGATTTAATCCGACTTTTACTCACTACCACCCTTTTTCAAAGGCAGTAATCGCCACTCACGCCACTTTACCCACCCTTGGGAGTTATGTCAATCTTTTAACTTAGACTTAAATGACTTTATGATGGAACAAATCACTTTTCACTACAGATTTCTCCAAACTATCCGTTGGGAATTTATTTTGCATCAAAAATTTCTTTATTTATTACAGAAAAGTGAATTAACTGAGAATTATTTCATATTCCGCAATAAGATTTTTCCCTTTTCCAATCACAAAATTCTCAACTTCAAAATAAAGATTATTTTCTAGCACTACACTTTTAAACTCACAAGTGCTTTCTCCAGGAGGAACATAAATAACATTCTCCTCTTGGATTTGACCAGAAAGAATCTGTTTCATTTTCAATTCAAATGGAAATGAATTCCAAAGCAATCCTTCAAGCATTCCTTTCTGTTTAAAGAATTTAAACTCACATTTTAATCCAGATTGGAAAAAAGGATAAAGTTGCTCCCTGCTCCCAATTATCCTCTCTCCTCTATCATAATCATAATAATAAATTGCCGTATTCCCTCCAAAAAGAGCCTCTCTGACTCCTGCTAAAGTACGCTCCTTGGCAAAAATCAGAGTCATAGGTCTATGTCCACCAGAACTCCAGTCAAAAAGATACGGAATCGCTTTATGTGCATCCGAATTTCCTAAAGGTGCTACTTTATACTGTAAAGCCCACTCCAGCACATCTAATTGACAATCACTGGCGTTACCTTCGAAACCGTTTACCACTTCAAATCCATTGAGAACCCCTGCATCTAAAAATTCATCCATTTCAGGATACCAGGTTGCCTTAGGTTCCTTCTGTCCCCAGGCAGGATGATTCCAAAAAATAAAACATTCCTGCTCTGCTGCAGCATAAACCGCATCTCGAAATTTATCTTTCTTTAAGGCACTAAAATTCTTAAGAAAGAGTGCGTTTAAGTGTTTAGCATAAGGCTCCATACGGGTTATCTCCAGACCAGGAATCAGGACTAAATTCTCCTTTTCCGCCCGTGGAGCAGCCAACTCATACCCACGACTCAAGTCACTCGATATAAATTCCTTTTGATGAGGTTGAACTTCAATATGATCGGAAATGCAAAGCACATCCAATCCCTCTCTCACCGCCTCTTCGACTCTTGCCTCAGGCCATAAATCGCCATCGGAGAAAACCGAGTGCAAATGCAAATCAGCTTTAAGAGTCAACCTTTCCCCAAAATTTGGGAATTGAGCATTAATAGGAGCGGTTCCTCTTACCTGTCTCCGGGGAATCTTAATCTTTTTTTCTTTTTCCGCCAATAATGGGGATTTTAGCTTCTCTGAATTCGTCGTCTCGGCACTCGGAAGCCAAATATTTAAACCAGCTCCACCCGCAACTCCCAATGCTGATAGCATACCTGTATTCAGAAATCTCCTGCGAGAGAATCTATTCATAATACTTTCCCTCTAAATTAAAGAATAAACTCCGTTTCTAAAAAGCGTGTCTTACTAATCTGGAAATTCACAATCTGAAATACTATTTTGCTATTCAAGCCTCTGGCTGAAGCCCTAATTTTAACCTTGCTCCTTGCAGGAACAACAATTTTCTCCTGTACAACCGCCATATCAGGTTTATCCCTATTTATTGCCTTCAGCAGTACATCCAGCGGAAGCGTATTTTCAATTTCTAATTCTGTCTCAACTCCGTCAGATGGCTTCTCTATAATAGATTTGAAGCGAACTCCTGCATTAAAAATCACTTTAAGCCACTCTTCATTGCCGATAAGCATATCCAACCAGAAACCGTCACGCTTTACAATAGCATAAACCGCAGTTCGTTTATTCTCCAAGGCATCTCGAATCCCAGACAAAGTTCTCTCTTTAGCAAAAATAAGAGTCATAGGACGATGTTCTCCCTCCATAAAATTATAACTATAGCCAATCAATTCATGGGCATCAGTACAGCCCAACATAGCCGTTTTATGGCGCTGACTCCATTCGATAACATCTGGTTCATAGAGCGTACCGTTGACAACTTCAAAGCCTTTGAGCACTCCTGCCTTAATAAACTCATCCATTTCAGGATACCAGACACATTTGTTATCCACTTGTGCCCACGAAGGGTGATTCCAAAAGATAAAAGCCCCCTGTTCCGCTGCCGCATACACAGCTTCTTTCATAACAGGAACATTTAATGCATTGAAATCTTTTAGAAAAAGACAATTGATATGTTTAATCGCTTGATCACCCGTCTGATTTTGCCTTCCTCTTGTAATCTCCAATCCTGGAATTAACAATATCTTTGATCTATCCGCAGCCGGCGCTGCCAACTCATAGGAACGACTTAAATTAAAAGGGACATCTTTCGTATAGGGAGTATATTCAATGTGATCAGTAATAGCAATCACATCTAACCCCTCTCGATGAGCTTCCGATACCCGCATCGTTGGCCAAACCAATCCGTCAGAAAAGACCGTATGCATATGCAAATCTGCTAACAATGTTACATAACCGTCCGGAGCCGGGAACACCGGCTTAACCGGACGATAGGGCACACGCCTACTTTTCCCAAAATTAATTTGAGAATTCCGAAGCAAATCAGGTTCATCCGCCGAAGAATCCGGCGAAGAATAAAGCTTATTCGCCCCCCAAATACCCCATAGGCCGGCCAGTGAACCGGCCTTGAGGAAACTTCTTCTGGAAACATTATTTTTCATCATATTTTATTCTACTCATTCTCCAGAATTTCTATTCTATTCCGCGGGAATCACCTGCCACTCATGAAAACCCACAGAAAAATTAGGTTGTTCCTGAACCTTAATTCTAAGTCTTTGGGTTTTTACAGGTTTATGATGAACCTCTACCCAATGATCCAACTCTACACTGTAGGAATCCGTTGATTCCACTTCTTTCCACTGACCATCCTCAGTCTGATACTCTAAAACCCAACTCACCGGAGGACGACACTCACCAAACCCTGTATCATCAAACCAATAAATACGAGTCAAATCAGTTTCAATCGGTTCATCCCAACTATAAGAAACCCATTCCTCAGTGCCTTTATGCGGCCAGAAATGTGCTAACTGCCCCGGATGTTCATTTGAACGTTTCGGGAAAACCCCATCGCGGATTTTTTCCGGATAACAATTATTATTTACAAAGGACATTTCTACTTTTGCAATCCCCTCATACCCTTCTGTAGACATTCCTTTATTTTCAAAATTAACCGGGATCCAAACCTTCATCGGGCTAGATTCACGATTATTCCATGCAAAATAGGGAATAGCAACAATAGGGGTATGACCGCGAAGTGATTTATCCGTCGGTAACTCGGCATAAAGCGTTCGGAACCAATTCTGATTCATTTGCATAAAAGAAGCCTCCGCCTTCAATACAGTAACTCCTCCTAATAGATCTTTACGGTATTGGGCAGATATTTTCGTATCAATCGGCAAATAAATCATATCCAACGGTTTCTCCTGATCTAATCCTTCTAAACAATAGACCACAGGCCCACGTTTAAGGGCAATACGTCCTTCATCCGCTTTCACATTTGGATTAGCCACAATCATCTGAGGCTCCATTGCAAAATCAAATACTACCGTATCCCCCTTATTCCAGGTTCTATTACAGGAATAATATCCTTTATCATTTTGATTAACGTCCGTATTTTTAGGTATTTTCACCTGAACATTTCCTTGAGACCATGCAGGAATTCTAACTCGCAAATTGAAATCTACCGGCTCCTCATTCTCCATGATAAATTTCACTCTTCCTTCCCATGGATAATCGGTAACAACACTCATTTGAACCGTTTTACCACCAATCAACGTCTTAACAGTACTTTCCACAAATTGATTTACAAAAAGAGAATCCTCATTTGTAGCATATAAATACTCACCTAATGATGCCATTAATCGTGCCACATTAGGAGGGCAACATGCACATCCAAACCATTCAGAACGATTATGGGTACCATTATTTGCCAGTGGATTGACATAAAAGAAACGATCTCCTGTCAAATTCACACCAGAAAGAAATCCATTATAGAGAGTTTGCTCTAATACATCTGCATATTTAGTATCTCCATAGAGTAATCCAAGACGGTGATTGAATAAAATCATTGCTACTGATGCACATGTTTCTTGATATGCAGTATCATTAGGCAAATCATAATCTACTGTAAACCCTTCATTATGTGCAGAAGGACCTATTCCTCCTGTAATATAAAGATTTTTGTAAACTGTATTATTCCAAACGCGCCTGGTCATCTTTAGTAACTGTTCATCACCAGTCTCGCGTCCAATATCTACACAACCAGCCAGCAAATAAGCGGCACGCACTGCATGTCCCATAATATTCTTTGTTTCATAAATCGGGATCTGATCTTGATGGTATTCTCCAAAATATTTATCTAATGGAATATTATGTTCTTTGGCAAAAAACTTTTCACCTCTATGAAGAGTAAAAAACTGTGCCAATTTCAGATAACGATCATTTCCTGTCGTCTTCCAGAGCTTCATTAATGCTAATTCTATTTCTGGATGTCCTGCATATCCGGCTCGCTTACCAGGTTCATCTCCAAAAACTGAATCGATATAATCAGCAAACTTCGTCGCAATATTTAAGAAATTCTTCTTTCCCGTCGCATTATAATGTGCAACTGCCGCTTCAAACATATGCCCAGCACAATATAACTCGTGTGCATCTCGTAGATTTTTCCAGCGTTCTTCCGGTTTTACTACTGTGAAATAGGTGTTTACATATCCATCTTCCCCCTGAGCTGAAGCAATGATCTCTATAATCTCATCTAGCTTAGCATCCAGTTCTTGATTGTAATCTGTTGCCAATGTATAAGCAACAGCCTCCAACCCTTTGTAAAGATCCGAATCCATAAAAAGAGGCCCATTAAAACCTGTTCTCTTTCCCTCTGCAGCCAACTTGAAATTTGCAATATTTCCTGCTTTTTCCAGCTGTTCTAAATTTACTGCAATGGTATGAAGACGGTTTGTTGCCTGCTTAGGCCCCCAAAAATCGCTTGAAATCTCTACTTGAGTAAAAGAAACCGCTTCCAAACGAGGTTCTTCTCCAAGAGGAGGCACTTCTGCAGCCAATGCTGAAAATGAAATTATTCCAGCGTTGCTTAATAAGATAGCTGACAATAACTTTCTAAGAACATTTTTTCTCTGTTTTTGTTTGTTCATATTCTTTTTAACTTTTAATTTTAAAAAACATATTTTCTAAGTCTATTTATTTTCTTCTTTATACTTTCTTAATGCAAGTATAAATACTCTACCCCTTCAAAAATTTTATTATCTGGCTTACTTTCCACTTATAAAAAAGAGGAAGTGTTATTCATATAACGTTGGCTTACTTCCTCTTTACAATCAATTTTTATCTATTCTACAATATTATTTATTCATCTCCGCTTCAATATCATCTGGTTCTAATGGAATATTCTCCATAAGACTTACAGCCCCATTTTCTGTCAGATAAACTGTATCTTCTAAACGAACTCCTAATCCCTCTTCACGAATGTAAATTCCAGGTTCACAACTTAAAACCCATCCTGGAGCAATCTTCTGATACTGAGGATACATTACGTCATGAACATCTATCCCAATTGAATGAGAAACCCCATGCATAAAGTACTTACGCACTAGCGGTGCTTCTGGTGATTGTGCTTTGAGTTCACTCTCTGTAAAAAGTCCTAATCTTAGGCACTCTTCTTGTGTCAGCTCTTCCGCAATTCGACGTAAATCCTCGATTCCTAATCCTGGCTTCATCGCTTTCATTACTCCACGATAAACTCTTAACACTGCTTCATAAACCTGCCGTTGACGAGGTGTAAAACGCCCGGAAATAGGAATAGTACGAGTCATATCCGCTACATAATTTCCATAACCGGCACCAACATCCAGTAAAAGTAGATCCCCTTCTTGGCAAACCTGATCATTGCGAATATAATGCAGCACACACGTATTTGCTCCGGAAGCTATAATAGGCAAGAAAGAAAAAACTGCCTTATGCCTCAAAAACTCATAGGCAAAATCTGCCTCTACCTCTGCCTCGTTTATACCTGGCTTGACATTTTTGAGGACTCTGGCAAAACCTTTTCCTGTAATTTCACATGCCTGTCGAATAATCTCAATTTCAGTAGGAGATTTAATTACCCTCAGCTCATGCATAAGCTGTGCTAAACGGAAATATGTATGCAAAGGATAGTCTTTTTGACATTGTTTAATGAACCTCATATCACGAGTTTCCACACAATCCGTGGCTCTATAATGCTCATTGCTATTGAGATAAACCTCCCTCTGCTCACACATCATTTGACGAAAAAACACTGGAAAATCAGAAATCCATCGTACATTCTGAATTCCGGAAATACGACGTGCCTCCTCCTGTGTATACTTATATCCTTCCCAAATTGTCAAATAATCATTGGTCTCCCGAATAAAAAGAATCTCTCTCATCATCGGATTGGGATTATCCGGGCAAAAGAGAAGAATCGTTTCTTCCTGGTTAATACCGGTTAAATAATAAAGATCTGAATTCTGCACAAATGCCATCGTACCATCAGCATTCGTTGGCATGATATCATTTGAATTAACAACCGCAACACTCCCTGGTTTCATCAACTTAGCCAGTCTGGCTCTATTTTGAATAAACAATTCGGGATCCGTAGGAATGTACTTCATAATATCAAAAATTATTTATAAACAGCCTTATATAACTCTAAACTTGAGATAGCAGGACATGCACGAGCGTTATCTATTACTAAACGAACCTTTTCTGTTGTTGTCTCCGGAACCCTAAGTATCCATTTATAGCCAATTGTTGTTCCCTTAATCAATTCCTTCCACTGCTCTTGTTCTGTATCCCAAACATCAATATGATATTCGGAAACTCTCTGGCCCAACTCAATATATTCTTGAAGTAAAATAAGATCAAAAGTCGTCGGCTTTCCCAGTTCTACCACAGCGTTGCCAGCAACCTGCCCATCATCCAAAGCCCAATATGTTTTACGATCCCCATCAGTCAAATTCTGAGGCGCAAACTTTGAACTTTTTTCACGAACAGTACTAGCAGTACAAAGTTTTCCAGCTGCTAGATTCGTTTTAAAGTTCTCCTCAATAGCTTTGCGGAATTCCTTTAATCTCGCTACATCGTTCTCATGCAGCAATCCTCTCTTATCGGGTGGAACATTTAAGTGCAAACAACAATTATGCCCTACAGAGCGATAATAAATATCCAGCAGATGCGAAAGACTTTTCACCTTATCATCTTGAGAAGCATGATAAAACCATCCCGGACGAATAGAAACATCACACTCTGCAGGGGCCCAATCTACTCCATTTGGATCTCCTTGTCCCATCTGTGCTTGAACTCCTCCTCCGATTTCTACCACCGAACGATTATACAAAGACCAACATGTATCCTTAGCCAAGCCATTCTCATTTCCAACCCAACGAACATCTCCCTTGTCACTAAAAACAACTGCATCTGGCGCCAATTCACGGATAATCTTCATATATCCATCCCAATCATACTCTTGGCGTTTTCCATTAGGGCCCTCTCCACAGGCACCATCCAGCCAAACAATGGAAATCTTCCCATACTGAGTCAGCAACTCTTTCAACTGATTCTTATAATACTCATTATATTTAGGAGAATCTCCATAAAACGGACAATTTCTATCCCATGGACTAAGATAAACTCCAAAATCTAAACCAAACTCATGACATGCTTCTGAAACTTCTTTTACAACATCACCTTTTCCTCCCTTCCACGGACTGTTTTTAACAGAGTGTTCTGTATAAGCACTAGGCCATAAACAAAATCCATCATGATGTTTTGCCGTCAATACTACCATCTTGAATCCCCCTTCCTTAGCTGCTCGAACCCATTGTCTAGCATCCAATTCTGTAGGATTGAACGACTTTGGATCTTCTTTACCCGTTCCCCATTCTCTGTCGGAAAACGTATTTACTCCAAAATGGAAAAACATATACTGTTCGCGTTTTTGCCAAATCATATGATTAGGAGTTGGAAGAGGTGGCAAGGGAACCGGCGAACTTGCTGCTTTCAAATTAAATTGCGAACCTGCAAATAACGTACTTAGAACTGCAGTCTTTAAAAAATCTCTTCTTGTTATCATAAGCTCATTATAGATGCTTTTATTGAGTTTTAAATCTAAAAACAATAATTTTCAAGAAATATTCTATTCTCTCATACATATTTTCTATTCAATATTGAAATCCTTTCTCTATTTCACCACAATTCTATTGTTTGGAAGTTTTATATACTTTCCATGGACTGTTTCTATGAAAATCGGTATCTACGGTGGTTCTTTTGACCCAATCCATTCTGCCCATATTCAGGTAGCCCAAGCAGCATCCCTCCAAATCGGCTTTGATCGGCTTTTTTTTATTCCAGCTGCACATTCTCCCTTTAAAGGGAATCAAATCTATGCACCAGATTCATTGCGTCTTCGCTGGATTCAATTGGCCATTTCTCCCTTTCCGAATTGGGAAGTTGACCCCATTGAAATTGAACGAGGCGGAATCTCTTATACTGTAGAGACACTCCGACAATACTCTCTTCGATGGCCTCAAGCTTCACTCTATTATCTGATTGGAATGGATAATGCTCCTTTGTTGATTCATTGGTATAAAGCGGAAGAATTAGCTAAACTTGCTTGTTTTATTATTATTAGCCGTCCCGGCTCTCCGATCCAACCTCCTCCTCCTCCTTTTAACTATATTATTATTGAAGGAATAAAAAATCCTATCTCTTCAAGTCAAATCCGCGCAGACATTGCCTCAGGCAAACATTGTTTTAATTCTCTTCCTCCTCAAGCAGCCGAAGAAATTCTCTCCTCTGAGGCGTATAAAAAAATATAAAAATATTTTTTATTCTGAATAAACGCATCGTTATTGACGTCCTCTTAAAGAACGTCTTTTAAATGGCGAATAGTTTTATACAATAAAGTTTATGAATACATCTAAGATATTTTGGTGTAAGGCCGCCGCAATCGCACTGGCCGCTAGCTTTGTTTTCTCAGCAAACGCTGCAGATAAAAAAGTTCTTGTCGTCTCTGTCACCAAGGGATTTGTGCATGATATTATCCCTACTATCGACAGCTTAGTTGACAAACTTTCAAAAGAAAGCAAAGAATTTGACATCGAATATGTTCGAACTGAAGAGGATATGCAGCGTCTCATGACAATGGAATCCCTGCAAAATTATGACGGAGTTATCTTTAATAATACTACTGGAGATCTTCCTCTCCCTGATAGACAAGGTTTTATCAATTGGATTGCTAGTGGCAAAGGTTACGTAGGACTTCATGCTGCAACGGATACATTCGCAGGATTTCCTCCTTATACGGAAATGGTTGGTGCTCTCTTCCTGACACATGGAGCTCAAGCCACAGTAGATATTATCAAAGAAGATCCCAACCATCCGATTATCAAAGATATTCCTGATAATTTAGTCGTCCATGATGAAATCTATCTTTTCAAGAACTTCCATCGCCCCACTGTCCACGGTCTGCTAACTTTGGATAAACACCCCAATACCAAACAGCCTGGAGACTATACAATCGCCTATTGCAAAAATTGGGGTCAAGGCAGAGTTTTCTATACTTCTCTGGGACACCGTAAAGACGTTGCTGAAAAAGATTGGTATGCAAGCCATCTGCTCCAAGGAATTCGCTGGTCACTCGGGCTAATCGATGGAGATCCAAGTCCTACCAGCAAATGGTATACCGTTAGCAAAGAGGAAGCAGAAGAAGGTTTTACACCAATTTTCAATGGCTGTGATCTCACAGGCTGGCATTATAGAAATCCCAATGGATTCAAGAGCTGGAGTGCTCAAAACGGTATGCTTGTTAACAGTATTCCCGATGGTAAACATGGCACGGATCTAATCACTAACAAAAAATATAAAGACTTCACCATTCGTTACGAATACATGGTTCCTGAAAACTCCAATAGCGGATTCTATCTGCGCGGACGCCATGAAATTCAGATCTTTGGAGAGCCTGCCGATGCGAAACCTCAAAAAGGAGGGGACAATGCTATCTACAACCATACAGCACCCTCTGTCAAAGCCTCTAAGAAACCGGGTGAGTGGAATACTGTAGAAGCCACTGTTATCGGCAACAAATTTACCGTTATTGTCAATGGAATCAAAGTTCATGATAATATCACCGTCGATAGAGCCACTGGCAGTGAGCTCGACGGAAATGTAAATGATCCCGGAGCTTTCTTTGTCCAAGGAGATCATGGCAATGTTGCTTTCCGCAATTTGCGTGTAAAAGAAATTACAAATCAATAAACAATAACCATAAATGAATAATAGTGGGGAAGGAACATAATCTTCTTCCCCATTTTTTTTGAGGGAACTCTCCCCTGCTTTTAATTCATTTTTCTCTTTTAGCACTAATTCATGATAAAAAAACTCTATTCCCTTTTTCTATTATCTCTTACCCTTACCCTTCACGCTCAATTCCCTACACCACCGGGACAAGTTCAAGAGGAAAAATCAGCTATCCATCCTGCTTATTTATTTGCGCATATGATTCATGGCGACTACTGGCGACTATATTACTCCATCAGCACTAATGGACTCGATTGGCAGCTTCTCAACGGGGGAAAGCGTGTTTTTGAAGATTATCGAGGCCATGCCGATATCTGCAAAGGACATGACGGAAGATGGTATCTCATCGGCAACCGTGGTGATGATCAACCCGATATCAATTTCTGGGTTTCAACAAACTTAATTCATTGGGAAAAATATAGTGATTACACCCCAGACCTCAAATCTATTCCCAATTATCCACGAGTTATGCAAAGAATAGGAGCTCCCAAACTCTACTATGATACGGATTCTTCTCAATATATTATCACATGGCATACAACACATGATCTTGGGAAAACAGACTTACCTGAACCTTACTGGGCAGGTCAGCGTACCATCTACACTCTTTCTAAAGACCTTAAAACCTTTGATGCCCCACCTCGAAAACTCTTCGATTGGCCAGAAATTGCTACTATTGATACAATCATCCGTAAAATTGACGGCAAATATTACGCCTTTATTAAAGATGAACGCTATCCCACATTAGATTGGCCTACAGGAAAAACCATTCGCATAGCTTCATCTGAAAAATTAACAGGCCCCTATAAAAATCTTTCTGCACCTATTACTCCAGCTTTCAGAGAAGCACCCACTCTAATACCTTCTCCTGATGCTAAGGCTTGGTATCTCTATTATGAACAATATCCTGGCATTGCTTATGGGCTCTCCATTGCATTATCCCCAGAAGGCCCATGGATAGAACCAGCTGGCAATCAAATTCCAGAATGGAATAAATATTCTCTTCCTCCTAAGGTTCGTCACGGCTGTATGATCCCGATATCATGGGAAGAATATTTACAAATTCTAAAAGCTTTTCCTCCCTCTTCAGAAAGTAAAAAAGAATAATATTCTTCCAATCTAAGCCAACTCTGCTTTTCTATATTATATAAAAAAACGGGAAACAGCCTTATTAGCTGCTCCCGTTTTTTAACCTTCTTCTTTATCGAAGAAGATAGGTTTAAGCATTTAAAACTTAATATTCTTTATTAAACTACTCCTTGATCGATCATAGAGTCAGCAACTTTGACAAAGGATGCAATATTAGCACCCATTAGATAATTGCCCTTATCTCCATACTCGATAGAAGTCTGATAGGCATTGGAGTGAATCATTTGCATGATCTGATGCAATCTCGCGTCAACTTCCTCACGGGTCCAACTCAATCGCATGCTATTCTGGCTCATTTCCAATCCGGAAGTAGCCACTCCACCTGCATTAGCCGCTTTTGCAGGACCAAACAATATTTTGCTCGAGAGATAGACTTTGATGGCTTCCAGTGTAGATGGCATATTAGCACCTTCACAAACCAATTTACATCCATTCTTTATAAGAGTCTTTGCAGCCTCCTCATTGATCTCATTCTGAGTTGCACTTGGAAATGCACAGTCACAAGGTACACTCCATGGCTTCTCATTAGCATGATATTCTGCACTGGAGAATTTCTCGGCATATTCACTGATACGCCCTCTCTTTACATTCTTAAGTTCGAATACATACGCTAATTTCTCAGGAGTAATTCCGTCCTTATCATAAATATAGCCATTAGAATCACTCAGAGTCACCACTTTTGCCCCCAATTGATTGAGCTTTTCTACTGTATACTGTGCTACATTACCAGCCCCAGAAACAACACAAACTTTTCCGTTGAGTGCATCTCCTTGAGTTTTAAGCATTTCAGCAGCAAAATAGACACTACCGTAACCGGTTGCCTCTGGACGAATCAGGGAACCACCCCAGAAGAGTCCTTTCCCCGTCAAAACTCCGGTAAACTCATTGGTAATTCTCTTATATTGTCCAAACATATATCCAACTTCACGACCACCAACACCGATATCTCCTGCAGGAACATCCGTATTAGGACCGATATGACGATAAAGTTCCGTCATAAAGGATTGACAAAAACGCATAACTTCCGCATCTGATTTGCCTTTCGGATCAAAGTCAGCCCCTCCTTTACCTCCACCCATCGGCAAGGTTGTCAACGCGTTCTTAAAAACCTGTTCGAAACCAAGGAATTTCAGAATGCTTGGGCAAACCGTAGGGTGAAAACGAAGTCCACCTTTATAAGGTCCAATGGCACTATTAAATTCAAAACGGAATCCACGATTAACCTGGATCTTGCCACTATCATCTACCCAAGGAACCCTGAACATAATTTGGCGCTCCGGTTCAGTAATTCTCTCCAGAATGGCATACTCCTGATATTTCTTATGGCGCTCAATAACCGGAGCAATAGAGCCCAGCACCTCAGTAACAGCCTGTAAAAACTCAGGCTCATTCGGATTCCTTTTTTGTACCAATTCAATTGTATTCTGAATGTAGCTATTCATCGTCTTTCTTTCTTAATTTGGACTCAAAGGTCTTGATTCGCTTACCAATGCTATAATGCACCTTTTGGCGTCTATTTATCTCTTCAGCATCTTGACGCCCCGCGCTCAAGCCGGGTTTACTTTAATTAAAATAAGAAGAATATGCAATACAAAAAATTAGAAAAACTTCTATTTTGTTTTTATAATTAGTCTTATCTTACTTTAAATAATATAGTTATAACAATTCACCTGTTTTTATTTTTTATCATTTCTGCTTATTAGATTTTTTGAATCTTTTCTTTAATTTCAAGACTTTGTTTAATTTTCTTTCCACTATCATTCGAAAAAGCTTTTCTATGCTGTTTTTCTATGCCAGACTTGGTACTGCAACGTAGGTATGAGAATCACACTATTTGCTCCCTGCTTTATTGATGCCCTCTATCCGGGGATCGCAATGAAAGCCGTTAAAATTTTTGAAAATCTCGGCCACCAGGTTAATGTTCCTGAAGAATTAGCTTGCTGCGGCCAACCTGCTTTTAATACTGGACACTGGGATGAAGCCCGTGCTGTTGCCTCTAAAGTCATTGAGTCTCTCTGGGATGCCGAAGCTGTAGTACTCCCCTCAGGTTCCTGTACTGCGATGATCCGCAAATTTTATCCTGAACTCTTTGCTGAAAGCCCTCTGTCAGAGAAGGCCTGCCGTTTGGCTGAGCATACTTGGGAATTTTCTGATTTCCTTGTTTCTCACTTAAAAGTAACTGATCTGGGAGCCGTTTTCAATGCAACTGTAACTTTTCATGACGGATGCCACGGTCTGCGGGAACTTGGTATTTATCAGCAGCCGCGTGAACTGATGTCTCATGTCAAAGGCTTAACTCTGGTTGAAATGGAGGCGATCCAATGCTGCGGTTTTGGGGGAACCTTTTCAGCCAAATTCCCTGAGATTTCTACTACAATGGGTGACAGTAAAATTAACATGGCCCTAGAAACTGGAGCTGAATATATCGTCAGCAATGACTCTAGCTGTCTAATGCACATTCGTGGATTAGCTGATAAACAACATAGACATATTAAAACTATTCACTTAATTGAAATCCTTGCCTCTAATGAATAATCTTGCCAAAAAATTCCATCAAGATGCTGCTCACATGGCTGAAAATGTGGCTTTACGCAATGTAATTGCCACCGGACTAGGCAAATATGCGGAAGGACGCGATAAAAAAATCGCCGATTTTCAAGACTGGCAAAAAGCGCGTGAAACCGCTTCACAAATTAAGCGTGAATCTTTAAATAATCTTCCCCAAAATATTCAGCAGCTTACCGAAAAACTAACCTCTCGTGGTACTCATATCCACTTTGCAGCTACTGGATCAGATGTCTGCCGAATCGTACTCAATATTCTACGCCAAAAGAAAGCCAAGCTGATGATCAAATCCAAATCGATGACTTCCGAAGAAGTTCATTTGAATAAGGCTTTGGAAAAAGAAGGGTTTAAAGTTGTAGAATCCGATCTAGGTGAATTTATTGTCCAACTTCGTCAGGAACCACCTTATCATATTGTTTTTCCAGCAATGCATTTGACTCGCTACCAAATCAGCGATCTCTTCCACGATAAACTCAACTCACAGCCTACGGAAAATCCTGAAACTCTGACGATGATCGCTCGGCAAAATCTCCGCTCTCAATATATTCAAGCCGATGTAGGATTTACAGGTGCTAATTTTGCTGTTGCCGACACCGGCATGATTTCTGTAACTGAAAATGAGGGCAATTCGCGTCTATGCGGTTCCCTTCCTAAAACAATGATTACTCTAATAGGAATCGAAAAAGTAATTCCCCGCTTGGAAGATCTACCTCTTTTCCTTCCTATGCTGGCTACAGTTGGCGCCGCACAAAATCTAACTGCTTATAATACGCTCTATAGTGGCCCAAAACGTCCTGAAGAACCGGATGGTCCAGAAGAATATCATGTCATTCTTCTGGATAATGGACGCTCCCGTTTACAAAAAGATCCCGTATACCGAGAAGTACTAAAATGTATGCGCTGCGGCTCATGCCTCAATGTCTGTCCGATCTATAAATCAGTCGGAGGTCATACTTATAACGCAACCTACTCCGGTCCTATTGGATCTGTATTGATGCCAAAGCTTTTTGGCATGGCTGCCTACAAACATCTTTCCTTTGCTTGCTCTCTTTGCTGTGCTTGCAGAGATGCCTGTCCTGTAAAAATAGATCTGTCTCATCTCCTGCTCAAGAACAGAGAAACTCTCTCCTCTCAATTTGCACCCAAGTATGAAAAACTTGCTTTCAAAGGGATGTCAGCTCTCTTTAATCATCCCCTCTTTTGGTCCTTAGGCAAAAAACTTGCCTGGATAGGTCAAAAACTCCATCCTCTGATTGAGGGCTCGGCTATCGATCCAGCCCAGTGCTGGACTGCTACCCGCAAAGCTCCAAAATTAGTTTGGCATTCCTTTAAAGATCTTTGGAAAAAATATAAATCATAGTTTTTATACTTCACCTTAACTATATTTAAACGACTGATATTGATATATGACAATCGATTTTCAAAATATTCTTCCCAAAACCGAGACTGAGTATACCGCGATGGTAAATCTCTTTGCGAATAAATCAGCAGATCTGACTACTCGCTTTGTTAAAGTCTTTACACAAAGAGAAATCGGTCTCTATCTCAACACATTAGCCACCCAGGAAAAATGGGTCTCTATTGCCTCTCATCACACCCCTTTGACGGATGAATCCGTCATCGCCGTACCGGTCCCTTGTCTTTGGACCGATCAAGGCTATAAAATCGAAGAATTAGAAAAAGTCAGTGCTTCTATTACCGGCTGCGATGCTCTGATTGCTCAAACCGGCAGTGTAATGCTCTCTTCACGCACTGCGGGAGGAAGGGCTCTCTCCATCCTGCCTCCTCATCACATTGTCTTGGCTACCAAAAATCAAATTGTTCCAGATTTGCCTACAGCCTACCGGATGATTCGTGAGAAATACTCTCCAAATTATCCCAGCATGGTTTCTCTGGTCACGGGGCCCAGCAGAACCGGAGATATCGAACGAATTCTCGTACTAGGAGCCCATGGACCTCGCAAACTAACTATCATTTTAGTGGAAGAAGTTTAAATGAAAATCACTTCTGTAATCATCTCTATTTGTCTTTGTATATGCTGTCTATATGACTCCTTAGCCTCGGACGCCGTTATTTCTCTTCCGCCTCTCTCTCCGGGAGAAGCCTCTGTCTGTATCAGCAAGGCGGATCGCTCCCTAAGTTTTAAGCGATCCAAAGAAGTTCTCTCTGATACACCTTTGCACAAACAAATCATCACTATCAATCCCAAAATCCATTTTCAACCTATAGACGGTTTTGGTGCCGCATTAACAGGTTCTACTTGTTACAACCTTATGCAAATGAGCACTCAAGATCGCTCTGCGTTTCTGAAACAAACTTTCTCCCCCAACGAAGGTCTCGGATTCAGCTATGTTCGAATCTCTATCGGTTGCTCCGATTTCTCCCTCAGTGAATATACCTGCTGTGATACTCCCGGAATAGAAAACTTTTCACTTCAGCAGGAAGAACTACTGTACATCATCCCTGTTCTTAAAGAGATTCTCCTCATTCGTCCCGATTTAAAGATCATGGGCTCTCCCTGGACCTCTCCCCGCTGGATGAAAGTAAATAACCTTAAAGAACTCAAACCATTTAACTCCTGGACTAGTGGTCAGCTAAATCCCAAATACTACCAAGACTATGCTCTCTACTTTGTCAAATGGATCCAAGCCTTCCAAAATCATGGTATCTCTATCTACTCTATTACACCTCAAAATGAACCTCTTAATCGAGGGAATTCAGCATCTCTCTTTATGGGATGGGAGGAACAACTGCAATTTATCAAAACCGCTCTTGGGCCAGCTCTTCGAAATGCCAAACTCCAAACAAAAATCTATGCTTTTGACCATAATTACAATTACGACAATATGTCGGATCAAAAAGGTTACCCTCTCAAACTCTACAGTGATCCACAAGCTTCCTCTTTCTTAGCTGGAGCCGCCTTTCACAACTATGGCGGCAATCGTCAAGAACTCAATCTCATTCATAACGCTTCGCCTGATAAAGAACTTATTTTCACAGAAACATCCATCGGACGCTGGAATGACGGACGTAATTTAGCCAAACGCCTAATAGACGATATGCGGGAAGTCGCTCTCGGCACCATAAATAATCACTGTTGCGGAGTTATTGTTTGGAACCTGATGCTCGATTCAGAGAGAGGTCCCAATAGACCGGGGGGATGTCAAATTTGTTACGGCGCCGTTGACATCGAAAAAAGCGATTATAAAACCATTCGCTTTAATTCTCATTACTATATTATCGGACATCTTTCTATCTTCGTAGAACCGGGTGCATTTCGAATTGAGCACTCTGCTATAGATTGCTCTGGCATCATTCTCTCCTCTTTTCTCAATCCCGACGATACTCTGGCAGTAGCACTCCTCAATGAAAACGATACTGAAATACCCCTTAGCCTCACTTCTAAAAACAAACAATATCTTAATATCACACTTCCACCTCGCTCCGTAACCTCTTGCAGATGGAACCCGAATTTGGAAAACCTCTGATCAGAAATGCAAACTGCTTCTTTGCGTATCTTGTTCCAAATAATTAAAAAAAAGCAAATCCAGCGAAAATGTTAAGCTACTTTCAAACTCGATTGAGTTACTGAAAACTTCTAAGTATCAAAGCACTACTCAAGCCCAAATACGATTGCATCCGAGAGAAATCATGAAAAAAAAAATACTCGAAAAACTTTATACTCTAATTAAAAATTCCCCCAACACTTTTCCTTCCCCAATCGAATTCTATTTTCAGGATGGGTAATACGCTTGGATAGAGGCTGGAAATTCACTCCATATCAAACCGTGCAAAGACCTGGAAGAGTCGGCTGACATGCGGTCCCAAAACATGGAGTATTCAAGTAACACACCACCTTTTCCAGAAGCTAAACATTGGGGAGGAAAATATAAAATTAATTTCTTACTGGAAGAAATATTTTTCAATAGATAGAGGAAATTGTTATTTTTGTATCTTTCTTTATTCCAATTTCTCCACTAAAGCACTTTCCATTCCTCAATGGTACCGGTCTTAGAGGAAAAATTGGCTCCGATTCGATAGAGCTTTCTCTTATCCGCTC
>CALXMK010000030.1 GCA_944389455.1 uncultured Verrucomicrobiota bacterium
GGAAGCCGTAAACGCAAGATGAAGTTCCGCAAGGGAATCAAAAAGGAATCTGAGAAAACATCTGGAATATGAAAACACCCCGCCTAAATAGAGAGACACTCTTTGACTATTTGAAATCTAATTCCAACAAGAAAGAGGCTTCGTTTCTGATGATAGAAAGACCTTGTACTCTCTATAAAACACCTCTCCACTCTTCCCTATCCCTTATTTTTCAAGAAACAATGTTACAGAGGATATTTCTGCCATGGAGAAAACATGAGCGTGACAACAGCACATCCTTCTCCATGGACTTCCTATTAAATATTTACGGAGAGTGAATTAGATTTTCTCTGTCGAGAATATACCTGTTCTGAAGTCTTCTCTATCTATATTTATCCGGATTAGAGAGTTTTAATTTTCAAATAAGCTTTTCAATTAAAACGCAATAGTTTTCTTTTCTCCTGAAGTAAGGGTAATATCCCCCATATTTTTTTCCTCATTTCCGACAGATAAAGTTCTTAAACGCAAAACTCCTTTTAAAACTTCCAGGACGACCTCTCCATCCCTTATATCACAAGTTCCCCACGCATAGCCATTACTCCAGAAGTAACATCCCGGACGATCTGTAAAATGGATCCGACGATCTATAGCTGAATATTGGAAATCACTCAAAGCTATTACCGTTGCCCAACTTGCCATGGATCGCGCATAATGGTGCCCACACTCCGGTTCACTGAAAGGATTGCGTTTGGCTCCATCATGACGATCTCTAATAGAGGATATACAAGTTAACGCCTGTTCTTCCATACCTTCATATATCATTCCGACTGCGGCGGTATATTCAAATCCGGTCATTACTTCTCCAAAATAAGGAAAAGGAACTTCCAATCGGCCTTTGGGCCATGATGCCATCAATAAACCGGATTCGTTTCCCAATACATAAGAACGCATGTTATTAAAGTGTCTGCTGAAATCCTCTACATAATTATATTTCATAATACTTTCCAGAGTCGTTCGAATGTGCTCTTTATCTCCCAAATACCCTAATCCACAAATATGGGCCATATATTGACCAACTAACTGATCTACTAAGCAGCCCTGCCCTAACTGAAATGCAGGAATTGGCTGACTAGGATTTGACATATCGAGATATTCAAAAGTCTGAGGATCCGTGATTTTGTGTTCATAATATTCTCCATTAAAGAGATGTTCATCCATCCAGGCACTTCCCTGTTGAAAAAGCTGACTACATTTCCCGGCCAAATCAGTATCCCCCATCGCATCAGCCATCTTCTCAGCCGACTTCAGAGCTCCCATATACCAAAACCCCATTTGCGGATTGGGTCCAAAGTAGTTCACATCCATTGTATTATGTTGTGATCCTTCCATGACTCCATCCTGATTCCCATCCCAGCCTTTATCTACCCAGGCATAGGAGAGAACCTTTTTGACTTTATCCCAGTTTTTTTTCAAAAAATCATCATCTCCCGACAGCTGCCATTCTCGATAAAACTTCATAATACATCCCATCTGACCATCCGCCGCGGCCGCTTCTCCTTTTGCGGCTTCCGATAAAGGAAGCGCTGCCCGAAAATTCATCAGCCCATTTTCCTTCGTGGCGTAATTAAATTCTACATCACGCATGGTCATTGCCAATTCTCCAAATAGAAACGGAGTTGCGCACTCATAATTCCAAACGTGAGTACAGCTGCCATGGCAGGAACCAAAACGATCCATTACCCCTTCCCATCCCATTAGATGTCCGCTGGGCAAACGAAATACCGTCTGCGAACGCAAAACCGCCAGATTGAACAGAGCCGCCTCCTTAACGACATCAGGATAAGTCGATTCCAAAAAAGCATTTACAAAGGAGAGTGTCTGCTTCTCCAATTCCGGGATTTGAGGGACAATAGCCTCTGCCGCTTTCCAAGCATCCGGATAATGAACACTATAATAATTCCCGACAACGCTTCCCGACCAGGCTTTTCTATTAGGAAAACTCCAGGTTAAATAAAAAGTAAACGTCTCTGAACAATTCGGTTCTATCGTTTTCTTTACGGCCAAAGACCCCATTGGGTCTTCATCCTCCAGCTTGGAACGTTCTGTCAGCACTCCATCTGCGCTGAAATCATCCCAAAAATTTAAAATTCCGTTATTCCAAACATCCGCACGAGAAGATGTTCTATAAGACACCCCTTCTGTCGCTTGAGTTGTCAGTGCAATTGTTCCATAAGCTGGATCATTCTTATCGACTCCCTCCGAGTAAAAATAAATTCCCTGCAATCCATTCTCATGACGAAATTGATTTTTATTTCCTTTAGCCCCTGTAGGGATAAAATCTCCTTTCCAATCCGTCCAAAACTTACTGCCATCTTTCCCGATAAAATTCCGTAAGGAACCACAGACAGAAGCCTCTAACGGTTCTTCGCTCTTATTGATTACTTCATAAACTAATACTGCCACAGGCATTCCGCTAGCATCCGCATCTGTTGGAATCAGAGGATTGAACCCTTTTACCCTTACCTCCACAGGCAGCTGCGGATCAGATAAATAAACTTGTCCAAAAGGATAAGCTGCCGCAAAAGAAGCTTTGGCAAAACGAGGCATTCCATGATGATTCACCGGTCTTCCCTCATAATGCAAATACTCCTGTGAATAGAGAGGACCAGCCAATAGAGTTGTCGAAGATTCGCCATGAAGCGGTTTCGCATAGAGAGCAAAAAACGGAGCATTGTTTCCAGTTGTAACCGTACTGTATTTTTTCCCCGGAATATTCATGATCTCCCAATCCCTCAGCTCTCCCCTGCCTCCCAGAGAAACCGTACCTGTTCCGATTCCCCCTAAAGGCAAAGCTACTTGATAGAGATGTTCCTGATCATACTCTTTTAAAACAGGCCACTGCTGCGGTTTCCATTCCTGAGAAAACACGGTGCTTGAAATAATAACACTTAAGAGGAGCAATTTTAATTTATTCATAGCGCTAGAATTAATTCCATAGAAAGTTATTTCAAAAAAAGAATAAGTAATTTTCTCAAATGCATCCAGATAAAAATCTCAAACCTATTCCAATCTCCATTTTAAACTCCAATTAGTTTTCCCTATTAAAGAGTAAAAAATAGGACTATTCCATCCTGGAATACAAAATTTAACGCATCCAGCCCTCAACCTTATAATCGTCTTCAAAAAGTTTCCGATCCTGTCCCCCGGAATCCGGTTTAAACCATACCTCAATATGAGCCCCGTAATACTGCTCCCAGTTTCCTTCGTAAATGGTGAAATCAATTTTACACGGGAACAGCTCATTCGGCTGCTCATTGCCAAAAATTCTGACAGCTCGATTCAATATCCTCTTCTCGGATAACTTCGTTCCGGTAGTAATTTCATTGGCACGAATATATAAAGTACCGGGTTCTCCCGGATTGCACAGAATATCCATAATATACATCCCGCCCTGCATTCCGTTATAAAGACGGAAATGAGGTTTTTCTCCTTCGTTCATAGGAGGTAAAGTCAGTTTTGAAAACTCCTCTTCCGCCAATTCCAACATCTTAGCTGTCATCTGTCTTCCCTCAAAATCTGTTTGATCAAAAATGATAACTTTAGCTTCTCCCGCTTTGAACCATGTCCACGTACTATATTTAACCGCTTCTGATATAATCGTTTTACATCCGCTCTCAGTTGACTCTCCACTAGACCAGGACTTCCCATCCAAAGAAATATAAAAGAAATATTGAGAATGAATTCCATCTTTCTCCCCAGTGGAAACATCCGTTGCTGGGAAATTATGATGAAATGGAGAGATGTCAACGGTTCCATCCTCATAGTATGCGTTTCGAGTAGCGTAAAATCCGTGTCCCGAACTTTCTCTTGTAGTCCACTCGGGACTGGCATCCAAATAATTCCTCAGTTTTTCCTTGCCTTGCGGCGTACTCATCAATCTTTCCAGAGATGGAATCCGACAAACCTCATCGGTAGCTAGTTTCCTGCCGCTGCCAATAGCCGAAAGCACCTGTTTCTGAAAAGAACTATCCGGAGCTCGAAGAGGATCATCAAAAGGGCGGTATCCATCCGGCAAAGGTTCACTTAGAGTTATTCCTTCCGGCAATTTCAAACTATCAGCAAAATGATCAACATCCATGAACCCCAACAAAAACATGAATCCCACTAAAACAACAAAAACAACCAAGCTGACAAATAAGCTCAAAAGCCAAACTGCGACTCCACGCTTCCAGTAATTCCGCCGAAAATGAAAAATTCCTGCAACTAAATTGACTAATAAAAAAAATAAGAACAACAGAAAGGCCAACTTTGAAATCCAATCGCAAATTCTGTGGCTTGGCAAAAAAGACCATAAGCACTCACAGACAATACATACCATACCCAAAAACAGCAGCGGAATCAGCGCTCTCCACCAAACGCCAAGATACCATTGGAAAAATTGAACACTATTCTGAAAAAGCTTTTTCAACATAACTCCTATTATGCAAAACACCATTTAAATCACCTGCAGGTTCCAGACCGATATAAAAATCAATATTCCCTCTGAACAAATCTGCAATTTCTCATATAAAATAAAAAGCGCAATCCGCTTATGGCAAATTACGCTTTTGCTGTTTGCAGGATTCGGCGAAAATTCCGACGACATCCTTAATTGTTTCGGTTATCGATTCTTATTAGAAACACTATTTATCTTTGGGGAAACCGGAAATCTTCAGATAATCCGCACTCTTGCGAGCAGCCTTAAACACCTCATCCATCACCTGTTCTTGAGTATATTTGCTGCCATCGGGATTCTTCTTATCGCGGATATAGCCGGGAGTTTCGATCTCCACTACATAATCGGTCATCCCATTCTTATAGAATTCCTTAAAAATGGCCTCAAAATCGAGCTTGCCGCTGGCTCCGATTACAAAATCATCCTTGATATGAAGCATCTGGATGCGATCGGGATATTTTTTCAGATAACCTACAGGATCCTTTTTAGCCATAGCACACCAGTAGACATCCAACTCAAAGAACACATACTCAGGATCCGTATTCTCTACCAGATATTCCCACATAACCTGGTCACTGTCTTTAAGCTTATTATACTCATGAGAATGATTATGATAACCAAGCTTTAGCCCATATTCCGAAGCAAGTTTGCCTACCCGATTGAAGTAATCGCACATCTTCTGCACATCCTTGACATTGAAATCAACTCCATAGCCTGGAATAACAAAATATTTGCCTCCACAAGCTTTTTGAGTCTCAAAGAGTTGACGCCAGCGTTTAAAAATCTCCTCTTCTTTGGCAGGATCTTCTTGAATGCCGGAGTGGGTCGAGATAATTTCCATCCCTTTTTGATCACAGAAAGCTTTGAACTCCTCTGCGGGGAGACCAAAAACCTTAGTATCTCCACCCCACTGCACCAGCTCACATACATTATATCCCATATCTGTGAGCCGAACAATAGACCCCTTAGGATCCTTGATCATAGCATCCATGACCGAATAAAGCTGAATTCCCAAATATTTATCTTTGATTTCCGTTTCAGCTTTTCCAGAAATGGTAAACATACTGATAGCAATCACTGAACAGAGGATTGCTCCTAAAGTCTTACCAAATATCTTTTTCATATCTTCTACCTATTTTTACATTTAAAGAGAGCGCTGACTTTAAAATCATCCGACGCTGCCTCATGTAGGATAACAATTTTATCTTAAAAATCCAACTTATAACTTTACGGAATTCCTTTTCTTTTATAGGGAGAAATGCCTATTCCTCCCAATGGATATAATCTGCCTTGCGAGGCTTAGGGACAGAGGCCGCTGCTGCAGGAAATCCTAATATACAATGACCAATTCCCTCATAATCTCCAGTAATTCCCCATCTTGAAAGAAGCTCTTTGCCCTCCGAACTCTCAAAAACCTCCTTAGCCCGATGAATCCAACAGCTGCCTAATCCTAAAGAATGAGCTGCATTGAGCATATTTCCAATAACCAATGACCCGTCATAGAGATAAGTCGGCCGAGTACGATCCGCTAAAACCACCAAAACCACCGGGGCTCCATAGAAAGGATCTGAACTAACCCCCATTACCTGAGCATTGAGCTGAGAGAGTCGATCCCTCAACACACGGTTAGTCACAGCCACAATGCGAGGGGATTGCCATCACATCCCCGTCGGAGCATAAATTGCCGCCTGCAATACCTGCTCAATCAAATCCCGAGGAACCGGTTTGTCCAAATAAGAGCGAATGCTGCGCCGCTCCACCATATTTTGAATTATTGCATTCACATTTTGAATTTACCCCCTTCCTCTAACAAAAACAAGTCAAGAAAAGTTTTATCCTCTTCGAGACAAAACATCAAAAACACAAGAGGTTGTAAAAATCTATAATCTTTATTTTAAGCTTTGCTGAAAAAACTTGCTCCTCCACCACTTTCCTAAAATACTAATTGCTTGCTGTTTTTAAAAACGGCCTAGAATTATCCGATTCCCCAAATTCTTATGGGTTCGCTTTTACTAATTATTATCTATATTGCTTTTATTTCTCTGGGATTGCCCGATTCCATTTTGGGTTCGGCATGGCCCAGCATGTATCCGGAATTGGATGTTCCCATCTCTTATGCAGGAATACTATCCATGATCATTGCTGCTGGCACCATTTTTTCCAGTATCTTCGCAGCCAAGCTGATTCAGAAATGGGGCACTGGACTCATCACTCTCTGTTCCGTATCCTTGACAGCAATAGCCTTGACCGGATTCGGAACAGCAAGTTCATTTACACAACTCATCCTCTGGGCCATTCCTTACGGACTCGGAGCAGGAAGTGTAGACGCCGGTTTGAATAATTTTGCTGCTATTCATTATCAAGTCCGTCATCTTAATTGGCTCCATTGTTTTTGGGGAGTAGGAGCCACACTCGGTCCCTGTATCATGGGAACTCTGCTTACCCGAGGAATGAACTGGCAAAGCGGATATCTGGTTATTGCGATAATCCAAGTCCTTCTATCCCTAGTTCTCTTGCTCAGCCTGCCTCTTTGGAAAAAAGCTGTCCATTCCAGTTCAAACCTTCCTTCCGATCCTAAATCCTCGCCCTCTTGCTCCACAAAAAACTCTTTATCACTCTGCAATAGTTTTCTCCTCAAGGGAACATGGCAGGTTATGATAATCTTTTTCTGCTACTGCACTATCGAAAGCACTACAGGACTCTGGGCAGGAAGTTATCTGGCCATTCACCGAGGAATTGATCCTCAAACCGCCGCTCAATGGGTTGCTATCTTCTATTTGGGAATCACGCTGGGGCGTTTTTTCTGCGGTTGGGCTACTTTCTGGTTTTCCAATCAAAGATTAATTCAAAGCGGTTTAATTCTTATCTGCGCTGGGAGTACATTGCTGACATTCTCCGGTGGAAGCAGTTTCTGGTTAGGAGGATTAATCCTTATTGGACTGGGCTGTGCCCCCATCTTCCCCGGAATGCTCCATCAAACCCCCGAACGCTTTGGAACAGATCACTCGCAATCAATAATGGGAATCCAAATGGCTTCCGGATATATGGGAACAACTCTTATGCCTCCCTTTTTTGGAATTTTAGCAGAAAAAATGAGTCTCTCTCTTCTCCCTTATTATCTGCTGATAAATCTTCTGCTGATGGGAATTATAATCTGGATGCTAGGCACCCCCACAAAAGTCTCAAAATCTGATAGTACAAACTGAAAACAAGTAATCTAAAACAGATAACAACTCCAGAAGAATTCTCACTTTTTTCAACTTTGGGAGAATTTTTTAAAAAGACTTGTAAGAACTTTTAATTGTGCTAGAATAGGCTTTCGCCCCCAAATAGGGGCAATTTCATATTATGAAAGAGAAGATTCATCCGAAATACGAAGAGACTGAAATTCGCTGCGCTTGTGGGAATACCTTCAAGACTCACTCCACTCGCAAAAATATCATGGTAGGTATTTGCAACGCTTGCCATCCTTTTTATACTGGTTCTCAGAAACTCGTTGATACAGCCGGCCGTGTAGACAAATTTCAGCAACGTATGGCCAAGACCCGTGCTGCTCAGGCTGCAATTGATTCCAATAAGAAGAAGAAATAACATTTCCCCGGCATCGTTTGTCGGAGGCTTCTAAACATATTTAAAACGTGCCCATCCTATAGGTATAAGTGAAGGGCGCGTATTTGTTTATATTATGGACTTCCTTACCCACATAGAAAAATTTTCTCACCGGCTTGCCGATGTGGAAGCCGCACTGAGCGATCCCAAAGTTTTCGATAATCAGCAAAAAGCTCAGGAACTGGGCAAGGAATACTCACGCCTCAAAGAGCTCGTTGCTACCGGAGCTGCCTGGAAAAAAAATCTGGAAGAGCTGCAAGAAAATCGCTCTATACTCCAATCTGAACCGGCTGACTCCGAGCTAGCCCTGATGGCAAAAGAAGAAATTGACCGTCTGGAAGCAGAAGAGAAAAAGCTTAATCTGGAACTTCTCCAGGGAATCCTCCCGCCGAATCCTACCGACAGCCGCGATACCATCATTGAAATCCGTGCCGGTGCCGGAGGAACTGAATCTTCGCTTTTCGCCGCAGACCTTTATCGTATGTACCTCAAGTACAGCGAATCCAAAGGTTGGAAAATTGAAAATATGGATTCTAACCCCTCGGACTTGGGAGGATATAAAGAGATTATCTTTAAAATTACCGGCACAGATGTCTTTAAACGACTTAAATTCGAGAGCGGGGTTCACCGTGTCCAAAGAGTTCCCGCCACGGAAGCTTCTGGCCGCATTCACACCAGTACAGCTACAGTTGCAGTCTTGCCCGAAGCACAGGAAGTAGATATTGAAATTAAGCCTGAGGATATTGAAATTACGGTCTGCCGTGCCAGCGGTCCGGGCGGACAGGGTGTCAATACCACAGACTCCGCGGTACAAATCAATCATAAACCTAGTGGAATGATTGTTCGGTGCGCAGATCAACGTTCACAGCAACAAAACCGTTTACAAGCTATGACGATTCTCCGCTCCCGTTTGTTGGAAAAGAAGATCGCAGAAGAAAACGCCAAATACTCGGCTCAGCGTAAAGCCCAGGTCGGAACCGGTGAGCGCAATGAACGAATCCGCACTTACAACTTCCCCCAAAGCCGAGTAAGCGATCACCGTATAGAATTGACGCTTTACAATATCGATGCTGTCATGGAAGGTGATCTGGATTGCTTCATTGAGCCCCTGATTGCAGCCGATATTGAAGAGCGGCTTCAAGAATTGGAAAAAGAATAATATATCATTTCGCGATCCTTTTCCTTCTTGATAGATTTGATGGAACAGTAAAATTTCCTTAGCGTCCTTAATTTTCCCTGAGGATGTCAAAAGCTGCAAACAAATCTTCTTCCAACAATCCTCCTCCCCTCGGGGAAGAACCGCTGAGTTTTCTTCAAGCTCTCGCTAACGAGAAAGCTGCCTCCCCTTATACTCTGCGCAATTACCGTCAAGCCCTTACGGAATTTAACCTTTGGTATTACAATCATTTTCATATAAATCCTGATTGGATACACCTTTCCCGCGAAGACTTCCGATCTTATCTTCGTTGGCTGGGATCCCAAGGACTTAAACGTGCTCCTATCAGTTTGCGTTTCTCTGGACTCCGTTCATTTTATAAATACCTTATTAAAAATAATTTAATTCAAAACTCACCCATCCAGGATATCACGCTACCCCGCCAAGAAAAGAGAATCCCCCGTTTTCTCACTCTCGAACAAATTCTTTCTCTCTTACAGGCACCTTTCACAAAACTAGAGCTGATAGAAAAAAAACTTCAAACCTCAGAAAAATCTTCATCTCATCCATCTGAAAAATCTGCTCGCTTTAAAGTCATTCAAAAAATCCATGCCTGCTGGAGAGACCAAGCTATTCTGGAAACATTCTATGCCTGTGGACTCCGCATCAGTGAACTCTGCAAATTACGAGTTCAAAATATCTCCTTCGGGAGCCAATCTATCCGTGTGTTAGGAAAAGGGAAAAAGGAGAGAATTCTCCCCATTGGAACTCATGCTCTGGAAGCAATCAAGCACTACTGGCAGCAGCTTGATCGCCCTCCAGAACCCCAAGACCCCGTCTTTTGGAGCAATCCTGCCGAACCACAGCCTCCTACTCCCAGAATTATTCAGCTCAATCTTAAAAAATATCTTGCCCTGGCGGGATTAGACACCTCGCTAACCCCACACAAACTGCGTCATAGTTTTGCAACACACATCCTGGATGCCGGAGCAGACCTTCGCAGTGTCCAAGAACTTCTGGGACATGCTAGTATCTCCACAACCCAAGTCTACACACACATTACTGTCGAACGCCTCAAAAAAGTTTACGACAAGGCTCATCCACACGCACATTAAAAACTCCAGCTCTTCTCTTTTCTTTTGAAGAGTGAATTCTGCTTTGCGTAAAAAGGAGTCTTTGGTATAAGTAGTGAAGATGATAGGGAGTCAATTAAAATCTAAACAAACTCCAAGAATAGTAGTCGGAGTCACCGGTTCTATCGCAGCGCACAAAGCCATCGACATTGTTAGCTTGCTTAACAAACGAGGCTGTCAGATTCGTGTTGTTATGACGGCAGACGCTCTGAAATTCGTTACAGAAGTTCCTTTCCGAACACTCTCTCATCATAGCGTTGTTACAGATCTCTACGAGAGTAATGAAGAATGGACTCCGGAGCATATCTCTCTGGCAGACTGGGCAGATATGGTTCTGATTGCGCCGGCAACAGCTAATACTATTGCCAAACTTGCCTGCGGATTGGCGGATAATTCCCTAACCTGTCTAATGCTGGCTTTACATCCTGAAACCCCCATTCTCATTGCCCCAGCCATGAACGGTAGAATGTGGACCCATGACGCTACAGTCGAGAATGTTCGTCTTTTAACCAGCCGCGGCATAGAGTTTATTGGACCAGAAGAAGGAATTCAGGCTTGCGGCTATGAAGGCAAAGGAAGACTAAGTTCTCCAGAAGAAATCGTAAACCGTTCACTTGAAATTCTTAAGCAGCATGGACGAATTCCTTAACAAAACACCTTCATTCCTTCTAATATTTTTTCCTTAAAAGGATATGCACAACTCGGGAACTTCATTTAGATGCAAACAATCAATGAGTTGATAGAAAAATCCAAGCAGCTGACTCCTGATTGGGATGAAATGCTTGTAAGAATTCGTATGGTAGAGAGGCATATTATCCTTCCTCTCAAAGCACTGATCTTACCAGTGATCGGTTTCATCTCTACGCTCAAAGTCTGGGAAATCAATATGAATACCAGCTGGGATACTACCATGCACTTGGTGTATCTCTTTTTCCTTCTCTATCTGGTCATTTCAATAGCCTGGGGAATTTTAATCTGGGGAATGAATAACTTAAAGCAATGGCAGATTCTGACTATTGTCTTTGTTGGAATTATCGCCGATTCGCTTTTTACCTCAGCGGGAATGATAGGTTCTAAAGGATTCGACAGTCCCCTATTCTGGATTTTCGCACTCTGGATTATTCGGGTTGCAATTTGTCTGCCAACTTTTATCCTTCAGCTGATAGCAGACTCGTTAATATGTCTCTTCTATCTGATATCCGGTTTTATTGAAGTATGGGCAATGGAACTGGATGGATTGGAACGAGATGCCTTTTCTGAACCTGTTACAATTCGCATCTTCTTCCTAGTTATTCTCTCCGCTTCATCCATGGGAGTTCATCTAGCCCTAGTACGCCAGCAGCAAATTTTAAAAGACTCTCAAGAATTTCATCTTCGGCAAGAACAAATACGTGCTAATGGCCGATTGGCGGGTGAAATCGCACACCAATTAAAAAATCCTTTGGGGATTATCAACAATGTAGTCTATACCATTCAAAGAAAGATTGACCGAGGATCAACAGACATCAACCCTCAGTTGCAAATTATTCGTGAAGAAATCGAACGCTCAGATAGAATTATCACAGATTTAATGGGATATGCCAAACTGGCAGAAGGCACCTTGGAAAGACTTGATATCAATCAAGAAATGGATCGAGCCATAGATCAAGTTTTTCCCAAAGGTTCCCATTTTGATATTAAAATCACTCGCCAATATGCGCAAGGTCTGCCTCATATCATGATGCAGCGTAATCATCTATCTGAAGTACTGGTTAATCTGCTCTCCAATGCACGCGATGCTCTAGGTACTCAGGGAGAGATTGCCATGAGAACCCGTTTTGGCAGCGATTATGTAATCGTCGCTGAAATCGCCGATAATGGCAAAGGAATTCCCTCCGAAATCATTTCTCAAATCTGGACTCCCTACTTTACAACCAAAGCTAAAGGGACCGGTTTAGGCATGTCAATTGTGAAACACAATGTAGAAATGTACGGAGGCAGCATAACCGTCTATTCAGAATCCGGCAAAGGAAGCTGCTTTACTATTCAACTGCCCGCACGTTCATTTTTGAAACTAAAATAGATATAAAGAAGCAACCTCTGTCCAGTAGATACTCCCTTTTTATACTCTCTCTGCAATTGTAGTTGGATAAAAACGCAAAATCATGTAAATTTATCGTCGATTTCTATAGTGGATACGCCACTGTAGAAGCTGGATGAAATGCCGGATATGAATTTAAAACAGTTTAATTTAACCATGCCAAGTTAAACTCTATGGCTTATATGAATTGTCCTTGTATGTTCTTTGATAATAGCTGTTCGGCATCAACTATTCTTTCACAAAAAATTTCTAATCATCAAGAAGTATCAAATCGCCGCTAAACATATCCGAAAATATATTCAAATATTTTTTACAAAGCTGTTCCACTAGACCAATTGAAATCCGATAAAACAAAATAAAAGCTAATCCCAATAAGCAATTGGAAATGAGCAAAACATTACCTCCACTAATGATCGTTGATGATGAGAGAAATATGAGACTTTCTCTCCAAACAGTATTGGCCGACGAAGGCTATGATGTCCTGGTAGAAGAATCAGCTGAAAACGCTATCAAAACCTTGGAAACTCGAGAGGTCTTTATGATCATTACCGATGCTCATCTGGATGGGATGAGCGGCTATGAATTTCTCAAATTAGTTAAACAGCGTTGGAAAGATATCCCCATCCTGATGATTACCGGTTATGCCACCCCCAAACTAGCTGTCGATGCCATCCGCTCTGGAGCTATCGATTATCTTCCTAAACCTTTTGCCCCAGAAGAACTGATACACAGCGTAAAACGCTGCGCTGATACCTATCACCTGATTCAGGAAAATATTAATCTTAAAAAGGCTCAGACAGAAGAGTTCTCTCTTAGTCATATCATCGGCAAGCACCCTTCAATGGAGGAACTCAGAAACCTCATTGCAACAGTTGCTCCCACCGATGCGACTGTCCTTATATTAGGAGAAAGCGGTACCGGAAAAGAATTAATCGCCGGAGCGATTCACGCTTTGAGCAATCGCAGCAAAGCTAATTACATTCGCATCAATTGCGCCGCTATTCCAGAAGCACTCTTGGAAAGTGAGCTGTTTGGACATGAAAAAGGATCTTTTACAGGAGCCCTCAAACGTAAAATAGGCCGAGTGGAAGAAGCTGATGGAGGAACGATTTTTCTAGATGAAATCGGTGATATGAGCCGACCTCTACAGGCTAAATTACTTCGATTTCTAGAAGATGGAACCTTTACTCGTGTCGGAGGCAATGAAGAGCTCAAAGTCAATGTTCGCCTGGTCGCCGCAACTAATCGCGATATTGTGGAATCCATTCAACAAGGAAGCTTCCGTGAAGACCTCTTTCATCGACTAAACGTGGTACAATTTCGTCCTACGCCGTTAAGAGAGAGAGGGGATGATGTTATTCTCCTAGCTGAATTTTTCCTTAAAACCTTCAATGAAAATCTGGGGAAAAATATTGAAGGCTTCTCTCCGGAAGCCATTGAAAAAATTAAGAATCACCACTGGCCCGGGAATGTACGTGAACTGCGCAACGCTGTCGAGAGAGCCGTTATTCTGGAACAATCACAAATTATTCAACCAGAAAAACTGCCTAATTTTCAAATTGAAAGTCGATTGCGCAAGGAAGATAAAGACTATAGTGCATTTAAGTCTTATGAAGAAATTCTTGAAAACTGTGAACGAAATATGCTACTTGTAAATTTAGCGTTTTGCGATTATAATCTTGCTAAAACTGCTGAGAGATTGAAACTCACCGAAACGGTTTTGAAGAAAAAAGTACAAAAACTAAATCTGATTATTGGTTCAAAAGCAAAGATTTAGATTTAAAATCATATTTTATGATACTCAATGGAATCATTCTGGCACAATTAGAAGGAATCTTACCTAATGAAGGCAACGTGGTCAGTTCTTCTTATAAACTGTCGATTGAATCCCTCTGTGGAGGTTTAATTCTGCTCCTACTGGGAATTGTTATCGGCATTTTTATTGCATATAAAAATATTCGTCGAACCAAATCTTCTTCACATCATCGACATCATCACTCCTCAAGATCTTCAAAAGATTCTTCTTCCTCCAAATCAGCTTCCTCATCCTCTTCTATGACGATAACAGAATCTTCTGAGCTCAAGGAAAATAAAGAACTTTCTTCGGAAGAAGAAGAACAAGAAACTTCTGACGAAGAATCTTCCTCCAATAAATCTACTCGTCATCGTCATCGCCGCCGAGAACATCGTCCTAAAGGAACATCTCTTTCTGAAGCAGGTTCAGCTCTACCCCCTGAAAGACCTCCAGGGGTTCCCCCTCCGGCCACGATCAAACGGGACGATTCTCTTTAAACAAGGAATAACTAATAGATACTTTCATAAAACAGGAGTAACAAAAATTGAGTTGCCTCCTGTTTTTTGTTCATCAGCTAAAACAAATTCAGAATTCTGATTGCGTCTTTTAAGGAAATATGGAGAATAATTTGCGGGAAGCAGCGGAAATATGAAATATCCCATCGGTATACAGACATTTGAGCAAATCATAGAGGATGGATATGTCTATGTAGATAAGACGGAGCTAGTATATCGGCTTGTCAGTGAGGGGAAAATCTACTTTCTTTCCCGACCGAGGCGATTTGGGAAGAGTCTGCTCTTATCAACGCTCAAAAGTTATTTCCAAGGGAAGAAGGCGTTGTTTAAGGGATTAGCAATAGAGGGATTAGAGAAGGAGTGGAAAAAGTATCCGATATTTCATATCGATTTCAACGGAGGCAATTTTACACACCAAGATACTTTAGAAGAAGTGCTGCATGTGTTAGTCAAAAGTTAGTACCAACTCTAAATACAATCCACTATATTTCAATTAGTTGAGAAGTGATATTTTGAAGATAGGTAATGGATTTGTAACGTGCTAACTTCTGTATTCTTCATCGCTTTGAAGTAGTAATGATTAGCCAATTGCAAAAATATAACTTTTTTGCAAAATACCAACTATGGTAAACCTGATAATAAAATAAATCTCATTTATTTACCTACAACTAAAAGCTATGACTATATGAATAATATAAATAGGACTACCGAACAACACCGTAGAAAGCACGAAAACATTCTTTATTGCACAAGATAATAATCCTCACCAGAAGGGGTGGAAAAGATTATGCACCGATTGGACTCTATTGGTCATGAATTAAAATCCATGTCAGCCCTACTGAACGACAATGATGGTTTCAATGCTTTCGTATACATGATACTATCAAAAAACATCATATAGAGCTGGCTAACTATTTATTGCATAGAAAAAGCCAAAGTAATGGTCAGCCTGTTTTAGGTCACATCATTATTTATTACACTACTGAATTCATCTCATCTAATAAATCTTGGTAAGAAGTCACTTTGTGATATCTTACGTTAGCAGTGGAAATAGAATTGAATAGCTTTTCCGCACATTCTATTTTGGCTTTTTCTACGCCACGCAACTCCATTGTCCCCATCGTGCCTTTGGTTTCGGCAATGAAAAAGATATGTTTTACTCCGTCCTTCTCCATGACAATAGCCCAATCGGGGGAGTAATTGCCGACAGGTGTCGGAATCTGGAAAGTCCGTGGTAGTTTGGCATATACCACCACCTCGTTAGCTTCATCAAGATCATGTGCAAATTCACGCTCTCCCTTACTGTCGCTGAATACATAGTCGGTTATATGCTTCTTGGCTTCGTAAGCCTTGTCAAAATCCATTTTACTCTTTACCGTAAAAATATTGCTGTCATATTTTCCCTCGGTCATATTATAACGGATTGACTCCACAATCATCGTGGACTTTTGTTCCTTGATGATGCTGATAACCTTCCGGATAAATTCCTCGGGATTATTTTTAAACAAATACAACTTACTTTCTTTGATACCTTGCAGTATCTTCACAACTGTACGCCGCGTGAGGTTCGCTCCCTTGGCAACATCGCCTACCAGGTCGTAACGGACCGTCGAGGTACATACATCGGTCAGCTGATGCGATTGTGATCGAGTATTGCCAAATTCTGTTACCTGTTTTTCATCCTGCATCCCTTCAACCATGATATAACGGAGCTGTTTTACATCCAGCTCTGCATTGATATGCAGAATGGCTTTTTCAATCAATTCGTCACTATCATAGCTTACCGTGTAAACATATTGATGGTTTATTTCTTTCCACAAGGCCTGGAATTCTTCTTTGCCAAAATTCTCATTCAGCTTATTTTCCGGGATAGCGGTTTTCTCTTCCATCACCATATCATCGAGAGCTTTCGGGTCAAAGATAGAATTAATCAGTCGAGTGACTCCCTCGGCTATCGGTTGTAATTTGGAAGGCAACGGTGCCACGCTGCCGTTGGTCACCGCCTCATGATATTTAGGGGTAATGTGCTTATCGCTGTCAACATAACCATTATCTTCCAAATAAATGATAATACGGCTTGCTTCCAATTCATCTATGGTATGAATCTCTTCTCCAATCTTTATCTGCTTGCCAGTAAAATAGGCCACGGTTGCTTTGGCGGCACGTTCGCGCAGCACCTCGCGAGTCTCTTTCTGTAATGCACTGGTAAAATCGACATAACTTTCATTGGCAATGACCGTCAGCTTATTTACCTCATGTACATCTTCACCCAAAAGTTCTTTGTCCATGCGGACTCCGTTTTTATCCACACAGAGGCGTAGTCCACGCCCCACTTCCTGCCGCTTGGCTGTGGTTGAATTGGAGTGCCGGAGCGTACAGATCTGAAATACATTCGGGTTATCCCATCCTTCACGCAGTGCTGAGTGTGAGAAGATAAAGCGGGTAGGCTCTTCAAAACTCAACAGGCGTTCCTTGTTCTTCAAGATCAGGTCATAGGCCGATATATCGTCCGACAGGCCGGTCTTCTTCTCTACCTTGCCATCTATTACCCGGTTTGTCTTCTTGTCTATCGAAAAATAACCGCGATGCACTTCTTGAGGTGTAAACCGACGCAGGTATTCATTATAATCCTCCTCCCAGATGTGGAACTCTTCGCTTACCAGACGTGCATACTCTTCTTCAAATATCTTTTGGAACACGCCCTTCACTTCATTTCCGTCTTCGTCGTAACTCTTATATTTAGCCACTTCATCAATAAAGAAGAGCGACAGACACTTGATGCCACGCTTAAACAACTGCCGTTCTTTCTCAAAGTGCGACATGATGGTTTCCCTTATCTGTACACGTTGCATCGTCAACTCGTTCGTGTCCCCGATTACTTCACCTCGCCGCAGCGTAACGCCATTCAGAAATGTAACATAACCTTTGGCGTCGATTTCAGACAGGGTGAAACCTTCATATTCAGCCAATCCCGATTCTGCACGCAGACTGTCACCTGTACCGAAAGTTTTTGTTTTTCGCACAATGGTGCCCGATGCCGTTTTTGTTTCAATTTCTATGCAAGCCATAGGCGGCTGTTTGGGCGAGAGCTTAATACTGTCAAGATACATATAACCGCCTGTACCCCGCAGATTCTTCAACTCAAAGCCCTTTACATGAATACGTTTTACCAGTTGCTGGCGATAGGCATCCAGTGCATCGAGCGCATAGACCGTGTCGTGTTTGGTTTTGTGTGTAGCCGAATAATTCAACACAAACAACGGATTGAATCGTTTGATACCGGCTTGGGTGGCATCTCCCTCCATCTTTTGCGGCTCATCCGTAATGACAATAGGATTGTTGGCTGCAATAACATCAATCGGGCGGCGGCTTCCATACTCATCGCGTTTGGAGTATATAATACGGCTCTCCTTACTGCGGCCTCCCTCTTTCATGGAGGCGGCGAAGGCCTGCGTATTGATAATCATCACGCACAATCCCGAGTCTGACGAAAAGCTGTCCAACTGCTGCAGGTTGCTGCTGTCGTAAACAAACCACCGGGCTTTCTTGCCGTAAAGTTCCATGAAGTGTTCTTCCAGCATGGTGAAACTCTTGGCTACGCCCTCACGAATGGCGATACTGGGTACCACGACAATAAACTTGCTCCACCCATATTGCTTGTTCAGCTCAAACATCGTTTTGATATATACGTATGTCTTACCTGTACCCGTCTCCATCTCTATATCCAGATTGACCGGGGCCACTCCTTTGGCCAGTGTTTCCGAAGGGGTTATATCATATAAATTCTGTACGGAACGGATGTTCCGGAGCATCGTCTGCTTGTCCAGTTCCAAACGGTGGTTGCCGTAGCCGGTCTCTTCCTCCTTGTATGTGATCCGTTGATCCCGGTAGGTTCCCAAGTCCCTGCGATAGGTCGACAGAGTATGTGATGGCTGCCCCTGAAATACCGCCACCGTATTTTCTACGGCATCGGTCTGGTATTGCTGTATCTTAAACTTGAATTTCATTTCAATCCATTTTCTGTTTAATCCCGCTTACCTTTTTTCCTCAAATTGTTAATAGCCTTGATAGAGTCCAGATAATCCTGCTCCACATCGCTAATGGTGCGTTGTTTATATTTACGGTATTCATTTGTAGCATGCTCCATGGCCTCAGCATGTGACACACTACCGGAACCCTGCAGAAGTTGTTCTCCCGACATCGTAAGAATCCGGTCCAGATACTCCGCCCAATCGTTCATGGTCATCGGCTGTTCACGCTCGGCCTGACGCTCTGCGAAATCCAGATATCCGGAAACGAGCTGTCCCATAGAACGAAGTTCTTTTTCATCCAGATAGTTTTTGGCTGTCTTGGCCTCTACCAATGTAGGATGCGTTCCTTTAAAAGTCAATAATCCCATAAAATCCTTTTCGGCATCTGCCCGTTCCACTATCAGTTCGGCAGCTGTATGTCCGTGAACCGCATAATGAATTTTATTCTGTACTTTCTTAAAGAACTCCTGACTTACCAAAGCGCGAGGATCATAATCTATACTGGTAGCATAGATTTCCAGCACTTGACGATAAAAGACCTTTTCCGTAGTACGAATATCCCTGATGCGTTCCAGCAATTCCTTCCAATAGCCACCGCCACCCAATTTTTTCAACCGGTCATCGTCCAGCGTAAAACCTTTTATCATGTATTCTTTCAGCCGTTGTGTAGCCCATTGACGAAAACGGGTGGCTATCACAGACTTGATGCGATACCCCAGCGCTATAATCATATCGAGATTATAGAATGTGGTATTATATGATTTTCCATCCGAAGCAGTTGTTCGGAATTTCCGAACAACTGACTCCTCGTCCAATTCCCTCTCTTCAAAGATGTGCTTGATATGTTCACTGACATTCGATTTACTGGTCTGATACAGTTCACACATCTGCGCTTGTGTAAGCCACAAGGTTTCATCTTCCAGCCTGACATCTATCTTGGTCTGCCCGTCGATAGAGGTATAGATAATCATCTTGTTCTCTTCCATTCTTCTATCCTTTCTGATTACAAGATTTTCCTTACCGTATCTTTGCTGTAGGCTTCAAACAGCTGCTCGAAGTTGTCAATCACATTGTCGTTGGCGGCCGAGGCATCGCGCATGACGAAATATATGGGGTGCAGTTTGGCTATTTCTGTGATGGCAGCTTCGGTCACATCGTGGTCGAAGCAGGCTATCAAGTAATTGTCATCTACCAGATGCACGGTCTTGCCCGCTATCTGTCGAGTCTCAATTTTGGCCGAGAGTTCTATGCCGAGGTCGAGCATCACCTGAAACAGCAGGTCTTCGGCCGTTCGGTCCGATTTAACATTTTCGCTGAAAAGGGTATGCTTGTCGAAGTCTTCCGGCGTATAATAGACATCGTTCATATTGCTGCTGTCCAGTTTCAGGACGCGGAAACCGATATCGAGCTTTTCTATGCCCTCCTTGTCTTTATTCTCCTCTTTTATCTTCTTTCCGGCACGCCGTATGCGTTCCTTGCCTATCTCGCAAATGTTTTTGTATCCGGCTTTGTAGGCTTCGCTCGTTTCGTCGGTCTTTTCGGGCAGCTGAACCATAATAAACTTGCGGTTGCCACCATCTTCGGCATTGAGTTGCATCACGGCATGGGCTGTAGTAGCAGAGCCGGAAAAGAAGTCTAATATAAAATCAAATCTATTAGAGAAAATTTTTAGTATGTAATCTACAACATCGATAGGTTTTACATTTTCAAAAACTCTTTTCCCTTCAAAAAGTTCCTGTACACATTGTGTCCCTACGTTGTATATACTCATCATTTCCTTTGGGATAAGAGTGGATGGTGCACCTTTACCATCTCCAAGGTATTTTCTTATGTATATATTCCATTGAGCTTGCTCGCCCTTTTCATTGACTAAGGGCCCTGTTGTCGTTTTCTTAAATGTTACTTTGTTGTTTTTCAAAGCTTCTTCGAAACTTTCCCTTATATATCTATATATATATCCTTCTTTAGGATATACAACTTCTCCATCTGGACATTTTATTCCGTATTTTTGATTTATATTTGTTGATTTATTTTTGAATACAAAATCTTTGTCTCTATATAAATTCCCTTCTTTATCTTTTTGTGTATACATTTTTATTGCATCATTAGACAAAGGAGCCCATAATGTATCTAATTTATCTATATTCTTAGCATAAACCAAAATATATTCATGGGTTTTACTTGCATATTTGGGGCGTATTCCTCCAGCTGTTGAACAGTTCCAGATAAAACAAGTTACTAAATTTTGCTCCCCATATACCTCTGAACAAACTTTCCTTAAATTGTCTATTTCATTGTCATCAATACTGATAATTATTATCCCGTCATTCGTTAATAGATCTTTAGCAACCTTTAATCGAGGATAAATCATATTAAGCCAGTCTGTATGGAATCTACCATTAGATTCGCTATTTTCTTTTGGATCAAATTGTAAGTTTCCTTCGTTATCATATACTTTACATGATTCGGCAAAATCAGAATAACTCTCAGCAAAGTTATCATTATATACAAAATCATTACCGGTGTTGTAAGGCGGGTCGATATAAATCATCTTCACTTTACCCAGATAGGTTTCACGCAACACTTTCAGTACATCGAGGTTGTCGCCCTCAATATAGAGGTTCTGCGTATGGTCAAAATCAACACTCTCCTCGCGGCAAGGGCGCAGGGTCATCGTCGTGGGTGTATTGGCCAGTCGATTGGCCGCACGCTTGTCGGGCCAGGTAAACTGATAACGTTCCTCGCCCTCACCGACAATCTCGTTTGACAATTCAGCCTGCAACTTTTCAAAATCGATAGCCAACTCGGGTTTACCGTCCTTGCCCAACCGTTCCGTCACACAGTTCGGGAACAACTGCTGTATCTTCTTTATGTTGGAGCCTATAACATCAAGGCTTTGCATTTTTAGTTTGTCCATATTTATTACGATAAAATGTCTTGAATTATTTTCCTTTGTTCATCTATAATTAATCTTAATTATTTTCCAACTTCAACATGGCTTATGCAACTGTAAGCGTTAAGTATTTGGCTGAACACTGACTCTTCTGTGTTTGAATTATTGAGGATGTGAGCAAATTTTGGAGATGGAGGAAATTCTAATTCCAGTGTCTGTTCTTTAATCGTTTTTACATTGCTATTTATAGAATTATCGCACATTACCAATAACAGGATATCCAGCATTAAGTAAACTAACTGTTTATAGTTTTCGTGTTGTTGCCTAAAAAATATTATTATTCAACTATTGCTGTGAAAAATGAATAGTAAATTTCTCGTATGCAATAAAAGATTTATCCATAAGGTGTTTAAACCGTAGTCTACATTCTTCATGGTTATTTGTTTGCATCCATATATTATTTATTTCTTTGAAAGAATTACAATTATAACAATCTATCAATTCTATTACATCCTCTATAATTTTATCTAAGCTATTTTTTTGATTTTGGTATAAGAACTTCTTGATTTCTATATCTTGATTAACTTTATTCTGAGCGGCATTGAATTTTAAGGTTTTTTAAGATATATAGCGATATTAAAACACTTATAATCGAGCCTCCATAAGCAGCCCAAAAATTTAACCACACTATACTTGCATCTTTGCCCCCTATATTATTCAAGGAGATGGTCATTATAATAAATAATTTAAAATAACTAATATAAAAAACAATAATAGTAGCTATTATATATGTTTCTTTGTTAGCTCTTATAATTCTTTAATTTTTTCTTTTAAATTCTTAATCTGTTCAAAATATTCTCGTTTTCGACAAGGCTGCTTTGCATTAACCATCTTGCGCTCAAGCGTAGCAATTTGGGCAAGCAGTTTCGCCTTTCGGTCATCTGCAGCTATCTGCTCGGCAAGCGTGTTTCTTCCCACTACTTCAATCTGTCCGATGTCTTTTACCATATTCTCCCAAACGGTATCAAGGTTCAACCCCGACAATGGCAGTGCCGATTCTTCCGTGGGTCGCCAAGCCGATACTATCAGCTTCGTATGGAATACGGCAAACTGAGTCTGCCCATCGTATTGCAAGGCAAAGATGATATTCTGCAAAATGAGTCTGCTCAGCAACAGAATGTTTTTCGTGTCATAATCCTTGCGTTTCATTTGAACAGCAAGTACATACAACCCTTTTACATTCTCACCGCTTCCGAGTGCCGGAACTGTTGCCGGAGAAACCACCGCCACAATATCCAGGCGTGCGATGTCTGCATCAAGACTCTCACGCTGTGAGGGTTTCAAATCAAACTTCGAATAGATTTCTTTCTTATAGAGCTGCCGTTTTTTTACTGTGGATACGGGAAGACCGTACATAGGCTACTTGATTACCAAAAAACATATCAGTTCAAAATCATCCAGTCCGCTTATCTCGTCCGTAAACAACGAACCCTGCACACCGCTCAGAAAACTGTCGATGTCGCTTTTCTGCTTCACGCTGATTATCGAAGATATGGCATCGTCCAGCAATTCGGAATATTTCTTCATATCCTTGCCATCATGTGTAATGCGGTTAAACTCACGGCAAATCTCCATATTAGGACTTGACTTCCCCTTGCAGAGAAACCGGAAACGGTCTAACATTTCTTTCGGAGAAAGATGATTGACAATGACATTCTTATCTTCCGAAATGTAAACCATATAGAACGGATGCAAACGGTTCTTCCGGTCAATGTTCACTCTGTTGTTCTTGTTTTTCAACACGAAAATCACTCCCGCGGGATTGCTTTCCGTAACGGGGACAATGGCATGCAGCCCAAACGGAGTATGCTCGATGCTTGGATTCTCCTTTATATATACCAACAGGTCAAGACGAAACTCGTTTAATCCCAAATCCATGATGCTGATACCGGTATTCATCTCCTCAATGTCCACCACTTCATTTTGCAGGCGTTTAAGCTGCTCCCGCCGATATTCCAAATCTCCCTTTTCTTCGGGAGATATGGGGTTATCATCTCCCGTACTGCTCAACACGGATACTTTCATGCGTGCTTCCACACGCCCTTTCAAGTCAATATATTCGTCCAATGTCACGTTAGGCCAATAGTTTACCAATTGTATTACATTGTTGCGAGAATCGATACGATCTATACGCCCGAAACGCTGGATGATGCGTACCGGATTCCAATGGATGTCGTAGTTTATCAGATAGTCGCCATCCTGCAAGTTCTGTCCCTCACTGATGCAATCGGTGGCAATCAGCACATCAATCCCATCATGGATATGCGGATAAATGGTATCCCTGTCTTTGGAAACCGGAGAAAACAAAGTAAGGACCTTGTTGAAATCCAGTTTTTCACGCTGCGGCAATCGTAAGGTACTGCGTGCCTCCACATCACCAGTCACGAGAGCGGTATTCAGCCCGTACCGTTCCTTTATATCCTGTGCCAGACAATCATAGAGATACTTTGCCGTATCGGAAAAAGCAGTAAAGATGATGACTTTCTTATTATTTCCATTGATGGGATGGGTAAACTTGTATCGCAAATCGGAGATTAGCTGTTGCAGTTTACTGTCATGTTCGGGAGTGATGTTCTCCAGCATCAGAAGCAGCAGTTTCAGGTTCTCCAAATCTTCCACCAAGTACTTTCGCCACGAGATATGATCAATATCCTCCAGTGCAATTCGCGTCTTTTTACTGCCTATGAACATATCCGATTCCTGGTCATCGTAATCCAGATTTCCAGTAACATCATCCATCTCGATGTCGAGAACTCCCCCTTGCCGAATATTGTCAAGCTTCTGTACAGTCGAGGTTATCAGCGATTGGATACGCTGTAAAGTAAGGCGGAATGAGTTTACGGAACTCTCCAGACGCTTCAGCAGATTAATGCTCATCAGCCGGCGGATACCTTTCTCGCGGCCTGCCATTCCATGCCCGGAAAAATAATCTTTATCTGTATCCTTGTCCATGTATTTCTCCACCCGGCTTGCCAAAAGAAAATCCGAAGGTGTATAAACCGCAAGATTCAGATGGCTGACCGTTTCGTATATTTCATTGTAATTGACAGCCGAATCAAGGTCTGTCAAATCCGGGCGGCGTGATATAGGCGGCAACCTTGTCGGGAACTTGCCAATATCGGCAGTGTCGTAATACTGTTCGATATGCTTGCGGCTTCGGGCAATGGTCACACTGTCAAGCACTTCAAAGAAGTCAAAACTAAGTCTGCCCAACAGTTCCTTTGTTGTCCGCTGTTCGGCAGGAAGTTTAGCCCATACATTGTAGGCGGTCTGTGCCTGACGGAAAATATCATCTATACTTGATGATGTGTTCAGCAGGGTATCTATTTGTTCGCTATCTCCCTCGTATGCCAACTGTATCTGGTTTTTCAAATCATTGAAACGGTTGTTTACAGGTGTAGCAGACAACATCAGGACTTTAGTCTTCACACCGGAACGGATTACACGGTTCATCAGTTGCAGGTAACGGTTTTCCCGTGGGTTTTCATCGTTCTCGTCAGTGGTAACCTTGCCACCGTTACGGAAATTATGGCTCTCGTCAATCACAACCAAATCATAATTTCCCCAGTTGATATGCGACAAGTCATACCCGTTAGTCTTGCCCTCCTTACGTGACAAATCGCTGTGAAAAAACACGTCATAGCGCAGACGGTCTTTGGCAATGGGGTTGTTTAGATAGTTGCTCTTGTAAGTAATCCAGTTGTCATTCAGTTTTTTAGGACAAAGCACCAGCACGGATTTGTTACGGTTCTCGTAATACTTGATGACTGAAAGAGCCGTGAAAGTCTTACCCAAACCTACGCTGTCGGCAAGAATACAGCCGTTATACTTTTCCAACTTGTTAATAATTGCCAGACAAGCATCTTTCTGAAAATTATACAGCTTGTTCCAAATCTGACTTTCCTTGAAGCCGGTTGCCTCGTTGGGCAGGACATCTTCAGAAAGGTCGTCCAAAAACTCGCGGAAAATATTGTAAAGTGTAACGAAATAAAGGAAATCAGGAGCATTCTCTTTATACACATTTGTAATGTTGTCTAGCACCTTATCCGTAACGACCTGCATTTTGGTATTGTCATTCCATACTTGATTAAACAATGCCAGATAGTTTTGGGAGAAAGGAGCCTCAATCTTGTTAATCATGGTGTAGGCATTGTCCCCACGCTCACATCCCAACTCGACAGTTGTAAAGCCGTTTATCGGCATATAAGCCTTATCGTTCACGACAGCAAATCCCCCCATATTTTCACCTGTATAGTTGGATTTGAAACAAGCTTTCTTCCGAATCCAATCGGCACATTCTTTCGCAATGGCTTTTTGCGAAAGTTCATTGCGCAGCTTTATCTCAAATTCAGAGCCATATAAGTTACGTTCACGGTTAAGGCGTGGAATATAGAACTCCCTTTTCTGTTTGTCTGCCTTTTCTGTAATAAAAGTAGGTGAAGTGAATATAAAGCAAAGGCTCTCTATATCTTTGAGTTGTTCTTTCAGTTCTTCAAAAGCATATATAGAAAAACATGAAGCAGCAATAGCAACTTTGCTGCCGCCATGCAACTCCGTAATCAAATCATCCTTTAATGTTTTGTTTATGTTATCTATAAGTTCCATTGACTACTTTATACATAATCTCTTGATAAGGGACAAGTAAAAGTCTATTTGAAAATCAGCATATTCCATACCTGTTAAAAGTTGATTCACTCAACAGACGAACGAATTTAATATAATTTATTGCATTATCAGCAAGCTACTTATGCATATTTTTCAGCATTTTGTATACCCTTACAATATAACTATAACTCTTATCAGGAGATTCGGATTTTTGCTAAACAAAGTTCATCAGAAAAGTTCTGTTACAAGTCCTTCAGGATAAGTCTGTTTACCTTATCCGCCACGCTCGAGTCAAGCAACGCAAGATAGATGCGCGTAGTTTCCTCCAAATCAGCTTCCTCCTCCTCTTCTATGACGATAACAGAATCTTCTGAGCTCAAGGAAAATAAAGAATTTTCCCCGGAAGCAGAAGAACAAGAAACTTCTGACGAAGAATCTTCCTCCAATAAATCTACTCGTCACCGCCATCGCCGCCGAGAACATCGTCCTAAAGGAACATCTCTTTCTGAAGCAGGTTCAGCTCTTCCCCCCGAAAGGCCTCCAGGGGTTCCCCCTCCGGCCACGATCAAACGAGACGATTCTCTTTAAACAAGGAATAACTAATAGATACTTTCATAGAACAGGAGTAACAAAAATTAAGTTGCCTCCTGTTTTTTGTTCATCAGCTAGAACAAATTCAGAATTCTGATTGCGTCTTTTAAGGAAATATGGAGAATAAATTAAGTGAGCGTGAGAACTATCAACAAGTGAAAGATTCTCCTATAAGTCTATTTAACGATTTACTAATCATAACTTATGAAATACCCAATAGGCATACAGACATTTGAGCAAATCATAGAGGATGGATATGTCTATGTAGATAAGACGGAGCTAGTATATCGGCTTGTCAGTGAGGGGAAAATCTACTTTCTTTCCCGACCGAGGCGATTTGGGAAGAGTCTGCTCTTATCAACGCTCAAGAGTTATTTCCAAGGGAAGAAGGCTTTGTTTAAGGGATTAGCAATAGAGGGATTAGAGAAGGAGTGGAAGAAATATCCTATATTTCATATCGATTTCAACGGAGGTAATTTTAAAGAACCTGGAGAATTGAAGAAAAAAATCACCGGTTACATAGCTAATTGGGAGAAAAAATATGGAGCTGATGAACAATGGACAACTTTAGGAGATCGTTTTTCATCAATCCTTTGCAAGGCGCATGAGCAAACTGGCTTAAGAGCTGTGGTGTTGGTAGATGAATATGACAAGCCGTTATTGGATGTATTGGATACAAGTCCGGAATTGGAAGAGGAGCATAGGAATAT
>CALXMK010000031.1 GCA_944389455.1 uncultured Verrucomicrobiota bacterium
CCTTCCTCCCTTCAAAATAGGCTCGGAGCGTACTTAACAGCAACGACTTGCCAAAACGTCTTGGACGGCTCAGAAAGAAGTATTTTGCCCCAGGTCGTGTCATCTTATAAATATATTCGGTCTTATCGATGTAGAGACATTTGCTTTCTATTATTTCTGAAAATGTTTGTATCCCTACAGGATAAGCTTTCTTAGGTTGTTCTGCTGCTGTTATCATAACTGACAATCTCAATTTATAATTCGTTAACCCCACCAATAAGAAGACTTCTAATTCTCAATGACCCAGTCGGAGAGGGTCCGTTTCTTAGCATCAAAGTTAATGCCTACTTTTACAATCGGCAAATGACTCAGTGCAAATCGAGAGGAATAATCCTTGAGATTTATCTGCTCCAACGCCTTCTTGGCATCTTGATTCATTTTCACCTCCACTAGATAAAGCTTCTGCTTTGTCCTCAATACCATATCTACTCTCCCTTGAGCTGTCCTCACCTCCACATCTATACTACTGTATTTGCCTAATAAACTAAAAATAACATAAAGCATCTGCTGATAATGTCCTTCTGAATTAACATGACTACAATAGGGAATCGTACTTAGAAAAACCTTTAATAGCCTTAAGCTTTCATCCATGTTGTCTCTGCTGAGATTCTTACAAATTTGACTGATAAATGAATCTGCCTTCTCACTAGGACTGATATAGTTCTTTAAAAGCGCTCTCATGAGTCCTATCTTCACCTCTTTATTGGGGATATCTAGTGTATAGATCTCTAACTCCGGATCATATCCTTTTATCGTGAGATAACCACTCTGGTAAAGCACTGGCGTAATCTTTTCCATATTCTCCACGGGGGCATCAAAGGAATCGGAAAAGAGTTCCACCGGTCCAATCTCCTGAGGCGCCATCTCATATTTCTTCAGAAGCTTAATCAGAGAAGAGGGAGTACCTGTTTCAAACCAGTAGGAGTTAATCCTCCCCGCATCAAAAGCACTGAGCAGACTGAAAGGATTATAGATATCATCAGAAGGCCACGCAAAGTGGTAGCCATCATACTGTTCTTTAAGCTTGGCAAATGTTTCTTCCGGTGATATCTCCAGCCTCTTGGCCAATAACTCAAGATCATCTTTCATTTGAGTTTGAATCTCTTCTTCACTGATTCCACAAATGCCTCCATAATCCGGAAGCATACTGATATTCTTAAGGTTATTGAGCTTGCTGAAAATACTTAGTTGAGAGAACTTCGTGATTCCTGTAATAAAAACAAATCTTAAATAAGGATCACAATCCTTCAATGGACTATAAAAATTGAGCATGATATCTCGGGTTTCCGAGAGTTTTTCCTCCTCATCGATTACATTCAACAACGGAGAATCATATTCATCTATTAATACCACTACCTTCTGTCCACTCTGTTTATATGCTCGTTCAATTATCCCTTGAAGACGCTGTCCGAGGCGAATATCTTTAGAATCCCGATTATAGATTTCTTCATATTTCCTCAGTGTTTTATCTAAATCACTTATCAACTCCTCTTTTGTCTTCCCATCGACTGTGCTTAGGCTGAAATGAAGCACCGGATGAACGTTCCACTCTGTCTCCAATCTCTCAAGAGCCAAACCTTTAAAAAGCTCCTTCCTCCCTTCAAAATAGGCTCGGAGCGTACTTAACAGCAACGACTTGCCAAAACGTCTTGGACGGCTCAGAAAGTAATAATTTGAGCCTGGTCGTGTCATCTTATAAATATATTCTGTCTTATCGATGTAGAGACATTTTGTTTCTATTATCTTGGAAAAGGTCTGTATTCCTACAGGATAAGCTTTCTTAGGTTGTTCTGCTGCTGTTATCATCTCTTTCCTTTCTCTCTGTTTTATTGGCTTAGCTCCATTCTCATTACCAATATTCTATCTGCTTAAATCTACCTTATATCTTCCCAAACCTCAAATAGAAATCGGGAAAGGGATATTTTGACGAATTATTCCGCTTTTACCGAGATAAAATATTCTAAAGTCCAGTTACTATAAACAAAAAAAGCATCCTCCGAAGAGGATGCTTTTTTAAGATAATTTAGTTATCTATCCTAAACCGTCGAATTAGGAACGACGACGGAGCAGGAACAGACCGCCTAATCCCAGGATTCCCAGAGCAATGGTTGTCGGCTCAGGAATGTATTCTACTGTGAATTGATCGAAGTTCATCAAGTCTCCACACGGAGTAGGAGGTGCTGAAGCTTGATCTCCAGTTGCATACTCAAATGGATTAGATTTACCCATAAACGTAGCTCCTGCAGCACCTTCAGCTTCAGTAGTAGCTCCATCAACCCAAGAATTGTAAGCTCCTACGACCAACTCAACGTCTGCATTTGCCGGAACTAAGTCAGTATAAACTACTCCGCCAGCTAAACGCCCTGTATTAACAATTTCACCGTTTTTCTCTACAGAACCAAAGTTGCAGGTAGCAACAACTGCATCATTGTAGTAAATGACTCCAGTGAAATCAGAGCCGATTCTTGTACCAACCAAAGCTGGATCTACAAGTGCAGCACTTTCCCCATAGGTAACATAGCCGGTTTGTGAAACTAGATTCATAGAAGTGTTTCCCATAGAAGGATCCCAACCCTGTGCAGAAACACCTACAATACCAGCAGCCAACAGAGCAGCAATTACTAATTTCTTCATATTATATATATATAATTAGAGTTACAGAGATTACTAAAACTCGAAAGTCTTGGTCCAAGTAGCAGGCGTTGCTTTATTGATAAAGAAAGCTTCTCCTACAGCAATGCTCAAATTATTGTTCCAACCATACTCTTCAAAGAGATCATCGTAGACATAAGAACTGATTTCATATCCGTTGTTATATTTGTAAATCGAATCACCTACTTCAACGACGGACTCTAAGCCAAGAGTAGAAACAGTGCCCGCAACCGGAATCGGATTGGAAACGATTGACCAACCAGCAGGAATATCAACGCTATGATTCCCAACGACTACTTCACCTACAAAAGTTACTGTCGCAGCTTCAGGTACATTTATAAAAACACCTTCACCTGGAGCTAAGGATTGATCTTCTCCAACCCAGCTATACTCTTCAAAGAGATCATCGTAGACATAAGAAAGAATCTGATATCCACCATCTACCATCTTATAAACGGCTGTTCCTGCAGGGACACCAGATAAAAGTGTTTGTACAGTATTTGCACCCTCACCAGCATCAAGAGGATTAGCAATCAGATTCCAACCGGGAACCAGATCAACGTTTACATAACCGACAACGTTGGAAGAATAGGTCTGAGCAGAAGCAATGGCGGTTGTCATGGCCAGCGCTGCACCCAGAAGTAATACTTTTGTCTTCATAATTTATTTGTTTAACTACTTTTTAACAGGAAACGAGGAATAAAGGAAAGATTTGGATTTGGTGATTATAGTTGCTTTTTATCCTGGGAAAGAGGGAGATAATAAAATTCAATCATGGAGAAGGGGATAGAATAAAATGCGGAGAAGATGTGTTATTCATTCATATTTAATGCCAAAAAGGAGCCAAAAAGAGAGGAAATATTTTCTGATTTATTTCAAATAAAAAGAAAAGAGGATGCTTTTTCTTCTGTTATTTAGAATTCGGATAGGATTTATTAGCGTTTAGGAATACCAAAATGTTCCAAAGAGATTAAGGTAGTAGAGGAATAAGAGAAAAGAGAAAAGTTTAGGAAAGAGAGTATAAAATGAGCGCAGTTTTAGGTTATTGGAGAGCGGATGTACAGAGTAGAAAAGGAACACGCTATGAATCTTGGAGAGTTTATCTGGGACGAGATGAAGAGGGCAAAAGAGTGCTCAAGCGGTGTCGGACAGAAGAAGAAGCGCGAAGATTGGCCTCGCATTATAAACAGTGTCGTGCAGAAGTTGATCTGCGTTTCTTAAGATTGCCGGATGAGAAGAAGCAGGTTCTGATTGAGTTGGTGGAATTAGCGAAGTCGCGAGGGGTGGAGTTGAGGAAATTAAAGAGCTTTTGCGAACGCCAGTTGAAAGAGGAGGAAAAAAAGAAGGAGTGTTTGTTGAGCGAGTGTATGGAGAAATATTTGAAAGGATTGGCCGGAAGGAGAAGTGTTTATCTGAATTCATTGCGTTGGTATTTGGAGAAGTTTCTTTCGCGAGTAGGAGAAATGCCGGTTACTCGGATGAGTTATCAGTTAGTAGAGACGGTTTATCAAGAGATTTCTCTGCGGTCAAGGGCTTCTTGGAAGAATCGGCTCTCAGGTTTTTTTAGTTGGTGTGTGAAACATGAGTATTTACCGGAGAATTATGTTCGGAAATTGCAGCTGCCGCGCTTGGATAGAGAGCCTCCCAGGATACTGAGTTTGGAGGAATGCCGTCGTTTATTAAGAGGTTGTCGGGAGGAGGATCTTGGGCAAATTGTGTTGGAGTTATTTGGAGGAGTTCGTCCTGCAGAAGCTCAGAAACTGAGCCAATCTTATATCAATGAGAAGTTGACTGAAATTAAGATCGGAGGAGAAATGGCCAAGACTCGATCTTTCCGGCTGGTACCGATAGCGCCTAATATGGCAGAGTGGATGAAACTCTGTTTTAGCCGAGAGGAAGTAAAAGTGGAATCGAAAGGAAAAAATAAAATCAGGAAGAGTCGGAGATATTTGGCAAGGTTATTGGGATTGAAGAATTGGCCGAGAGACTGCCTGAGACATACGGCGGCAAGTATGATGCTGCAAAGGGATAAAAATGCGGAGAAGGTAGCCCTAGACTTAGGAAATTCGCCGGCAGTGCTGCATAGATATTATAAAAACTTAGTAAGCGAGGAGGATTGCAGGGCTTTCTGGAGTCTCAATCCGGATACGGTGAGGAGAAACTAATTCGGAATGGAGAGGGATTGAAGGGGATTAGTTGAAACGCTTGGAGAGTTTATGAATGATTATTTTGGCGATGCTGAAACAGGCTGTTGCAGAGGGGGATTGAGCATTTAGTACATGTACGACACGGTGACTCTCTTTAACAATAAGATCTTGAAGAAGTTTGCCGTCCAGCGAAACAGCTTGTGCTCTCAAGGCAGAGGGAGCCTTGATAAGTTGATTGTTTTTGATTTCAGGGATGAGTTTTTGAAGTTTTTTGACAAAAGCATCTTTGTTGCTGGCACGCCAGGTCTCAGCAACGCCGGTAGTCCAATATTCACCCAGAAGCCACCAGAAACCGGAGAAAGCCAAAATCCCGAGCAGGTACTTGGGATTGATTTGGGAGCGATGATAGGCTTCACGAGCTAGTGCCAAAGCAGCAGCAGGACCGCATTCTACAGAGCCATCAATTCCACGGGTGAAATGGGCTCCCAGAGGTGCCAATCCGGGAATGGGAACCGGATAAATGATAGCTTTGCAGAGATCAGTTACTTCATCGCGCAGACGGTAGAAATCTCCTCGAAAAGAGATAATTTTGACATCTGTTTTCTTACCTGCTATATGCAGAATTCGGTCGGCATGGAGTCCGGAACAATTGATCAGATATCTGGCATAATGCCGGCCATGGTTTGTCAGAATCAGTGTTTCAGTAGGCATCTCTTTGATAGAGAGCACTTCTGTATTGAGCATGACATAACAACCTTTTTGAGCCAATAAAGCCAATAGCTTATCGCAGACCAAGCGATAGTTTAGAATAGCGGTGCTTTTTATATGGAGAGCGGCTAAACCTTGTGCGTGAGGTTCTATTTCTTTTAAACGAGCCGGGCCCATGAGTTCGCAGGGGATTCCGCTTCGTTTGCCGCGAAGATAGAGTTCCTGTAATTGAAAGAGTTCGGATTGATCTGTGGCAATAATAACCTTCCCGCAGGTTTTGAGAGGAATGTCGTTGGTTTGACAAAAGCGAATCATCTCCGCTCTTCCTTCGGCACAAGTGGCGGCTTTAGGACTTCCGGGAACATAGTAGATACCACTGTGCAGGAGTCCATTGGAAACCCTACTTTGATGCATTGCCACAAAGGGCTCTTTTTCCATGACTACAACTGATTTCCCAGGGTATTGGTTGACCAGGTTCCAAGCGGTAGCTAAGCCCAAGATTCCGCCGCCTATAATGATGACATCATAAGGCCTCACTTCCATGGTAGGGTAGGGGAATATGAGCGGAGTGTCAAGATTAACTCGGAAATATGCCAGCGGCAGCCAATGATAATATCAATAAGACGCAGTTACCGGCTGCCGCTAAAGAGTTTTAAAGAAAAAATCCGTAGAGTTTTTGATTAGGGATTTTTTTGAGATTGAGCTGAAGAGGGTCTGAGCTCAATGGGAAGCCAGACTTGCATATTTCCTTCACCTCGATGAGCCCAGGCATAGTAGGGAATGAGTGTTAGGGTAACGTCTTCCGTAGTCAGTTTACCATCAGCAGTATAGCTGAGGGATTGAGCCGGAGTAGTTATTTCATGGATGCCGCAGAGCTTATCCTTCATTTCCTTCACCTGAAATGAGGGGTGTTGATTTAATAGAATATTATGTATATTGAAGTCGTTGTCTGGCCATTCGGCACAATATACGATAGGGCCGCGCTCGATCGCGATTCGGCCAAGGTCGTCGATAACATGGTCATTGGCTTTAACAATCCGAGGTGGCATATCGAAATGAATTTCCACCAGATCATCTTTTTCCCATTTACGGTTTATTTGAAGATATCCTTTTTGCAGTTCTCCTTCTATCGAATTCCCATTGACAGAGACGGTATAATTGGGTTTTTGCTCATCTGCATAGCGATATAAATCACTTGGCAGCACTTCATTGCGGACCCAACCTGGGATACGCAGATTCATTGTAAAGGGAATGTCTCCTTCCAATATACGAATACGAATATCTCCACTCCAGGGATAATTCGTTTTTTGTTCCAGTATGACTGGAGTACCATTTACTGTTAATGTGGCGTGATTACTAAGAAAGAGGTTAATATAGAGCTGATCATCTTTTACAGCATAAATATAGCCAGGCAAAGAGGGAATGAAACGGCTGATATTGCTCGGGCAACAGGCACAACCGAACCAAGGTTTGCGGCTGTATCCGCCGGTGGAAGCCAGCGGATTGGGATAGAAAAAGGAACCTCCATCCAGTGAAACTCCGGAAATTAGTCCGTTATAGAGAGTGCGTTCGAGAACATCAAAATATTTGGCGTCGCCATGGAGGAGAAATAGGCGATAGTTAACGTACACATTTCCAATGGCAGCGCAGGTTTCATTATAGGCTGATTGATTAGGGAGTTCGTAGTTGTTTCCAAAAGCCTCCCCCGCATGGCGGGCTCCGATGCCGCCGGTAATGTAGAGTTTTTTGCTGACAATGTTTTCCCAGATTTTATCTATAGCATTGATATAAGAGGAGTCGCCGGTAATAGCCGCAACATCTGCCATTCCGGCATACATATACGTGGCACGGACGGCGTGTCCTACTGCTTCATCTTGCTCCAGAACCGGTTTATGGGCTTGGCTGTAGGCGTCTTTTCGGCTGGTGTATCCACGGGCATCCAGAAAGAATTTGGCTTGATCGAGGTATTTTCGATCTCCGGTTACAAGATAAAGTCGGACTAATGCCATCTCCGCAATTTGGTGCCCCGGAACCAGTTTTTTCTGGTCAGGGCCATTGCCTATTGCACGACAGACACAGTCCGCATATTTTATGGCGATATCCAGGAAGTTACGTTTTCCGGTTGCCTGATAATAGGCTACGGCTCCCTCTATCATGTGCCCCAGATTATAAAATTCATGGCTGAGTTCCTCGACCTTGGACCATCTTTCAGGACCGGCCCAAGGGTGAGGATGTTTAGGGTTCATGGTCCGAGAGGTGTAGAGGTATCCATCGGGTTCCTGAGCGGCTGCTACTTTTAAGAGGATATTGTCAATATAGTTTTCCAATTCTTCATTCGGATAGGTTTGCAGAGAGTAACTGGCCCCTTCGATTGTTTTATAGACATCGGTATCGTCAAAGGAGAATCCTCCTACTTTATATTCATCACTGGGATGAGCTGCTTTGACAAAATTTTCATAACGTCCCGTCTCTTCACATTTGCTGAATGCGAGAGGAATGGTTACCTCGCGACTGGCCTTGAGCCGCTGTCCCCAAAAATTATCCGTCACTTTAACCGAGGTGAAAGGGACAGGATCGATAGGGTAGCCGGAGTGTAAAGTCTCTTCTTTGGCATGAAGACTGTCTGTAAAGAGAAGAGCCAAAGCTAATACGAATATTTTTTGCATGGTTGTACTCGATATCTTTAAAATTTAATTTTTTGTTTTAACTATTCGTCTCTGATTGAGAGTGAATGCGTATGACAGTAAATGAGTAGGGTGGCATAGCATAGGAGAAGCCTTCTGTTTGTACTTCAAATTCTGAAGAGATAGGTTTTGCTTTCCAATCCTGAGGGGATCCGGTAAGCAGGGTTTTAATGGCAGTGGGATTGATAAACTCTGTATCTTGGAATTCAATCTGCGAGTTCACATCCACGGGAAGCAGGTTAACCAGTTTTACGATGAGAGAATCTGTTTTGGTGTCTTTTACCACGGAAACGCCGACACGTTTCTTTACTGCTTCCTGTTCATTATCAAGTTGGACGATAGAACTAATGTATTTATCACCAGAGTTTTGGCCATACATCTGTTGAGTATAGTATCCTACGGTAGGTTTGACCTCGGTATTATTAAAGTAAATGAGATCTGGGTTCCATTGGATATGACCTTCTTTAGCTAAGAGCGGAGCATAGGAAGCCATCGTGACTATATCCGCATTACGTTCCAAAGCCGTTAAGTAAAGAGCCTCCGCGAGGGCCGTTTCTATATTGTTGGGGCGTCCCGGCAAATGCGCAGCATATTCTCCTAGATAAACCTTTGACTTATTGCGGTCATAATGATCATAAAAATCCTGATTATAGATGAACCATCCCGGAGGGACGTAATAATGTTCATCAACGATGGGAATACTTAGCTTGGAAGCCAGTTTCCACCCTTCAGTATAGTCTGTGCCCTCATAAAAAGGTCCTACAGTGCCGATGACTGTAATTTCGGGATGTTTTTCCCTCACAGCATTGTAGATTAAGGTAAAGCGCTTCTCAAATACATCAGAGATCTGGTCTTCATTACCGATGCCGATGTATTTTAAGTTAAAGGGGGCTGGGTGGCCGGCTTGAGCACGTTTTTTCCCCCATTCAGTGGAGACGGGGTCCCCGTTAGCATATTCTATCAGGTCGAGAATATCCTGAATATAAGCGGGCATTTCTTCCATCGGGATTCCTCTTTGTTGACCTTTAGTGCTAATTTCATCTGTGGAGTGATGGGCTGGGGTTCCAGAATTTTGACAAGGGACTCCCGCAGCTAACACAGGAACTGGTTCTGCGCCAATGTCTTCACAGAATTGGAAATATTCAAAATAACCTAATCCTCGTGTTTGATGATATCCCCAGATGTTGCGGAGCGGTTTACGTGCTTCCAGTGGACCGACGGAACCTTTCCATTCATAAATGTTATCAATGCCATCTCCGTGAGCTACACAGCCTCCGGGGAAACGGATGAAACGGGGTTTCAAGTCAGCCAATGTCTGAGCCAGATCTGCTCTCAATCCGTTTTTGCGTCCCTTGAAGGTGTTTTGAGGAAAGAGAGAGATCATATCCAGATGATAAGTTCCGGCTGTTTGAGGTTCCAAAGAGAGTTCAGCGGTTGTAATATCAGCATTCGCCGTAAGTACTGCTGTATATTTTTTCCATTCCTTTGAGGTAATATTTATGGATGTTTGAGAAATTTCAGTTCCCTCCCGAGTAATCAGACGGATGATAAAATTGCCTTCTTCTCCTCCATCCGCTATACGGGCAAAGAGCGAAAAGTCATATTTTTCTCCTTTCTTTAAAGCAATACCGTCAAAACCGGTATTGCGCAGAGAGGTTCCTTTCTCCGCAACGGACAGTACTGCATAATGAGGGTTATTAACGTGAATCGGATTTTCCGTGGCGATAGGGACAGTGCCGGAGCTATCCTCATTCTTCACACTCCAAGCATAACTGCCATCCCAACGAGGCCAGGAACCATCTTTAGGAGAATATTCAAAGTCACGGTTTTGTATCAATTCGGCATAGAGTCCTCCATCGGCGGCATAGTTGATATCCTCAAAGAAAATACCTATCAGAAGATCGCTGATTGGTTTTTCTTCTGCTGCAAAAACTTGAATAGATGCTTCTACTGACTTCAGGTCTGCGAAACGGCGTGAATCATCTTGCATTCGCTCGTCATGTAATCTAAAGCGGGAGTATTTATATTCGGCATATTGAACTAATTGCTCTATGGTGGAATAAGGAACACGCTGTATCCAGCCTTTCTCTTGATTCTGTCCGAGAGTTACCGTACACGCTTCTGTGGAAGTAAAAGTCGAGGGGGTGTATTGTTCTCGCTCCTCTTCAGTGAAATAGGTTTGTGCGCCCCATTGGAGCAGATTGGATGAGGTGGAATGGGCCAGAACTTTACCGCTGCGGCTTGCCGTCCAGATACAGTGCCAGCTGCCATCGGCCGTATTTTGCATCAGATGAGGAGAGAACATTTTTTTCTCGCTTCCCCAAGGACCAAAGTCGCATTTTACGTAGTCAAATCCATTTCCAATAGACGCCCATTGTTTGCCATCCGGACTCCAGGCGAAACGCAAGCCGCTTTCGCCATTGCCCAAAGAATAGGAGAAAAGATAAACAGAATCCGGTTTATCCGCCGTTTGGATGGATTCTGCCTGCAAGGGAAGAGCCGAGGCTAATATTGTTCCAATAAAAGTTCCTAATCTTATTAATTTATTCATAGCTTTTTGGTTATAAAGTAGGGATTACCCGTTTAATCGTTCCGTCTTCATTGAACTCCATGCGGTCGATGCAGACTTCCCGATGGGTACCAGGGGAATCTTTTAGATACCACTTGTTGATGCGGTGATAAACAATAATCCATTCTTCCGTTCCGGGAATTTGCAGTACGGAATTATGAGCCGGACCATATATCTTCTTTTCCGGATTTTGAATCAGCACAATTGGTTTTTCGGCCACTTTAATAGGCCCCAAGGGAGAAGTGGCTGTGCCGTAAGCCACATGGTAATTGGGCGAGCCGGTATCGTCCACTGACCAGAGAAAGTAATAGAGACCGTTGCGATAAAAGACATAAGGAGCTTCACGGTAAGCATAATCCTGCAAAGTTCCTCCATTGGGAGTCATAATAGTAATAGTTTCATTTTTGATGGAGAGCATATCTTTTTCCAGCTCTGCTCCTGCCATATATCCATTGCCCCAATAGAGATAGTTTTTGCCAGAGACGGGATCTTCGAATACGTCCACATCTATCTGCTGTCCGTATCCCACGGGCGATTCCGTAATGATAGGATGACCTAAATCCCGGAAAGGGCCTGTGGGATTATTGCTCACGGCGACGCCAATCTGTTTGCCCTTACCCTCTTTAGAATTGCCGCTGTAGTAGAAGTAGTATTGATATTTGCCCTCTATCTGTTTTTCGATAATGCAGGGCGCCCATGCGTTTCCATCGGCCCAAGGAACTTGGTCTGATTTCAGATCCAGTATGATCTCTTCATAGCTCCATTTTTTGAGATCGTCAGAAGAGAATACCGTAAAATACCAACCTCCCCATCCGGGGAATCCATCTGTCGTAGAGTAGATATAATATTTTTGAGTTTGCTGTGAATATAAGATTTCCGGATCTGCATGGAAGCCGGGCAATACCGGATTATTGGGCAGAGAGCCTAATTCCGTTGGTTTTCCCCATTCCTCGGTAATCCGCAGGAGTTCGTCGCGAGTAATAGGAATGATAGTTCCGTGACGGGGATGAAAATTCATTTTTATCTCATTGTCAATGAGTTTAAAGTTTTTCAAGTCGGTTGTTTCAGTGAACTGGTAGCGCCCTTTCATGTACACATCGTACATAAGTATGTATTTATCTTCGCCTATCAGTTTGAATGTTCCAGAACCTTCTACTGCTTCGGAGGTTTGTTGTTTATAATCAGGATCTTCGGTCCATTTGCCGGAAGTCAGAGAACGGGTAGTCGCGACTTTGATTCCATTACCGTTTCCTTCGGTTTTATAAAACATATGGAATATTCCATCTTTATAGATAATATCTCCATCAATACAGGATTTCCCATTTTGGGGAAGGAACAGAGGTTTTGGGGTATCCAATAAATCCGTAAACTCTTCATTGGCATAAGCATAGTAGATGATATCCGGACTATTGCCATATTTCATGGACCAATAAATCATGTATTTTCCGGCTTCCGGGTCAAAAATGGTTTGAGGGGCCCATACCCGTTTGAGTTGTTCTTGCCCCGGATAACGTTTTTGCATATTGACAACGGAGTGAGACCAATTGACTAAATCGCTTGATTTCAGTAAGACCATAGCACGATTGGAATCCCAGCCGTTTCCAGAAACCATATCTGTTAGGACCATATAAAAGGTTTTTCCATCTTCAGCGCGCAGGATATGAGGATCACGAACTCCGCCTGTGGAGCTGATTACTTTGGAATCAAGGACAGGTTTGCCGTCGTTTAATGCCCAATAGGTATATCCATCCATGCTGACAGCAAAGCAGACGGCTTCTTGAGTGATATGATTGCCGGTAAAATAGATAAAAAGATAGGCTGCGAGGTCTTTTTCCTGGAAATCTTTCTGCTGCGAGAAAGCCGGTAAAATAGTAATCAGAAAAACACTGAGAATAGATAGGATTTGTTGGATAATGTTTTTCATAGGTATAAACATTTTCGATATCAGAAAATATATAATTTGATGTATTTATGCAACTTTAAATCCAATCCAACGGTTAGTGGAGGAGAAAAGGTTATTGGTTAATAATAATGATCAGATAATTTATTTGATCGGACATAAACACTGTAGGATTCGTTTTGAATGGCAAATAGGGGTTTTAAGTTATAGATTTTATCACTATTTTCCAGAGTAAATTCCAATTTATCGGGATTCGAAACCCTTAAATGAGGCAATATCTCATCCGGAGTTCCATACAAGGATATTTCGGAGGGATGCAGAAAAGCCAATAACATAGGCCCATAAAAAATGGCAATCCTATTTGGATCATCTGACATGGATTCAATGCGAAAATCAAAATCGAAATCAATATTGATATAATCGTTATCGCTCCATTTTCTGTTGAGTGTGAAGAATGAATTGGGGGCAGCACTGCATTCCAATTCATCATTGATACAAACCTTGGTGTTTTTACTCCAAGAGGGAATAAATAAATTAAGGGATAAGGATTGTGGATTTTTTAGTTTTAAATTTAATCGGGCCTGGTGATCTTGAATAAAATTGCCTTCTTGATAAATCTCAAGATCATATTCATTCCAATTTAATTTTGTAGGGATATACAAATTAATCCACAGGTTTTTCTCTTTATGAAAATAGATATTGTTATTTAGGAGAGAAAAAGCCTCTATACTCGAACCATTGCAGCATCTGAAGTCGCTGTAATTATTGAGGAATTTTTTTTGACTCGGAGAGGCCAGGGGAAGATGGTATACGAATTCTCCTGTTTTAGCATTCTGCAAGGCCATGATGGAGTTGTAGAATGTATTCATATAAGCGCCGGCATATTGAGGATGTCCGGTCCACTCGAACAATTTGCCGGAGAGTTTTTGTGTATTATGAGATACACAGCTTTCGGCGATCATGCTGGTTAATGTGCTGCTCAGCTGATTGGGAGTTCCCCAGTGTTCTGCGGTTAGAGAGGTGGGGGTAGTCGGATTGGGACGAGGTCCGCTGCTGGATCCATTTACATAGGAATGGCTGGATGAGAGCATATTCCAGAAATTTATAACAGCGTTATAATAAAGTGGGTTCCCCGTTGAGTTGTAACCTTCCGCGAACCCGTTTACCAAGGCAATATGGGTATTAGAGTGCAGTCCTGAGAGGATATCTTCGTTATTTGCCAATGGCATGAGAAACCATTTTCTATCAAAAATCTGTGCTAATTTTAGGTGTTTTTCATCTTTGGAAAGATTATATAATTTATATAGGATTTCATTCATTCCCCCGGGTTCATTGGAGGGGTTAGCTTGTGTAGTATAGAGCATTTTGGATATGGCTGTTTCGTTTAGTTTGCTCATTCTCATTTCCACGTAATCCGCCATACCTAAGAGCATGTCATATGCTTTTTTATTGTCTGTATTGATGAATACATCCATCAGCCCCTGCATGATCTTATGATAGGTATAATATGGAGCCCATACCCCTTCTACTGAGGTTTCCAAAATGTCAAAGTCGGTTTCCGGAAAAGCAGAGAGATAACCTTTGCCCAAAGCCATTTGACATTTGGATAATTCCTCAATCATATAATCCAGATTTTTACAGAGAATAGGATCCTGATATTTTTTTACTGCAAATGAAGCTGCCGATAAATAATGTCCTGTGAAATGGCCTCTCAAGCCGATTCCCGGAGCCTCCCAACCTTCTAAGGGAGTCGCAGAAGAGGGCAGACCGGCGTTTGTTTTAAAATTATGCAGCAGCCGGTCCGGCTCGAGTGATTTTAAATATTCTATATTTAGGAATTCACGCTGCTGAATCCAAGATTCTTGCAAGATAACATTCTCTGTTGGAAACGGAGAAGCATATTCCGCATCTGTGCTGCAAATGCTTGCAAACGATGACAGAAAGAGGAATAACAGTTTGTTTTGATAAAAAGTTTTCATTTCACTTTTTTTATACATGCGGTGAGATTTCAGTTTTTATCAGAAAACAGTAAAGGCTTAAGATTTTATTTTATGAATAGATATCTTCACCGGACCCAGTAAACCGGATATAGGTTCTCCACGGTAGGCAGAGGGTATACTCTGATAATGGTTGGAGAGGGTACTGTAAACCAGAACTTCGATTCGGTTATTTTCCTCCAATACATAATCACTGATATCCAATCTGTAAGGTGATTGCATCAATATGTCCACAACTTTGCCGTTTATTTTAACTTCGCAGGTCGCGTTTACCTTGCCTAAATCCAGGAATATTTTCTCCGAAGATTCTGGTTTGTGGAGGTTGATATTTTGAGTGTAATTGATTCCACCGGAGTAGAACTTCAGCGCCCCCCAATCGGTCCAGTTTCCGGTTGGGAGTTTCCCTCCTTTGCAATCCAGTTTTATAGGAGCAGTGAAGAAGGCGGCAGCGCTGTATCCTCGTTCAGGTTCGGATAGTATGGAGACTGTAGATAATCCTGTCTGATAGTGTTCTCCGAAATCCAGCAAATAAGTATCCTGGGCGAGCTCGGTTAAATTTTCCAAAGATACGGGCTTGTTATCGATCCATATTTTCCGAAGAGTTCCTTTAATGGATAGAGTCATCCGTTTGGTGCCGGGAGCCGTTTGGAAACGGTATGCCCACGTGCCGGGAGTATCCTGATAGATGCTGTAGGGCAAATAATCGGTCTGGAACCATTTCATAGCTACAATGGGATCATAAGGGTGATTCTCTTTTATATCGGGAGTGTTTTTCGGATAAAAAAGGAGAGCGCTCCGTTGACGTTCATCTACACTGGTGGTTCTCTTATCTTTCAAGACATATTCCCCTTTAGGGGTATTTTCATAAACAAGCAGCAGAGAGTGCCAACCTTGAGTGAGATTTATCTCGTTTTTTTCAATAAGGTTCTTATCCAAATAAGAGCGGGATGGAGAAACCCCTTCTTGAAGAATTTTATACAGACCGTCTTGGGGAGCGTAAACGAAGGTTCTAAAAATCTGATCGCCGCCCTGATCCAGGATAATGAAGCGGTTGTCGACTTTTCCTTTGAGCCCGTGGAATCCCTGACTGCCGGGATTATCCTGAACTCCATATTGCCACGAATAGAAATACGGTTTCCAATCGGAATCAGGAATTTCGGATAGAATATCAAGGTTTCGGCTTGAGCCAGCTGTCAGAGTAATGGTTTCCATATGAGGAGCATAGCCATAGAGTGTCGTACTGCTCGGAGAGATGTTTTGTTCCGGTCTGAATTCCTGATTTTCAGGGATGAAGAGGCAGGAGAATTCTCGGACTTCTGGGCCAATCAATTCGTTTTCAGCGGGCAAGCGGAAGTCACCCCATTTATTATTCAGAGTAGGAATGAATTCAATATCCCATACTCCTTCGATAGGAATTTCATGGTCAAGCTGAAATTCCGGAGTGTTTGGGTCAGCGAGGAGCGGCTCACCCGGGGAGAAGACAAATAATTTCGATTCGTTGTATTCAGCATCATATTTAACCCAGGTTCCCTCATCGGTCTGTTTGAGAATAGGAAATTCGGCAATGGTGCCTTTTTTTGCGTTCCAACATTCGAGTTTGCCTTTAGCTCGGAAGAAAATTTCCTCTCCTTTATTGATATTCATGACCATATAGAGATCTTGGTTATCAATTTTACGGTGAAGGACTCTGCCATTGCCGCTGGACGTCCTAAAATCTGGAATAATAAGAGAGGAGATCTTATCCGGAATCTTGGAGGGATCCGCTTCCCAGGAGCCTTTGTCTTGAAATACTTCTTTGAGGATGGATTCAACCTTTTCATTCCCTTCGCCGGAGAGAGTTGTAGCCGTGGGGAAAGCTCCGGTACCGATGACGATGCCTCCTTTTTTATGGAAATCATAAATCTTCATGAGGGTTTCATGGTGCATGGCTCGAATATCGGCTAGGATCAATATCTTATATTTTTCTCCGGCGACGCGGAGCTCGCCTGATTCCGCTTCCGCATGTTGTATAGATTGATAATCCAGAAAGTCATAGTCCAAGCCATGTTGACTGAGCAGATCACTCACTTTCCAGAAGTTTTCTATCGATGATCCCGGATAGGCTTGCAGCGATTCAGTAGGATAGAGAATGGCGATATCGCATACATGGCGGCCTTGGCTTAGAACGAAACACATTCTTTGAGCATATTTCAGCCAGGATTTCATGTGAGGCCAATAGGGCATACGAAAGTGAAAGCAGGGGGGGGCCCATTCCCACCAGCCTCCATGAGTGGAGTAATAGAGTCCATGCAGGCAGAGCAGATTACCACCTGCTATCAGGTGATGATCCAGCTGAGAAGAGAGCCATTCTCCGTTGCTATCCCATCCCATACTGTGGAAGGCTTCCAACCAGGTTCTGGGACGGTTGTAGAGATGAGTTACGGAGCTGGAGACTTTGGTTTGACGGAAGCTGGAGCCTCGAGAGGGGGCGTCATTACCCGGGGCGGTATACCAACTGATCGCTCTGAAGTAATCTAGGTATTGAATCGGATCCAATCCCCGCCCATTATTATCGCAGCCGTATATCAATCCACGGCTGTTGTGCCAATCGAATATGGGTTTGAAATAGCGTTCTTCAGCCAGTTCGGTTGCTACCTGGGCATAATCCAGTCTTATTTTGGGGGTTATAGGGCCGATAGATTCCCATAAGGCCGGCAGATAGGGGTGGATATCATAGCCTTTTCTCTTTTTGAATTCACTGGGCATATCTTTGCACCAGGAGTGGATGTTTAAATTATAATGAAGTTCATCCTGAAAGAAATAATTGAGTCCTTTGCGCCCTTGTTCATCCAACTTTTTTTCAAAACGATTAAAGTAAACATCAACCATCCGTCTTCCATATTCAGGGTGCAGTTCGGGGGAAGGTGTTGTGGAAATAACATAGAGTTTTTGTGTTTCGCCGTCAGGGCAGGTCCATTTTAATTTGCCCTCGGTGATCCGTGAAGTCAGGTTTTCTTTTTGAGGAAAGCTAATTACCTCTAAGGTGTTTTCCGGGAGATTGATTTCCAATGTTTTTCCAGGTTCTGCCTGGTAACTTTGGCAATGGAGTCTGCCTGGATAATTGAGGAAGTCTGGCGATTGCAGCACTTCATCCACATAGAAGCCGTTTTGGGGCCAACCAACTACATAATCATCTACTCCGAGCCCGATATCCCTTTTAGCACATTCTGCCGAAAATTTATTCCACAGCTGCCACCATTCTTCCGTATAGAATTTAGGATTCCCGGCATCGGCTTTGCCGAAACCGCCATAACCTTGAGCATTGAGCTCGATATCCACGCTCGGATGGGTATGAATATAGCTGACGGAGAATCCGTCCGTGGCCGATTCAGCTAAAATAGAGAGCTGATCAAGCAGGCGTTCATATTGCAGAGTATCTCCGCTCCACCAGTAGAAGGGGATATTGCCGTATCCTTTGGGGGGAGCCTCGAAGTTGGAACGTAAATCAATTTCTCCTTCTGAGGAAGGATATCCCTGATATTTTAAAGATTGAGCGGGAAGTATAATTGATGCTCCAAGCAATACTCCCAAAGCAAGTATCCGATTCATGATTGAATTATTTTCTTAAAGAGAATGTTTGTCAATAAATACTTGTTAGATTGTAAAATACCGGAAATATATTTTACTCCAAAAGGCGAGTGCAATATATTCCGGTATGCTGCTGTGACAATAATGGAGAAGTTGTAAGCGTTGTTCTTCCCTCAGTTTCAACTTCTTGTATTGATTTGATTTATTTCATTATTTTGAATACGGGGGCAATCTGATTTAAGGTTTTTTCCGGCAATTCGATGATTAGAGCTTCAGGAGTGCGGGAGAATTCTACTTCACCATATCCTAGGAGCTCTATATTTTTTATTTCTGCAGGATAGAGTTCATTGCCCTCGGAGAGTGATTTTATAACTGCTTTTTTCTCTTCGGGCCAAGCCAGAAGGGTGACATAGAGGCTTTTCTCGGTTTGAGTAAAACGTATTTCCTGAGCGGTAGCGTTTCCGTAGGCTCCTTCGTTGAATCCTTGTGCGTTAAGTTTGATATCCGAGTCAGCGATGGGCCCTTCACCGAAGATTTTCCAGGGACGTGTGCTGTAGATAGCCTCTTTATTGATATCCATCCAGGCCCCGAACTCATTGAGAATGGCTTCTTCTTTCTCATCAAAAGTGCCGTCAGCTCGCAGCGGGACACTTAACAGGAGATTGCCGTTTTTACTGACAACATCCATCAGCAGTTTGACAACATTGGCTGCCGATTTGTAATGGCCTCGTTCATAGATACCAGTATTGTAGTGCCATCCGCCAAGGCATGTACAAGTTTGCCAGGGTTCAGGCATGATTTGATTCGGAGCACCTCGTTCTACATCCCATACCAGAGCTTTGCGTTGCTCCTCATTAAGGATTTTGCCTAACATCACCGCTTCCAGGTTCCCGTCATGGGTAGCCATGCTGTGATTATAGAAGTGAGCGGCTATCTTTAATCCTGCATCACTAATGGGATAGAATGGCAAGACGGTTACATCAAAGTAGAGCAGATCGGGATTATAGCGGTTGATCACGTCCAGGGTGCGGTTATAGAAATCGGTGCAGTATTCCTGTGTAGGAGTACAAACTCCGTTTCCCCAGCCCCATTGACTATGGATGGCTCCATTATCCCAGCTGTTTTCGCTTAATGGATGATTTTGGGCATAAAGTTCTTGGGGATCATAGCCTTCCCACCATTTCCCATTTCCATCCTCTTTGGTGAGTTTACCGTCATAGGGAATACCTTTTTTAGGACCGTTTTTATCATGGCGTTGTGAGGGTTCATACCATGTCCAGGCATGGTCTCCGTGGAGGCTGACTCCAAAGTGCAGACCCTGTTTTCGAGCGGCTTTGGCCCATCCATCCAGAATATCTTTCTTGGGGCCCATATTGACGGAGTTCCATGAATGATATTTGCTGTCCCAGAGATCGAAATTGTCATGATGATTGCCTAACGCGAAGAAGTATTGAGCTCCGATTTTTTTATAGAAACCGAGCAGCTTATCCGGATCCCATTTTTCCGCTTTAAAGAGAGGAATAATATCTTTAAAACCAACTTCTGAAGGGTGTCCGTAATGTTCAACATGGTAGTTATATTCATACGATCCTTCAAGATAAAGACTGCGGGCCATCCAATCACCGGTTCCTTCTACGCATTGAGGACCCCAGTGTGCCCAGATGCCGAACTTGGCGTCTCGGAACCATTCAGGCACTTGATAATTCTCCAGAGATTCCCAAGTCGCCTGAAACTTTCCCTTCATCATCGGTTCATCGTTTTCCGTGACAGGGACCTGATAGGTTTCCGCCGTGAGAAGGACTGCGGAAAACAATAAAGAAAGAAACAATGCCTTTTTTTTTCATAATCTTATCTTTAATCGGTTTGTATTAACATACTTGAAAAACAGATAACTCTAACAGAAAACCGAAGAAAAAAAAGAAATTTTTTCAATCAGTTCCAATTTAGTCGGAAATCAGAGGAATAAAATAAAACTGATTGGAAAAGATATTTTTATGATTTTATATAAAAGATTTTAATTCTGTTGACGGTTCTTTAGAGAAAGGGTAATATCCCGCATGGGAAATGTTGTTTCTAACGGCCGAAAGATACTGCATAAAAAATAAACGGAAAATAAGCTCAAAGAGAGTTTATGAGATTCAGAGACAGCGTGTTATCCGATGAAGCTCGTGGAATAGATTATAAAGAGAAATTGAGTAGCATATTCTTTTTCCCTATATGTATAACATACTGATAGATGCGGAAACAGGTCTGTGTTTATCAAAACCGGAATGATTGGATTGGTTTATGAATAAGAATTATGTAGCGGATGGATGTATTTTGATTTTGCTTATTTGCACTGCGTTTTTCCTAAAGCAGAGTGCCGAGACAAAAGCTTCTTTTAATGAGAAGCGGGAGATAGAAATAGTGGAGGAAAGCGAAACACTTCCGGCGCTTCCCGTGGAGGATGGAATAACTATGGCTGTAGCCGATAATGCTGGGGAATCGGGAACAAGTTTGAATAATTCATCCGAATATTCTATGAAGAAAATTATCAATGACCCTCAGATTCAGAACTTGCTCCAGACTTTCCAGACTCTATTTTATCTTTATACCTCCGGAGATTACGCAAGTCTTAAGGAATTTCGGCTTCCGATAGGGATCTGCTCCATCAAGGATGAGGAACAATGGGAAGCAATTACCGGAACTAAGTTTAAGGATGACCCGGAGGCTTCCTTGGAAGAATTAACGGAATATTTGGAAATATACAACTGGTTTCTGGAGAAGAGTGAGTTTGGTGCAGTAGATTATGAAAAGTTTTTTCAGAATGGGACTGTCTCTTTAGAGCCAGATACCGTTCGCTTGGAAGATTTACAGGAATTTTTAGATCACACGCTATCGGAGGAGTGATTGATTAGCTTAGTTTGATCAGCATTATATTTTAAGAGGATGATTTATTAGATCGTCGTCTTAGGGTGTCAGCGTTGTCGGTCAATTGCGGAGGGAATTATTGCAGCGAATAGGAGAGGAATTTATAGAGAGAGGTAGTTAGGCAAAAATTTTTTCATTTATTGGAAAGATTCTATTCTATTTATCTTGATTATATGACCGTAATTGTTCCCCTGCTTCTGTAGGTGCAGTTTTTAATTCTCTTTTCTCCCGTGGCTGGTTTTATATATTGATTGAAAGAGAAGCATATTTTTAAGTTTTAAAGGGAGAGAGAATAGAATAAAAGTGCTAGAAAGAGATATTTTTTATATCTATATAATATATTTTGATTTTATTGACAATTTTTTAGGGAGAGCATATTCTTTTTAGAGGGGGTATTATTTCTAGCGGCTGGAATATGCTGATAGAAAGCCTGTAGAATAGAAAATCTTGCTCGGATCGAGATTCAGCAAAAGGGAAGTATATGGAATTGAGAAAACTTGCCGCAGATTGTAAAGATAGAGACCTTCTTGAGGAAATTAACCATGAAGCTTTTCCTCCGTCTGAAAGGATGAACACGGAGGAGCTTTTTCAATTTGCCCAAAGGACTGATACTGATATTTTAGGAATCTACGACAATGATCTTCTGGTCGGTTTCATCGTACTGGTAAAGAATGAGCCGAGCAGTTACTTGTATTATCTGGCAATTGATCATCGCTTGCGCTCTAAAGGGTATGGCAGTAAAGCCATTCAAGCGTTATTGAGTCTCTATTCACATTTGCAGATAACCTTGGATTTTGAGGTTCTGGATCCCGCTGCCCCGAATCTGGAGCAGAGGAAGCGGAGACGGGAATTTTATCTCCGCAACGGATTTCATGAGACCGGCTATTATACGGTGTTGAATGGAGAGAAATTTGAGCTTGTCTGCAACGGAGGTGAATTGAAAAAAGAACCCCTGTTAGAATTGCTTAAGATTCTTCATCAGCATAGACCGGGATTCCTGGAGTCTTTATTCCCATTATAATCCCTCTTTTTTAAGGTAAAGAAACCGGCGTTTTAGAAGGATACAAGGAATCTCCCTCGAAAGCCAGTTTCTGCAAATTTTTTTCCAAACTGACCAAGTCCACGGCAGAGCTTTTCTGAAAGTAGTTTCTCATAAAAGCCCAATATTGTTCTTTAATACAGAGATTGGGGATTACCATTTTGATTAAGTCCCCCCCATGTAGAATCCATTGTCAGGAGTCCATAGTAATAGAGGAGACTGGGAAAGTATTTTTTCTCCGTCACCTATTCTGAGGAGAAAGAGGCTTCCAAGCGCATCATCATATATCCCTTGGCGGCCACCTCTTCTATAAGTCCCATGCGGTTTTCTTTCTGATTGCCCCGGTCGATATCCGCCAGCATTTTCAGCTTCTTGTAATCGGTACGGATATTCTTATCAACCATCAACTTGGGGAACTTATTAAAATCAATCCAGTGCCTCAGGTAATAGATTCATTTGCTGGTGGAGAGGGGGCAAGATCAGCCACCGGGACCTGTATTTATTCGTTTTTATTGGAGTCCTGAGTTTAAGGTCTGGATTCCCTGCGGTTTTACCGTTGGGAAATTGAACGGAGTATCCGGGTATTCAAAAACGATGGGAGCCGCGTATGAATTATTTTAGCATTGTCTAGAATAAGAGAAGAGGGTTGTTTTATTTTTTTATCGAAGGGTATAGATGCTTGTATAGCTCTCTTTTTTAAATAGAGTATCTATTGGGTTGAAAAACTTCTCACTATTTCTAGTCTGTTCAGTTTATTTTAAGAAAATAAGAGTTGGGTAGAGGACTTGAAATAGATTGAAAGAGAAAAGATTATCATTTTTTATTTAAGACACTTGAATAGTGTTGACACAATTTTTTTAATGAAGTACTTTACCCGTAGCTTAGGCTTTTTTAATCAGAAAACAGTTTTAAACATAAAAACAGGTAAAGATAAGTTAGCTGAAAAAGAGTTAAATATTTGATCTGCCATATTGTTTTAAGCTGTCTGCTGGATGAATAAGATTGGGCGGAGAAAAGACTGAAGTGTGATTTAGGAAGATGAAAAAGAATAAGTATATTATAGCGGGATGTGTATTGTTCCTGCTGATTTTTGCGGTATTTTTTCTGAAGAGTGTTTCAAATTCGCAAACCAGCAAAATTCCGTATAATATGCGGGAAGCGATAGAGGTTATAGCGGAGTGGGAAAAAATTCCTTTTGAGCCGATTCAAGATGAAGTAAAACTCAATGAATATCTGAAGAGTCTGCCGATACACGATGAAGAAGGGTTATTGAGCATGGAACAGCGGGAGGCGCTTTTAGAGAGATTCAAGACTTTGCTCTATGCTTATAGCAAGGGAACTTGGGAGGATTTTATGAAATTTCGTTTCCCAGAGGGTGCTCCTTATGTGAAAGTAGAGGAGACTTGGGAAGAGATTACCGCTTATTGGTTCAAAGATCATCCGGAAGCGACTCGGAAGGATTTGCCGGAGGATGAGCAGTTATATCGCTGGTGGATAGAGAAGGATCAGCCGGGAGAGGGGATTTATAAAGATTACTGGCAGGGGATAGCACTTTCCGATGAGGTGAATAATACTTTGAAGAATCAATTACCCGAGAAATTCAAAAAAGCCAAATTGGGAATTTATATCTCTGAAATGAAGGAGTGGAGTTCTACGTCTCTGTTATTTGGAAGTCACAATGTGGGAGTAGCTGTATTTAATAAATCCTTTGAGATTCCTTTTTGGGAACCTTATATAGAGCAGGATAAAATCAAAGAATATCTGGAAATGAAGCTGCTGACGGCGGAGATTTTCTTTTTTGCTAAGCCGGCGGATAATGCTAATATTATCCCTATCTATGCGAAGTTTATCTGGGATAAAGATTTTTCCGGGTGGTTGGTGACGGATCTCTCCAGAGGAGATTTATTGCCTCTTTATCAAGGAAAATATTTTAAGAAGAAGAGTCACTTCTTGAAATTCTAGGTGGAGGAGCGGATTTTGATTTTAATAAAAAGGATTAATATGAAGAGAATTTTTATCATCATAATGGTTTACGGTTTGGTGTGTGGTGGACTGAGCTTTGAGGCAATGGCACAGTCGAATTTGAATGGTGTTAATACGCCTTCGGAGATTTCCGGACTTCCTTGGGAAATTAAAGAAAATAGAAAAGAAAAAGTCTATCCTATTTTAATATCATGGTTGGATTTACCTTATACTCCGCTTAACGACGGGCTCAAACTGAAAGAGTATTTGGCCGGGATAGAGCTCAATGAGGGAAGTGCTTCGCTTACCGAAGAGGAGAGAGCAAAACTCAACGAGGTGCTATTAAATCTCTGCTTGGGATTCAGCACCGGAGTGGAGGAGGATTATTTTGCCTTTAGAACACCGAAGGGGCCGGAGTGGAGAATACAGCAGAGTCATTTGGTAAATATCTATGCAATGAAGGGGATGGAGGGGGGAGATTTTTCATATAATACAATTTTTGCGGAGGTTTTAAAAAACGCAGTTGGGGAGAGGGGATCTTATAAAAATTTTTGGAAGGGAATATGTTTGGATCCCAAAGTATTAAATGAACGATTGGGCGAGGAGATAAGTATCTATATCCCTCATTATGGAATTACAGTTAAAAAGACGGAGCGATTTGAACTTTTTAAAACGGAATATACGGAACCTTTTAGAGAACAATCCAGACAAGAAGAGGATAAATTAAGCGCTGAAGGCAAAATAGGAGAGGCCTCTCCTTTCTTTTTGGAGTATTGGACATATCAACAAATTTCATTCCAAGAGAGTCCTTCTCAAAGAAGTGTTTATAAAGATCAGGGGACTTTATTGCTGGCGGATATCCATTTATTGGTGGAGAGGGGGCAAGATCAGCCACCGGGGCCTGTATTTATTCGTTTTTATTGGAGTCCTGAGTTTAAGGTCTGGATTCCCTGCGGTTTTACCGTTGGGAAATTGAA
>CALXMK010000032.1 GCA_944389455.1 uncultured Verrucomicrobiota bacterium
TGAAGTGTGATTTAGGAAGATGAAAAAGAATAAGTATATTATAGCGGGATGTGTATTGTTCCTGCTGATTTTTGCGGCGTTTCTTCTGAAGCAGACTGTAGGCAATAAAGAGAGTAAACAACGGGTAGCTAGATTAGATGACGCTATTGTGCCGGTATGGGAAAAACTTCCATATGTTTCGATTAAAGATGAGAAGAAGCTGGACGAGTATTTAAAGGGGATCGAGATTCAGGGAGAAGCAGGGCTTGTTGATGCAGAACAGAAAGCGGCATTGTTGGAGGCGTTTAAAACGATGCTCTATGCTTACAGTAAAGGGACATGGGAGGATTTTATGAAATTCCGTTTGCCGGAGGGGTCACCTTATCAGATGTCAAAAAAGGTATTTAGTTCTATTGCGGTGAAATGGTTTCAAGATCATCCTAAAGCCAAAGGGAAAGATTTGCCGGGGGATGAGGAGTTATATCGCTGGTGGATAGAGAGAGATCAGCCGGGGAAGGGAATATATAAAGATTACTGGCGAGGGGTAGCACTTTCGGAGGAGGCTCATCAATTTTTGAAGAATACGCTTCCAGCACACTACCTTGATTCGAAAAAAGACGCAAAGCTGGGAATATATATATCCAAGCTGCCTATCTATGAAGCGGAGGGAGAATATCCTAAATGCTACAGTATAGGAATGGGGCGCTTAGACAGTTCTTATAATCTTTATCCTCAAGATTTACCGGATTACTTAGAGAAAGAATATCTGTCGGCCAATGTATATTGTTTTATTCAGCCGATGGAAGGGGATATTCCCATCTCACTCTATGTGAAATTTATTTGGGAAGAGAAGAGCAAACAGTGGCTGGGAACGACAATCTTTCGGGCGGATGGTTTCCATTGGGAGGAGAGAGATAATCCAGGCAGTCAGTTTGGCGGTCCAGGTATCGTTTATGTTCCGAGCAAGAGTCATATTTTTAGATTTTAGGAAGTTGATTTAAAGAGTGAAGAGATAAAGCCAGGAGATAATAAAATGAAAAGGATATTGATATTGATTTTATGCGGACTGATCTGGAGTGCGGCAAGTTTGACCGCGGAAGCGCAGACAAGCGCCAAGGATATAAGGAAACTGAGCAAGGAGGAAAAGATGAAGAAATTTGTCTATCCTCTGTTAGAGAAATGGAATAATTTGCCCTATACGGCGACTTCGAACAGGGAGCATCTGAAGGAGTATTTGGCCGGGATAGAGCTCAATGAGGGGAGTGCTTCGCTTACCGAAGAGGAGAGAGAGAAACTCAACGAGGCGCTATTAAATCTCTGCTTAGGATTCAGCACCGGAGTGGAGGAGGATTATTTTGCCTTTAGAACACCGAAAGGACCGGAATGGGGTCTGAATTGTGATGAAATTTGGCTCCTTGCCGATAGTCTTAAAAAATCCTTAGAAGATAAAGAATGGACGTATGAGAATATACGCGAGGCAGCACTTAAGAACGCGGTCAAACCAGCTCTTTATTATAAAGGTTTTTGGGAAGGGATCTGTCTGGATCCGAAGGTATTGAAGGAACAATTAGGGGAAGAGAAAACGGCTTATATGCCTCGGTATGGGATAACCATTAAACGGATGGAGCGTTATAATACCTTCTATCAGGAGTATAAGGATCCGTATAATAAATCGATTATTGCTGAAGATAGATCAGATATTAACCAAGACTTATTGGAACCGGAACGCTACCCATTTGTTCTAAAGACTTGGTTGGTGACTTTATTTTCGGAGAAGCCGATGGCCTTGGATGTATTCAGAGAGCAAGGATATTTATTGACGGCGGATGTGCACTTGATGGTCCAAAGAGGGTTGGGAAGGCCTAATGGAGCGGTGACTCTCCGATTTTATTGGAATCCTGAGTACAAGGTCTGGATCCCCCATGATTTTATGAAAGGGGGCATAGATAGTATGTTGGTTCCGGATTATGGCGGAGCGGGAGTTGAGGAGCTGTTCTAGCGTTGTCTAGAATAAGAGAAGAGGGTTGTTTTATTTTTTATCGAAGGGTAGAGATGCTTGTATAGCTCTCTTTTTTAAATAGAGTATCTATTGGGTTGAAAAACTTCTCACTATTTCTAGTCTGTTCAGTTTATTTTAAAGAAAATAAGAGTTGGACAGAGAAGTTGAAATAGATTGAAAGAGAAAAGATTATCATTTTTTTTTGTTAAAAAAACTAAATAATGTTGACACAATTTTTTTAATGAAGTACTTTACTCGTGGCTTAGGCTTTTTGATCAGGAAATATGTAAAGATAATAGGTTAAAAAGAGTTCAATCAAAGATCTATTCTATTACTTTAAATTATATAGATAATTTGATGATTAAAAGCTTAAGAAATTAAATAGGCTTAGAATAAGATTTACATAGAATTACTCTATATATTATTACATAACAGGAGTAGATCCAACAGTTTATACTTATTGTCCTATGGGCTCAAGAGGGAATACCCTAGAAGAGAAACCTTCAGGGACAATTTGGATTTGTGTGGGAGATCCATTTCCAAGTACAGATTTGGCTGTATGTGGGGCCTGTCTTTATGAAGATAATGTAGGGTGGACTTGTTTTAAAAGAGAAGCATATAAGGGAGAATGTTGCATTCCAAGTGATTGTGATTTAAGATGAATAAAAATAGATATATTATAGCAGGTTGTGTATTATTCCTGTTGATTCTTGCTGCATTTTTTCTGAAGCAGGTTAAAAGAGGAGAGAGAAAAATTCCATTCAATGATGCAATACGTGTAGAGGCAGTTTCGGTATGGGAGAAACTGCCGTATATTTCCATTCAAGATGAAACCGTGCTGGATAGATATCTGAAGGAACTGACAATTCATGATGAGAAGGGTTTACTCAGCGCAGAACAGAAGGAACTTCTTTTGAAATCGTTTAAAGAACTGCTCTATGCGTACAGCAAGGGAACTTGGGAGGATTTCGCAAAAGTCAGATTTCCGGAGGGTTCGTCTTATCAGCAGAATGAAAAGGAATGGAGTAAGATAACAACCGAATGGTTTAAAGCTCATCCGGAGGCGACGCGGAAGGATTTGCCGGAGGATGAGCAGTTATACCGCTGGTGGATAGAAAAGGACCAGCCGGGAGAGGGAATTTATAAAGATTACTGGCAGGGATTGGCGATGGATCAGACGACTTGGGATCAATTGAAGGCAAGACATCCTAGTAAAGATCTTTTCAAAAATGCGCAAGTGGGGATTTTTATTTCGCAAATTCCGGAGTGGAAGGCCGATTCGGTACTTCTGAATCTTTATAATACGGGATTGCAGCCTGTAGACAATAGCTTTGATTTCACTTTTTGGGAGAGTGATGATGTTAAAGAGCGTTTGGAGAAAGAGTTTCTCACGGCGGAGATTTTCTTTTTTATTCAGCCAATGAAGAGTGATAGCCCTATTCCGATATATAGCAAATACATTTGGGAGGAGAAGAGTAAACAGTGGCTGTTGAATTATATGTGCCGAGGAGATCTGTTTCCAATGGTGGATACGAAATATTTAGAGAAAGAATGGCATCTTTTTAAGTTTTAGGAGAAGAGAGAATATAGAGAAGGGACAGAATCAGATGAAAAGATATTTAAATTTGCTGTTAGTATGTATTCTGGGATGGACATGGAATATGCCCGGAGCGGAAGAGGAGAAAGTCGTTGTTCCGGAGAATCTGCCTTGGGCTATATTAGATAGAGCAAAAGAGAAGGTCTATCCAATTTTAAAGACATGGATGGAGGTTCCCTATACGGCGACTTCGGATGGGGAAAAGCTGAAGGCGCATTTGGCAGGGCTAGAGCTCAATGAGGGGAGCGCTTCGCTCAGCGAAGAGGAGAGAGCAAAACTCAACGAGGCGCTATTAAACCTTTGCTTGGCGTTCAGCAGCGGCAAGGAGGAGGATTATTTTGCCTTTAGAACCCCGAAGGGGCCGAAGTGGGAGATCAGTTCCCCCTATCTGACGATGCTATATAAAAAACTCAAAGAAGAGGAAAAAGAGATTAACTATGAGAATCTGAGTTCAGCTTTGATCGAATATACTTTGGCAGGGAGGAAGTCCTATGAGAATTTCTGGACGGGGGTTTGTCTGGATGCCCCTACGCTTGAGAAACATTTAGGCAAGGAGAGAAGTATTTATCTGCCAAAGTATGGAATTACCATCCGAAAAACGGAGCAATTCGAGACCTTTGCTTCTAAATATACGGATGAATATATAGAATCAGATCGGAGTGAAGAAATTACAGAAAAGATTAAGGAAAATTGGGATACTAGGTATCCGTTTTTTTGGCAATGTTGGGATTATGAGAACCCCAGTTTTCAAGAGAGTCCATCGATGAGGAGTGTTTACAAAGAAAATGGGAATCTCCTGATTGCGGATATTCATTTAATGGTGGAGAGAGGAGAGGAGAAGCCCCCCTGTCCGGTGATTCTCAGTTTATACTGGAATCCGGAGTTTAAGGTTTGGATTCCCTGCGGTTTTTCAACGGCGGGATTATATCGAATGCAAGATTATAATCTCATAATCGGAGTGACGCCGATGGAATTATATTAGCAGGGGAGAGAATATGAGAAGAGGCTTGTTTTTTCTCTATAAGCTGATAGGGGTGTTTTTTGTTCTTGCAGCTTTGGGAAAGACGCTTGATTCCGGGCAGATTATCGCGGTTTTTACATTTCTGAAGATACCTGCTGCATTCGGCTTTGGTGATGGGGTTAATCCTGTTTGAGCTGACTCTGGGAGTCATGATGATTTTTCAATTGGGCTATCGCTGGGTGCTTCCGCTTTCAGCGGCGGTATTGGTTTTCTTCATCTTCGTTCTGGGGTATCTGTTTTTTTCTCCGTTGGCGCCGCCGTGCGGCTGTACCGGAAGCTTTGCGGTATCCGAAGATCCGCGGACGGAGAATTTATTGGGAATTTGCAGAAATTTCCTGTTTTTAGGAATCAATATTTATTGCTGGGTTAAGACTTATGAAAGAACCGGGAGAAAAGGAGAAGCCGGAGGCGGAGAAGAACTTTCTGAAAAAGCCGTTGGCTGAGCCGGCTGTGCTGGCGGGGATTTCTCTGCTTTATGCAGCGGCGCTTTTAATTATAGCGGGAGTCCGGGTGGGGATGTATTATTTCCCGGAAAGCAGTGCCTTTTATACGCGGATTCAGCTTGACTCGTTGCTGGAAGGCTGTTTTAAGCTGAGCCCCTCTATTACGGAGCTTCAATTCGATACAGCCTGGTACAACGGGGGAGTCCAGCAGATCTGGGGTTTAGGGACGGCGCTCTGGACCATGCCGTTTGAGTGGATCTCGTGGTTCTTTGGGCGAACCTGCCCGGATGCGCTGCCGCTCTTCGTCCTGCTGTTTTTATTGGGATTCTATGTTCTGCGGACGGCTCGGAGGCTTTTTGAGTTCAGGGGGGATTTGGGCTTTTGCTCTCTGTTTGCCGGGTTAATTCTGTTTAATCCGACCTTGATTATTTTTCTCTGGGGGGTCAAGGGAATTTATGAGATTACCTGTCTGTATGGGCATCTCTTCTCGCTTCTGTTGTTGGTGGGGACAATCCGATATCTTCTCTGGGGAAAGAGAGGGGATTTCTATCTGGTCTGTTTATTGGCAGGATTTGTTGCCAATGTCAGGCCGACACTGGGGATCTATGGGGTGCTTTCGGCAGGGCTTTGCCTGGGAGCGTTATTTTACCGGCGGAAGCGGTCAGACGGGCAGAATTGGAGGGTTTGGGGAGAGCTCTTTCTGGGAGTGATTCTCAGCTTAGGGGGGATGATCTTTTTGGCGGTGAGCAATCAGATCCGTTTCGGAAACTATTTTGAGTTTGGTCATAACTTGAGTTTTTCGGCGCCCATGATTATCTATTTGACGCGGTTCGGGAATCCGTGTGAGGAGGTGGGGCTGTTTGTTCTGGGGAGGGAACTTTTTATCTGGCTTTTTACCCTTCCTTTCTTCAATGGATACTTCGACTTGTTCCCGAGGTGGAGGGATATTTATCAGCCGACTTTTGGATTTACGGGGTTGGCGTTATTCCTGACGGCGTTGGGATTATGGATTGTTTTTTTAAGAAAGAGAGTCGGAAGGGGATGGGGGAACCTTTTCACCTTCGGGGGGAACAGCAGGACAACATCCAAGCCCATATTGCGCCGAGGAATAGGAATCGGAGGGCTGTTTCTGTGGGGATTTCTTTCCTGGGGGGTGCTGGCGATATTTTATTTGAGGTTTTCGACGATTTCTACCCGGTATATTCATGATTTTGCGCCGGCATTTGTTGCGTTGGGATTGGCTGTGCTTTTCTGCGCTCGAGGCAGGAGGCAGAACCTGCTTTATGGGGCTTTGTTCCTCTATATCTGCTGGAAGGTAGGTTATATAGCTTTAGCTCCGAATACGAGTGAAACCTGGGGGAGAAGCATCCGGGGATTGGATAATAAATATTTCTATTCCGAGAGGAAAAATATTCATTATCCGGAACTTTACAAACTCTCTCAGAGAAGCTTCTCGGACGGGAGAGCTCTGGCGGAGTTTGACGGGAGCTATTCGCTGAAGAATCATCCCAAGGAGACAAAGATCCACGGGAACGGACTGGGCTGGGATCCGAAGGAGGGCACCGCAATAGGAATCGTCCTGCTGGCGGTGGATAAGCCGGAATACCTGGAGCTGATTATGGGAAAAGAGCCGGAGGGATCAGAACCGGTCTATCGAGCTAAAATCAATAATATTGAATTGCCTCTGGAGGAGGTGAGCCCAACGATGAACGGAGAGAATGAAGCGGTTAGAGTCCGATTCGGCATACCGGAGGAGGTTTTGCGGCAGAACGGAGATCAATTGGTCAGTCTCTGTTTTACCCCGAGCTATCAGCAGGAAGATATGGAGCGTACGCGCGACCTTTACCGAGTCAGTTGGAGAAATCCCTCCTTGCCGAGTGAACCGGAATCTCCTCCGACGCAGCAGCAGATTGATCCCGGGAGCGAAAATAATGAATAGAGAAAGCGAAAAAAAGGCTCCAAGACTTGTGATTGTGGGGGCCGGCCCGGCCGGATTGACTGCGGCTGCCGAATGGATGAAACTGCGCGGAGGAAGCGGAGAGGGAATCCTGATTCTGGAAGCAGACGAGAATTACGTGGGAGGAATCTCCCGGACAGTCTCTCATCACGGGTGCCGCTTTGATATCGGAGGACATCGGTTTTTCAGTAAAAACGAGGAGATCTGCCGCTGGTGGGAGGAACGGCTGCCGGGAGATTTCCTGAGTGTTCGCCGTCAATCGAGAATTCTTTACCGAGGCAAGTTCTACGATTATCCGCTTAAACCGAAGAATGCTTTGGTCAATATGGGATTGTGGGAGAGCTTTCTCTGCGGGCTGAGCTATGCGCGGAGCCGCTCTTTCCCTGTCCGGGAGGAGAAAAGCTTTGAGGATTGGGTCAGCAATCGTTTTGGCCGGAGATTATACCGTCATTTCTTTAAGACTTATACCGAGAAGGTCTGGGGAATTCCCTGTACGGAGCTCAGTGCCGATTGGGCAGCCCAGCGAATCAAGGGGCTCTCGCTCTTCAGCGCCGTTTGGAATGCTCTGTTCGGGTGCAGAAAGAGCGGAGGCAAGGTCATCAAGACCTTGATTGACCGATTCCAATATCCCCGGCTGGGGCCCGGCATGATGTGGGAAAAGACCCGTGACGATCTGCTCAAGGCCGGCGCGAAGCTGGAAATGGGCCGGCGTGTGACCTCCGTTCTGCATCGGGCGGCTCCCGGAATGCCGGAGGAAATTCGGCAGGTTTATGCGGTTAGAAGCGTGAATAAGAAGGGAGAGGAACGGGAGCACCCGGGGGATGAGTTTATTCTCTCCCTGCCGTTAAGAGAGACGGTGCTAGGGCTGGAGCCGGCTTGTTCCGGTGAGGTGCGTCAGGCTGCCGGGGAGCTGACTTATCGCGATTTCATCACCGTCGCACTCCTGATAGAGCATTCGGCGGAGAGTGCTCCGCTTTTCCCGGATAACTGGATTTATATTCATGATCCCAACGTCCTGGTGGGGAGAATTCAGAATTTTAACCAATGGAGTCCGGAGATGGTTCCTGCGCCGTCCACTCCGGGGAAGACTCTAACCTGTTTGGGACTGGAGTATTTCTGTACGGAAGGGGACGAGTTGTGGAACCGTTCGGAAGAGGAATTGCTGGAGCTGGGACGGAAAGAATTGAAGAAAATAGAGCTGATCCCGAAATCCGCCGGGGATTGGAGATTTGCGGACGGAGCCGTCGTGAGAATGCCCAAAGCCTATCCCGTTTACGGAATGGAGCATCAGCGGATGGTCGGCCGACTGAAAGAAGAATTGAGCCGGTACTGCAATTTACAGGTTTGCGGACGCAACGGAATGCACAAGTATAATAATCAGGATCATTCCATGATGACCGGAATGATGGCGGCAAGGAATATCGCGGCTCGGCCGGATCCCCGAGATTTGAGAGTGCGGCCCTATAACCTTTGGGTGGTAAATGAAGATAGCCTCTACCATGAAGAGGTTCAGGATGAAAAGAATGAAAAAAACGGCTGACAGAGACGGCAAGGGATATACTCTCCTGGAGCTGCTAGTGACGATTGCTGTGATAGCAATTCTGGTGGCGATGCTGCTGCCGGCGCTCTCGATTGCAAAAGAACGGGCTAATATCATTGCCTGCAACGGGAATTTGCGCCAAATAGGGCTTGCACTGACTCTCTATGCCGATGATAATTATGGCAAATACCCGGATTTTCGCTATGCGCCTTATCGTCTGACGAATGATCCGCCGGAGGTTTGCGGTTATTGGCCGTGGGATATTTCGCGCAGGTTCACGGATCAAATGGAGGATTATGGGCTCACGCGCAAGCTCTACTTCTGTCCCTCGGCGAAAACAATGCACATGGAAATGGACAGACGCTGGGAGCTTTCTCCTTATTTCAGAGTCAATAGCTATATCTGGTTGGTTCCGGGTGCGGCGGGAATCAGCAATGAAAATTGTTGGGTTTCCCGTCCGGAAGATCAGCACAAATGGGCTTTGGGGACGAATCAGCCCCGGCAGGTTCCCTTGGCGGCGGATGCCGTTATCGGACAACGCAATCCTGATTTCTCGATGCGCTACGATATTATTTACGGGGATAATACGGATGCTACCAGCCACCTCAAGGGGAAAATCCCCCGGGGAGCAAATCAGGTTTTTGTCGATACTCATGTGGAATGGGTCAACTGGCAGCCGAAACTGGAAGAACGCTATTATTGGGTTCGGCCTAATGATACAAGATTCCATTTTTGATTTCTCTCTTCCCTTTTTTCATAAACTCTTTTTCTTGAAAGGAAAGGAGTGTGTCTGTAGAATTCCAAACTGTTAAGGGGGTCTTATGACTGATTTAGTAACGATTACGATTGGAGTTCTTATCCCACTGGTTGGAACAACTTTGGGGGCGGCAATGGTTTTTTTCTTAAAAAAGGAGATGAATACCCTGCTGCAAAAGCTTCTGTTGGGTTTTGCTGCGGGGGTGATGATTGCGGCTTCCGTCTGGTCCCTGTTGATTCCCGCTATCAATATGGCGGAAGAGGCTGGCGGAATAGCTTGGATACCGGCATTGGTTGGTTTTTTGCTTGGAATGGGTTTTTTGCTGATACTGGATATGCTGATTCCCCATTTGCACTTGAACTCCGATTCCCCCGAGGGAAGACCCTGCGGCCTGGGGAAGAGCTTTATGCTGGTATTTGCGATAACGCTGCATAATATCCCAGAGGGAATGGCTGTGGGAGTCGTGTTGGCGGGAATGCTTTCCGGAGTGGAAGCGTTTACGCTGGCGGGGGCTTTTGCCTTGGTGATAGGAATTGCAATCCAGAATTTCCCAGAGGGAGCCGTTCTCTCCATGCCGCTTGTGGGAAGTGGGCTTAGTAAGCGAAAAGCTTTTACATACGGTTTTCTTTCTGGCGTGGTAGAGCCGATAGGTGCAATCGTTACGCTGGTGCTGACCTCCCTGGTGACTCCGGTGCTGCCTTTTATTCTCGCGTTTGCCGCTGGGGCGATGATCTATGTGGTGGTGGAGGAGCTGATTCCGGAATCTCAGACCGGAGAACACTCCAATATCGGAACAATCGGCACCGCTTTAGGATTCGCGCTGATGATGGTACTGGATGTGGCCCTGGGCTGAGATGTTTTAACTGCGCGGATTGTCAGCCAGGAGACGGATAATGACTATAAGAGAGTCTCATTTAGAGGGGCTTTTAAATAAGAGTAAAGGAAATAGTTGAAGAATCTTTCTTGTTTTTATTTTTATTTTCAGATAATATAAAGGCGTTCGCCTTGAGCGAAGGACAAGGCGGATTTTTGAGTTTTTTGTTTTTTAATGCCTAAAGAAGAAGCTATTTCACTGCGAGGGCGTGTAGTTCAAGTATTGCCCGGGACCATGTTTCGGGTCGAATTACCTAATGGACACACTGTTCTTGCTCATATTTCCGGAAAGATGCGTAAGAACTTCATCCGCATCGGCGTAGGAGATAAGGTGGATATTGAAATGTCCCCTTATGATTTGAATAAAGCGCGTATCCGGTTCCGGTGTTAAGCGGAGAAAACGCCGAATATTTGTTTCCAAATAAAATGTAACCACTTTTCTCGGAAGAGAAGAGGCTTTTTTTCTTTACAGAAAAGAGAGTCTTGGAAGATGAAAAAGCAATTATTAGTGGCAGTTTTGCTGACCTTGGTTCTCCTGCTTAGCAGATGGCCCGGGCTGATGCCTTATGGGTTCAGCGCGGTTTATGGGTTCTGTTTCTGTGCCGGAGTATATTTGCCGCTGAAGCTTTGTTGGGGAATATTTCTTCCCGCGCTTTTCTGTTCCGATATTGCTTTAAATCTTTATTATGGGGCAGATCCCTTGGGGTTGTATATGCTTCCTAATTATCTGGCCTATGGGGCCATTGTCTGGATAGGAAGCCGGCTGTTTAGTCCGCGTTCCTCATTTATCGGCTTACTAAGCGGGGGCTTATTGGGAGCAGTGCTCTTTTATCTGATAACAAATACTTTTTGCTTTTTTGAGAATCCTCTTTATGCCAAGACGCTTCAAGGGTGGATTCAGGCTTTGACGACAGGAGTGCCGGGGTTCCCTCCAACATGGACCTTTTTCCGGCATGGATTAACCAGTGCGGGATTATTTACCGCTCTCTTTGCAGCTGCAATGAAAGCGGCGGAGAAGTTTGCTCCCGTAGCGGATGAGGCGGAAGAAGAACAAAGCGAAGAGGAGGACTCTGAAGAGAAAGAGCCAGAGAAGGCGTCAGCAAACTCAGGAAAAGCTTCTTCTGCCAAGAGTATTTAAAAAGAATATTCCGAATACGGCATTCCCGATTAACTCAATTATCTTATTATAGATTTTCTATAAGAATCCAATAATAATATACAAAAATATTGAGAATCTTTATTGGCCTGTTTTTCTACCTCTTAGAAAACCGGAACCTACTCAGATCAATTCCGGGTTACTGATTTTTGTGAAGAGGAGATTCTGCCAATTCAATATGGTCCCTCCAGCCAAAATGAGGTTTGAAACGAGTAATGGGCTTTAGTTTTTTAAGGGGAGCGGGAATGGATTCCGGGTCAGTTCTATAGGTTAAATCCTTCATGGAAAAAGGAACAAAATTTCCATGTTTGATAGTAAACGCATTTCTGAGCATGGGGATTTTCTCATAATCGAATCCCATGCAGTGCGCCGCCGCGCAATCTGTAGCTAAAGGATGTGTGCCGGCGATAATGACTCCGGCCGGTTTGGGATCAGGGGACATTGGTCCATTGCCTTCGCCTCCGATAATTCCGTCGATGACAGAGAGATAACGAAGAGGTTTGGAGCGAAGCTGGCCGGCTCCGTTGTATAGAAAAAGACATTTATTCAGATCCAGTACCATTCTCCAGCAGGTATCGTTTCCGTACCAGTTGCCGGAACGAACGACATTTTGGGTGTCTCCGAAGAAATGCCTTGCAAGTCCTTTAATGGGAACAAGAAATTTAGCCAGCGGGGGATATCGGAGTATCATTCGTTTGGCAGCCCCCATCCAACGCTGTTCCAAGCGAGCTTTGGCGGTATTGGCGGGGAACTGATCTCCCCCCTGTGCGGGGGTACCCTCGGTATGATGAGGAAGCCAGTTTTTATTAGCGTTGATGCCTACCAAATTTTTGAGAGCGCAGGTGATGCCGACCTTTTTATGAGTTTTCATTTTGGGGAGGTTGATGAAGACATCGGCATCCATGGGGGTACGGCAGAGAAGGTATTCATGGTTAAGCCCTTGATGATGGCGGTTGGTTTCAGCCATATCGATTGAGGCTCCAAAGAGATTCCCTAATCCCTTGAAATTATAAAATTCGCTCGATTCATCCAGGTGAATTTGAGTTGAGCCCAGAGGATCGCCGGGAAGTTTTGTTTTTGAGAGAGTGATTCCGTCGACTGCGTGCCATTCTTCCGGACGCAGATCAAGGAGCTGGAATTTAATCTGGGGATATTGTTTTCTCAGTCGGGCAATCATCTCATCCAGACGGCAGTATTTTCTGATTTTAGCGAAAGAGGAGTCCGTTTGGGGAGCATCACAGAAGATAATTTGCCCTGAATTTCCAAGACAGCCAGCGGCCCATTCGGCAACGGTTTCGATAATCAGCGGATGAGTGACTACATATTCCCAGCTGGTATCGTCTCCGGGGTGTCGTTCATCATGTTCTTTGACCCAGTTGGGCTTTAGAATAACTTTTTCCCCGGGTTGGATGAATCCTGCGGGGAGATTCAGTGTCCGGATAGTTTTTGATACTAAGGCACGGATTTTTTCTTCCGAAGAATAATTTTGTTCGCCTTGGCAGATTGCGACCGAAGAGGGTAAAGGGAAATAACTCATAGCCGGGATTGTTGCTGCAGTATAGATTTTAAGTTGGAGGATGAGAATCAGACTCAAGCACGACAATGGCCGTGGCATAATGGTCGGCGTGACTGATGCTGAGATGGATTTTACTGATGCCTCGCTCCAGACGAAGCGATTCTGCCGCTTCACAGAGCTTTAATACGGGGCAGCCCTGAGAAGTGTTGGTGATTTCGATATTCTGAAAATGGATTTTCTCTGAAATACCGGTGCCAAAGGCTTTGGAAAGAGCCTCTTTTGCGGCGAAACGCCCCGCTATCCGTTCATAGCGAAGAGGTTGAGAATTGGATGAAGATCGCGTACAAAGTTCTATTTCCGCGGGACGGAGAATCCGTTCCAAAAAATGCAGACCATGTTTCTCGACGATTCGGCGAATTCGGTCTATTTCTACGATATCAGTTCCAATTCCAGCAATCACTTCTTCCTAGGGGTTTTTTATGAGAAGAACATTTTAATGCAAGTGCAGAGCAGAAGCACCGCGAAGATTTTTTTTAAGATTTGTACATCCAGTACATGGCAAAGCCATACCCCGATTTGAGCTCCAATGATGGCACCAACAATAACAATAATAACAGGAAGCCAATCCGGAATAGGAGAACTCCGCAGGTGAGAGACAATGCCGGAAATAGCTGTCGGGATGATTACAACCAAAGAGGCTGTTACAGCATGCTTAAAATCCATTTTGAGTCCATAGGTAAGGAGGGGAATCAAAATGATGCCTCCGCCAACACCTAAGAGCCCACTGATCGTTCCTGCCAGCAGCCCAATTATAATGCTTAATATGTACGTCATTACAAATACTCGTATTTTCTGCCGATATAAAAAAGGAGAGGGTGCAAACTCTACTCAGAAAGCAGCGCTCCCTCATCTTAAGCGGATTTATTCTATCTGACGAGTGATTTTTCGTACAGGTTTTGAAACAATCAGCAGCAGAGCCGCCACGGCGAATGAAAACCAGACTATCCGCATAAATTGTCCCGACATCAGACTACCGGGGGTAGGTTCAGCAGCTTCAGCCGTTTGGCCCGGAGCAGATTCGGTTTGTTGTACAATTGCCGTCGGCTGAGCGGCTTCTGCTTCATCTGCCGTACTGATATGCCCAGCTACTAATCCGGCGACCAGATTCCCCAGGGCACTGGCCAGAAACCAGATTCCCATCATTTGACCAACCAGCCGTTTGGGAGAGAGTTTAGAAACGGTACTTAAACCTACCGGACTGAGGCACAGCTCGCCTAAGGTATGAATTAAATAAGTTGAAATCAGCCAGGTTGGCCATACGGGATTGCCTTCACCCACTCTTTGAGCCCCGCCAGCCATCACCAGAAAGCCAAGTGCCAGCAGAATAAGGCCGATGGCAAACTTAATAATCAGCGGAGGATTACAATTCCGTTTGGCTAACAGAGGCCACAGAGAGGCGACCAATGGAGCAAAGAGAATAATAAAAATAGGATTTAAACTTTGGAACCAGCTGGCCGGAACCGGGTTGGCGAGAAATCCTACTTCACGGATGGTGTATCGTTCCGCGAAGATATTCAGAGAGGAACCAGCTTGTTCAAACCCTGAGAAGAACATTGCCGAGGCTACAAAAAGCAGACCGATGACTCCGACTCGCTTTTTCTCATCTCGTGTCAATCCGGCGAAGAAGAAAGCATTGATAAAAAAGAGAAGAGCCAATCCTACTATGACCAGGGTGGCGTTTTGGGCCAGACTTAGCGGATTGATACGAATAATTCCCAGACAACAGAGCAGAACCAGAATAACGAGCGCTCCCAGAGATCCCCAGAGAATATACCAGTTCTTTTTTTCCGGAGCTTCTTCCGGTTTCCGTAAGCCGATATTCCCCAGATGATGTCCCGTGAGCTTGAGCTGAATAAGACCGATAATCATCCCTATCCCCGAAGCGGCGAATCCGAAGCGCCAGTTGATGTTTTCCCCAAGATATCCCACTAGGAATGATCCCAGCATAGCACCGACATTGATTCCCATATAGAAGATGGTAAAGCCTGAATCCTGTTTGACTCCTCCTTCGGGATAGAGTTGTCCCACCATGACGCTGATATTGGGTTTAAGGAGTCCCGTTCCCAAAATGATCATAAGCAGCCCTAGGAAAAAGGAGGTCGAAGTGGGAACGGCCAGAAGAAACTGTCCGGCGATAATGAAGAGACCTCCAGTAAAGACTGCTTTGCGGGCCCCAATTAACCTGGCGGCAACCCATCCTCCAGGCAGTGAAGCCAGGTAAACAGAAGCGGTATAGAGACCATAGATTGCTGTTGCTGTTTTATCATCCAGTCCCATTCCCCCCTTTTGAATCATGGAGGTAAGGAAAAGAACTAGAAGGCCTCTCATGCCATAGAAACTAAATCGCTCCCACATCTCTGTAAAAAACAGAGTGCGGAGCCCTCTGGGGTGACTGCTAAAGCCAAGCATTTCAGCTCTAACTCTACTCCCATAAAGCCTGCCTGGTCAAGGTGAAAACCAGCAAGAAGCTGTCTCTGTCCCAGATCAGGCTTAAATAGTAATAAAACTTATAGAATCAATAGACTTCTCGGATAACAGTGTCTCCGACCTGAGGGAAGCCTTCCAGAATGACGGCGATGACATTGCCGTTTTTAATGGGACCGGTCACTTTGACCAGACCAATTTTTTGTCCTTCCCGATAGATTGCCAGACGGGTTTCCATAGGGGGCATCGGCTCAAAACTGTAGTCCAGAACGACAAATTTTAATCTCTCGTTAACCAGTTGAATTTTAGTTTCAAATGAAGTTACGAGCCGGACCTCTGTTCCTGCGTGGTTAGTGAAAGTAAGCTCCTGCTGAGAAAAAAGAGGCTTTGCTTCTTCTGGGGAACCGGGGATATCGGGAATGGCAATGGTATGTTTTTTATTATTAATCCGAGAGATGAATTCATTGAATTCCTGCAAACGGGTTTTAGAAGGAGAGGTGTTTAGGGGAAGATTGGTTCTGATAATGAATCTGGTATCAGTGGGTTCTGTTTTGGGCGGAGTGTTTTCTTTCGCTTTTTTAGCTTCTTCTTTAGCCAAAAGTTCTTCATTCAAGATAGGAATTCCGTCCTCTCCCCAAATAATCAGAGGAGCGGTAGATTCTTCTTCCTCATCTTTGGTGAGTGTTTCATTGGCTTGATTTGGCGATTCTTCTGGATTCTCTAAGAGAGGATCATTCGAAATAATTTGAGTTGGATCTCCAGCGAAATCGCCCATATCAGAATCTTCAACGTAAGCAGGAAGAGCCGTTTGGGAAGAGGAAGAGCTGGAACGGCATCCAGTAACAGAAAGCAATAAGGTGCAAAAGAGTGTTCCTCCTAGGGAAAAAAATAGAAAATAAGAAAAAACAGAATCTATTTTCATGAGAATAATCCTTCAATCAAAAATCATTAGGGGAAACATCATGTTCGAGAATGGTAGCGTGTATGAGAATCGAACTCATCTTTCAGCCTTGAGAGGGCCGTGTCCTAACCGATAGACGAACACGCCAATCCAACACGAAATATTCTATAGATTTCCAATAACGAGTCAACCCTTTGTTTAAAAATATCTGATTTTTTAAAAAAGACCTGTTTTTTTTTTAATCTTGTTTTATCATCTCTCCCGTAAAGGAATAAGTAGGCCGCGGAGTGAATGGTGATGCGGATATCCTATCAGAATAATGGAATGCTGGAACCATCGTGGTCGGAGTTGAAATTATGAGTGAATTAAAAGTAAATAAGCCGATTAATCGCTTGATCGGCAGAATGCCTAAAATTGGAATTCGCCCCGTTATTGATGGGCGTCGTCGGGGGGTACGAGAGTCTCTTGAAGAGCAAACTATGGGAATGGCCCAGGCGGTTCAGGATTTCTTGACACGTCATCTTCGCCATCCTAATGGACTTCCGGTGGAGTGTGTTATTGCAGATACCACCATTGGCGGAGCCGCCGAAGCCGCCATGGCAGAAGACAAATTTCAGCGTGAAGGAGTGGCTGTTTCCATCACGGTAACTCCTTGTTGGTGCTACAGTTCTGAAGTTATGGATATGAATCCTCTTATTCCTAAGGCGGTTTGGGGATTTAATGGCACTGAGCGGCCTGGCGCCGTCTTTTTAGCGGCCGTTGCTGCCGCTCATTCTCAGAAGGGATTGCCCATTTTTACCATCTATGGACATGATGTAAAGGATGCCACGGATCGCTCTATTCCGGAAGACGTAGCCGAAAAACTGCTGCTCTTTGCCAAATCAGCTCTTGCCGTAGCAGAGATGCGAGGAAAATCGTACCTCTCGATGGGCGGAAGCTCAATGGGAATTGCCGGCTCAATGGTCAATCATGACTTTTTCGAAAAATATCTAGGGATGCGGGTTGAAAGTATAGATATGAGCGAATTTATTCGCCGAATTGATGAGGGAATCTATGATCCGGAAGAGTTTAAATATGCTTTGGAATGGACCCGTGAGAATTGTCCAGAAGGTAAAGATTATAATGCTCACCCCCATACTCCGGAACAAAAGAGCAAAGAGTGGGAGTTCTGTGTCAAATGCGCTATGATTGCCCGAGATTTGATGGTCGGTAATCCCAAACTGGCGGAGATGGGATTTAAGGAGGAATCCATGGGCAGAAATGCGATTCTCGCTGGATTTCAAGGTCAAAGACAGTGGACGGATCATTTTCCCAATGGAGATTTCTTAGAAGCAATCTTAAATTCTTCTTTTGATTGGAATGGGATTCGAGAGCCCTATCTTGTTGCTACTGAAAATGATTCCCTCAATGGGGTCTGTATGCTTTTCGGTCATCTTCTGACGAATACGGCTCAAATTTTTGCTGATGTTCGTACCTATTGGAGTCCGGATTCTGTTAAACGAGTTACCGGTCATGAATTAACGGGAGCAGCCGTTGGCGGACTTATTCATCTGATTAATTCAGGAGCCGCTACGCTCGATGCCTGCGGAAAACAACAGAAAGAGGGGAAACCGGCAATGAAACCTTTCTGGGAAATTACTCCGGCTGAAGTACAGAATTGTTTAAGTGCCACGGAGTGGTCTCCTGCCAGCTTAGAATATTTCCGAGGAGGGGGATTCTCTTCAACATTTGGTACTCGTGCTGATATGCCTGCGACAATGTTCCGTCTGAATATTGTCAAGGGAATAGGCCCCGTTCTGCAGTTGGCGGAGGGACAGTTTGTGGATCTCCCGGCAGAGATCTATACTGTTTTGGAAAAGCGTACGGATAAGACATGGCCTTCACATTGGTTTGCTCCGAGGCTAACCGGTAAAGGGGCTTTTAGAGACGTTTATTCCGTGATGAATAATTGGGGGGCTAATCATGGAGCCATCAGTTATGGGCATATTGGCGCTCAGCTTATTACACTGGCCTCGCTCCTGAGGATTCCTGTTTTCATGCACAATGTGGATGAAGAGGATATTTTCCGCCCCTCTGCGTGGAACTCCTTTGGAACGTCTGATCCTGAGGGAGCCGATATGCGTGCTTGTGCTGCTTACGGGCCTCTCTATGGGAGAATTTAAAGCGTCATTGAATAGATAGTTTATAAACAGGCGCGGAGCGATAAAATCTCCGCGCCATAAAAAATAGGAAATCCATCCTTCTTCCCACGGATTATTCTCCACGCTTCATTTCCAAAAAAGGTCCAAATTTATTCCGATTTTATCAAAGGTGTAAGACGAAAATAAGCGCTTCGTAAAAGTGCTGAATATCCTCTAATTCTTGTTCCCGATTTCGCCGTGTGGTTTTATTGGCGGATTGGACGCTAGCTATTTACTGGTTCAGCAAATTATTTTATTGTGGCTGAGAGTCGTAAAATATTTCTCGGCGTAATTTTAGGGCTTCCGATATTTTTTAGCTGCAAAGAATGGAATAGAACTTTGCCCCTACCTTATCATAATATTGTTTTATTAAACGCAATAATTCCGTTAGGGGAGATTTAGATCAATACTGGGGAAGAGCCGATCCTAAGGATTTAGTTTGATACAGCCTGAGGCCAGAAGTGAAAGAAAAGTTAAAAAGGTTGTCAGAAAAAAAGTTTTCATAATGATTTATTTGTCGATTTTATAATTGATATCTTTTTGCCGGTTTTGAATTGGAGACCTTACTCAAGTGCTGTATCATCCAACTACCCGTAGAATAGAAGATATAAAAGAGTAAAGGCAAGGATAATCAGGATTTTTTTGTCAGCTGGATTATTCTTGCCTTCGCTTGCGGTTGTTATCCGTCGAAAGAAGGGATTATTATCTTCTTGGTCCTATCTGATCAAGGGGCAGAGGCTTAAAGCCAAATTTCAGTGCTGGTGAATCCGGTTTGAGGTTAAAATTGCCATTTTCCGGATCTACAAAGCCGGGATCCTGATCCACAAAGTTATCCAACCAGGTGACCATGTCGTCGGTAGCATGCCAATAGATATCTTTCCATCTTCCTCCTACAGAGATATTTTGTTGAACGATAATATTTTCCGGAGGGACGCCGTCAGGTTTAGCCAGATATTTTTCTACTGTGTAGATTTCAGGATATCGGCGTTCATAGACGCCTCGGGGAACAGCTTGGAGTCGTTCTTTAAGGGTCTTGTAGACTTGATTGTACCAGACTGGTTTCTTATCCAACCCACGGCCATCCAGAGAGATGGAAGGGGTGCAATCGACAAAGACATTGTTTTTGACAACAAAGTCTCGGCCACCGCCCATGAAGACGGCACGCTGAACTTTGTAAAAGAGATTCCCATACATATAGGTTCCACTGAGGCTATCATCGTTGTAAAGCCCCATGCTGCCCATATTAACTCCGCCGGTGTGGTGAATATAGTTGTATTGTATTTTATTGCCGCGGAAGGTGTAATCACGACCGGCGTAAATGGCTCCCACGTCACCGGTTTCGAGTGCGATGTGGTGGATTTCATTGAATTCGATCAGATGATCATTGCCGCTGAAGAGAATAGCGGCATGAGGATGATCAGAGATTAGGTTGTGGCGGACACGAATGCCGACACCACTGAGATTAATCGCCGGGACGTAACAGCGAGACCAACGCCCCTGTTTACGAAAGATACAGTCTTGAACAATATGTCCGCAGGGGGTGAGCTTCATTCGGTCACCGCCTGAAACAGAAACGCCTCCGTCACCGGTGTTGATAAAGTCGCATTTACTGATGAGGCATCCGCTGCCCCCGGTGAGTTCCAGAGCACGGCTGCCGATATTGGTGAAGCGGCAGTTTTTGATAATGGTGTTGATGGCGTTTTCAATGACCACTCCTTGTCCCCGAGTAGCCGTAAAATCGATATTCTCAAAAGTAATAAAAGAGGCTTGTTTCATGGAGATCATGGGCGTTTCCAGCTCTGAAACAAAGGTTTCTGCTCTGGGGGCTCCTTCTTCGGGCGGAAGGAAGAAAAGAATGCCTTGCTCCGTATCTACATAATATTCGCCAGGCTGATCGAGTTCTTCGAGAATATTTACATAATAAACACGTTGTCCTTTGCGGAATCCACCATGGAGATTTTTGGGTTCCAGGAGGATTAGTTTCTTTGCCGTATCGATAGAGGTGATTTTTTGGTAAGAGTTTGCCCAGTCCCAAGCCCAGTAACCGTGGGCCCAAATAGGATTTGCGGCGGAGGGGGTTTTCCACAGGGAAGGACGGTCTCCTTCGTAGAAGTATCCGTTTTCTTTGGCTCCGATTTGGCTTCCGTGTTCATCATCGACCCCGCCTTCAGGAAAACCTGCAATGGAGGTGAATTCCCCTTTATTCGGCCATTGAGCCAGAGTCATCGGTTCTCCGTTATAAAAGAGTTCGCAGTGAGCCGGCCAAGTAGGGCAGGCAAAACCGCGTGAATTTAGTTTTCCGAAGTTAGTCATTCCCAACGCCTTGAGGTCTGCTGTATAGATTTTTCCTCGAACGCCTTCAGGCAGACGATTTAGAATTTCCTGGTTTGTGAGAAGTGTAAAATTGGTGATGATATGACCTCCAATCAACCGAGCCGGTTTTTCGGGATCTGCGGAGCGGATAATAATTCGGCTGTCACGGCGGCCATTATCCAAGTGGCTGAAGTCAAGAGTTTCCGTGAGCAGGTAATCGCCCGGGAGCAGATTGATGGAGGCACCTCCTTCCGGAGGGAATTGGGTATCTTTTTGAATCTGTCGCAAAAAATCCCGTGCGGTTTGGATGCTAGCCATGGGGGCTTGACGAGTCCCTGGATTTTGATCGCTGCCGCCGAGTTGGGATGGGGCTACATAAAGTTCAAGCGCTGCGTTACAAGAGATGATCATTTGAGCTGCAGCCGCTGCCATGAAAAGCCTGTTTAAGATTGATTTTGACAACATGGGAGAAGAATTACAGATTTGGTATTCTTTTGCCAGCAAAAAAGCGTTTGTTTTATGAAAAATACCCTTTGCGGGGGAAGAAAAGTTGACAATTCGTCGTTAACTCAATAGAGTCACCAACAGGAATAGTGATATGAGATCGTTGATTATTGGTATAGACAGCGGAACTCAATCCACCAAGACTTTGGTGGTAAACGCTGATACAGGAGAAGTTTTGGCCTCTGCGAGTCAGTCTTATGAACTGATTCCTGATTTACCTGTAGGGGCCAAAGAACAACGCCCTGACGATTGGATAAAGGCGGTGAGAGAAACAATTGTACAGGCACTGAAAAAGGCTGGAGCGGAGGCTTCTGAAGTTAAAGCCATCGGCGTCAGCGGCCAGCAGCACGGTTTTGTGCCGCTGGATCGGGAAGGGAAAGTGATTCGTCCTGCTAAACTTTGGTGTGATACTTCTACGGCAGAAGAGTGTGCGGAGCTGACTGACAAGTTGGGGGGACTTAAGGGAGCCATCTCTGAATTGGGGAATGCGATTTTACCTGGATATACGGCGGGGAAAATTCTTTGGCTTAAGAAACATGAGCCGGAGAATTTTGCTCGGCTGGCCACTGTGCTGCTGCCTCATGATTATATTAATTTCTATCTTACGGGTCGTCGGGTGATGGAGTATGGGGATGCCAGCGGAACGGCTCTTTTGAATGTGCGGACCCGGCAGTGGAGCCGCCGTGCTCTTCAGGCTATTGACGGAGAACTGCCCGATAAGATGCCTGAGCTGATAGAAAGCGATCAGCCGGTAGGCTATCTTTCTGCCCAAACGGCGGAGCTGCTGGGATTGAATACCTCCGTTCTAGTAAGTGCCGGAGGCGGAGATAATATGATGGGGGCTATCGGAACCGGAAATACTCGTGAAGGACTTATTACGGCGAGTTTTGGTACTAGCGGTACGATTTATGCCTGTGCCGGGAAGCCGGTCATCGATCCGGAAGGAGAGATAGCGGCTTTCTGCGACAGTACCAATCGATGGCTGCCGCTTCTTTGTACCATGAATGTAACCGTTGCTACCGGTATGATAAGTGACTTTTTCAAGCTTGAGATTAAGGATTTTGACCGTCTTGCCGCAGAGGCTCCCGCAGGAAGTGAAGGGGTGTTGTTGGTTCCTTATCTGGAAGGGGAAAGAACTCCGAATGTTCCCGATGGAACAGGAGTTTTCTTTGGAATCAATACACGGACGATGAAACCCGCGAATCTGGCTCGCGCCGCGATGGAAGGAGTCACGCTGGGAATGAATTATGGACTTCTGAGACTGGCGGAGCTGGGAGTTCGTCCTTCTCAGATCCGAGCTACGGGTGGGGGAGCACATTCTCCTCTTTGGCGCCAGATTATGGCTGATATCTTTAATGCGGAAGTGGTCACATTGAAGGTTAGTGAAGGGGCTGCCTATGGGGCAGCGCTTCAGGCGCTTTGGTGTTGGGAAAATCATTCTGGACATTCCGTCAAAATACAGGAACTCAGTGATCGCTTTGTCACACTGAATACAGAGGAGAGAGTATCGCCTCGATCTGAAAATCTTTCCCTTTATCGAGATTTACAGAATTTGCAGAATAATCTTTCAATCAGTCTGCGTCCTGCCTTTGCACTTCATAGCAAAATGGTACGCAATTAGAGAGTACCGATATCATATTAAACCACCCGTGGAATTCATTATCCACGGGTGGTTTGCTTTTAAAAGCTTTCGGCGTTTGAAGTGCCGAAGAGGGTTAGAATTCCTTTTATTTCACTACGGTGCGGAAGAATCTGTTTTGATTTTTCTGGATGGTGACTGAGTAAGAGCCCTCGGTGGCGTCGGAGACGTCGCTCCAGGTAATTCCATCGGCACTCTCCTGGAGAGTGCCGGTAAAGGTCAGCGTGAAGCTGATCTCGCCTGTCTCAGGATTCTTGGAGACGGTTCCGCAAGTCAGAGTGGGCTGTTCCGGAATGGGATCTATCACCGGATCCCATGCTTTGGTGACAAAACCTTGCCATTCAGTCCCCCAATTGGCCTCGGCGCCCTCCGGATAGTAGATGATCATATTCGATGGACAACCGGAGAATACTAAAGATCCAACTTCCGGCGGAGTCTGCGATTGGAAATAAATCCAATTCAGCGAGGAACAGTCGGAGAAAGCACTTCTTCCGATAAAGGTGACCGAATCGGGGATAACAATCTCCGTCAGAGAAGTACAGCAGTAGAAGGCATACCATCCGATAGAGGAGAGTGAATCGGGGAGGATAATTTCCTTCAGCGAGCTGCAGCCGGAGAAAGCATTCCATCCGATGTCGGTGACGGTATAGGCGGTTCCATCCACGGTAATGGAGGAGGGAATCGTCACGGCGCCGGTGAAGTTTTCCAGACAATCGGTCACGGAGGCGGTGCCGTTTTCATTTGTTTCATAGGTCAACGAATCGATCGTGACCGTGGCGGCCTGAACAGCAGTTGAAATGAAGCTGGCAGTAAGTATGAGAGCGGTAATACCGATCAATTTATGGGTTATTTCTGTTTTCATTATCAAAAAGTGAATAAATATTATAGAACTCAATTTTCCCAGAGTATTTTGCCGGAAAGGAGATAGGAGTTGAATTTGATTCTTTTTCTATTTTAGGTGTCCGTGGGAGCAAAATGACTCCCACGGACATGTTTTTTATAATTTGTTAATGAACAATTGTACGGAAGAATCTATTCTGATTCTTCTGGATGGTGACTGAGTAAGAGCCCTCGGTGGCGTCGGAGACGTCGCTCCAGGTGATTCCATCGGCGCTCTCTTGGAGAGTTCCGGTAAAGGTCAGCGTGAAGCTGATCTCACCTGTCTCAGGATTTTTGGAGACGGTTCCGCAAGTCAGAGAGGGCTCTTTCGGAGCGGAACCTGCCGCTGGATCCCAAGGAGCGGTGACAAAACCTTGCCATTCTGTCCCCCAATTGGTCTCGGCACCCTCCGGATAATAGATAATCATATTCGATGGACAGTAGGAGAATACATAAAATCCAACCTTCGGCGGAG
>CALXMK010000033.1 GCA_944389455.1 uncultured Verrucomicrobiota bacterium
AGGGCTACGCCAAGGAGTATACAGGAGATAAGAGAAAGCTCTTCAGAATCGGAGCTAATTTCTCCTCCAAAACCGGTACCATAGAGGAATGGAAGATAGAGTGAACCTGATAGGTTTCATATAATGAATTATTAGAAAACTTAAAAAGAGAAAAGGTAAGTTTAATATCTTCTGAGGATAGGGTAACCTTATTATCAAAGAATTTCATGAAGGTCTTGCTTCTTCATCTTTTTTCTTTTTTTGAGAATTTATTGTTAAAAATTCTCTTGAGCAAGGGAAACGAAGTAGACCTATTAAAAGAAAAGAGCTGATTGATCGCGGTAGAATCAATCAGCTCTTTGCTGAAATATAATTTTCGGGGGAAGAAGAAAGAATCCTACTCCCACTCGATGGTGGCGGGGGGTTTGCTGGAGATATCCAGGCAGACGCGGTTGACCCCGTTGACTTCGTTAATAATCCGGTTGGAGAGCCTTTCCAGCAGGTCGTAGGGGAGTTTAACCCAGTCGGCGGTCATGCCGTCCTGGGATTCTACCGCACGAATGGCGATCGTGTAGTCGTAGGTGCGTTCGTCGCCCATGACCCCGACACTGCGGATGGGAAGCAGTACTGCAAAGGTCTGCCAGACTTTGTAGTACCAGTCGCTCTTCTTCATCTCTTCTACCACAATGGCGTCGGATTCCCGCAGAATGCGAAGTCGTTCACGGGTGATTTCTCCTACAATGCGGACGGCCAGGCCGGGGCCGGGGAAGGGTTGACGCCAGACGATTTCCCGTGAGAGGCCGAGTTCTTTGCCCAGTTCACGGACTTCGTCCTTGAAGAGACAGCGGAAAGGTTCGACGAGCTTGAATTTCATCTCTTTGGGCAGCCCGCCGACGTTGTGGTGGCTCTTGATAAGGGAGGCGGGATTGCCGGCAATGGGAACCGATTCGATGACGTCCGGATAAAGGGTTCCTTGGGCCAAAAAGGGAGCGCTGCCGACTTTCTTTTGAGCGGCTTCAAAGACTTCAATGAAGGTATTGCCGATAATGGAGCGTTTTTTCTCCGGTTCAGTGATTCCTTCCAATCGGCTGAGGAAGATATCCGCAGCGTCTTCGTAGTGGAGATTGATATTAAAGTTTTTGCAGAATACGTCTCGAACGCTTTGTCCTTCATTAGCTCGAAGAAGGCCGTTGTTGACAAAGATGCAGGTGAGCTGGTCCCCGATGGCTTCGTGAATGAGGACTGCGGCTACGCAGGAATCGACTCCGCCGCTGAGTCCGAGGATGACATGTTCTTTGCCGACTTGGGCTCGGATTTGTTCAATGGCCATCTGGCGGTAGGCTTTCATGGTCCAGGTGGGGGAGCAACCACAGATGCGGTGGACAAAGTTGGAGAGAATCTCTTTCCCCCGGGGGGTATGGACTACTTCGGGGTGGAATTGGAGTCCAAATTGTTTCCGTTGGCGGTGTTCGATAGCGGCATAGTTTGAATTGGGCGTTGTGGCAACCGTTGTGAAACCGGGAGGAAGCTGGGTCATTTTATCTCCATGGGAATTCCAAACCTGGATTTGCTTTTCCAATCCTTGGAAAAGGGGACATTCGGGATCTTGAATCGTGAGAGTCCCTTTGCCGTATTCGCGTTTATCCCCCCGTTCGACTTTGCCCCCCTGGAATTCTGCCAGCAGCTGGAGTCCATAGCAGATGCCGAGCATGGGAACGGGAATCCGGAAGAGCTCCGGATCCGGTTTGGGGGCGTTTGAGCTGTAGACGCTGGCCGGGCCGCCGGAGAGAATGATTCCTTTAGGTTCCAGGGCAGAGATTTCCGCAGCAGGGGTGTTCCAGGGTTTAATCTGACAATAAACTTTGCATTCGCGGATGCGCCTTGCAATAACCTGGGTATATTGTGATCCGAAATCAAGTATGATAATTTGTTCCATAGTGTTTTTCTCCTGCCGGTCAGTAACCGCCACGACTGCTTATATTGTGGTGTTTTTAGTCTCTTCTGCGAGCAAAAAATGAGTTTCGGATATAGTTTCCCGCCGGATCAAAGTTGCCAGAAGGGGGTAAGTGCCTTGCCCGGCGGGGATGATCGTGGTATACTCGAGACGTGGATATTGAGATTCCCAAGTGCCTTAAAGAGTATTGTGAAAGTGTAGGCAAGAGTGAGTGTGCGAATCCTTTTCAAGTCGAGCCGGAGCAGGCGGTAGAGCCCGCGGAGCTCGAGGCGCAGAGAGAGGAGCTGCTGAGGTTGAAGCGTGAGCTGAGGGTGACAATCCTGGCGCATAATTATCAGCGTCCTGAGGTTCAGGATGTGGCAGATTATGTGGGGGATTCGTTGGGGCTTTCGCGGGAGGCGGCTAAAATGGCTTCGAACGATCCTATTCTGTTTTGCGGAGTCGACTTTATGGGCGAGGTTGCCAAAATTTTGAATCCGCAAAGGGAGGTTCTCTTGCCAGATTTATCGGCCGGGTGCAGTTTGGAGGAGTGCTGCCGGGCAGAAGATCTGGCCAAGTTTAAGGCGGAGCATCCCGAGTTGTATGTGGTCAGCTATATCAATTGTTCTGCGGCAGTCAAAGCGTTATCGGATGTGATTTGTACCAGTGGCAATGCGGATCGGATTGTAAGCAATGTCCCGCAGGAAAAGAGGATTCTCTTTGTTCCAGATGAAAATTTAGGTTCATGGGTCAGAGAGCAGACCCACCGTGAAATGGTTTTATGGCCTGGATATTGTTATCTGCATACCCAATTTACACCGAGAGAAGTAGAGGCGGCCCGCCGGCTGTATCCTCAGGCCAAGGTGATCGCCCATCCGGAGTGCCTGGCTTCCGTAAAAGCGGTTTCGGACGCGGTTTGTTCTACCGAGAAGATGATTCATTATTGCCGTCAACCGGAGTTGAAAGAGTTTATTGTGGTAACCGAGATGAATATGATCCACCGATTGAAGAAGGAGTGTCCTGGCAAGACTTTTTATCCGCTGAATGTGCGTGGGTATTGTCCAGAGTGTAAGCATATGAAAAGAAATACTTTGGCCAAGATGATCAAAACTCTCAAGGGGAGATTCCCGAGAATAGAGTTGCCCAAAGAGATTATGGAAAAAGCACGTATTCCGATTGAGCGGATGCTTAATCAATGAGAAGTAAAAAGATAGGGATAGGAATAAATATTAAATAGAGTAAGGGAAAAAAGCCATAATAGCGTTTTTTATTGAGTATTTTTTATTTCAAAGGTAAAAGATTCTTTGCATTTAGAAAAAATAGTATCAAAAAATAAAATATTTATAATATACTTATTTTAAATGAGTTGTAATTTATTTCTTTTTTTTGACATTTTTGTTTTTTTGAACTATTATTTTATTAGTGTCCTAAAATGGACCTTACAGAAAAAATTTCTATGTTAAACAGATTTAAACGACAAATTAGATCTGCGGCTACAGTGAGTATAGTTTTATTTGCTGCAGTGGGAGTTTTTGCCGCTAATGGTAATGTAAATTTCGGTACGGATGGCTATGGCTTTGGTAATGGGAAGGGAAACGGTCAGGGGAAAAAGACTGCCTTTGTCACTAGTAAAGGAAGTTCTGATACTTTCTCTGTCTTAAAGGATGCGGCAATTGTTGTCGATATTTTGGATTCCTATTCCGGAGGAATTTCTGTTACAAGCGGTAGTGATACGCTCTTCAGTTATGATAGTGGGACCGCAACCAGCGGCAGCTTAGTAAACTGGGAGCATGGATCTACAGTCACAGTTGACGGTGAAACATTTACTTTTGAGAACAATAACAGTATCGAAGGTAACGTCTATGCCATGGGAGTGACGCAGGGAGATGAGTTTTCCGTTGTAGCGACAGCTCAGAACAGTAATCAATATGATTCAGCTAACTATAAGAGAGGAAAACAAGATCAGATTGAAAAGAAAGGTTCTACCGGTTGGTATCAGCTTACGGGGCAGAGCAGTTTCTCTCCTGGATCTCTGGTCTTCTTCGATAAAGGGCAGGCCGTTATCAATATTGCCGGTGCGCATGGAGGATTTTTGGAGTCTAATACGGTCGGAAGTCCTTTGCCCGCTGTAGCCATGACTGTTTTATTGGCTGTACCGGCATTGCTGCGAGCCAGGAAAAAGAGAAATCAAAAATAGTTTTCTCTAAAAGTCAGGCATAAGGTCTTAAAAGATCTTTTCAGAGCGGATATCGGATAAGGAAGACCGATATCCGCTCTGTGCATATTTTTCTTGTGCAGAGATAAGAGAAAGACTTTTGAACTGATATTAAAGGTCAGGAGAAAAAATTAAAAGATACATTTTGATTAAAGCTTGTTTTTTGTTCTTTTTAGGCTACTGTTTATTTAAATAGAGTTTATTTGTGGGATATTTAGAGTAAAGAAATATGCCGATTTGAGTGTAAATAAAAAGACGGCTAAAAAGATTTAAAATGAAAAAGATAATTTTGATTGTAATATTAACGATTACTCTGTTGACTATCTGTATTATAGGGTATTTGTCGGTAGTATATAAATCAACCTCATCGCAGATGTCTCAGGCTCATACAGCTGCGGAAAAGGGAGATTATCCTCGAACAATTAATTTGCTGCAGCAGGTTTTGAAAAAAGATCCTAGCAGTGAAGATGCTAATCGTTTGATGGCAGAGATCCTAGAAAAGAATGAGAATTATGAAACTTCGTGTTATTACTGGTTTGTTACCTCGACTTTAAATCCACTAGATAAATCATTGCCGGAGAAAGCTTACCGAGCAGCTTTTCTTTCCGGTCAATTTGCTTATGCACTCGAACGTGCGACTTTGCAGATGCCCCCAGCCTCATTATCGGATCCTCTGTTTTACCGTCTTGGAATAACAGCGAAAGCTTCCAGAAATCAAAAGATTTTAGAAGCGGTTAAGGAGATAATGATTCAAAAGCAATCTCCTTATTTGACTTTATTGGAATTAGATGAAGAATCCCCTGATAAAATAGAACAGATTCGGCAAATTGGTGAGAGCTCCATTTCTCAAGGGGTAAAGGATACAGTATATTTTATGTTGGGTGCTAATGCCTTTCTCAGCGGAGGTAGAAGCAATGCACTTGAATATTTAGATCAAATTGCCGGAGCGGATGAATGCGCCTTGATAAGTTCTTATCTTGTAAAGGCGGATTGTCTGGTCAGTATGGGTGAAATGGAGGAGGCTTATGAGAATTATAGTCGTGTCTATAAGACTCGCCCCAGTGATATAGAGCTGCTCCTGCGGACGGTAGAGATCGGTTTTATGTTGAATGACGCGGAGAAGGTAGAGCGCTTCAGATTGAATTTGAATTCCTCCTCTAAATTAGGATTGTCCGTAGATTATTATATTCAATCTCTGGCTTCAACTATTCGAGGAGAGACTAAAAAAGCTCTGCAATTCTTGGAGTTGGGGGATCCTTATCGGAACAGGCCTGTGGGGAGATTATTAAAGTTCCGTCTGGCTTTTGATCTCAAAGATTACTCTTTGGCGGCAGAGGCAGCACAGATCTTGGCGGAGGAGACTTTGAGTTCGGAATTTAGGGATTATACGGAAAGATATCTTAGTATTTTGGTTACGGAGTTATACGATAGGCTCAAGGCGGAATATGAAGGACAGCAGGCAATTTCGAAGACGGAAAGAGAGATTCTATTTTCTTTGGCTCAATCTCTTTACAAAGTAGCTCCTCAAAATTCGCTAGCTCTCCACTTAGTGATGAATAAAGCCCTGGAAGATAATGATTATCAGTTGGTTTTGATCTATGCTGAAGAGTTGTTGAAACAAAATCCGCAAATGAGCTTGGCTATAAGGAGCAAATTGCAGGCATTAGAGGAGTTAAATAGATTCAACGATGGAGTCAGTTATACTCGTGCTTATTTGAAAGATCATCCTGAAGATCCGATAGTGACTCTTTATGGAGCCCGGTTTGAAGCCGCTATGGGGAATACTGCGGAAGCGGTCAGACTTTTTAATCTGGTTTTGCCGAAAGTTCCTCTGACGGTGTGCGAGGAGATCGGGAATTATTATATTCGTTCTGAGATTGATTTAACCCATTTTATACAGGTGATGCAAGATTCCAAGGATGAAAATAAGATTTTGCTGGCGAATGGAATTCTGGCTAAGAAAGCAGCTGCTGATGGGGATATTATTTCTGCGGAGGCTTATTTACGCAAAGCATTGGAGATCAATCCTGCTGCTCCCGGAGTAAGAACAGCACTAGCATCAATACTTTATGAAGCTAATAAAGTGCTGGAGGCGCAAGTAATCTTGGAAGAGGGATTAAAATTGAACCCAGATTCTTTTGAACTTAAAGTGCGTTTAGCTTCGTTGTTTTTGGAGATCGGTCAGGAACCAGATTGGCAGAAAGGAATTGATATTATTTCTCCGCTTTGTACGAATCAGCAAGATAATGGATTCCCGTTTGCAATACTATCTGCACTTTATGCTAAACAGGGAAAATTAAATGATGCCATGGAGGCAGCCATTAAAGCTAATTCTTTGCCTTGTGATGGGAATGAGGGAGCTTTACAGCTTGGAATGCGTTATCTAGAAAGGAACAATCCCAAAGAGGCAGTAGAAGCTTTTACTCGAGTTTTTTATGCGGATTCAGAAAATATCCGTGCACAAGAAGGGCTTTTAAATGGGTATCGGATGTTGATCGAGGATCAAGAAGCGGACTTATCGCAGCGCAAAGCTTATGCTGATGCTTTACTGAAGCTGATGCCAGAAAATGAATATGGTAAGGAAGTTCTCCAAAAGATCGAAGCAGAATTGGCTGCAGAGGAACCTTTGAGCCGGAAACGATGATATTGATACTGCATTGAATAGAATAAATTACATAAAAATTTCTTAAGGGAAAATAGCTGATTTGAAAGAAAAATGGGATTTCGCATATGAGCTTTTGGAATACATTTTTATATATTTATTTACCGAAAGTTAAAGCGACTCCGATTGTGCCGGGTTTAATTTTGCTGGGGAGCTTGATTTGGGCTTGCTGGCATACTGCCAACTCTGCTTCTCCGGAAGCTTCATTAGTACTGACGGTATGGGGGATAGCCATTTTTGCTCTTTTTTATGTTCAAGAGAATCATTTGGCGACTCTTGGGGAAAAAAACAACTCGAAGACTAGAGGGACAGGATGGTGTTTGGCACTGCTGGCTTTGTTTTTTTTAGGATTAAAGATGCACCTTTTAGGGGGGAGTGTACTATTGGCAGCCGGTTGTTTTTTCTTTGGTAATTTAAGGTTAGGAAGTTATGCGTCTGCTGCTTTGATGGTATGGATAATTTTAGTGCCTAATATAGAATTTATTCATCATCTGATCAGTCATCCTCTGAGAGTAATAGAAGCACATGCTACGACATGGATTCTCTCTTTGTTTGGCTATAACACCATTGCTGAAGGAGGAGATATTGTGATGGAAAATCGCAGAATTGCTATTACAGCGGCCTGCAGCGGAATTGAACAGCTGGAAGCAATGCTTTTGATGGGATGGCTCATAGCCATGCGGATGCAGAAGAACCTTTGGATGGGACTTAGCCATTTCGTTATCGTATTACCGGTGATTCTTTTTGTGAACATACTCCGGCTAATGGTGACCTTACTAGGGGTGCAATGGATCGGTTCTGTTATGTTAGGGGATCAGGTGCATATCACATTGGGGTATATTATGGTAGGGGTAATGATTCTTCTATTTATCGGAATTGGCAGACTTTTTGATGCCGAAGATCTTCCTCCACAGAATGATTCCGGCAGAGAGGAAGAGATGAACTCTTCTTTAGAGGGAAAATCAGCAACAGGAGAAAATAAAAGGAGTAAATTCAGTGCTGAATAATAATTTCATAAAAAGACAGTTAGGTGGATTTATGATTATCTTGTCCCTAGTTGCTCTTGGGATTAAGTTCCCTTATATGATAAATGCTTGGAGATGGTCTCCAATTGAATATGGAGGGTGGTTTTTAATTGCTTGTACAGGAGTAGCATTGGCTTCCGGGGTTTTCCTAGAGAGATATTATCCGCAGATCATTTATCCATCTCCGGATGAGATGGGAAAAGGTTTATTCTGGAGGTTGCGTTCTGATCAGTGGATATATTTTGGAGGGTGGGTGACAGCATTTCTTATATGTCTCTATTTTATTTTTGGAGTACACCGGCAGAATATGTTGGGAATCCTCTGTGCAGTGGGGATGCTTTCCTTATCGGTTCTGTTCTGTTTCGGTCCAAGGATATTTCTTTTTCAGATGCCGACGCTGGTTTTTTTTCTTCTTTCTGTTCCCTCATTTTTCTTTTGGATGATGAAATATATGAGGATGGAGATTTCGGGGAGAGAGAGCTATTTTTTCTATAAACTTATTTTGGGGGTGTTGTTTTATCTCTTTTATTATGGCATGATTTTGATCTGCCGAAAACTTCCCAGAATAAGTACATTTTTCTTCAGCTTGATTCTTTTGGCAGGAGGGAGTTTTCTTTATTCTCAGCAGCAGTCGCTTGAGCCTGGAGCGCCTCTTTCTCTGGATTTTGCCCAACTGCAGAATGGTGAGTGGCTCTTGAGGGAAGATAGGGTTAGTTCGGAAGATAAGAAGTTTTTTGCGGGCTGTTCAGAGATTATTCGTGTCACCGGTGTCAACCCGGAGAGCTATATTATTACTCTCAAACTAAAGGTCTTTGATATTCGGAATTTGCATCCGATGAGGATTTGTTTAGAATCGGGTTCATTCCATGTTTTGATGCAGAATCAAACCTATTTGGAGGTTGACGGAGAGAAAATCCAGTGCGAAGAGATGAGAATACAAGATCCTAGTGGAAATGAATTTATGGCTTACTCGATTTATTCAAATGAGGATTTTTCCATAGGAGATTTTGTGGAATACCGTTTTTTAAGCCGGAAATATAAGCTTTGGGATCATTATCAGCTGGTAACACCTCTTCAACCGAATCTCGAATCCGCACGGCAGAGAATAATCTCTTTCCTCTCAAGTTATAAAGTTTTATCTCAGGAGCGGAGGCAGTTTCCTGTGGGAAAGGAAGGAAAAAGCGCAATAACGGAAAAAAGAGTGATTAATAAAGAGAATGGGCCCAAGAGTAAAAGTTTGTAATATACCATTTGGAAGCAAAGAGCCTCTCATTGATATCCTTTATGAGGATGAAGAGTTGCTTGTAGTTAATAAACCGGCGGGGCTTGTTTGTCATCCCACCAAGGGGGATTGTCTCAGCAGTCTTATCGCAAGAGTACGAATTTATTTGGGATGCTGTCCTCTGCGTCAAGGTGTAAAGGATTGTATTTATCGATCTTCAGGTGAGTGTCCTTGGGATTCCGTGGAATTTATAGATCCGCTGTTGTCTGTGAATTTTATTAACCGGCTTGATCGAGAAACTAGCGGTGTTATGTTGATTACAAAGACTCAGGAGGCTGCGCGAATCTATGGAAAAATAATGCGCGAAGGGCGAATGAAAAAGAGTTATCAGGCGATTGTCAAAGGAATCCCCGAACCGAAAGCGGGTTTGATTGAGCGGCCTCTGGGAGCGGATGAGAACAGCACTGTGGTGGTTAAAGATTGTGTGAGAGAAGATGGATATCCTTCCGAAACGGTTTATCGTTTAGTGAAGAGTTTCGAGCGTGATGGAAATGTTTACAGTTTGCTCAATGTATTTCCCGGAACGGGACGTAAGCATCAGATTCGGATTCACCTTAGCTGGATAGGGTGTCCTATTGTGGGAGATAAGCTCTACGGAGAGAGTCCAGAGTATTATCTCGCCTTTGTAGAAAATCGATTAAGTGAAGAACAGCGGCAAAAACTGATTTTGCCTTATCATGCATTGCATGCCAAGAGCCTTTCTTTTACAACTTTCTCTGGGAAAGAGTATTATTTTGAATGTCCTCCGGAAAAATGGTTTAGAGAATTTGCGATGTTCTGAAGAGAAGGATGATTTTGACAAATATTTTGGTTTTAGGAAGAGAGAAAAATAGGGAAAAATATAAAATTTTATCTTGTTCTTACTTAAGTTGTTATAATAAAAGACAAGAATAAAATTTAAAAAAAGTGAGAAATAGTGTTGACCTAATACGACAAGTTGTCGTATAAATTTGTGCGTGATACGACACTTTGTCGTATGCGCTGTATCCCTTACGGTTTGCCGCTTGCTGTCTGTGGGTAGAGGAAAAACTAAGGCGGTATGAAAGGAAAAATGAAGAAACATGAAACACTTGATTGTAAATAGACAGGTTATGAAGGGAGTAAGAGCTTCCTGCTTAGCATGCGCTCTGGCACTGCTCCCGTGGGTAGGGATAGCCCACGGGGCAGATGCTCCTTCGGAGGCAGCCTCGCCACCAGTAAAGAATGAGACTGCGGAGGTATTCTCGCAGGGGAAAGTGATTATTAACGGCAAGGAGATTCCTTTATCTGGAGAGAATTCCGGTCATTTTTCTATCAGCGTGACTACTTCATCTGAGGGAGATACAAAACTTAATATCAATGGAAAAGAGGTAGATATCGTTTCTGAGAAGGAGAAAAAGGCCGAGACAGGAATGAACTCTTGGAGTAAATTGCAAGAGAAGCTTGTTGAAATTAAGAATAAGAGTCCGGAGGAGATTTTGCAGATGATTCAGGATCAGATCGATGTTCTTGCAGAGAAACTGCAAAAGCAGGATTGGGAGAAATATTCGAAGCAGGCTGATGAACAGATTCAGAAGTTCCAAAAACAGCTGGAAGAAAAGTTTAAAGAGAGCGGACTTTATGAAAAACTACCTCCTCTTTCAGAAGGATATGAGGATCTTTTCCAAAACTTCATGAGCAAGGAGATGAAAAAGGAAAAACAGGCTCCTAAAGCTAAGGCCGTGAAAACAGCGAAATTACCCAAGCAGATTCGAATTGAAACAGATAGTGAAGGGGTTACTGTGACAGAAATGATTAAAACTCCTGGAGTTCATCCATTGAGTCCAGAGAGGTTTGCTCAGGAATTTGAGAAAATCCAAAAACGGGTTCAAAAAGGTGAGCTGACTGGACAAGAGGCTTTTGAGATACTTCAATCGATGAAGGAGCCAACGCTCTCCATCGAGAAAAAACAGACGAGATTCCCCTTGGGGAAAGCAATAGACATCCTGGTTAATCCGGATGGAACAATACAGCTGGATTATTAACCGTTATTCATACTCATAGTCATAGGTTGCATTAACAGAGCTCCTTCTTTTACAGAAGAAGGAGCTTCTTATGGGAGAAAGAACTCAGAAACGATTTGTCCCTGTATTTGACAGAGAGTGGAAATTGCTGTAGTTTTAAAAGGGAAACGGTAGTTTCAGGGTTTGGAAGCCTATTGCAGACTTGACTCTTAAAGAGATAAATAAAAGATCTGTTATGAATCAAAAACTATCCACGTTAGCTAATGCTGAGCTCGGAGTGATGGAGATCCTCTGGGAAGAGCTTTCCGTGACGGCACGACGGATACGGGAGAGACTCTATCCGGATACTTCTCATGCGCAGCATGGGACAGTTCAGCGTCTCCTGCAGAGGTTGGAAGAAAAAGGATTTGTTCAGCGTCATACGGAGGGTTCTGTTTTGACTTTTACGGCTCTTATTTCCAAGAGTGAATATGCGAGTTCTCAGTTAGAATCATTAGCGGACAAATTGACCGGAGGGTCCTTGGCTCCACTAATTACTCATTTTGTGGAAGAAAAGAAAATCTCAAAAGATGAGATTCGCCGTCTGCGTTCTCTACTGGATAATTTGACGGAAGAATAAATTTAGTCAACTCTATGATGGAGACATTCTTGCAAACGGTATTCAGCAATTTGTTGTTTGCCTTGATATTAGCCGGTGTAGCTTGGGGAACGGAGCGTTTTTTGCGAAAACCTCTTTTGGCACATTTGCTTTGGGTAGCCGTCTTCATCAAGCTTTTAAGTCCTCCGATTATATCTTTTTCTCTTCCGGAGATAGCGTTTGCACCTTCTTTTTTGATTGAAAAAGAAACAATCTCGACAAGTTCAGGAGGAGGAATCTTTCTAATTACGGAATGTCTAAAATATTGTGGCTGGGAGATATTGTTTATACTCTGGGCAGGGGGGAGTTTCCTGATTTTAGGAAATTGTTTGCGCAAAATTATTCATTTTAACAGATTACTTTGCAGCGGAGCGGGATCTCCATCCCAGGAAATTGTCAAGTTGGCGGAAGAACTTACCTCAAAGCTCAATCTTAAGAGAGTTCCTCTTCTGCAGATTACCTCCGCCAAGATTTCTCCTATGGTCTGGTGGATTGGAGGAAGAATTCGGATTATTCTTCCCCGGGTGTTGCTGGAGAAATTTCCGCATGAAGGAATCCGATGGGTATTAGCCCACGAGCTTACCCATGTAGCCCGGCGCGACTATTTAATCCGATGGTTGGAATTCCTCAGCGGCGTTATCTTCTGGTGGAATCCGCTGATTCGTTGGGTAAAGAATCATTTGAGGCAGAATGAGGAAATCTGCTGTGATGATCAGGTGATAGAGATTTTTGCGGTAAATCGGCGTAAATATGCAGAAACTCTTCTGGATGCCGTTGAGCTGCTTTCAGAAGGAACATTGAAGGCGCCGGCCGTTGCCAGTGAAATGAATGGAGGCGGGTTTCTGGAGCGTCGTCTGCGTTCAATAGTCAGTGCAGGTTCTCACCGACCTAGTTATAGTCAGCGAGTATGTATGGGACTCTGTGTGGCAGTGGTGCTTCCTATGACTTGTCTGATAGGACAGGACTCAACCTCTGATCGTTTTAAAGAGGAAGGGCAAAGAGCAATCGTTTCGACGGAGAAAAAGAGTCAATATTCTGAACTGGTTCCGGTAGTTGATGTTGACGGGGATAGCTCTAATATACCTGTTCGGAATCAGATTACATTCTATATTGTAGGAGAACCTCCTTTTAAAATTATCCATACTGATGAGAAAATCTCTGAAGCGGATCAGCTTACTCGGGAAGAACTGCGTTTATTTGTCACCTTGCAGTTTAATCAAGATTTGCGGAACCAAGAGATTAGGAGTTTAAATATTCCTTACAGAAGCCTTCAAAGGAACCAAGATCAGCTTCAGATACATAGAATTCAAATCAGCGAACAGGTAGAAAAGTGGGAGAAATATTTGGCGGAGCTTCCTCTAGCAAAGAAGATGGTTATCCAGACTATCATTCGGGATAAGGTTCTCTATGCGTTGGAAGAACAGATAGATATGCAGCTGCGGAGCCGTATTCTGACTTCGGATCAGAAATTATATCTATGCGAATTGTGCCAAGATATACAGGAACAGCGCAGACAAATTCGGAAAAAACTTTTGTGCGAATTCCAACAGAGTTTTCTTCCGGTCCCAGCTCAAACTCGAAGCTGATATCTTGGGAGGATTGCTTGTATAAAGTCAATATCCGTTAATCAAAGGATTTTTAGAGGATTTTTTCGATTTTAATCTCTTTTGCTTCATTTTCTGAGAGACTCCGAGGAGAGGTGAAGAGTCCGAGCCAGAATCCTAAACCGTAGCAAAGATGAGTCAGAAAGAGTAATGGCAAAAGTGAAATTCCTTTAAAGCCATGTCCGGAGATCCAAGACTGAATGAGTAGAGTCAGAAAATAGAAACCCCAGACTGGAGCAGTAATCCACCAGGGAAGGAAAGGGGTTGCCACGGTAAAGAGGAAGAAGAGAGGAGGAATAAAGTTTAGGAGGGATCCTGGGCCTGGATGAAGTCTAAATTGTTCTGCCCTACCTCTCCCATAGGTTATCAGCATACGGCAGAAGGCACCAAGAGTACGCCGCGGTCTGCGGTAGACAAAAAAGTCCGGATCGTAGATCAGATTGCCTCCTTCCTTTAAAATGTCATCCATTAGCGCGTTTTCCTCATTTGGATAGAGCGCTTCGTCAAAACCTCCATGATCAAGCAGCGTTTGGCGAGAGACGAGCATATTACAGAGAATGAGCTCTTTTTCGGAACTGGTGCGGGGTTTGCCCGTACGTAAATAACGCGCTCGGCTGGGACCGAACGCAATCCAACTGCCCATAGTAAGGGCAAAGAGTTTTTCCAGACGAGGGGCATTCGGAGGACAAAGGTTAGGACCCCCTACTATTTTGACCTTAGAATTATGAAAATATTTAACTCCTATCTGCAGAACATTAGGTTCAGGAAGAGAGTCATCGTCCAGAAAGTAGATTAGTTCTCCTTTTGCCTGGCGAAGAGCCACATTTCTCTGACAAGAGGGGTGAGTTCCTCGGACAACGAGGATTTCAAGAAGTTCTCGGGGATAATCAAGCCGCAAGGCGGCTTCAGCCGCGGGAACGACACTTTCTCCAGGCCGAGTAGGAATAATAACCGTTACTGGAAAAACTTCTTTTTCTTCTTTGGGCATTCCAATACTAGCAAATTTGGATGTAATCCCTGCTGTCTGAGCTTGAGGTGGAAAAGCTATGCAAGTTTTAGAACCTCATTGACCAGTTGGGTAATACCCGGTTCAGCCTCAGCAAGGCTCTCTGCCAGCATGAAAGCAGGGGTTGTTACGATTTTTAGTTTTTCATCTGTAACTGCTTCAGAAGGAGGACAATTAATATGTTCAGCTCCGTTTTTGGCAAAGCGTGTGGCTAATTCCTGATCGTTTCCTAAGGTGTATCGAATTCCTTCGGAGCCAAAGAGGGTGGCAGCGATAACCGGCGCAATGCAGATAAATCCCAAGGGTTTGCCCTTTTGATGAGCAGCTAAAAGAAGTTTTTGGAGTTCGGGTTCAATGGTGATCTGATCCTGAGTGTAGGCAAAGTCGGATAGATTACAAGCGGCTCCTAGTCCGCCGGGCAGAATGATACCGTCAATCTGATCTAATTCGACTTGACTGAGAGGAATGATATGCCCACGGGCAATTCTTGCGGATTCAGTCAGGACATTTCGTGTTTCGTTTGTCTTGGTTCCTCGGAAATGATCCACACATAGAGTGGACATTATATTGGGAGCAGCACAGAGAGTTTCAGCTCCGGCACGATCCAGAGCCAAAAGGGTCAATACAGATTCCTGAATTTCAGATCCATCTTTTACTCCGCATCCCGATAGAATAACAAGTATCCTTTTCTTCTCCATTTGTCTATTTTAGCTTATTTGTTTTTAGCATCCAACTAAAATCGGTCAAATAATGATTAGAGATCGGTATATCGAATAAGAGAGATGGAGGAAGTGCGGATTTTCTGAGCGATTTTTTCAGAAATTAAGGCTAGATATTCAGCTCGGCTATGTTCTTCAGTAGAGGGGTGAGAGTAGACTTCAGAGTCTCCCGCAGGCAGATGTTCAAGCATCTTCAGCAGGTATTCTTCGTTGACATGCGAAGTTTGCATCAAACCGAAGACTCGGGAGGTGCATTTGATATTCAGAATTTGGAGTTTTCGTTTTATCCTTTTTGTAAGAAGGTTGAAGATAACAGCGTGGCTGACTCGATAAAAAAGGGGACCTTTCCCCAGCTTCCAGCTGAGCCAAAAGAGATCTCGGCTCCAACGCAGATGCTTGATTCCCCATTCCTGTGCATGATCGAGTAAAATATCTGCTACTATGGGATGCAAATGGAGGTGGAGATGGCCGTTGACATGGTCCAGAGGAAGTCCCGTCTGATGGAAAAGTTTTATCTGAGCCTCGATTTCACGGCGGAGTTCTTCCCGTGCGGCACGATTAAAGAAGTATAGCATTCCGGCGCGTGGAGCATTATTGGAGAAATTTTTCTGTTCATCAACCAGATGGGGAGCTTGGGAATGAGTTTGTGCTCCATGACCGCAAACTAGGGTTAAATGTAATCCTACGCCCAAATGAGGTCTTTCTTTAGCGATACGTACGGCGTCAGCGGCTGCTGATTCATTAACCATTAAGCTAGCAGTTGTCAGAATACCCCGCTCGCAGGCTTCTGAAACAGCTTCATTTACTCCGGCGTCACGGCCGAAATCATCAGCGTTGACAATTAATCGGCGAGGAGAGAGGGATGGCATATTTCTATATTTCTAAAGAGAAGTGTTCTTACCCGAGGATGTTAGAATTCCGTAGTTAGGTGATTTAATCCGGAGCTTGAATTTGAGCCAGGTCAAAAGAATTCTAATGATTTTTTCTTTCTTTGTCAGTCTAACTGGTTCTGTGGCAAAGACATTATATTGAGAATGGATAAGTTTGAGCAGAAGCTGCCAATAAACAGCACCCATCAATTCGGCAGCAATCATATTAGGGCGATCTTCAGGATGGAGAATATCCAGAGCCTTACGGTAAAAATTGACGGTTCTCTCTTTGTAATGTTCCGCGAATTGGTAATAAGATTCTGTATAACGGCTTTGGAGCAGATCTTCCCGTTTGACTCCATATTTTTGATATTCTTCTGAAGGTAGATAAATACGATGTTTTTCTAAGTCGGTTTTAACATCTCTCAGAATATTGGTGTATTGAAGCGCCTTACCCAACGCAATGGCATATTCCTCTGTTTCGGGATGACGATAACCAAATATACGTAGACTCATTAGTCCAACAACAGAGGCGGCTCTATAACAGTAGAGATCCAGTTCTTCCCAGGTAGCGTATTCGCTTTTTTCCAGATCCATCTCCATGCCTAGTATCAATTCATTCATCAGGTCGAATGGAATCTGATATCGGTGAATAATAGTGGCAAATTCTTGTACGACAGGGATGGAGCCAGATTGACCTTCGCAAACTCTAGCCAGATCTTTACGCCATTGGTCTAATTCTCGTTTACGTTCGTCGATGGGAGTTGATTCTTCATCAGCAATATCGTCAACAATACGGCAAAAGGCGTATAGAGAAACCATAGCGTCTCTTTTTTCTTTGGGAAGTAGAATAAAAGCCAGTGCTAGATTGGATGCACTTTTTTGTGTGATTTCGTTGCTGATAGGAGATAATTCTTTCTGAGAAGGCATACCCTTTAAGAAACTTTTAAATCATTGATGGTTTTCACACCCTTATGAATTTTATTTTCCATATTTCAATCGGAAAAGCAATCTGAATCTGTTTTACTATAAGTCCTAAACTATCTTCCACTCCTCAATCGTGCCGGTTTTGGAGGAGAAATTAGCTCCGATTCTGAAGAGCTTTCTCTTATCTCCTGTATACTCCTTGGCGTAGCCCC
>CALXMK010000034.1 GCA_944389455.1 uncultured Verrucomicrobiota bacterium
CAGAGAAAGCTCTACCGAATCGGAGCCAACTTCTCCTCTAAGACCGGTACCATTGAGGAATGGAAAGTGGTTTAAGAAAATTGTGGTAAAGCGAAATGCAAAGATAACACTTTCTCCCATTTGTTGGAAAATATTTCCCCAGTAGGGGAATTAGCTTTTCTTTTTCCCTCCCCAGCGCTTGGTTTCCGGCAAAGGAGGTGGGTCGACTCGAATACTCCATGTTTTTGGACCGCAAAGGTTGTCAACTGCCTCTTCCAGGTCTTTGCACGGTTTGATGCGGAGTGAATCTCCAGTCTCTACCCAAGCGTATTGCCCATCCTGAAAATAGAATCCGATTAGGAGAGGACATGTACCGGGAAAATTTTTAATCAGAGTATAAAGTTTTTCGAGTATTTCTTCTGTAATTTCTCCTCGCCGCAGCCGTATTTGGGCTTGAGTTGTGCTTTGACGCTTAAAAGCTTCTAGTGACTCAATCGATTCTGGAAATAGCTTAATATTTCCACTGGCTTCTTTAGTGATTTGACCCGTGACAATAACAGGCATATCTTTTTGGATCACAGAGTCGTATTTTAGGGCGTTATCCGCGAAGCAGAGGATTCCGACAGAAGAATTTTCATCTTCAAGAGTAAATGAGATAAAGGGTTTCTCGGTTTTTTTGGAGATTCCTTTTGAGATATTCTGAACTAGTCCTCCGATTCGAACCATTTCCCGATTGGGAAGTTCTTCCAGTTGTTCCAAGGTGTGGGTGGAGAGTCGTGCTATATCTTTTTTGAAAGATTGAATAGGATGTCCGCTTAGGTAGAATCCCAGCAATTCCATCTCCTTTTGCAGACGTTCTGTGAGAGGAAATTCAGGTACACAAGGTTCTGGGGCAAGAGGTTGTTCCTTTTGAGAAGAGAGCATATCAAAGAGGGTTCCTTGTCCAGAGAGTTTATCTTTCAGCTTGCGTCCCGCTTCAGAAAGAACGGAATCCATCGAGGCGATAAGAACGGCTCGGGGTTTGCCGAAGCAATCACAGGCGCCTGAGTAAATGAGCCCTTCCATTACTTTTTTATTAAGCGAGGAAGGTCCTACTCTGTCACAGAGATCTTGGAATGAGATAAAGGGGCCGTTTTGACGACGGTTTTCGACTACTGCGGTTAAGCTGGCTTCTCCGACACCTTTAATGGCAGAGAGTGCAAAAAGGATGTCCTTACCGTCAGGAGAGGAGGTGAAGAGAACATCGCTCTGATTAATATCCGGTGGGAGTGTTTTAATGCCCATGGACTCAGCTTCATCGATTAGGATGCGAACTTTTTTCTGGTCGCCCATATCGTTAGTCATCATGGCTGCGATGAATTCCACCGGATAATTAGCTTTGAGCCAAGCGGTTTGATAAGCTACAAAAGCATAGGCGGCGGCATGGGATTTATTAAAACCGTATCCTGCGAATTTTTCCAGCAGGTCAAAAATTTCATTGGCGCGGTTTTCTGGAATTTGGTTGACTTTGGCGCAACCTTCTACGAACTGCGCGCGCATGATCTGCATCTTATTGACATCTTTTTTACCCATAGCGCGGCGAAGAATATCCGCTTTGCCGAGTGTAAATCCGGCCAATGCCTGGGTTGCCTGCATAACTTGTTCCTGGTAGATAAGAATGCCGTAAGTCTCCTTGCAAACCGGTTCCAGAAGGGGGTGCATATATTCGATTTTGACTTCTCCATGACGGCGTTTAATGAAGTCAGGAATCAGATCCATCGGTCCCGGGCGGTAGAGTGCGACTAAAGCCGTAATATGTTCGATGGAGGCTATCTTGAATTTTCGACAGAGGTTACGCATTCCGTCGGATTCTAATTGGAAAACGCCGATAGTATCACCATTATTGAGGAGATCATAGGTTTTAGCGTCATCCTGCGGAATTTCTGCAATCTTAATTTTGATTTTATGATTGCGCTCGATCAGTTCACAGGCATTGCGGATAACAGAAAGGGTTTTAAGCCCCAGAAAATCCATCTTCAGCAAACCCAGTTCTCCGACTGGCCCCATGGGGTATTGTGTTACAATGGAGTCGTTATCGTCTTTGCGCAGCGGAAGGATATTATAAAGAGGCTCTGCTCCGATGAGGACTCCGGCTGCATGGGTAGAGGCATTACGCGAGATATCTTCTAATACAAGTCCAACGTCGATGACTTCCCGAGTGGAAGGTTCATTTTCATAAGCGGTTTTCAGTTCCGGAATATTGGAGACCGCTTTCCAGAGAAGCGATTTCTCTCCTTTATCCAGTTTAAGATCAGCAGGGATCATTTTAGAAATGCGATCTCCCTGGCTGTATTCTAATCCCAGACCGCGAGCAACATCCCTTACTACGGATTTGGCTCCCAAAGTACCAAAGGTAGTGATTTGAGCTACGCTTTCATTACCATATTTATGCCGGACGTATTCGATAACATCGCCTCTGCGATCATCGGCGAAGTCAATGTCAATATCAGGAGGGTTGACACGCTCCGGATTGAGGAATCGTTCAAAGAGGAGGTTAAAGCGGAGCGGCTCGACATTGGAAATTTGCAGCAGGTATGTGACAATAGAGCCTGCCGCCGAACCTCTGGCCACACAAGAAACCCCTTGACTGCGTCCATAGCGGACGAAGTCGTCTACAATTAAAAAATAAGAGACAAAACCGGTTTTTTCAATGACTCCCAGTTCTTTATTGGCCCGGTCAATGAGAACTTGTTCTGCGGATTGGGCTGCTTGAGTTAGGGCTTCTGCAGAAGATGATTCCGGTTCGTGCCATGTCGGCAGTTTGCGCGCTGTTTCCGGTGAAAGTATTTCAAAGATAAAGTTATCTTCTTCGGAGAGTTTAACCGTCATCCCATAACGGACGTGGAATCCTTCGCAGAGAAGTTCTTTGAGGCAGCGCATAGTGGTTTTCCCTTCAGGTGGAGTCCATTCTGGGTAGTGAAGGGATTTGAAGTCAAATTCCACGTGACAGCGTTCCGCAATTTTAACGGTATTGGAGATTGCTTCAGGGGTATCGGCGAAGAGAGCTTTCATCTCTTCTGCGGAGCGCAGGTAGAATTGCTCCGGTGCATAGATCATCCGTTTGGGATCATTAATATTAGTTTGGGTGCCGATGCAGATAAGTACGTCGTGAGCGTGAGAATCCTCTTTACGAAGATAATGAACGTCATTGGTTGCGACCAGACCGATATTAAGTTCCTGAGAGAAGCGGATAAGCTGCTCATTGACTCTGTTTTGATCCGGAATGCCATTGGCCTGGATTTCAAGGAAGAAGTTTTCTTTGCCAAAGATGTTAGAGTACCAGAGAATGGTTTCACGGGCTTGCTCCAGTTGGTCGTTGAGAATGAGCTGAGGAATTTCACCGGCTAAGCAGGCAGAGAGAGCGATAATTCCTTCATGGAATTCCTGGAGCAGTTCTTTATCAATACGGGGTTTATAGTAGAAACCTTCCAGCCAACCGGCGGTCACCAATCGAACGAGGTTTTTGTAACCGGTCTGGTTTTCAGCTAATAGAACGAGATGGTTATAGAGGTTTTTATTTGTACCAGTTTTGGCTGCTTTTCTTTCCAGACGGCTTCCGGGGGCTACATAGACTTCACAGCCGATAATAGGTTTAAATCCGGCTTTTTGAGCCATTTTGTAGAAATCAACGGCTCCAAACATGACTCCGTGATCAGTAATGGCTAATGCTGGAAATTCCAGTTCCTGTGCCCGTGCAACCAGCTTATCCAGCCGGCAGGCTCCGTCTAAAAGTGAAAACTCGGTATGAACATGTAAGTGTACAAAATCGGCAGCCGCCATAGGAATCAGAGTAGGTGAAAAAAAGAATCTGGACGAGTAAATTCTGGTAAAAGATATTCACATCCGTTTACAGACCTGAGAGAGAGTTGGGAAAGTGGCTTTGATGAGGAATATAATTCCCTTTTTATCAAGGTATTAGAATAATCAGCATTGTTTTTGCAATTAATCTGGGTAAATTTTGTTCTTCTTTCGGAAGAAGGGTTTTTGCCGACTTTTGACACCCCTGGAGAGGAACAATTTTATTTCATAGAAGTTTGTTCCTCTGCCAGAGAATGCGTATGAGGCGATTATTTCTTTCTAGATTCTTGCTCTCGAATAAATCTTAAGGCCAGTTCATGAGCGGGTTTGCACATGGAGCCGTGATCAAATCCATCCAGCTCATAAAGGGTTACTTGAGGGTGACCGCATAGTTTGAGCATTCTCCAAAAGAAGGCGGATTCTTCATATCGCCCATAGAGTTCTTTTTCTCTATCCCCGCTGATAATAAGGATGGGAGGTGCATCCGGTCGAACATGGTAAATGGGAGCTGTTTTATCAATCATTGCTTGCCAGGGAGGCATTCCCATCCTGTGACGTGTATTAAAATGGGTAATTGCGTGTCCGCTGTAAGGAATGACACCGGCCAGTTGGTTAGCATCTATATCATATTTGGCCAAACGGCTTTTATCTAGGGTGATTAAGCTTACCAGATACCCTCCTGCGGAGTGTCCAGCCAAATAAATTTTTTCAGGAGAACCACCGTAACGAGAGATATTTTTAAAAGTCCATGCTACGGAAGCGGCCGCGTCGTCCAGGATTTCATCAATTTCTACTTCGGGAGAGAGGCGATATTCTACGCCGACGGTGATGATGCCTTCGGCTCGAAGTTCTTTGGGCAGTTCTCTCTTGCCTCCAGTGAGTCCACCTCCATGAAACCAGACTATAACCGGAGCGTTGGTTTGATTTGGAAGATAGGCAATATCAACCTGACAGGCTTTTTGCAATGATTCTTCCGCATCGGGGCGATAGGTGAGGTTGCGTTCAAATTGATAATCCGCGGCGGAAAGTACGGTAGGACTCAGGATTGTTAGCAAAAGTATCATCCAGAGTGCAGTCGGCGCAAGTAGCCAGGAGAGAGGTTTTTTTATGCTGTTTATTTTCATAATAATTTGTTTTTTCAGTGGTTTATATTTTGTTTTTAGCTCTGAGGCAGAGGGTGTGTAATCAATACAGCCTTCTGCGGCGGAGGTTTTTGAAATTATAGCTGTTTATTGAGATAATAAAAACTCTCTTTTTGCGAAACGGAATTTTGATTGAAAAAATGAAAACCCGCCGACACTCGCCGGCGGGAAACATGAAAGGATAAAATGAAAGGAGAAACAACTTACGCTATTCCTGCAACACTCTTGCTATGGCGGGAGCGGCGGGGCTCGAACCCGTAACCTCTGCCGTGACAGGGCAGCGCTCTAACCAGTTGAGCTACGCCCCCGCTACAACGCACACGAGAATGCCAGAATTAAGGGGTTAGGTCAATACTTTGTTACATTTTTTCACAAAAAAATTTAAAAAAAGTGTGTATCGGGCTAGAATGGAGACAGGTTTTAATCGATTATAACTCTTTCTGATATTATCTGTTAGGATAGAAAAGGGTGAATAAAAGGGGGGGGCTCAGAATTTTTATCGCTTTTAACAATTATGCGGCTATTCCTGCGGGAGGAAACGGAATGTGTTTTTTCAGCTCAAGGGAATGAAGAAAGCCGGTTCAAGATGGAGAGAATATTCATTTATGCTTTTTCTATGCCGCTGCTTTTTGGGGGCTCATAGGGAAACATCTGGGAGGATAGAGATTGGATTAAAAATGGTTTTTATAATTTTGTTCGATTTTATTTGGAAAATTCTTTAGGATAGAAGAAAAGGAATCGATCAATGAGGAGTTGATTCAAATAAGACTAGGATATTTGTTCTATGAAGAAAGTGAATTATCTTTTTTTAGTTCTGCTTTTGTCCGTTGTTTGGGGGTATGGGCAGAAATTAACTCCGGCCGAACAGCCTAATGAAGCACAACGGCTGATGCTGGAGCGCGGGTATGGGATGTTTATTCATTTTGGAATTAATACTTTTGCTGAGACGGAGTGGTCGGATGGGAGACTTCCTCCGGAGACGTATCATCCCTCAAATTTGGATTGCGATCAGTGGATACGGGTTGCCCGTGATGCGGGGTTCCGGTATGTCCTGTTTACCGCCAAGCACCATGAGGGGTTTGCTCTTTGGGATAGTCAATACACCGATTATGATGTAGCCTCTTCTCCGATAAAAACGGATGTGGTGGCCGAGGTGGCCAAGGCTTGCAGAAAATATGGTTTGGGATTTGCTCTTTATTATTCTTTGTGGGATAGGAGAGAGCCTTCCTATAAAGACCCAGATCCCGAGAAATATGTCGATTATATGTGTGATCAGCTGACGGAGCTGCTGACCGGGTATGGTCCGGTTTGTGAATTGTGGCTGGATGGAGGCTGGGATCGCAAGCCGGCCGATTGGAATCTTCCCCGTGTCTATAATTTGGTGAAGGAATTACAGCCTCATTGTGCTGTAGGAGTGAATAATACGATTGTGGCTGATGAGAAGAAGGGGGGATATGTCTCGCTGGATTTGATGACGGTTGATAATAAATATTTTTTACAGTATTTCCCGAGTGATTTCCGTTTGGCGGATCCCAAGATCGCTCATAAGCATGATAAAAAGCAGTATCTGTATCAGGGGAAATCTTATTATTTGCCTTTTGAGCATACGATCTGTGTCAGTAAGAACTGGTCTTGGTTCGGTAAGAGAGAGCCGATTCCCACCCGGAGTTTGGATGAATTGGAGGAGTTGTTCTATTGGTGCACGGATAACGATAATATCTTGGTGATAAATGTGCCGCCGGATCAATCGGGAAGGATTCGGGAACACGAGGCTAATACGGTGATTGCTTTGGGGAAGAAGCTTGGGTTGAGCCCTGATAAACCGCTTCCCAAAAACGGTGAATTTATTTCCATAAATGCTCCGGCTCAGGCAAATTCCGTTTATGAGGGACTTTCAGAGCAATATGGCCCCCGGATGGCAGTTGACGGGGGAATGCGGACCCGCTGGGCTTCGGGAGAAACGCAGACCTCACTGACAATCGATTTAGACGAGAAGAAACCGTTTAATAAAGTTGTTATCTTTGAATACCAGGAGCAGGGGGCCGGTAATGTACGAGTCAACCGGATCCAAGAGTATAATATTGCCATTTTGCAGAATGGAGAGTGGAAAAAGATTTATTTGGGTGATTCTCCCATGGGAGATTGCAAGGTGATACGTTTCCCTCACTCTTATCATGCTTCTAAAATTCAGTTGGAAGTGACAAAGGCTTCTGCCCCGCCTTCTATTTGGGAGTTTAATGTGATCAATGGAGTTGATCAATAGGAAGATATTTCGAGCGGTCGGCTTGGATGTTTTTTGAAAAGCGGATAATTGGATTTCCATGAGAATCTTAATCGCTTTTAATAATTATGCGGATATTCCTACGGGAGGGGAACGAAATGTAGTTTTGGCGGAGGAAAAGCTTCTGCGGGAGCATGGGCATGAAGTATTGATTTGGGAGAGAAGCAATCGGGAACTTCAGCAAATGTCTCCTTTCGGCAAGTTCAAAGCACTTTGGCAGGTGACCTATTCACCGGAGCTCAAAGCCGAGGCGGGGAGGATAATAGAGAGTTTTAAACCGGATATATTTCATCTTCATAATTATTGGCTGAGAATGACTCCTTCTGTTTTCGAGGCAGCTTGTCAGCGAAAAATTCCTGTCGTACATACGCTTCATAATTTTAGAATGATTTGTCCGGGGACTCAGCTGATGCATCGAGGAAAGCCTTGTGAAGATTGTTTGAAGGATGGCCATTTCATTCGTTGTTTGCTGCGTCATTGTTTTCTGGGAGGGGGAAGGTTAAAAACATTTTTGAGCTGGAGATTATATCGGGAAATTCGCAGAAGAGGTTTTTTTAAGCGTGAGGTCAATGCCTTTATTGCATTGACGGAGTTTTCCCGGCAGAAATTTATTCAGGGAGGATTGCCTGCGGATAAAATTTATGTGAAGCCTAATTTTTTATCAGATCCTTTAAAAGAATATCCACACTTAGTTCGGAGGGAGGCAGGCGGATATGGAGCCGTATTTATCGGAAGGCTTTCCTCCGAAAAAGGAGTGACAGAGCTGGTGAGAGCCTGGAAAGGATGTGATTATCCTCTGGAGGTCATCGGCCAGGGAGCGTTGGAGTCTACCTTGCGGCAGATGAAAATTCCACGTGTAAGTTTTACAGGAGGGCTCTCTCACGAAGAAGCGTTGCGGAGGTTGTCAGGGAGCGCTTTTCTGATTTTTCCTTCGGTTTGGTATGAGACGTTTGGTTTGACAATGATTGAGGCAATGGCTTTAGAAAAGCCGGTATTGGCTTCACGGTTAGGAGGCCGTGAATATATAGTACCTGAAGGTAAGGCGGGGATTCTTTATGATCCCTTCAAGTCGGGAGAGCTTGAGTCGGGAATTCGGAAGATGATTCACTTATCTACAGCAGAAAAAGAAAAAATGGGAGATTATGGCAGAAAATATTATCTGGAGAATTTTACGCCAGAAGTGAATTATCAGAAACTAATGGAAATTTATGAAAGAGCAGCGGCGGATGCCGGAGTCTGAGAAAAAGATTCAAGAGTCTATGCTCGATTAAGAAAGGAAGCAAAAGAGAAAATTATTGTTTGTGTTTCTAAATAGAAAATTGTTAAGCGATTGTTGAGAGTAAGTTTAGAAGATTGAGTTAGAGGAAAGATGCTTGACCCCACGTCTTAGATTGATTATAAAGGTGTGAAACCCGCTGTGGGGGGCATTTTTGCCGCAGTGGGGGAGGAATATTAGTTGTTGAAAGGTACATTTTGTGAATGTTGAATTAGTAGATTTAACGCCGTGCAAGAAATTGCTTAAGGTGGAATTTGATGGAGAGACAGTAAAGAAAGAGCTCGAGACAGTAACTGCGCAATGCCAGAAGAGTGCTTCTATCAAGGGGTTCCGTTCAGGTCATGCCCCGCTCGATATGGTTGCAAAGCTCTATGAAGGGACAATTCGCGACCGTGCTCGTCAGAATTTACTTGAAAAAGGTTTCCGCGATGCTGTTAAAGAGAAAAATCTCAGAGCCGTTGGCAGCCCCCGTGTGGAAGAAGATTCTCCTATTGAGGCGGATAAACCTTTTACGTTTAATTTAGTTGTTGAAGTAGCGCCGACATTTGATTTGCCGGAGTATAAGGGAATTGAAATCACTGTTGAGAAGAGAACAATTGGTGATGCGGAAATGGCTCGTGCCATGACGGTTCTGCGTGAGCGCATGTGTTCCTATAAGGATAAAGAACAAGGAGCTCCGGCCGAGGATAAAGATGTCGCAGTGATCAATTATACCTGCACCTGTGAGGGAAAACCGGTGACAGACATCGTTCCTTCTGCTACCCGTATTGCCAAGGCGAATAATTTTTGGGTAAGGATTACCAAAGATTCTTTTCTGCCGGGCTTTACCGAACAGCTGATCGGTCTTAAAGGCGGTGATAAGAAAGCTATCAGCGTAGATTTCCCTGCTGATTTTGTCGAGCCGGATTTGGCAGGCAAAAAGGGTGATTTTGAGGTAGAAGTTGTTATGGTCAAGCAGGTTGAACTGCCTGAGGAGAATGATGAGTTTGCCAAGCTTTACGGTGCTAAATCACTGGAAGAGCTCAAGAATAATGTTCGCTCCGATATGGAATACGACGCTAAATATAAGGAGAAGCAATCGATTGAAAATCAGATCAGTAAAGCTCTCCTAGATAAAGTAAGCTTTGATGTTCCTGAAAGCGCGTTAGAGCAGGAGACTCTCTCTATTGTGGAGAATGTAGTTCGTCAGAATCGTGAGCGCAAGGTTCGTGAAGAGGTTATCCAGAAGCGCATGGGTGAGATTCGTGAAAATGCTTCAAAACAGGCACTCGGAAATATGAGAATGGGTTTTATTGTTAGTAAAATTGCTGAGGCAGAGAAGATTAAAGTCACTGAACGTGAAATTCAGAATCGCATCGCTTTCCTGGCTCAAGTAAATAAGATTCCCATGCAGAAGCTTGTCAAACAGCTCCGAGAGAATAACGGAATTACCAGTATTGCTTCTGATATTATCACAGGCAAAGTTATGGAATTGCTCAAGCTCCATGCTGTGGTAAAAGAAGTTCCGGCTCCTGCTGAGGCTTAAAAAACATTTATACAGCATTCCCTTTCCCTCTTTTTGAGGGGAAGGGTTGCATTTTATAATCATAAGTAATTACAGCGATGAAAAGAAAGATCATGTTATTCCTGGCGGTGGCTGCCCTGTGCTTGGGGGGAGTCTCTCCTATGACACCCGATTTGCGGGCGGATGAACCGGATCCGGTTAAAGAAGCTGTTAAGGGAACAAAAGCGGAAATTTCAGCTATTAAGTCAGAGATCCGCTACCTGGAATCCAATCTTAACAAAGCGCAAAGGGCTTTGGATAAAGCACGTGAATCTGAAGCGGAGCAGCGAGTCCGCTGCGATGAGTTGGAGGAGCAGCTCTCAGCCAAGAGAACAATTTACAAATTGGCTGAGGGACGAATTGCTGCAGGAAATCTCCGTGCTGCTGAAGGACAGGCTGAACTGGCTGCAGAAATCAAGGAATTGGAAGAACAATACACTGAAACCATCGACCAGTGGGAGATGGATAAATTTGTTGCTAATGACAGCAATACAGTGATTGATATTAACAAAAAGATTCTTTCTCTCCGCAAAAAACGTCTCAAAGAGCTGGAGGATCGCGAAGAATTACTCAAATCTGATGTCCCGGAAGAAGCTCTAGCGGCATTTATTTCCGAAAAGGAAGCCCGTGAAGCGGAATTAAAAGCTCAAGAAGAACTGCGCCTAAAAAATGAGCAGGCTCTTCGTGAAAAAACTGAGGCTGAAATAGAGCTTGTGCAGAAACCCATTGATCAAGATCAGGTACCAGCAGATGATGTTAAAACTGTCATTTCTGATGTTAAATCGGAAGGGGGATCTGAATTGGATATGGCACTCAATGCTGCGGTTGCTGAATCTCAACGGACGGCAGAAGCCCTTCGCTTAGCTGAAGAAAAAGCGAATGATGAATCGTTGTCTCGCACGGAAGCAAGGGCGGCTCGTGCCGAAGTTAAGCAGGCTCGCAGAGCCTATAAAGCAGCTCTCCGTGCGGAGGAAGATGCCCGCGAGGCAATAGAGGATGCAGCTAAAGAAAAAGCAAAGGCTGAAAAGAAAGCTAAAGAAGCTTTAGAGAAGAAAGCTAAAGAAGAAGCTGAAGCGGCGGAAAAGGCGGCTCGTGAAGCAGCTCGCCAAGCTGAGAAACAAGCCAAAGAGGCTGCTGAGCTGGAGAGAAAAGCACAAGCTGAAGCCGAAAGACAAGCTGAGAAGCAAGCCAAAGAAGCCAGAAAAATTGCCGAGAAGCTTGCTCAAGATCGAGAAGCCTCTCAAGAAGCAGGAATGATTGCTCTGCCTCCCATTACTCCTGAGACAGATCCGAATCTCTTCCCGGCAGATAGTAAAGAAGCTCGGTTGTTGAAACTATTGGAATTGTATCGTGAGGATAAAATCTCTCCCCGTGATTATCAAAAACAGCGTGCCAAAATTTTGGCTGAATAAATCTATTATACAATAACTTGTATTCTAAAAGGCAGTCCTTAGCGGCTGCCTCTTTTTTTATATTAAATCACTCTTATACCTCGTTTTTGCTCATCTAATTGGAGATGGCGCTGAAATAGATCTATAGGCTGATTTTCTGCAGTGCCGTCTCTCTCTTATTTTTAGATTTAATCAGCGAAGAGGTAGTTTTTATCTCACATAAGAGAACCTTTTTTGATAGCTGCAAGCAAGCTGAAAAGATTATAAATATCTAGAGAAGGATTAGTAAGAGGGGTTCATCATACTTGCCTTAAGTTTGTCGAAGGTCTCTTCTGTAAATTATCTTTCATCTGACTTGGAATCTCGTTCACACTGATTTTGCTGATGCCACTATAACAGGGTCTGTTTTAAGCTGCAATTACACCAAGCCTCAAATCTATTTGTCCAACCAAAACAGTAGAGAGAAAAAAGGGCGACAGTTCCTTATAAATTTAAATTGTTGCGTTTTAGAATCATAAAGACATTTAGAGGGTGATCCCGAATGATAGAAGTAAGTGTTTTAAAAACAGATATACTTTTCAAAGAGCTGTGGATAGATAGCGTAACGAAAGAGAGAAGGAAAGTGTTACGCAATTCATTTTAAAAACCGCGAAATTTAATAAAACGTGATTAATTAAATGGATAAGTTGCTTAATAGAAAAAACTTATAATGATTTTCTGAATTTGCTTTAAAGCAATAATTTTAAAGAAAAACTCTACATCATAGATTCTATGGTGATTTTTCATTGTTGCAACGAAAAAAAAATTACATTTTTGTAATATTTTATAACTTATTCTTTCATAATGATTTATTATATAAAAATTTGATTTTTTGAGGTGTCTTTGTAATTTTTTTGCTTGCGTGCTATTTGAAAAACGCTATTCTTAAAGCAGGCACAGACCAGAACTGAAAAGGTTCGGTTCGAGGAGACTGTGTGAAACAATAGTGAGTTAAACTCGCTTTACTGTTAAAAAGTAGTTAAACGAATAAATTATGAAGACAAAAGTATTACTTCTGGGTGCAGCGCTGGCCATGACAACTGCCATTGCTTCTGCTCAGACCTATTCTTCCAACGTTGTCGGTTATGTAAACGTTGATCTGGTTCCCGGTTGGAATCTGATTGCTAATCCTCTTGATGCTGGTGATGCCAATACCTTAGATCTGGTTACAGCTCCTGTAGGTTCTTCTGCTTATAAAATGGTAAATGGTGCTTATCAAATTGCAGTACGCTCGACTGATGAGCTGGGTGATTATTGGGATCCTTGGGATATTACCTTTGAACCAGGTGAAGGCTTGTTTGTTAATATTGCTGGAACCGAACCGGTTACTGTTACTTTTGTAGGAGAATGTGTAGTTGGTAATCATAGCATTGATCTTCCTGCTGGATGGTCTCTAGTCGGTAATCCTATTCCCACTGCGGGTGCGATTGTTGACGGTATTGATACCTTAGGTTTGGATGGTGCTGTTGCGCCTGGCGATGCAATCTATTTCTTTGATTCTGCAACTCAATCATACAATATTTATAGTAGGTCATCAGATGATTCTGGTGAATACTGGGATCCTTATGATGTTAATATTTCCGTTGCGGTAGGACAAGGTTTCTTTGTTAATAAGGCAGCAGCTTCTACTTGGACCAGAACTTTTGAGTTTTAGTAATCTCTGTAACATCTAATTATATATATAATATGAAGAAATTAGCAATTGTTGCTTTAGCATTAGCCAGTGCAGCCGGAATATATGCTCAAGGCTATGGCACAGTAAACATGAAGACTACGACCAATAACGAGGGTTTTGGTAGAGTAACTTATGGTGAGAGCTGTGGTGATTTAGCTGGTGCCTATGTGCCTGTAGACTATGTTTCAGTTTTGTATTATCAAGATGCGATTGTAGCGACAGGGAGTTTCGGAAGCAGCAGAACTGGTGATCCTAATGGAACTATCAAAGGTCCTTCTTCTTCTGTTATTACTTCAGAACTGCTTCCTGCTGGAACAGAGGTTGAATTTGTAGTTGGTGCTTATAGTTCTTGGGTTGATGGAGCTACTACTGAAGCTGAAGGTTCTGCTGGTGCCATGTATGTAGGTAAGTCTGACTCCTTCACATATTCGACAGGTGACAGCAGCAATCCTACTGTAATGCCTGATGCAGAATTGATGATGCCCAATTTCTCAGTAGAATATATTCCTGAGCCGACAACCATTGCTCTGGGAATCCTGGGATTAGGCGGTCTGTTCCTGCTCCGTCGTCGTTCCTAATTCGACGGTTTAGGATAGATAACTAAATTATCTTAAAAAAGCATCCTCTTCGGAGGATGCTTTTTTTGTTTATAGAAATATCGAAATTGCGATAGAAGTACTCCTAGATTTAATCTTCTAACTTTCAATGACCCAATCGGAGAGGGTTCGTTTCTTAGCATCAAAGTTAATGCCTACTTTTACAATCGGCAAATGACTCAGTGCAAATCGAGAGGAATAATCCTT
>CALXMK010000035.1 GCA_944389455.1 uncultured Verrucomicrobiota bacterium
GATGGTTTACCTGAGCTCTCCACTGCCGCAGAGCTGACCAGCCCCGTTGGCGAATATCCGATTACAGCAGCTCAAGGTTCCCTCAACACCAACTATACCTACACTTTCATTGAAGGAACTTTAACTGTCACTCCTATCCCTCTGACGGTTGCTGCTGAGGATAAAACCCGTCCCTATAAAACAGAAAATCCGGAACTGACTTACCTTATCACCGATGAGACCGGAACCGAAATCAGCGTCGATGGTTTACCTGAGCTCTCCACTGCCGCAGAGCTGACCAGCCCCGTTGGCGAATATCCGATTACAGCAGCTCAAGGCACATTAGATACCAATTACACCTATAAATTCATAGATGCAATATTGACAATTACTTATGTTGATCCATTAACCTATACACTGGATGAGGCAAATGCAACGGCTTCTGTCACCGATTGTGAAACTGACTATCCGGGTTATGTTATCATCCCATCTACTATTGAACGCGACGGCAAAACTTATACCGTTACTTCCATCGGGGATTATGCTTTCTGGTGGTGCACTCTGATAAGCGAAATTATTATTCCGGAAGGTATTATAACTGTAGGAAATAATGCCTTCTCTAGCTGCACTTCTCTGACAGAAATAATCTTTCCTGACAGTGTCATCTCTATTGGAGAAAAAGCATTCTATCAATGTTCTTCTCTAACAAGTGCATACTTGGGTAGTGGAATCTCGGAAATCGGAGAAGATATTTTCATCTACTCCCCCATGTTAAACGAAATCCTGGTAAGTGAAAACAATACCCACTATCAGGATAAAGAAGGTGTTCTCTACAGCAAAGATGGAACTCTGTTGATCTCCTATCCCAGAGGAAAGTCAGATAAATCTTATACTATCCCTGATGAGGTAACCGAAATTGCAGCAAACGCTTTCTTCCGTTGTGACAACCTTACACAGATTATCATGCCGGAAAATATAACAACCATTGGTGATAAAGCTTTTTACAATTTTCCCTCACTAAATGAGATTTATTTCAAATCCATCGCACCTCCAACCGATTTAGGAGAAAATATGTTCCTAGGCTGCTCACCTCATATAATTATCTATTATCCAGCGGGCTTTGAATATAGCTGGGGTCCCACCTGGTTAGGATTCAAAACGCAGCCTTGGGGTACGCTCGAAGAAGCGACTATAAAAATTCTGAAGATCGAAACAAATCACGAAACAGGAGAAATCAACTTAACGCTGATCTTTACCGGAATTTTAGAGGAAAGCACAGATGGCATCAGTTGGCTAAAAATGACAGAAGTCCAATCTCCCTATACTGTCACTATCAAGAAAAATCAGAATCGTCTCTTCCGCTCAAAATTTAAATGGAGTGCTTCTCTATCTAACTCAAATTGACTTTCTCTAAACTCTCACTACGAATAGTTAAAGGATATGCTGTAATTCTTTTTGATTCTCTTAACATATTTTTCCCTCAAGAAAAACTATTAATCTTTAGCCTTTACTCACTATCTCCCAATCGGAGAGATTTTATTCTTCAGTTTCAGTTATGAATAGTGGAACAATTCTTCTGCTGCAAAGCCAAATTAAATAGATAAAGGAAATCCGGACACTCTTGAAACCCTTTTCGCAAAATTCAGTAGACGGCTCCTCCGGCACCTCTTCTATTTTCTCTCTTTGCATCTAAAATCTAAAGACTTCTTTCGTATCCTTTTTAAACCTCCGCCGATTTCTCCTCTCATTTCGAGAATGATTCGGCAGAGACGCTCCCTGGAGCATCCGCTCCGGCGGATGCCCTTTCGCTCAAAACAAGCGTTAGTTTCTCTACCATTATCTCTTTCTTCTTTCCTTTCTGCCCCGTTTTATACTCATCCAGAAGTTTCTTTAAATACAAATCCACCATCTCATCTTCAGGGAGTCTAATCAGAGAACGGACTACTAAATCTGCATCGGATGGATAAAGTTCCATAACACTGATCAGAGAACGAATCATCTTTGCTCCGATAGGCAAACTCGGCGCAGATTTCACCGCCGCCGCACGGAGTTCCTTTCTCTCGGATTCCAAAGCTTTAATCACCTCATTCACTGCGAAGACATCTGCACGCGAAGCCAGGACATAAATCATTAAAACCTGTTCCTTCTCAGTAAGCCTGCTCATCAATTGGGTAAAACCGGACGAACTCACTCCGCAAGGCAGCTCCGCGATTGCGGCAATGGCAGCCGATTTTAAGGAAGAATCCTCTCCTAGCAGGATATCTCTAATATACTGAACTCCTCTGTCTCCTGCGGAACGGATCAATCCTAGCAGCGCACTTCGGCGAATGGCTGCGGGGACAGCCTTCGAATTCTTAATTCCCTCATAGATTACCGCGTTATAGTTGATGGTATCCCTCTGAATTGTCACCGCCTGATTCAAAATCACCTCATAGCCAATCTCTACTAAATGCTCTTGACCGCTGTTCATATTCTCCGTCAGTGAACCGGTAACGGCATCCAGAGCCTCAGGTCCGCTCATTTGTCCCAAGGCTCGAAGCGCCGCTTCAGCCAAGGCAGGAGAATTCTTCGTGGACAAAGCCATTTGTCCCAAAAGCGGAATAGATTCTCTATCCCCGCGGCTTCCCAACGCATTGATCATTTGGATTCTGGCAGATTCAGAAGCCGTCTGTGATTTCTCCAATTCTTCCCGCAAAACTTCCGCGCACTCCGCATAGGGAAGCGCCGCCAGAGCATAACAAGCCGACTCCACGTCTCGGAGTTCTCCACCTCTTAATCCATACCTCAACAGATTGCCTAAGATCGGAACAGTTTGGTCAGTCCCGATAATAGCCAAAATTTTACAAGCCCTATTTCGAGCCTCCGGAGTCGATTGATTATTGATTACGCGCGTCATCAACATCTCCAGAGCGGGAAATTCCGCCTCATTGCCCAGAGATTTTTCTGCTTCCGCCCAGGGCTGAAAGCTTTTATCAAGTGTATAGGTGGAGAGAGCCGTCAATTTCTCATCCATCTCCAAAAAAGGCAGTGAGATAGATGTTACCGTATCCGTACTGAGATTCTGCGACCAGACGGCCGGACAAATCGAAAGTATTACCGCCAGAAATACTTCTCTGATTCTTTTATTCCATCTGGGTCCAAACTTTTCTTGTGTCGTTTTATAAAAATTTTCCATATTTACTCCTTTTCACCCCTTATTTCATATTCATTGTCTCATCCCTGCAAACTCCAGCCCCCTCGTGGTTGACAATACATCATCCGGTTGGCCACCACATCCTTAAAACGATTTCCAACGTTATCCCATCGGAGAGTTCTCCCCAATCTTAACGCAAAATTCCACGCCTGCGCCGTCCTCATTCCATTAACTGCTGAGATTGAATCAGAGACAGGATGACGGCGGGTACGGACACAATTGATAAAATCACGCAGATGTGCCTCAAAACTCTCCTTCTCCGTTTCGGCAGCAGGTCGGAGACGGAGAAGCGATTCCGGCGCAGATAACACTTCTCCGGTATGCTCTGCCACTCGAATCCATCCCTCCTCACCCGTAAAGCTGAGACTGCGCTTCGCGAACTCATCCCGTTGATGCATTCCCCCTTCTAATCCATCGTCATAACGACAGCTCCACTCCCCGGTAAGAGGCGTCTGACTGGCAAACAACCTGGGATCCGGCAATTCCCCTGTTCCGGAAAATTCTATTGGCATTTCATAATCCAATCCAGCAATCCACTGCATCAGGTCTATATAATGGGTTCCTATATCTGTCATCATTCCTCCCGCCGTATCCCAAAAATAATTCCATCCCCCATTGGCAAAAGCAGGCGTATAATCCCTCCAAGGAGCTTGCCCCAACCACATGTCCCAATTCCATCCCGTGGGAACCTCTTGCGGAGTCTCGGGAACAATGGCTCCTCCGGACCAAATCTGCATTTCCACTTTTTGAAGTTTGCCGATTCGCCCTTCCTGAATCATCCTCCTCACAAATTGATATACTTTCGAACTTCTCCGCCAGGTTCCGCCCTGATAAATAGTTCCATATCTCTTACAAACCTCCCGCACAACATTTGCTTCGTGCATGGAAAGCGAAATCGGGGTTTCACAATAAATATCCTTCCCCGCGCGCGCGGAATAAACGGAAGCCATTCCATTCCAACGCATCCCCATAGCAATATAAACCGCATCAATTCCGGGCTGAGCGAGTAGTTCTCGAAAATCCTCCTTCTTTATGCAGTCCTTATTTCCATAGTGCCGGTTAATCCGCTCGGAACCCAAAAGCATTCGGCTCTGACGACAATCACAAACTGCTCTTAATTGAATATCGGGAAGTGCCAAGAAACTCTCCAGAACGCTTTCCGCTCTTTCTCCAAAACCGATGATTCCCACTCCAACCCGTTCAGACGGAGCTACCGAGCCTCCTTTTCCCAAAACAGACGGAGCCACGATCATCGGCCCGGCAGCCATTAACAAAATTTGTTTCAGAAAGGTACGGCGATTCTTCGTTTCAGTGCAAATGCTTTTCCTCTTGATTTCCTTTTTCATGAATGCTCTAAAAGAATATCCCATCAAGTATTTTGAGAAAATTTTCCCCAAAAAGCAACTAAAACCCCCCGCTTCTTTAAAAATAAATATTTACTTTTATCCTAAAAAATGTTAAAAAAATAATCGTTATGGAAATAAATCAGAACAATTTTTCCCCTCAGAATTCGGAAAAATCTTCATTCCAAGCCTCTCCCGAAAGAAATAGTTCTTCTTCCAAAAATCGTTGGGGAAAACTGCTCTACTGTTTGAAAGCGCTCCTGATTCCCACTCTATGGCTCCACTGGCTGGCAACGGTATTGCTTTTTATCCTAATGTATGCAATCCGCTTGTTAGACCTAGAACCTTTTATCCCTCTCACTATTCTGGAAGGAGTGTGTATCTTTATAATATCCCGTTTTTACGCCCGAAGACTTGCCCAAAGTCCTTTCTTGCCCGCTGGCTGGAAAACGCGCTGGATTCCCCTGCTCTTCTATCCGATGCTGACAATAACTATCATTGCACTCTCTCTTTTCCTGGGAAAAGGTTCCTATGCAAGCAATGTCTGGGGATTCTATTACTCCATGAATATTCCCTGGTTTATTCTCGTTATTATAGTCGCAATGTCAGGCGACCCTCTTTCTCTAATCGCTGCTAATCTTCTCTGTTATCTGAGCTTTATTTTCTGCTTCCTCTGGTATCTCCGGAAGCGCCGTCTCTCCGGCTCTCTTCCGCCGAAATTTATCCCCGTTCCCAAATTCCATCTCACAGCTGCCGGAATCTGGATTCTCTGTGTCTTAATCGCCTCCGGTTACGGACTGAATGAAAGACGATATATCATCCACAGAGAATACGCTACAAAATCGCACCGCGGACATTATTTTGAGGGGGGATTCTCCAGTATCGACCTCTCTCCCTATCATCCGGAGGAGCCAGCCAATCGGCTGGCAAAGCTAACCGAGCCTCCCACTCTGAAACTCCTTCCCCGCGAGGGAAGCCATCCCTATCCCATACTTGACGGAGCGGAAGCCGCCTACCCGCTCTATGCCGCCGTCGGCTCTGCTCTCTATCCGCGGGAAAATTGGGATTCCAGCATTGAATTCTACAATACCATCCGGGCTTTTGAACGCTTGACCGATCAAAGAGATGACATTGTCTTCAATGCCATTCCCTCTCCTTCTCAAAAAGAATTGGCTCGGTCTAAAAATATTGAGTTGACCTGTACCCCCATCGCACGGGAAGCCTTTGTCTTCTTTGTTCACAAAGATAATCCCATCAACAACCTCTCTTCGAAACAACTTCGCGAGATCTACTCCGGCAAAATCCGCAATTGGAAGGAGGTGGGAGGAGATGACATCCAGATCCTAGCATTTCAGCGTCCCCCCAACTCCGGCAGTCAGACCGCTCTCGAATACTTTATGGAAGACACACCCCTCTCTAAACCGCTGAGGGAAGAACTGATCCAAGGAATGGGCGGAATCATCGAACAAACAGCCTCCTATCGTGACAGCAACAATGCTCTCGGCTTCTCCTTCCGCTACTACGCCACCTCCATGATTCCTAATGAAAACATCAAACTTCTGGCAATTGACGGCGTCGAGCCCTCTCCGGAAAATATCTCCTCGGGGGAATATCCCTTAATTCACCACCTCTACGCAATCACCAGTCAACACTCCCATCCGGATAGCCAAGCCGTCATTGACTGGATACTCTCTCCACAAGGACGACAAATCATCTCTCAGACCGGCTATATTCCTCTTCCCACAGACAATGAAAGTAAGGAAAATAAAGAGTAACTCCGAGCAGCCTTCTGCCGGAAAACGTAAGATTTCTCTCCTCGGGGAAATCGTTCTCTCCTAAAAAAAAGCCGGAAGAGAATTATATCCTTCCGGCCTTTTGAATTTTTATCTGATTATCCTCCTATCGATTCCGAAAAGGAGCTGTGCCTATTTGACGTCATAACTGATCAGAGTAACGCTCAGCGGCGACACCGTCAGACCTCCGTCCGGACAAACAGGACTCGTGGTAATATCAATTTTTCGAGGTTGTCCCGGCTCATTATAGGCTCTGCGCTCTGGGCCGGTGATTACCCATTGCTGGGCTCGATTACCTAACTCCATTCCGCTCAACGAAACCGTTAATTCCTGTGCAGAATCGGTCGGATTCATTACAGCAAAGGTCAGGGAACGCATATCACGAGTCAAAGCCGCCGTCACATCCAGTGGAGCCGGCGCACCGCTTACTTTTACGGGTATTTCGCCGTAACGCTCACGATAAAGTTTTAAAACCAATCCAGTAGACTCAAATTCAGCATCCGTCTTGGTTGTTTTGATCGCACCAATTACATTGACCGTCTGGGCGTAATTGGCCATTACATAAATATCGCTGTTGCGGAAAAACTCATGCAGAGCGGCTGCTGCTCCCAGACCATCATCCAGGAAATATCTTGTCCCTAATTCTCCGAAGATGTGAGGTCCATACCAGTAATTCCATTCATCCATCGCAATACGGATATTCTTCTCCTTCAAACCTGGAATCGTCTCGCGGAATTGGCGATGAGCCTCTGCCACACGACGAATCACATTTACCGGCTGTGCGATATGATCGAGAATATTCTCTCGATACTGCCAGTAAGTATGCTCACTCAAGTTCGACATATAATCGGAACAATTCTTGAGTGTGCCTTCACTCCAACCGCTGCCTAGGTCACCGACCGCCACGGCGATAATCTCCGGATCGACCTCACGCATTAGATCCACCACCGTTTTGTGCTTCTTCAAATATTCCTCAATCGGCATATGGCCAATCTGCCAATTGCCATACATCTCATTGCCAATCGCCCACCAGCGAACATTGTAGGGAATGGGATTCCCATTCTGCGCACGCAGCTTGCCCATAGGCGTATCAATAGAGCCATTCATATATTCCAGCTCTGCTGCGCATTCTTTAGGATCCCCCGCGCCCGTATTCACCGCAATATAGGGTTCCGCACTCAATTCACGGCAAAAAACCATAAATTCATCCAATCCCATATCGTTATACTCAATCCCAGTCCAAGCTGGATTCTTCCGGGGGGGACGTTTATCCGGATCACCAATTCCGTCTCTCCAGTTATAACCAGAAACAAAATTGCCTCCTGGCCAACGATAAACCGGAGAATTTAATTCTTTGAGCCGCGCCATCGTATCCGACCTGAATCCATATATATTATCCGCAGGCATCAATGAAGCCGTGCCGATCCTCACCTCAGCAGGCCCCGGAACAATAATTTCCAGACGGCCATTATCCGTATCGCCATCCGACTCAAACTCAAAATAGTACTTCTTAAAATCCTTCGTCAGATTATCTATTCTCTTGGCTTCAAATTGGGTTCCTCCCGGGCCCCAAACCAAACGCACTATCGCGGAAGAACCTTCTGAACCAGCTAATATCACTCGACCTGTATATTTGCGTCCCTTCTGTAAAGCCAGCCGCTCTTGGTAGATTCCGCAGCGCCGCTTCTCCTCAGGGCGAACCACCGGAGTATGTTCTCCTACATAAGGAGCCTCTTTATCCATACTCAATTTGGTTTTATCCCCCAGAATCATCCAGGGAGAACGTCTGAGCAGCTCCAAAGGAGCTCCATGCCCATTATAACCGCTCTCCCAAGCTGGGGCTTCGCCTGTCACCGGAAAGAAAAATTTACGGTCCTGAAGCATTTCTGCCCAAATGCCACCATAAATACACTCTCCCAAATGCTCAATAAACTGTCCATAAATATAGGGAGAAATCGCCTCCCCTCGAACAGTCGTATCTACCGTTACCACCGCCGGTTCAGCGGAAACAGAATAAGCCGCTGTAGATAAATAAGCCGTGCCTATACAAATCGCAGCCACGCCTGCCATCCATTTAGAAATTTTATTATTCATAATAGTATCAATCAATAAATACCTATTGAACCAGAGCTTAAATCCAGAAACAAGCTAAAAATCTATTGCAAAGCATTTTCCCATTCGATAACATAATTTTCGCAATCACAATTGCTGTAAATTGAAAGTCAAAATAACTCATATTGGAACAAGATGAAATTTCCATACTCACTTAATATTTCAAAATATCTCCCAGCATTTATTATCCTGTTTTTCATAGGAATTTCTTTTACTTTAAGTGCCCAAAACAGCCAAACCAACTCCATTCCTTCCGCTTCGAATCATAACACTCTCAACAGCACCAATACCGCATCCGCTTCCATTCAAAAGGGGAAATATTATATTGATAATGGGCAAATACGTCTGGGCATTGATCTGGATCGAGGAGGCAGCATTTTCTATTTCGCTCTTTCCACCAATCAGGTCAATCTGCTCAACCATGCCGATGAAGGCCGATTTATCCAACAATCTTATTATGGTGAATCCGATGGAAGTACTTGGGGAGGCAAACCCTGGGTCTGGAATCCTATCCAAGGAGGAGGTTCCAACGGACTCAAGGCAAAAGTTCTTCGCCAAGAACTCGGCACTAACGCACTTCGTGTTATCTCCGAACCTGTTCATTGGGGATATGGCACCCCCATGCCTGAATTGGAAATGGAAGAAGAGATTCTCCTCTGCCAAGAAGTAGCTCGTATCCGCTATACCTTCCGCAACACCTCCACCAATGCCACTGATCATCCGGCCGCACATCAAGAGCTTCCTGCCGTTTTTGTTGATGCCGCCTATCCAATAATGGTTTATTACAAAGGTGACAAACCCTGGACAGGAGCTGAATTGACACGGGTCACCCCCGGCTGGCCTAATGAATATCATATCCGCAATGAAGAATGGGCAGCCTACGTCAATACCAATTCCTACGGTCTCGGGGTTTACACTCCCGGCACACCGGAATCTACGGCCTACCGTTATCTTCCTGAAGGTCCTCAACGGGATAAAACCGGCCCCCAAGCTGCAGCATGCTCCTACTTTGCACCTATCCGAACTCTGGCTATTACCCGAGGACTAACATTTCAATACGAGCTTTATCTTCGAATCGGCACTATTGAAGATATTCGACAAACCTTTGATCAAATCCGCTGTGGGCTGCATCCGGCGGCCACCACTCCATTTCCTGAAAAAATTATTTCTGAAAACGAAAAATCCTCTTCCCTTATCATTCGTACCATTTCCCCCGTTGGGGCGACTAATGTCTACTTTGTTCCACGCACTGAAAAAACGAAATTAACACCTAAAAATACTAAAACAAAGAAAACAGCTAAAACTCTAAAAACTCCCAAAACATTTCCATCTGAAGATGATCTTGAGAATGAGGGATATCCTCCGCAATCCTCTCAATAATTCTTTGTCTGCTGAAGATTTAGTTAATCACTCCTTAAAAAGAAAGAGAAATTTTTAAAATAAAAGAAGATGTGGAAATGAAAGTTTTTTTGAAATTCTTTGTGTAAATATACGCTGATTCAACTAAAACGTATATACCGTCTTACAACTAACCCTTTAACCGCTTCCACAAAATACCGTTTATTTTCATTTCCTATAACAGCGGAAAGCAAGAATCTGAAAATAATTTCATTCCCGCTTTTAAAATGGTTTTAGAGTCAATTTGCCTTTAAGCGTTACTCACCAGAAATACTCCAGTCGGAGAGGGTATGGGTTTCTTTATCAAAGTTGATACCAACCTTGACAATAGGTAATCCGCAGAGAGCAAATCGCTCGGGATAGTTCTTGAGCTCAATCTGATTCAGGGCACTCTCGGCAGATTGGTTCAACTTGAGCTCCATCACATATAAATGGGTCTTGGTCCGCAGCACTACATCGATTCTTCCTTGAGGTGTCCGAACCTCCACATCGGCATAATGTCCCAAAAGGGAGAATATGATATAAAACACCTGCTGATAATGCCCCTCATAATCGGTATTCTCGCAATAGGGTATTGTGGAAAGAAACGTGCGCAGCTGCCTAAAAAACTCTTCCAGATTGTTTTGCCTCAGTGGAACGGACATCAGGGATATGGCCGTCCCCGCTTCCTCATTTGATACATCCAGATAGGCGTCAAGCAGGTTTTCCATCAATCCCAAACGCACTTCTTTATTTGGGATATCCAGTGAGTAAAGCTGGGTGTTTTCGTCATAACAGGTTATGGTAATATAACCGCTTTGATAGAGCAGTGGAGTGATATTCTTATTCTTCATCTGTTCTATAGGGATATCAAAGGCAGATATTCTTACCAATTTCCCTCCTATCTTAGAGGGGGGAATATTAAACTTGCGCAGCATCTCCAGTAAATAAGTGGGAGTACCACTCTCAAACCAGAAGGGTTTTAGCTTCTTGGAAGCAAAGGCATTGAGGAGACTAAAAGGATTATAAATATCCGGCGAAGGCCAAGTGAAGTGATAGCCGTCATAGTAGTTTTTCAGCTTGGCCAGCACTTCTTCTCGTGTGGTTTTCAGATGTTTCGCCAAAATCTCCAGGTCTTCTGACATTTGAGTGATCATTTCCTCTTCGGTGATGCCGCAGATACCGCCATAATCCTCCTCCATGCTGATATTTCTGATATTATTAAGCTCACTGAAGATACTCAGCTGACTAAATTTAGTAATTCCCGTGAGGAATACAAATTTCAGGTAAGGATCGCAGGCTTTGAGCGGACTGAAGAAATTCCTCATTTCCAGACGCAGCTGCGGAAGATTCTTATCCTCATGAACAACATCCAACAACGGGGCATCGTATTCATCTATCAGTACGACTACCTGCTTCCCGGTCTTTTCATGAAGATTTATGATAAGATCTTTAAGACGCAGATGTACTTCTTCTGTATTTCCTGGAGAGACTCCCAGACGTTTTTCATTCTCCTCCAGGAAGGAGTGTATTGTTTTGATCAATCTTTCCGGAGTCAGATGTTTTGCTAAGCTTAAGTCAAAATGCAAAACCGGATATGCCGTCCACTCGGTTTCCAGTTTTTCAATGGCAAGACCTTTGAAGAGCTCTTTCCTCCCCTCAAAATAGGATCTCAGCGTACTGGTAAGCAGTGATTTGCCAAAACGCCGGGGTCGGCTTAAAAAAACATATTTTAATCCCGGTTGGTTCATCCGATAGACATACTCTGTCTTATCGATGTAAATACAGTTCAGCTCTCTGATTTCAGAGAATGTCTGTATCCCGATTGGATATCTGCGATTGTTCATTTGTTCCTTCATCTGCTTCATTATTCTATCTTCTGAATACTCCAGTCGGAGAGGGTATGGGTTTCTTTATCAAAGTTGATGCCGACCTTGACAATAGGTAATCCGCAGAGAGCAAATCGCTCGGGATAGTTCTTGAGCTCAATCTGATTCAGGGCTCTTTCGGCAGATTGGTTCAACTTGAGCTCCATCACATATAAATGAGTCTTGGTCTTCAGCACCACATCGACTCGTCCTTGCGGTGTGCGGACCTCTACATCAGCATAATATCCCAAGAGAGAGAATATGATATAAAATACCTGCTGATAATGTCCTTCATAATCGGTATTCTCGCAATAGGGTATTGTGGAAAGAAACGTACGAAGTAAGTTCAATGCTTCATCCAGATTGTTCTTATAAAGGAATCGGGCCAGTGCCAATACCGTATTGGTAGTGGATAGGGTATTGGGAGTAAGATAAAAAGGAATAAAGCTCTCCATCAATCCTAAACGCACTTCTTT
>CALXMK010000036.1 GCA_944389455.1 uncultured Verrucomicrobiota bacterium
CCTCCGGAGATATTTGAAGATAATTTTACTCATTGTCACCCGGAACTCACCTTTTATTATCCGGAAGAGTACAAGGCCAACTGGCCCGAGACCCTGAATGGCATTCCTTGCCGTCCCTGGAATCCGGAAGAATCTGCAAACCAGCTCAGTGAGGAACCAGAGAAGCAGGCAGATTCCTTCTCACCTTAAGCGCTTGACTGGAGTTGAATATAGACTATATTCTGTAGATAGATAGTATTGCCGGCTCACGGTAAGTGTTCTCTTAAGGACTGATGGGACTAGAGGTACCTGTAAAGTCGGATTGTGCGGCAGTGGTCTACAAAACAGGACTCGTATAATAGAGGAGATGAAGATTCGCAGATATCCAATCGGGATACAGACATTCTCTAAGATTAGGGAAGAAGGCTGTATCTATATAGATAAGAGTGAGTACATTTACAAATTAACTCATTCCAGTTCCAATTATGTCTTTCTAAGTCGGCCACGGCGTTTTGGCAAATCACTGCTTACCAGTACGCTGAGAGCTTACTTTGAGGGGAGAAAAGAACTCTTCAAAGGACTTGCTATCGAGAAACTGGAAACCGAATGGACGGCATATCCGGTGATTCACCTTGATCTGAGCCTGGCTAAACACTTAGAAAGAGAGAACCTAATTCGCTATCTCCATTCATTTCTGGAAGAGAATGAAATTCGATTAGGAATTACCCCCACAAACACCATAGATACAAACCTCCGTTTTAAGAATCTGATTGTCAATACGTACCAACAAACCGGGAAGCAGGTCGTTGTACTGATAGATGAATACGACGCCCCGTTATTGGATGTGGTTCATGAAGATGAGAATCTTCCCCAGCTTCGTCTGGAAATGAGGAACTTCTTCAGTCCGCTCAAAGCTTGTGATCCTTATCTGAAATTTGTATTTCTCACGGGGATTACCAAGTTCAGTCAGCTGAGCATCTTTAGTGAGCTTAATAATATCAGAAATATCAGCATGGAGGAGGATTATGGCGGTATCTGCGGCATCACCGAAGAGGAAATGATCACTCAAATGTCAGAAGACCTGGAGATTTTGGCGAAACATCTGAAAACCACACGAGAAGAAGTGCTGGCCAAGCTGAAAAACTACTATGACGGCTATCACTTCACTTGGCCTTCGCCGGATATTTATAATCCTTTTAGTCTCCTCAATGCCTTTGCTTCCAAGAAGCTAAAACCCTTCTGGTTTGAAAGCGGCACCCCTACTTATTTACTGGAGATGCTGCGCAAGTTCAATATGACTCCGACCATGATTAACAAGGTGGAGACCCGAGCCTCTGAATTTGACGCCCCAATTGAACACATGACCCATGTGATACCACTGCTCTATCAAAGCGGTTATATTACCATTACCGATTATGATCCAGAATTTCAATCCTATACGCTGGATATCCCAAATAAAGAAGTGCGTTTAGGATTGATGGAGAGCTTTATTCCTTTTTATCTTACTCCCAATACCCTATCCACTACCAATACAGTGCTGGCCATAGCACGTGCCCTTTACAAGAACGATTTGGATGGAGCACTGAATTTGCTGCGCACGTTTTTGTCCACAATACCCTATTGCGAGAATACCGATTATGAGGGACATTATCAGCAGGTTTTCTATATCATATTTTCTCTCTTGGGATATTATGCCGATGTGGAGGTCCGCACACCGCAAGGACGAGTCGATGTGGTGCTGAGGACCAAGACCCATTTGTATGTGATGGAGCTTAAGCTGAACCAATCAGCCGAGATAGCCATGAACCAGATAGACATCAAGAACTATCCCGAGCGATTCGCTCTCTGCGGATTACCTATTGTCAAGGTTGGTATCAACTTTGATAAAGAAAGTCATACTCTCTCCGATTGGAGTATTTTCGGGGATTAGTAATGTTTATTTGTGTAACTTTTTCTTATAAATCAATAGACTGCTGTTTTTTAAATGAAAAGAATATATTAAAATATAGAAGAAAATGTGAAGAAAAAATCCTTCAGTTAAAAAACTGAAGGATTTTATTTTAGTTTAAGAAGAGGTGAGAAAGAAGTGTTTCCTTTTTCTTTTCTTCTCTATTACAGCCATTGATTTCGATGAATTTGTTCGGGCTTTAGCATGGTGCGTGATTCTTTTTTCTCAGCGGGATGGCCGATTGAGATAGCACCAACCGGAAGAATAGATTCTGGAAGTTTAAAGAGGTTTTTAATTCCTTCTATTCGTTCTTTTCGCGGATGAACCCCTAACCAGACAGCTCCCAGTCCCAGAATATGAGCGGCTAAGAGCATATTTTCAATGGATGCAGAGCAATCCTGAAGCATATAGCTGAGGGATTGAGCATGGGCGGCTTCTATGTTTCCGCAGACAATAATGCCCAAGGGAGCCTCTTTAAGCATACTGCCATAAGGGAGAATTTCAGCCAAACTGTTTAGCAGGGACCGTTCGGTAATGACTAAAAAACGCGCTGGATAGCATCCTCTGGCAGAGGGTGCAGCAGCCGCTGCTTCCAGTAAAGATTGAATATCCTCTTCATCTACCGGCTGTGAGGTGTATCGACGGATACTGCGTCTGCCAAAAATAGGTTCAAGTTTTGGATTCATGTTTTTAGTCTGTTAATTTAGGGCTGAATGTGTTTTTAGAGAAGGTCGATTTTAAAACTTTCTCCCGGTTGTAAACTCTGAGCGAAAGCAGCAAAGATTTGAGGTATAGCCTCCAAGTCTTTGAGATGAATCATCTCTACTGGAGAGTGCATGTAGCGGTTAGGCAGACTGACTAATCCGCTGGGAATGCCTCCTCGAGAGACAAAAATCACATCGGTATCAGTGCCGCTGGTTCGAGAAGTGGCTTCGTATTGAACTGGAATGCCCAGTTCACGAGAGACTTGATCCAATCTTTCAAAGACCTTGGGATGATTGCAAGCGCCTCGGGTGAGGGAAGGTCCTTTGCCCAGGTGAATTTCCCCATGTTGAGTGAGGCTGATTCCGGGATAATCAGTAGCATGAGTAACGTCCGTTACTAGGGCGACATCGGGTTTGAGAGAGTAAGCTATCTGTTGTGCTCCGCGGCAGCCGATTTCTTCCATAACGGAGGAAACGGCGTTGACTTCAGCCGAGCAAGGTTTACTTGATTCTTTGAGAAGACGGAGCGTTTCGGCGGCAATCCAGGAACCGACCCGATTGTCAAATGCACGGGCGATGAGGATATCCTCATTAAGTTTCGCAAAAGTATCTGTTAGGGTAATGGGATCTCCTATCCGAACGAGTTTTGCGGCTTCTTCTCGGGATGAAACTCCAATGTCGATGAAAAGATCACTGATTTTGCTCTTTTTTTCATCTTCGTTTTTATCCATCAAGTGTGGAGGAACTGAGCCGATAACTCCCGTTACGGGACCGGAAGCCGTATGGATAGTGACCCGCTGAGCCTTGAGAATTCCAGGGAAAACACCTCCGATTGAACGAAAATAAAGATATCCTTCCGAGGAGATATAGCTGACCATGAGTCCGATTTCGTCTCCGTGACCGACGATCATCAGCCGAGGGGAGCCTCCGGGATTGAAGGTTGCGACAGCATTGCCATATGCATCAGAGCTGACAGTTTCGGCGAATTCTGCGGCATATTTCAGCCAAAGTTTTTGTCCGGGGGCTTCAAATCCGGAAGGGGTAGGAGTATTGACTAAATCTTCTAAAAAACGCAGTGAACGTTCATTCATACAATGTCTATTCTAGGATTGAGACGAGATGGAATGAAGCCTTTTTTGAGGAAAAAGTTATGGGAGTATTTTGTTTTTGAGAAACATACAGGGTTTCAGTCCTGCTGAAGGATAATTCTAATTATCACACGACAATTTATTGTAATAAAGTAATAAGATTATTGCCGACTCTGTCACGGATTATGAAAGAGATTTTTAATAACACTTTGACATTCCATTTTTGTAAATCACTAAATATTTAATGTTAGAGAATTTATTACTCATTAAGAGGCCTATGCACACAATTTATTTTCCATAATTTCCTGCAAGAGCAACTGTATTTATTTCAATACTAATATTCCGCATGGCTGGAGCTCCTTTAATCTCAACGTTTCCGGAAGCGAGGAAAAATACGGGCTAAATTTAGGAGTTATGATAAGAATTTTACTGACGAGATTTCGGAGATATGTTTGAATGAATCGGTATGGATATTTTACGGTCTGATGAGCTAGATGCAGAGGGACTTTCTGCGGATCAGGTGAGAGAGTGGATGAACAAAGAATGTAGAGAGTGGCATTTAGAGGGAAAAAAGCTTCTGCTAATAGTTCCAGACCAGACACGAACGGCTCCTCTGGGGGTGGTTTTTAAGGCGTTCTGTAATTTATGGTTAGATCGAGTGCAGATGCTTGATGTAATGATTGCTCTGGGAACACATCCTCCAATGAGTGAAGGTGGCATTTGCAAAAGATTGGAATTGAGCACGGAAGAGAGGTATGGGAGATATGGTAAGGTGCGTTTTTTTAATCATGAATGGGATAAAACGGCTCAACTATGCGAAATTGGAACGCTCAAGAGCCGAGAAATAGAGGAAGCCTCAGGTGGGCTTTTTGCTATGGATGTAAAGGTACAGATCAATCGGCGAATTTTTGATTATGATCGGATTATTATCATGGGGCCGGTTTATCCTCATGAGGTGGTAGGTTTTTCAGGCGGGAATAAGTATCTTTTCCCGGGTATTTCTGGTGCAGAGATTATCAATTTTTTCCATTGGCTGGGAGCGGTAGTAACAAGTCCCAAGATTATCGGCAAGGCTCATACCCCTGTGAGAGCTGTGGTAAATCTGGCTGCAGGGTTGATCGATATGCCTAAGAGCTGTTTCTGTCTGGTGACGGATCACAAAGGAAATCTGGCTGCTTTAACGGCGGGAACACCGGAGGAAGCTTGGGAACAGGCCTGGCCGGTTGTCGAGAAGCTTCATGTTACCTATAAATCTGAACCGTTTAAGCTGATTATTTCCTGTGCTCCGGAGATGTATGATGAGCTTTGGGTCGCAGGCAAGTGTATGTACAAACTTGAACCGGTCTTAGCTCAAGGGGGAGAATTAATTATCTATGCACCTCATTTAGAAAAAGTCTCTGAGGTGCATGGGGAGAAGATTGCGCAAGTTGGGTATCATTGCCGAGATTTTTTTCTTAAACAGTGGGATCGTTATAAAATGTTTCCATGGGGAGTATTAGCTCATTGCACACATGTGTCTGGAGGAGGAACTTATGATCCAAATACTGGGATAGAGACCCCTCGGGCACGGGTAATTCTTGCATCAAAGATATCGCCGGAACATTGCAAAAAAATTAATCTGGGGTATTGCAATCCGGATTCAATTAATCCGGAAGATTATCGGAATCGAGAAGAGGAAGGAATACTGATGGTTCCCAGAGCGGGAGAGATGCTCTTTCGCTTGAAAGAGGAATAAGAATTTGGCTGTAAATAAATGGAGAGCTTAGAGCTCTTTCAGATAAAGCTCTCGATTTTTCCAGAGATAGAGAGTTCCAGAAATAATTGTCAGGAGAGTGCATACCCAAATAGAAAGGGTAATGAAGTATTGTGCCCAGGCTCCAAAAATAAATGTGCCCCATTGCCCCCAATTGGGATAGGAAAGTCCGACCAGGATAGAGATAATGCAGACAATTTGAGAGATCGTTTTATATTTACCCCATCGATCGGCAGCGATGATATTATTTTGAGCAGCGGCCAGCAGCCGCAGTCCGGTAATAGCAAACTCCCGCGCGACGATTAAGCCGACCATCCATGCTGAGATCTTTCCCAGTTCAACGAAGACGATAAAGGCCCAGCAGGTAAGGATCTTATCAGCTAAAGGATCCATCAAAATGCCGAAATTAGTGATGATTCTGTTCTTGCGAGCAATGTGTCCATCAAGAAAATCAGTAAAGCTTGCGATACAGAAGAGTATCAGCGCTACTGTGCTAGCGAATGGAAATTTAATATCCATCACAAACACAAATGCAACTGTAATAAAGAGTCTGGATAGTGTCAGCTTATTAGGGACATTCATGAGTCCAGCTCTCTTTATATCAAAAAGGGAAAAATCTTCAACACTCTATTGCATTTTTATTCCATTAAATATAAACTCAAAAAGTCGTTTATGCTATGAGTAGGACAAAGGTATTACTATTAGGGGCTGGATTTATTGCCGGAATTCATTTGGAATCATATAATCGCTTTGTTTCAGATGCGGAAGTAGTAGGAGTTTTTTCCAGAAATCCGGAGAGGTCACGGCAAGTAGCTACTGCTCACAATATTAAGAACTATTATTCTGATTGGAAAGAGGCTATTTTAGAATCAGATTGTGAAGTGGTAGATATCTGCCTTCCTAATTTCCTGCATTGTCAGGTGACCTGTTTTGCGGCAGAGCATGGCAAACATGTAATTTTAGAAAAGCCTTTCTGCATGAATATGGAAGAAGCAGATCAGATGATAGAGGTTTGTCGAAGCCATGGCCGGAAACTGATGTATGCCGAAGAGCTTTGTTTTGCTCCTAAGTATGAACGAGTTCGCAGTGCCATTGAAGAGGGCGCAGTTGGTACAATTTTTCAATTAAGGCAGTGTGAAAAACACAGCGGGCCTCATAGTGATTGGTTTTATAATGTTGAGCAGAGCGGCGGCGGAGCATTAATGGATATGGGATGTCATGCCTTTGGATGGTTTCGTTGGATTTTGGGCCGTAAGTCTGTTAAAAGTGTCTACGCCACAATGAGAACTCTTTATCATACAGGGAGAACACGGGGAGAGGATAATTCTCTGGCAATTGCGGAGTTTGAGGACGGCACAATTGGCGTTGCTGAAAATTCCTGGGCTAAACAGGGCGGAATGGATGACAGAATTGAGGTTTATGGAACAGAAGGAGTTGTTTATGCGGATCTTTTTAACGGAAACTCAGCCTTAACGTATAGTCAAAAAGGGTATGGGTATGCTATGGAGAAGGCAGGTGGAACTCAAGGATGGAGTTTTATGATTTTTGAAGAGGCTTTTAATCAAGGGTATCCGCAGGAGTTGGCCCATTTTATCGATTGCATTCGTCGGGATAAAGATCCTCTTTCTACCGGAGAGGATGGCAGAGCAGTTCTGGAGATGATGCTGGCGGCTTATTATTCCGCCGGAACAGGAGCTAAAGTGAGTTTGCCATTCCGACCTCAAGTAGCCAAGCCAATTGATTTATGGTTTAATCCCGGACAGGTTTTATGAGCAAGAGATAATCTAAGGAAAAATAAAAGAGAATAATAGAAATTCGATGGAGAAATAGTTAAGATGAATACACCTAAAAATACACCTGTTGTTCCCAGGAATATTCTTTTCCCTTTTATCCTTCTGACAAGCTGTTTTGCCGGTTGGGGATTAGCCAATAATATGACAGATACTCTGTTGGCGTTTTTTAAGCGGATGATGAGCATGAGCGATTTCCAGACTTCATGGATTCAGATGGCTTTTTACGGAGCTTATTTTTGCTTAGCGATACCGGCAGCGCTTATTGTACAGCGCTTCAGCTATAAAGTTGGAGTTCTTTTTGGGTTGGGGACTTTTACATTGGGAGGATTGCTTTTTTATCCCTCCAGTTTACTTTTTGCCGGCGCCAGTGATATGATGCGCTACACTTATTTTCTGATTTCTCTTTATATATTAGCGGGAGGATGTTCAATTTTGGAAACGGCGGCCAATCCTTATATTTTGGCGATGGGACCGGCTGAGACGGCAACACGGCGTTTGAATTTAGCTCAATCTTTTAATCCGTTGGGATCGATTATAGGGGTTTTGCTCAGTACCTTTTTTATTCTGAGTAGGCTTAGCCCTTTGGATGCTGAGGACAGGGCGATTATGGAGGCGATTGATCCAAAAAGCTTGGAGACACTGCAAATTTCTGAACTTCAAGGAGCAATGGGAACTTATGTAGGAGTTTCCTTAGTTTTAGTTGTGATTTGGTTTGCGATTCTGTTTTGCAGAATGCCAGTTTGCAGTGCAGCACCGATTGAAAAAGGTATTGCTCGGAATCTATGGTCTTTCATCTCTATTCCCTTTGATGCGTTCCATTTTAATAAAGGGAGTTTTTTTGATCAGATGCGTCAGGTATTGTCCCACCGGAATTATTTATGGGGCGTAATAGCTCAGTTTTTTTATGTAGGAGCTCAGATTTGTGTATGGTCTTATACGATTCGCTATGTGATGCAAGAACTCAATGTACTCGAAGCTCATGCCTCTTGGTATTATACCGTTACATTGGTGGTTTTTATTGGAATGCGCTTTGTCTGTACCGGTTTGATGAAGTACATTTCACCCAATATACTGCTGGCTTTTATGTCTGGAATGGCCGTAATTTGTTGTTTGGGAGTTATGTTTGGTAAAGGGATGATGGGAGTGATTTCACTTATCAGCATTTCAGGATGTATGTCATTGATGTTTCCTACTATTTATGGGATTGCCAGTGAAGGATTAGGTGAGAAGGTAAAAATTGGAGGATGCGGTTTAATCATGGCGATTGTTGGAGGAGCGATTATTACGGTTATCCAGGGCAGAATCTCTGACAGTGTTGGAATTGGTCTATCTTATATTGTTCCGGCCATTTGTTTTATAGTGACCGGTTATTATGGATTGATGACAGAAAAAGGGGCCGAATATAAAGATGGAAAAACAACAATGCCCAAAATCCCGGGAATGCTTTTTATTTTGTTGGGAATAGCCGCTGTAGGAATGACATTTCTTTGTATAAATTCTCATCGTTCCCAAGCGGTGGTAATAGAAAGTTCAGTAGAGGGCTCAACTACCCAGTACTATCTGAGTGAACACTCTAATCAAAAAGGTACTTTTGATGTAGTGGAATTGGTGCGTCTTTCTGAACCGAATAGTCCTTTTAAGGGAATTATTCGTTATTACTCCGTTCGGAATCTCAAATCTGGAGAGGAGGTATTGAGTGAAGATATTACTTATTTCGCTGTGGGAAACTGCGTGCTCAATCAGGATAAACTTACTGTACGGTGGGCTGGAGCCAAAAAGGATGAAATTTTAAGTTGGTCTGAGAGCGAAGATAAACTGAAATTCCGCGATAGAGATTATCAATCCGGCTCACTGCAGCTCAATCATCTGTCGTTAACAGAAGAAATTATGCAACGCCGTTTAGAGAAACAGATGGATGTTGAATAAATAATTCTTAAAGAAGAGGATATGTTTTTATGGGGCGACGCCGTTCAAAACAGATACTGTGAGTATATCCGGCGTGGCGAGCCAATTTGATAGCGTTGGTAAAATTCTTGCCCACATCTCCGGGAGAATGAGCATCGGAACCAAAGGTGAGAGCCACTTCTTCCTGAAAAGCCATAGAGAGTATTTCTGCTGATGGATAGGCTTGGTGACAATCTTTATCCCAGCCGGAAGTATTGATTTCGATTGCAGTACCGGTTTGGGCGGCGGCTTGAAGAAATTGACGGTAGCTTTGTGAAAGGTCCGATTTGGGGAGGAAATTAAATTTCTTTACCAGATCGCAATGTCCGATAATATTAAAGAGTCCTGATTGTGCTGCCTGAGTAAGGCGTTCAAAATACAGTTTCCAAACTTTGTCAACATCGGCCTTTTCCCAGAGTTCTTTTTTCTCCGGATTGTCAATATCCCATCCATTATCTAAATAATGAACAGAGCCGATAAAGTAATCCCAATCGTATAATCCGGCCAATTCCTTTATCCAGGATTCCATTCCGGGGATATAATCTACTTCCAGCCCTGCACGGATAGTCAGCTGAGGATATTCGGTTCGGGCCTGTTCCAACATTTGTAGGTAACAGGGAAGTTCAGTGCGAAGCATCCGCCATGAGTCGAAAGGGTCCTGTTCCATTGGAGCATGATCGGAGAATCCAATTTCAGCCACGCCTATTTGTAGAGCGGCTTTGGCATACTCCGTTAACTTTCCTTCTGCATGACGGCAGAGGTAGTTATGAGTGTGATAATCCGGAGGGAGATTCATAAATTGTATTGTATCAGTAATAATGTTTTTTAATTTATAAGAACGATTTAGGAAATTATTTTAGAGAGAAACTCTTCCGCTGTAATTCCGTTAAGCTGAAGGATTTTGTTTCTTGAAGTTTGCCCCTTAATCAGGATAACAGCACTCTTAGGAAGAGAAAGTGTTTTTGAAAGAAATTCCACGAGAGTCTGGTTGGCGGCTGAATCGACAGGAGGTGCGGTCACTTTGATTTTAAGCGCATCGCCTAGTTGACCGCAGATTTCGTTTTTAGAAGAGCGTGGCTGCAGCTTTACGGTTAAAGTGCAGCCTGCTTTCGATTCCTTTAAATAAGACGGGAGTAGATTCAAATCAATTGTGTACTACTGAGAATCAGACTCTATTCCGCAGAAACAGCTTTAAGTACAGCATAATTGCGTTTGCCTTTGCGCAGAAGCAGATATTTGCCGAACATGAGATCTGCGGAGGTAATTTTTTTCTGAATGTTGCTCTCTCGATTGTTGAAGAAATAAATACCTCCAGCTTCCATATCTTTACGAGCTTGTCCTTTGGAGGAACACAATCCGCTGGTTACTAGAAGTTCCAGTAGCGATTTGCCTTCTCCTTCCAGTTCGGCAGGAGCAATATTGCGGGTGGGTATTTCAGAGGCTACGTCGGCAAAATTATTTTCGGAGATACCTTCTACAGAACCACCGAAAAGGATCTCACTCGCTCGAATAGCATCCTGAGCTGCTTCTTCTCCATGAATCAGTTTAGTCATTTCGTAAGCCAGTGTTTTATGAGCGGTACGAGCTTCCGGTTTCGCGTTGTGCTGTGTTTCCAGTTCCGCGATTTGCTCCAGAGGAAGAAAAGTATAATATTTGAGAAGTTTGATTACATCTCTGTCATCCACCTGAATCCAGAACTGATAAAAACGGTATACACTGGTTTTATTAGGGTCCAAATAAACAGCTCCGCCCAGACTTTTGCCAAATTTAGTGCCATCTGAGTTTAGCAGCAGAGGCAAGGTTAATCCATGCAGTGAGGGGCCTCCTTTTTTCCTGCTCAGATCCATTCCAGCGGTGATGTTTCCCCATTGATCGTTGCCGCCAATTTGCAATTCACAACCGTATTCTTTATTTAAATGACAAAAGTCATAGGCCTGCATCAGCATATAGCTGAATTCTGTATAGGTGATTCCCGTTTCGCTTTGCATGCGTGAACGGACACTTTCCTTGGAAAGCATGGTGTTGACGGAAAAATATTTGCCTACATCTCTTAGAAAGTCAAGGAATGTGAATTTACCCATCCAATCTGCATTATCTACCATGCGAGCGGGGTTTTCAGTATTTTCAAAATCAAGAAAACGGGAGAGCTGTGCCTTTACGCAGGTAACATTATGAGTCAAAGTCTCTTTGTTCAAAAGTTGACGTTCGGTTGTGCGTCCGCTTGGATCACCAATACTTCCTGTGGCACCACCAGCAAGAGCCAAAACATGATGTCCTTGTAATTGAAAGCGCCGAAGAGTAAGCAGGGGAATCAGGTTCCCAACATGAAGACTGTCTGCTGTGGGATCAAATCCACAGTAGAGCGTAATTTTTTTCTCAGAAAGTAATTTGGTGACAGCGTCGATATCGGTACAGCTAGCAATTAAACCGCGTTCCTTTAGATCATCGATTACATTCATCGCGTTTACGAGTATATAGCGAATTTAGAGCGGGTTCAAACTCTGAATTCAGGCTCTGCTGAGAGGAAGATATGTAATATCTGAATATCCGCAAGAAGATAGAAAATAATCAGATATAAGGGCGCGATAGCATGGGAAAATGTTGTGATAAAGAGATATTCAGGGAGTGTTATGGAAAAAAGTTAATAACATTAAATATTGAATAAGAGGTGGTTAGGGTATTATTAAGAAAAAAGAACAAAAAAAGGTATTGCAAAGAGGGAAAAAAAAGATAAGATTGAGTGCGTTGCGAGGG
>CALXMK010000037.1 GCA_944389455.1 uncultured Verrucomicrobiota bacterium
TAAAAAACCCTATGTTATAGCTTTCTATCAATAAATTAAGCAATAGGCAATATAAAACAATAACAATGAATACAATATTCATAAACGCCTTTCTTTCTCTAATTAATCATTTCTGTACTGTTTTCTAAACAGTTCTAACAGAAGAATTTAAAAAAAACATTACAAGCTTTTTTTCGTTTTTTGTAAAAAACACAAAATTATCTTTCTCGCAAAACGGGAATTTAAGCACAAAAAAACCGCCATGCCAATGGCATGACGGTAGTTTGGGAGATCCACACTCCCAAGGTTTTTTGGGAATTATCTAGCAGATACGAGCCAGTGGCTGCTCCGAAGCGACCTGATCACCTTGATTGACCAAAATAGCGGCAACCGTTCCATCTTTAGGAGCTACTACTGGCGTTTCCATCTTCATGGATTCAACTACCAGAATAGTATCCCCCTTCTTCACAGCCGAACCGGCTGGTTTCTCGATACGCAATACCAGACCCGGCAGCTGAGAAAGAATATCTTCTCCTGCTCCAGAAGCGGGAATAGCAGGCGCGGTCGAAGCTATCGCCGCGGCAGTCGCTTCCTTCACACTGATCTGGTAACTGGTGCCATTGACAATTGCATTGGCCCCTTCAAATCTGACATTATAGCTTTGACCATTAACGGAGACATCATATGCTCCCGGTAATCCTGCCGATTTACCCGCCTTGGCAGCTGCTTTAGCCACTTCAGGGGGCTGATTCTTACGGACGCCAATGGTCGATTTCCCTTTGAGGAATAGAATACCTTTATCCTCACAGGAAGCTACGATAAAGAGGTTCTCATCTGTGACTGGCAATCCCTCTTCCTGGAGACGAGCCTTGGCTGCTTTCAGTCCTTTCTTAGGATCAGCTTCCAAAGCCGAGAGATGATCTGTAATAGGCGGTTTGCCCATTTGTTCAGAAGCAATCTTGACAATCTCCGGATCCGGAGCTACCGGAGTCTTGCCCAGATAACCTAAAACCATATTGCCATATCCTTCGGCAATCTTCTTCCATGGACCAAACATTACGTTATTGAAAGCCTGTTGGAAATAGAATTGAGAAACAGGCGTCACAGAAGTTCCAAAGCCACCTTTCTTGACTACTTCTCCCATGGCTCCGATAAAGAGAGGATATTTATCCATGAGATTATTGTCACGCAACATCTGAGTATTGGCAGTCAAAGCTCCGCCCGGCATTGGGAAGAGAGGAATTACAGGTTCCACCTTGGTGGCTTCCGGTGGAATAAAGTAATCCTTCAGAGCATTCTTCATCATTTCGGAAAGCTTGAAAATCTTATCAATATCCACATCGAGAGTGTACTCCGTTCCACGTAAAGCGTGCCAAAGCGTAATTACATCCGGCTGGCTGGTTCCTCCTGAAACGGGAGCCAATGCCAAATCTATCTGACTTACACCGGCTTCAATAGCCGCAATATAGGAATGAGTACAAGTTCCTGGAGTCTCATGAGAATGGAAGGCAATACGTGCATCCTTGCCCAAAAGCTTACGGGCCATCTTAATAGTCTCATAAACTTTTTTCGGGCAAGAAGTTCCAGTAGCATCTTTAAAGGCGACACTGTAATATGGAATCCCTGCATCGAGAATATTGCGCAAGGTCTTCTCATAAAAAGGAACATCATGTGCACCGGTACATCCAGGTGGCAGCTCCATCATAGTCACAACGACTTCATGCTTCAGTCCAGCATTGTGGATACATTGACCACTCCAAATGAGATTATTGACATCATTGAGAGCATCAAAATTACGAATGATGCTCATTCCATGCTTCTTAAACATCTTGGCATGGAGATCGATCACATCTTTGGGCTGAGCCTTGAGAGCAACGATATTGATACCACGAGCCAGCGTTTGCAGCTCTGCGTCCGGGCCTGCCGCTTTACGGAAGGCATCCATCACATCAAAGGCGTTCTCCTTGGTATAGAAGAAGGCGGATTGGAAAAGTGCTCCCCCGCCTGCTTCCAAGTGCTTAATTCCGCACTCCTTGGAGGCATACTCGACTAACGGGAGATAGTCTTTTGAAAAAACACGTGCCCCAAAGACAGATTGAAATCCATCCCTGAAAGCTGTCAGCATAAAGTCGATTTTCTTCATCTTTGTAAAATTCTTTATTCTTTCTTGGCTGATTCACGTTTAGCTGCCGCAATGGCAACCGCGATAGCGGTAAAATCCGATCCCGCCTTAGGCATAATCTGTCCAGCAGGTACTTTAGGTATTGCTGCCTCATGATCATCCTTCAAGTCCAGGTACTTCACGGCTCGTCCCATGATCATAAGCACCAGTGCGATGAAAAAACCACATGCAATTGCCAGAGCATATATACCCAAACTTATCTTAATCGCTTCCATAATATGTTCTTTTTCAGCTATTCCGCAATAAATTATTCTCTTTCTATTTTCTCCAGTACTAATTAGAGGCCATCTTCAATAACTCTAACACCGGAGAGCCTTCTTTAAGCAAACTGCACATAATACCGGAAATAATCGCCGTTGTAATTACACCACTTACGCAAGCTCCCAAGGCTAACGGTAAGACAATAGAAGAAGGATTATCATGTGAAACCACCTTCTGTGCCACTTTAGCTGTTGTCGGAACACAGCTGACACCGGCAATACCAACCACCGGATTAATCTTTCCACCGGAAACTGCATACATAAAGAGGCCACCTATAATGCCTCCAATTCCGGAAAGCAGCAAGGCAAGCATTCCCAAGAGCAATAAGGGCAGAACTTTGGGGTCCAAGATCGTTCCCGCATCACATAAAATTCCCAGCGTTAAGCCTAAGAAGAGAGTAGCCGTATAGAGTATCGGACCACTAACCAAGTCTTGGAAGGCCTTTACTCCAGATTCACGGATAACTACTCCTAAAAACAGGGAGAAAACCAGTGGTGCCGCAATCGGCAGCAGTAAAGAGAGCACTACGCAAAGCACAGCCGCTACAGCCATTTTTTCCATGGAGTTATAAACAATCGGAGCTTTTTTAGGTGCCGGCATTTTCAGCGCACGCAGTTTCTTAGGAATCATGATACGAATCAGGTAAGGATATCCGCCATAGCATAATCCTAAGTAGAGATAAGCAACTACCGCAATCGGCACAAAGAGATGAGGCGCAAGTAAAAGTGAAGTAAAGAGAACCATTGGACCATCGGCTCCACCTACTACCGAAATTGCAGCCGCTTCCTGAGGAGTAAACCCAAAGAAAAGCATTGCCAAAGGAAATACGATAATTGTTCCCAGCTCAGCAAAAAGAGCCAAAATCATACAAACAAAAGGCCGTGCTAGTACAAATCCAATATCCAGCAAGGCCCCCACCCCCATAAAAACAAGACATGCAATTAGGTTATTTCCAAAGGTAAATGTATAAATCGGCTGAAGCCAATCAATACCAAGTATCTTTATCGTATCGGCAGCATTCTGTACTACATCAGTTCCAGCCCCTACTTGAGCCTCTAAAAAGAGTGTACTCATGCCATTAGCATGCAAACCTAATGGATCAAAGTACATCACTGCTGCATTGATTGTGGCCATTCCCAGTCCCATCGGAATCATAATCAATGCCTCCAGAACCCCCTTTCTCCCTAAGTACATCATTAAAAAGCCCAATAAAATTAGACAAATTCGGGCAATGGAAATAGTAAGATCACCTTCTACCAAGGTTGTAATCCCTTGAAAGATATCCGGAAAAACATTAAACCAAGACATAAATTTTTAAAATTGTTGGCCGCTCGCTGAAGATTCGGCTTATCTGGCGGCGCACGAACCGCGCATCGGTATTCCTAACACGTCATTTTTTAAAAGTAAAGGTTATTTCAAAAAAAACTTTTTTATTAGATTTTTTAATAAAATCATTCATTTTTTATTTTTTACATTTTTCTCCCAACTCTTATCCTTGATTCTTCTCATTTCTGCTGATATTTTGTGAGCAGTGTATTTATCCTATACACTGGAGTCGCAGATGGCGTACTCTCTTTTCCCATCTCCTCCTTTTTTCAGATAAAAATATAGACTAAAAAAAATGAGTCGTACTTACACAGTTGCTGTTGTGGGCGCCACGGGAGCCGTTGGCGTCGAGATGCTTAAGACACTGGAAGCCCTTAACTTTCCAGTTAAAGATATCAAACTCTTAGCTTCCGCTCGTTCCACTGGCAAAAAACTTACATTTAACGGCTTTGTAACCGCAGTTGAAGAACTTACCGAAAACTCATTTGAAGGAGTAGATATAGCTCTCTTTAGTGCCGGCGGCAGTATTTCCAAAAAATTCGCACCTATTGCAGCTAAAGCAGGCTGTGTCGTTGTCGATAACTCCAGCGCTTTCAGAATGGATCCAGAGGTTCCCTTGATTGTACCTGAAATCAATGCCGAAGATATTAAGAATCAGAAGGGAATTATTGCTAATCCTAATTGTACTACTGCCATCACATTAATGGCTCTCTATCCTTTTCACAAAACGTTTGGCCTTAAGCGTATTTTCGCTTCCAGCTATCAAGCCGTTTCTGGCACAGGCGCTAAGGCCATTTTAGAATTAGAAGAACAGGTTAAACAAATCGTAGAACACAAACCGGTTCAGCCCCAAGTCTATCCACACCAAATCGCTTTCAACGTCCTGCCTCATATCGACTCCTGGCTCGATAACGGCTACACCCGAGAAGAAATGAAAATGGAGAATGAAGGTCGTAAAATTATGCACTTACCGCAATTCCGCGCCAGTGTTACCTGTGTCAGAGTGCCCGTCTACCGGGCCCACTCTATTGCCGTTAGTGCCGAATTTGAACGCCCGGTTTCAATTGAAGCCGCCCGTCAAGCCATCATCGACGCTCCCGGGATTGACCTGGTAGATGAACCAGAGAAGAACCTTTATCCGCTGCCTTTGGCGGTTGCTGGCAAATATAATTGCCAGGTAGGCCGCATCCGTAAAGATTGCGCTATGGATAACGGTCTATGCTTCTGGGTTGCCGGAGATCAGCTTCTCAAGGGTGCAGCCCTCAACGCGGTTCAAATCGCACAGGAACTTGTTAAACTCTGGGATAAATAATTTACTCAGAATTCATCTATTGAAAGAAAAATCCTTCGGTCTCCTAAAAAGCCGAAGGATTCTTTTTTTAATTATTCAAACCCTGCTTTATTCTTTCATATTCGGATTTGCACAAAATTTAAATAAAACTTTCCCGACTCAAAAATCGAATCGGGAAATCCAAAACAAGCATCTATTCTCTGCTATCTATCTTTTCAAGAAGAGAACGGTTTTATTTATTCAACACTTAATCAAGCGTTTTGACTTTTTTCCAAGCACCATCTGCCTCTGAGCTATCCACACAGGAATTAACAAAGGACATGCCGATATAACCATCCATTACATTGGCATATTTGGAACCATCGCAGCAGAAAGGCTTACCCGCCTGATAAGCACGTACATCAGCCTCAAAACAGCGATGTAGACGAGCATAAGCATCATGGAATGCTTCAGGGTGTCCGCTCGGAATAGTCGGTTCAGCCATTAAGTCCGCCGGAAGATCTTTCAGGAATCCATCATTGGGAGTAATCCCATTATTACGCCAATAAATGCGGTCTGGCTGTCCGTCCAGATAAATCTTCACACACTCCGGCTCCTCTTGCTTCCAAACCAACGTTCCCTTCTCGCCATTGACTTCGATCCCCAGATCGTTCTTATGACCTATTGCAATCTGCGACGCACGGACAATTGCACGGCCCTTGCCATTACTCAGCTTGCAGTAAGCCGTAAAATGATCATCCAGAGGACGCCCCTCTACTAGAGATTCCAAACGGGCTGAAACCTCAGTCACCTCCAATCCCGTTACATAACGGAGCTGCATCAAAGCATGGGTACCAATATCTCCACCGCAGCAACTTCTGCCGGAAGTCTTGGGATTCACACGCCATACATTCAGTGGCTTAGCTAGCCAACCTTGAATATAAGAAGCATCCACCCAGCGGATTTCACCCAATAAACCACTGCGCACGATATGGCGCGCAAACCGGGTAGTCCAATGTCCTAAATAGGTATGTGCTACGCAGAAAGGAACATTCTTTTCTTGAACCAAACGAACCAGCTTCTCCGACTCATCCAAACTAATGGTTAGAGGCTTCTCACACATCACCGGAATACCGGCACTAACAGCCTTGTAGGCCGGATCAAAATGCACATGATTCGGTGTAACAATCAGTAGATAATCCAGCTTCTCCTCTGCTGAGGCCGTCTTCTGCGCTTCAATCATTGCGTCATAGGACTCATAACCTTTAATAGGATACGGCCAATTTGCCGCTTCTTCCAACGCAATTTGCGGATCCGGGAACAACGCTCCCGCAGTAACTCGACGGGTTCCGTCAAAATGAATTGCTTTCTGATGGGGCTGTGCAATAAACGCACCCTTACCGCCTCCAATCAAACCAACATTTAATGGTCTGTTAGACATAATCTTATAAATAAAAAGATAACTCCGATCTGTCCCTTCCCCTCTAGCGCAGGATTTAAGGGACATCCAGCTTTCATTCCCCGCTACTTTAAACCAGAAGTCCCAAAGGCTCAAGATTTATTTTCCTCTTCCAACGCTCTTTCCATCCGTCTTCTCTTACCATTTCTATTCTTTTTCATTTAAACAAAAACAATCTCTTGCTTGTTTTCGTTCATAAATAAGGGAAATACCGTTTATTATTCTAATCATGGAAAAACTTTAATCTGAATCAAAAACTTCAGAAAAAGTTTTTTCTTACATTTATTGTATTATTATATTCAAAATTTAATTTTCCTTTTCTCTCTATTTCTGAGAAAGATATTAAATTCAGAATATCTGCACTTCCTTATTCATTTTATAATTGATCTTATAGAGATAATAATATAGATTTCTTATGTTTTTGTTATAGCAAAAAATATTTAAGACTGGGTTATACATGCAGAAAATATTCATACTTCTCAAAACTGTTGTCTCTATTATCTTTCTCTATTCAATCTCAGCCGCAGCCTCTGCTTCCACGGTCCTGATAGACTCCTTAACCTATACAATCGATCCAGATGGAACAGCCTCTGTTACACAATGCAATAAGACTCATGAAGGTTCCCTCTCTATTCCAAGTTCCTTTGAATTTGACGGAACCACCTATTCTGTTATTGCTATTGAAGCATGGGCTTTTTCCAACTGCTCTTTGTTAACAGAAGTGATTACTCCAGAAAGTATCACCACTATCGGAGAATGGGCTTTTTCTTCCTCTTCAATAACTAATATCACTCTTGGTGAAAATATTACTTCAATTGGAAACTATGCTTTTGATGAATGCCCTAACCTTAATGGAATCAATGTCAACGAAAACAATAGCTTCTACAAAGATATCAACGGAGTCCTCTTCTCCAAAGACGGGACTCTGCTTATACAATATCCCATGGGCAAAACAGATTCTTCTTATTCTATTCCAGAAAGAGTCGTCACTATTGGAAATGATGCCTTCCGCTGCTGCGATTCGTTATCTGAAATAATTATCCCTGACTCTGTTATCGAAATCGGAGAATGGGCTTTTGACAGTTGCAAGTCTTTAAAATATATTGCTATTCCCAATAGTGTCATACGAATTGGAACAGGCTGTTTTAACGCCTGTACTTCACTAACGCATATAACAATTCCGGATAGTGTTATTTCTATTGGAAACTCCATTTTCTATGATTGTACCCGATTATCCTCCGTTTCTCTAGGAAACGGAATTACCGAAGTTAAAAGTTCTACCTTCTACAACTGTTTCTCACTAAAATCCGTTATCCTGGGAAATCATATTACCCAGATTGGAAATAACGTGTTTCGCAACTGCTCAAAACTGGCCCATATTTACTTCAAATCACACACTCCTCCTACTATAGGAACATACACATTTATAAACTGCCCCTATAACATAATCTGTTATTATCCGCAAGGCTCCAAAAGCGAATGGGGCTCTAAATGGCTAAATTTTAACACACAGTCTTGGAATCCCTTCTATCCTTTGAGTTTTACGATAGTCAATAATACAGCCCTGATCTCTGATTGCGATACCGGTTACGCCGGGGCCATCTCAATTCCCTCCTTCTTTGAATACAGAGGTGTTTCCTATCCCATCACTTCTATTGGATACGGGGCTTTCTCTTACTGCTCTGAGCTGACGGAAATAGTTATTCACGAAAACATCTCATCTATCGAGGAAGGTGCTTTCTCTTATTGCACCGCTCTGAACACAATCCGTGTTGATGAAAAGAATCCTGCTTATAAAACGATAGAGGACGTTCTGTACAGTATAGATGGCACTCTGCTCCACACCTATCCTATAGGAAAGACTAATGTATCCTATACTCTCCCCGATTCTGTTATCGCGATTGGAAACAACGCTTTTACCTCCAGCAGTAAATTAGCTCAAATTACTATTGGCAACGGCATTTCCTCCATAGGAGATTCGGCTTTTTCTGACTGCTCTAACTTAACCGAAATCTATTTCAAATCTCCCGCTCCCCCCTTATCTACAGGTATTGAGCTATTCTATAATTGTTCCAATATAGTTATTTATTATCCTGAGGTTTTTGAGGCCAATTGGGACTCCTCTTGGCAAGGTTTTCCTACCCAACCCTGGACCTATCCTCTAACTTATACAATAAATGATGATGAGACAGTCTCTGTCGTCGATTGCGACAGCGATTATTCGGGATCCGTTCAAATTCCTTCCCATACAACTTATGAAGGGATTACCCGCACTGTCACCTCAATAAAATCAAACGCTTTTTCTGATTGTCCACTTCTGATTGATCTAATCATTCCGGATACAATCTCTATGATTGAAGATGAAGCTTTCGCTTACAGCAGCAATTTGAGCGGAATTTACTTTAAATCTCATATTCCACCTTCGATTGGCAATGAAGCCTTCTCAGGCTGTCCATCCAATATGATTTTATATTACCCTGAGGGCTCCGAAAATGAGTGGCCTTCTTCACTGCAAGATTTTCCTACTCAATCCTGGAATTCCTTCTATCCATTGACCCTAGCAATAATCAACGACACAGCCACTATTATAGATTGCGCTCCCGATTACTCGGGAATCGTCACAATTCCCGCGTCTATTAAATACTCCGGCACCAACTATAACATTACCTCCATTGAAGCTGATGCTTTTCTGAATAGTCCTCTAATAACCCGATTTTATGTAGATAAAGATCAAGCTGTTTATAAGGATATAGAAGGAATTTTATTCTCTAAAGATGAGACAAAACTCATTCAATATCCCTCGAACAATCCTGAATCATCCTGTATTATCCCGAACAGTGTCAGCTTAATAGGAAAATACGCCTTTTCTAATAACGCCTTACTGACAGAGATATATTTTCAATCTGAAAATCCTCCTTCCATAGAAACTAACGCTTTTTACAATTGTTTGAATAAAGTGATTATCTTATATCCAAATGGCTTCGGAAATAACTGGGGCTCTGAATGGGAAGGATTCAATACTTTTCCGTGGAATTTAGATGGCTCAAAAGTAATTCTGTCCCTGACAATTGATAATCAAACTCGATTCTATAATACTGAAAACCCCATATTGACATACAATATTACAGAAACAACTGGAACACTTGTAAACGTAGATGGCAAACTTTCCTTAAGTACAGATGCCGTTAAAGAAAGTAATATCGGCGAATATGAAATCTATATCACAGAAAACACACTGGATAATAACTTTGATTATGACATTAAAACCGGTATTCTCAACATTATTCCTATTCCTCTGACAGTTGCTGCTGAGGATAAAACCCGTCCCTATAAAACAGAAAATCCGGAACTGACTTACCTTATCACCGATGAGACCGG
>CALXMK010000038.1 GCA_944389455.1 uncultured Verrucomicrobiota bacterium
TATACAAAAATCATAAAACAGAGGCAAGGTGTTTTTTAAAAAAACTTATTTTGATTTTTAATTTATCCTTATTTTATTGAGTGAGAGTGAATTAAATCTTTACAGCAGGCCGACTGAGGGTCGCTGTCGATTCGCCTTCGTTTCTCTGAGAAGCGTTTAGATCGATTTGCCGATAGAGCTCTGTAAGATTATGTAATTCAGATTGTTTATTCAATTAAACTGTTGATCTTCTCAAAATTTCCTGAAAGGGGGACTGTGGTTAATTGGTAAACAGGTTTTCCATATTTCTCAGATAAAGTCTTCATGTATTGATTGATTTGATCATAGAGACTTTGATAATCAGGGCCGGCTTGCAGTGAGGTGTTATGGCTCATCAGAACTAATTGGTCATTTATCAGTAATCTGACAGGAGCTGAGGAATCTCCATTTTTCAGCTGAACATTCCAGGGCAAAGCTAAACCTAATTGCGGAGCTGCCTTGGGATTCCATCCCAGAGAGTTTGAATTATTATTTCTGACAAATAGGGTCATTGCCAGGCTGAAGGCCTTCATATCCTGATTCATTCCAATTCCCTGAAATGTCCCCTGATTGAGGGGCAGATAATTATAATCAGGAGGCAAGAGAGGCAAGTATTCAACCTCTTCAGGCAAGGGTTCATTGAGAATACCTACTATGGTATCGTTTTTTATATCAGAGCCCAGCTGTTCTATAGGGATTCTCCAGTGGACTTTATTGTTTTTATCCAAAAAGGCGATCCAATTGGAAAAATTAGTGGAAACACTGCTTGTGTGTCTGGCTCGTAAATAATGAATAGGAGATATTAGAGTGATTAGTCCCTGACCGGCTTGTTTGCCCGTGGTCCCCACAGAGGTAGCAGTCAAGCCTTTTACTCCATAAAGCCAGGATTTGGCAGACCATTTTAATTGACTCAGAGAATTGCTTGTATTGACCGTATCAGGTATAAAATTGTCCAACAGAGTGCCATTGAATGAGAGGGTTTTATTAGAGGCGTATGCTGCGGTGTTTGTCGCCAAATGATTGGCCAGCGTACCCGGATACAGGTAGCTGTTGGTGGCATTGGTTAAATGATTGATCTGCCATACAGCGCTGGAGGTGGTTCCGGCTATGTTTGAAGCAATACATAGATAGTATGCTGTTCCTTTATTGGGGCTATAGGATTCAAAATAATAGCTATTCTTATTTGAGATATTCTGCTTTGTATTTTTTTCTGGATAAAATGTTTTCCAATAATAGGAAATAGGGAAGATATCTTCATAAGTTGCCGTTGCTTTAGCTGATAAAAGCGCTGCCTGAGCCGATTTAAGTTCAATGGATGCCGATGAGGGCGCTGAGGAGATGACCGGCGGAGTGACAATTCCCATTCGAGCTTCACGGCTGTAGATAGTATTCTTCCCGTCGCTGATTTTTACTCTGTATTTCCCGTCTTGCAAGGGTGATGGGTTGGAGAGCACCAGTGAAGTTTTGGTTTCTCCGGCTAAGTCGATTCCGTTAAATTGCCATTGATAGCGGATATTTTGTGCGCCGGCGGCCGAAACGGAAAAAACATAATTTGAACCCGAATCAGCTTTTGCGTAGTTGTCCCGGGGTTCCACGGTAATTTTTAGTTCTGTGGTTTTTGCCGGGGTTCCGGCAGAGCTTCCAGTTGGGGAAGCAGTATTCAAGTTTGCCGCAAGATTACCGATTCGGTTGTTCCATACTCTCGGCAAGCCCTCTCCGGATAAGGGCGATCCACCATTTATTCCTATTCCGCGTGAAAGTTCTGAGCTTAAGGAATTTATTGCTATACTCAAGAGTACTAACAGTGATATTCCAATTTTGGAAGAGGTTTGAGAGAGAGATTTCGGAAAACGATTTCCGCTTCTTCTTATAGAGCGATTTCCTGTGGAATAAGTTATTTTATTCATAATATAATTTATCTTCAAGAGGGTTAGCGTGTTTATATATGATAGACAATCTTCAGAATCCCTGTTCTGATTATACGGAGCCATTGAAATAGAACAAGGTGTTTTTAAAAAAACTACTCTGTTTATAATCTATTTTATTTTTTCGGAGAGAGTATGTTACATTTTATATTTGAGCTTCCAAAAGAGGTTTTGCGCGGAAAGATGAGGCAGAGATATTCTTTGGAAGCCGGTGCGGAGACTTCTTTAAAGAAGTTCCCGGACTAGACTCTCTACGGCTTTCCCCTTTTAGACTTTTCTCTTCGAAAAATCTTTTTGGGGAAAGCTTATTGGAGAGAGATTGCGTTCGGAAGGAGAGGGAGAGGATTAAACACTCTTGATGACCAGAGAGCAGATTCCCGGAGAAGAGGTAATGACGATATCCGAGTAGTGTTCCACGGTGATATCGGTAATTTTACCTGTGATCTGCTGTTCGTAGACTCGGAAGAGATTCCCGTCCGGGCATGGGGTAACGAAGCGCTTGATATTGGAGGGATCCTCGGGGGATTGATTAGTTTGAGCCGTGTAGAGGAGAATCAGGTTTTCGGCAAAACCGCTTTTATTATTGCCGGAGGATTGATATCTGCCGCGGCAGACGTGAATTCCTTCCATTCCCAACAGCGGTGCCAGCGATTCGGGCGAGAGGGTGGCGGAGGCGAATCCTCCCGCGGTCGATTGGGCTCGATGCGACAGAGACCGGGCAGCCCAGGCGGAGTCGCCGAAGAGAATCCGGTTTGGATGAATGCCGGATTGGTTGGCGCTTTTCTGGATAACTCTCAGCAGGTCGGCGTCGGGATCTTCCCCGGAAGCTCCCTGCCAGGAGACCGTCTCGGAGACCGAAGAGGAATAGAGGAGATTGATGGCTCGATTCAGTTCTGCCCGGAGAAGTCTCCGGAGCAGACGCGCAACAGCCATTTGGCGCCAATTGGGAAGGGCTTCCGCCTGATCCAGGTCTATCCGCAGAGTCAACCCTTTGTTGAGTGTTTTGCCAAGGCCGATTTCGCCGACAGGTTCTACTCGTCGAAATTCTGCTCCGATAGCGCGGATATCCTCTTTCTCATTGGCGAATTCCTCGCTGTTCAGTGCCTTCCGATATTCAAACCGACGAGGAACCAATACTTGCGGGGCGGCAAAATCGAGATCCGCCAGCAGGGTTTCATTCTCACCCCAACCTAAGGCGTATGCGGTGAGCGGCTCGCTCAGGAACGTTTCATTGAACCGGGAGTCGTTAGCCATGGCAATCTGCCCGGGACGCAAAGGTTCAGAAGTGGTGCGATGAAGACGGGAGGTGGCTCCCGAGCGGACACCGGAAGCGGAAGTTTCGGGGTTGGATTCAATCATATTATCGTTTATAGGATTCATTATTTGTCAGTTGTTTTTTGATTAGAGTTCGGATTCAATCGTTTCGATCTGCGGAACACAGGTAACGATCTGGAGAAGATCTCCGGCCAGCGAGGCGGCGGTCAGACTGGTGCCGATCCGGTAATATTGTCCGGGAGTTCCGGGTTGAGATTGAACTTTTCCGCCGGCGGCGCCGTAAACAGGGACTCCGGCGGCGATCGGGGCGGCTGCCACGGCAGGAATACTCCCGGCAATAGCTCCCAGCAGTTCTACTGCGACGGGTTCGTTCTCCCCGGCGGCTTCGTCGGTAATTATGCCCAGCGGAAGATCGGTCGGAGCGGAGCAGATTTCTATTTTCCGGGAATCGGTGGCCAGTTTGCCCAAGAGCCAGCGAACGGAGATGGGGCCGGAGCTCAATTTGGTAATGGCGGAACCATAACGGGCGGATTCATTGGCCAGGAGGAGAGATTTACCCGGACGGGCCCGGCAGAGCGTTCCGCCGTGAAGAGATGATTCTCGCTCATTCCGGCCCCGGGAGGGGAGAAATCGGAGAAGTTTTTTTACGATTTTTATGGAGTTTATCATAGATATGATGAGTTAGGGTTAACGGTTTGAGTTTAAAGAGGTATCCGAAGAGACGTCTTGAGAGGGGATTTCAGCGGAGCCGTTCCCTTCGGCCAGAATTTTTTTGGATTGAGCGAGCGCTTCATGAATAAAGACGCCGCAGGCTCCCAGAAGGGCGCCCCGCAGCGGATTGGCCCCTTCGGACCAGCCGCTCAGATGAGAGATAACTTCCACCCCCGCTCCCAACAGCGGAGTCAGAAAGGGAAAGATTGCCCGAGGAAGTTTGGGGAGGAGGGTCTTGATTAGATAAATTCCCGCGACGGTAATCAGGGGAATTGCGGCCTGAAGCAGGGAGCTGAGGGAGAAGGTTCCATCAGCGGTCTCTGAGAGTACTCCGGAGAGTGTCTCGGCTGCGTTAGTGGAGGCGAATCCTGCGGAAGCGCAGACCAGGAGTCCGGAGCTCAGAGCCAGAATCAGGAAAAATTTGTTTTTTAAATTTGCCATGGGGAGAAAGTATTCTTCCCGGCTTTTTAGTCCAAGTGTTTCATGGTTAAGATGGCAATTTATCTCTATTCCGGCTCCAGTCCGGAGGGAAAGCCGCGGGATGAAATAAGGGGTGATCTTTTCTGTCTTTAAAATAAATCTCTTTCCCGGGAATGGCAGTTCACTGCTTGGCGGGCAGTTTGAGAATTTTTCTTCTTTTTCCGGAAGGCAAAGAGGTGTAGTCTAAGAAGGTAAAGGAGACGCGGCCGCGCGTTTTTGCGTTCGCTCTGCTTCCACAAACTCATTTTCAAAATTATGATTAAGATAGAAAGAGCTCTGATTTCCGTTTTCAATAAAGCCGGTTTAATTCCTTTCGCACGGAGATTGGCTGAAAACGGCATAGAGATTATTTCCACAGGCGGTACGGCACGAGTTTTAAAAGAAAACGGTATTCCGGTCATCGAACTGAGTGATTACACGGGATTCCCTGAGATGTTGGATGGACGTGTAAAGACGCTGCATCCCAAAGTGCATGGAGGCTTGCTCTATATCCGCGGGAATGAGAAGCATGAGGCGACGGTACGCGAGCATAATATTCTGCCGATAGATTTGGTGGTGGTGAATTTGTATCCTTTTGAGCAGACTATTTCCAAGCCGGGAGTCACTTTGGCTGAGGCAATTGAGAATATCGATATCGGCGGTCCTTCCATGCTGAGAAGTGCGGCCAAAAATCATGCTTCGGTGACCGTAGTGGTGGATCCGGGTGATTATGAACGGGTCGCGGATCAGATTCGTCTGCAAGGAGGGACAACACCGGAGCTGAGACAGCAGCTGGCGGCCAAGGTTTATGCGAGAACCTCCGAGTATGACAACGCCATTGCCCAATATCTGCAGAAGCAATTTTCGTCAGAGGCAGAAGTGTTTCCGGAACATTTTGGGGTTTCGGCTCCTCGGGTTCAAACGCTTCGCTACGGAGAAAATCCTCATCAAAAAGCGGCTTTATACGGCAAGTTCAATAAATATTTTACCCAGCTTCATGGAAAGGAACTTTCCTATAATAATATCTTGGACTTAACCTCGGCGGCCTATCTGATCAATGAATTCCATGAGGATAAGCCGACTCTTGCCATTCTCAAACATACTAATCCTTGTGGAGTGGGCCAGGGAGATAATTTGAAAGAAGCCTGGGGAAAAGCTTTTGCTACGGATCAGCAGGCTCCCTTTGGAGGAATTATCGCGGTTAATCGTCCTTTAGATGCGGATTGTGCTTCGGAAATTGCCGGTATTTTCAGCGAGGTGATTATTGCGCCTGAGTTTACTCGTGAGGCAATGGATATTTTGACAAAGAAGAGGAATCTGCGCTTATTGAAGATGGAGACCCCTCTCGACCAGGCTTCATCATTGGAAATCCGTTCCGTAGGGGCAGACTCATTTCTGCTTCAGGAGCGGGATCTCCATTCGGTAAGCCGCAGTATGCTCCGAGTAGTTACCCGCCGTCAGCCGACTCCGGAGGAATGGAACGCGATGCTTTTTGGCTGGAAGGTGGTCAAACATATAAAGTCCAATGCAATTCTTTATGTAAAGGAAGGGCAGACCTTGGGAGTGGGCGCCGGACAGATGAGCCGGGTCGATTCCAGCCGTATCGCCGTTTGGAAGGCGGGACAAGCCGGACTCTCTCTAAAGGAGAGCGTGGTTTGCAGCGACGCATTTTTCCCGTTTGCGGATGGACTGGTCGCTGCTGCTGAGGCTGGTGCAACAGCTGTGATCCAGCCGGGAGGCTCCATACGGGATGCGGAGGTCATTGAAGCTGCCGATAAACATAATATGGCGATGGTCTTTACTTCCGTGCGGCATTTCCGCCACTAAGAGCGCGTGTATTGATTTAGATCCATAGAGTAAAAAAAGACCGTAAAAAGGCCGGAAGGATATAATACCCTTCCGGTCTTTTTTACAAACAGATAAGGGTGGATTCGGAGAGATTAAGACTCAGGTGCATACTATATTTATGAAAAATAATTATATGAAAAAATAAAATTTTCTTAAAAATATCTTTTCATTTTTGTAAAATGAAGCTATTCTAGTAACGACATTTTGGAGACAGCTTTTTAAAAAGATTGATAACCCCTCCAAAATAGCATAATAATATGAAATACGTAAATTACTCAAAAGTTGTGAGCCATTTTTCGAAACGGTTCTATGAAATAGCAAAAAAAATAGGTATGTCTCTGCTGGTAATTCTTGGAATGACGATAGAATCCTCAGCAACCATTCCTAGAGAGACGAATACAAGCGGAATATTAGACGAGATAGATTTATTAGAAATAACACTACCCCCGCCGACAGAGCAGTATCCTATTCCCCCGATGCCGGATGTATGGATAGAGGGCAGATGGGTGACATGGGAGGAAGCTTATGGGCCGATTCAGGTCTATAGAGCCGCTTCTGCCTTAAATCAAGGTGTTTCACCTTTTCAATTACAAACTTCGCAATCACAAACTTCTTCAACATCATCTTCACTTTCCGGGTATGCTCAAATGCTGTCATCATTGACTTTAGCGGATTGCGATCAGGATAAAATAAATATTTTAAGACGAAGATTATAAAAATCAATAAGGCTCCATAAGGTAAAAAATATTTACGAAAAAACTAATGAATAGTAATATAGAAATAGGGTTTTGTATGAAGAATTCAAATATTTTAAAGATATTAGCGCTGAGTGCGTTGATTCCATTTTCTATGTGGGGGCAGGATGCTGCTTTTGAGGATTTTCAGTATGAGATTACTGCTGAGAATACGGTGACGATTACCGGGTATGCCGGTACGAATACGGAGGTGAGTATCCCCGCTGAGATAGAGGGACTGCCGGTGACGGCTGTGGGGGCCAGTGCCTTTGTGGAGAGTCAATTATTGGAGAGCATCGTCTTGCCGGAAGGGGTGCTTTCGGTAGGAAAAGAGGC
>CALXMK010000039.1 GCA_944389455.1 uncultured Verrucomicrobiota bacterium
TCTTCGGTGATGCCGCAGATACCGCCATAATCCTCCTCCATGCTGATATTTCTGATATTATTAAGCTCACTGAAGATGCTCAGCTGACTGAACTTGGTAATCCCCGTCAGAAATACAAATTTCAGATAAGGGTCACAAGCTTTGAGCGGACTGAAGAAATTCCTCATTTCCAGACGCAGCTGCGGGAGATTCTCATCTTCATGAACCACATCTAATAACGGGGCATCGTATTCATCTATCAGTACAACGACCTGTTTCCCGGTCTGTTGATAGGCACGCTGAATAAGGCCTTCCAGACGCTGATTAGGAAGGATTTCTTCCTCACCTTGGCCATAGATCTTCTCATAAGCCAGAAGTTTTCTTCCCAGTTCTCGGCGCAGTTCTTCTTTATCCAGATGTTTGGCAGTACTGAGATCGAAATGCAAAACCGGATATGTCGTCCATTCGGTTTCCAGTTTCTCAATAGCGAGGCCTTTGAAGAGTTCTTTCCTCCCCTCAAAGTAAGCTCTCAGAGTACTGGTAAGCAGTGATTTGCCAAAACGCCGTGGCCGACTCAAAAAAACATATTTTAATCCCGGTTGGTTCATCCGATAGACATACTCTGTCTTATCGATGTAAATACAGTTCAGCTCTCTGATTTCAGAGAATGTCTGTATCCCGATTGGATATCTGCGATTGTTCATTGGTTCCATAGTAAGCGCAGAGTTTTGTAAGACTGTTTCTGCTTAATCTGTTTTACGGGTTCCGCGACTTCCGTCAGTCCTTAAGAGAACACTTACCGTGAGCCGGCAACACTATCTATCTACAAAATATAGTCTATATTCAACTCCAGTCAAGCGCTTAAGGTGAGAAGGAATCTGCCTGTTCCTCAGGCTCCTCACTAAGCCGGTTTGCAGATTTTTCCGGATTCCAAGAATGGTATTCGAGCTTTATCTTTTTAGTAATCCGGTTGTTTAGGAGAAGGCTCTCCCGGAGCTGTTAATCGGGGTTTCTGAGAATGAGGAGTGAATTTATTTTCAAGAAACTCTTTATTCATTCCATTTTCTACAAGGAGCAGAATATTTTCTTCGGGAGCATAGCAGAAGCATAGCAGATAAAACCAAAATAGTTTTGGGCAGAATTTGTTGAACTCTCGCAGAGTGCATATTGATAGCAGGCAGCATAAAGAGTAGGAACTAAAGCATCTTCTGAAAAGATAACTTTATTCATAATAGGGTTCTCCATAATAGGATAAAACATATCCGGATAAAAGATAGACCATGGAAACTTCTCTCTTGTTTTAATCGGTGATGCCATCTCAATTATTTTCAATCCCTCGCTTGAAGAGAGGTTGATTAAAGCCTGTGCACAATATTTGCCTGTTTTGTCAATATCATAGGAGAATTGGAGTGTTTCTTGTTCACTCTTGCTCAAATCTTGAATGATAGGGAAAAAAGCTTGAACAAATGCTTGATCGGAAGGCTCTGGTGGCTTAAAAGAGGCTTCTTGTATTCGCGGAGATAAATAAAAATTGTATACGGCTGAAAGCAAAAGAATCACCCAGAATATAACAGGAATCCAAGCCAAGATGCGTGTTACAATTCGAAAGAATGTTTTAATCTGCGGTTTCATAATTTAATCTGTTATTTCAGAAGAAAGTTTTTGGTCTGAGGAAAATGGGAATCGAAGCGGTATTTCTCGATTAAGGAAAATATCATCACCATATCCGAATTCATTGATTCCATTATTTCCCATAGACCAGAAGACAAAGGGAACCTCATCATTGGTTTTAAACTCCGGATTCATTTTGGTAAGATTTTCAGGAGTGGCATAAGTAAATAGAACAGGATTGTTCCATCCATCACAGAAAGCTGAATCGATAATGCCCCATGTGTTACGCCCAAAAAGAGAATCATATTCATATTCCGGATGAAGGCGCTCATCATCCGAGCTGAGAAAAAGGAAATTTTGATTTATAGATAAATTATCGTGGAATAAATCGACAAGCTTGCGATTGATTTCCAAACTTTCTTCAGCTTCAGATGAAAATCGATTTGGGAATATCGTTTTGCAGGAGGAGTTCATTTATATAACGCAATAACTCGTCCGTGTTATCATACGCAGCCGCATAGCCAGACAGAGATCCTTTCCCCTTTCGTCTCATCAATTGATTGAGTTTCTCCAGAGAAATCCCATTAATAGTTTTATAATAATATGGATTTTTAAAAAGCCATGAGAAAATACCCGGATTTTCGGGATAGTCTGGGTATTTAAACGCAAAACTTATTAAAATGTCCTTGCCATAAAAGAAAGGCCCCTCAAATTTTATTTGAGACCCATCTTTCAGAAAAACAATCCCATTATTTCTGGGATATACCTTGTTTGCAGGAAAGAATTGAATATGATTTCCAATATCACTGCAAATAAGCTGAGAGTCCTCCCTATCCAGGCGAGTTGTATATCCATTTTGAGAATCTCCTGTATAGATTTCGATAAAATCGATCTAAGCTGGATCAAAGGGTAGATCCATGTAAAACGCTTTTAGCGTGGGATAGATTCGGCATAAAATAAGAATTCCCAAAAGCACAAAGGAATATTTAATAATTCCTTTTATAATTTTCCAAATAATTCTGATTATAAATCCTTTATGGTGAATACCGGAGTGGAGGCGCCGGAATTTTTCTCTGATTTGTTTTGGTAAGGCCACATGATGTTAAAATACCATCGACAAAGTCTCTGCAATTCATTATCTGCTTAGTAAAGCGGAATGAATATTTTTTCATCCGGGAATTGATAATAGATATTGCCTGTTTTCATAGGGTTTGTTTGGATTAACATCCTATCATGTAAATTCCAAAAAAGAACCAGTTGGGCCATGTATCTGATCAATGGAGGGTCTTGAGGATTAGAGATAATCATGTTCACAGCATCCTCTGGAGGCATTATGAACTTTTTCCGTTCCTCAGATGAAGAAAGCTCGTATTGAGCTATACATCCTCTCATCTCTTTCAATGCCTCTCCTCGAATAATAGGATCTGCCTCATGTAAAGCAGTTTCAATAAGTAAATTACTCGCATCTACAGAATCCTCATAATATAAGAAGAGAATACGGAAGGCCGCGCATCTGGCCCCCTGGATCCAGGCTTCTGTCTGAAGCCAGTGAGGATCCTCCGCTGGAAAAGGATTAGTCGGTGGATTTTTTAAATATTGCCTCGATTTTTTTAAAAGAACAAGAACACTATTTTTATCTAACTTATTAAGAATAAAATTATTAGCTATAGTCTGCAGAATAGAGGATTGAATCCCGATAGATTCATTATCCAGCGCTTTGATGAGGTGTGGATAGCCATTAGTTGTTGTTTTGAAAAGTCCTCCTATCGCCAGATAGAGTGAACCATTAGTGGTAAGATGTTTTTCAAAATGGGGAATCATAGCCAAAAGGTTGGAATCATTATAATCAACGAAATGAAATAGCTTTTGAGCACGTCTGAACCTCATCAATTTATCTGTTTCCCAGGAAGTGACAGGAGTATAAATATCTGATGTCAGCTCATCCATTTCAGCTGCCAAATAGGAGCAGAGATCATTAGTGGAAATATGAGTAAATTTATTATACAGTTTCTGATAAGTACTGAAAGCGTTTTCTAATGGTACTATTTTCTCAGCACCAGCAAGTTCTGCTTCAGCAATAGCTTCTTTTATAACTGAGTAATTTCTAAGGTGCGCACAACTTTTGAACAGAGAGAGGGTTTGCAGATCCAACGAATCCAGCTCTGCGAGAGTCTCTGCGGAGAGTACCTCCAAAACAGTATTATTTGTGGAGGAAGAAATTATCTGTTTCCCCGAATAGTCTTCCTTTTTGCTGTCTAAAGCAAAGACACAAAATCCATAAACTCCAGCAAAAATCAGCAGACAAATAGCAAAAATAATAGAAAAGAATTTAGTAGTCATTTTATATCAAATTAGGGCTTGTTATTTCTATTTTAATTTATAACCTTCCATAAAATAGGTGACAGGAGCCGTACCGATAAAAGGTAAAAGGGGAGATTGGAAATTGGGTATACTATTCATCAGTCCCCTGCTCAGCATATTATTTGCAAGATAGAAGAGGTACAGTGAACGCTCTGAATTTTCACGGTCATCTCGATTCAAAGGGCAGGAGATTCCCCTATAAGCCAGAGTTCGAACAAAGACTTCTTCTTCGGAATTGTTGGCGATTTGTTGAAGAGCCTCTTTGGTTTTGGAATCCATAGAACCAAAACGAACTTGCAGATACCACAGGTGCATCACCGCATAATATCGGACTGCTGGATTCTCCGCTTGGAGTGCCTGTTGAAGTATCATTTCTCGGCAATCCTCCGCACTGCGGCTGTAGAAGAAGAGTCCCTCTATAGCCATGCAGCGAACCGTATCCAAATAAATTTCAAAGATCAAATGGTCTGGATTTTCCATAGGAAGCCGGTTGGAAGAAGGATTGCTCAAATATTGTTTGAAGTAAGGAAGAACCTCTTCGGAAATCTCTTTGGGAGGAGGATTTTCCAAATAGGTATATTGTGCCAGAGTTGTCAACCCTGTTAGTCCCAATTCACGAAGCGGCGCAAAATCACTCTGCTGAGTTTTGAGTAGTGATGGAATTCCCTCCTCTCTCGTATGAATAAGTGCATAAACGGCTTCGGGATAGTTTCTCCCTTCAGCCAGGTGTGATTCAAAAAACGGAATCAGTGGTACTAAATTGGTACCAAGAACAAGATAGACCTTTTCCTTTTTGGAATAATAAAAGTGCATGTTCGAATCAATTGGGAAAAGAGGTGTATTCTCTCGAACAACAAAAGCCGATTGCAAATCGGAACGTATACTTTCTATTCCTTCAGGAGAAAAAAAGTTTGTTGTTCTTGCGCTTAAATAGCTTTCCAAAAAAAACGGACCTAAATCCAGATAAGAGGCAATGCCTTTAGGGTTGTAGATAGAAGCTATATTAGCATCCGGAACAGGTTTGATAATTTCATTAAGATGCGTAACTATATTTACTTCATGTCGATCTCCGTGGAATGCGGAACTTACATCACTCCAAGAGATGGATCGATTCACTTTCTCCTGAGAAAAAGGAGAATAATGGCTTATTAAGCATCCTCCCACTATTATCACCAACATGGGAATCATTAAAAATTTAAATACTTTTTTCATTTTAAAATCACCCAAAAATTCTCTCCCATAAACTCAATTCCCTATCACAGGGGTGTTTACCTTTAAGCCATTCACCATCCTGAATAGACTTAGGCAACTGTTCTGAAACATCTTTTTTAAAATCTTCCATCAACGCATCAGCTTTTAAAAAAGGATTTTTTTTCATAATCTCTTCATGAAGAATCTTTGCAAGAACATCTGTTATTCTTGGTGTTGTTGGAATGTAAAAAAATGGAAGCGGACTTACAAAGCGATTCTCCACTAAAGAAGTATTGCAGTTACTAACTCCGATATCTTTTTTTACATATTTAGTTCCTTTGCGTTTTACCAGACAGGAACCACATTCACATTCTACAATAACATGAAGTTTACATTTTAAATTAAAAGATAGAGAGTTACTCATATTTAACTCATTTATCGTTGAAAGTTTTAATGTACACTCCCATCCGTTTGGAGAACGACTTGAATCAATATCGATTATCTCTTTTCTTTGTGCGTTTTTCTTTACTGTGCACTCAAGTCCTAACATATCCCAATGATTCACCGGGTCATTATTGACAAAGGCATAAAGATTGAATCCGCCCTGCTCCTCGATGGGGTCACGGCTTATCCACCTCCCCAGATC
>CALXMK010000040.1 GCA_944389455.1 uncultured Verrucomicrobiota bacterium
TGGGAGGAGAAGGGGAATAATAATGCCGTTGTCCGAACTTATACGTGGGGATTGGACATCAGAGAGAGCAGTCAAGGAGCCGGAGGAGTCGCGGGGTTATTGATGGTGAACGCGGGGAGCGGAGGGATTCATTTCCCGGCCTATGATCTGAATGGGAACGTGATGGGACTGGTCAAAGCGGCCAATGGGACAATATCAACCCGATATGAATATGGACCCTTTGGAGAAGTATTCTGTTCAGTGGGAGAGCTGGCCGGAGAGAATCCATTCCAATTCTCGACGAAGTATACCGATTTTGAAACCGATCTGGTGTATTACGGTTACCGTTACTATTCGCCGGATCTGGGGAGGTGGATAAGCCGTGACCCCATCGAAGAGCAGGGCGGATTCAATCTTTATGCCTTTGTCAATAACGATCCGGTGAATAAATTTGATATTTTAGGATTGAAATGTAAACCAAAGACCTATCCAAATGGACAATACATATTTAGTGTTGATCAAAGTTTTTATCCTTCTGGTTGGCAATGTGAAACAAATTATCTCACACTTGATGAGTGTGGAGCTAGTGCTGTTGTATCTGCAACTTTAGAATGTAAACTTCATGTGATTGTAGAGTGTTTGTGCCCTTGTTTAGAAAAACGTAAGGGTATTAGATATTTTAAAGTAGAAAATATTGGAGGATCTTCATGTGATACTCCTATAGCGGAAAATCGTTATGTGAGTCCTTTTCCTCTATTATCTTTTAAAACGCCTCCTAGTATAATAGATCTCATTGCCAGATTGATTGAATATAATATTTCTCCTATGGGTCTTCAAGAGCCAAATTCAGATGCTCTTAAAAAGGAAATTAATTCAAAAAAACCTAAGACTTTTATAGAAGGTGAGTGGCTTAATGGAGAGTCTCCTTGTGAGAACGACTCTTATTTTTTGGAAAACACTCTTAACTTTTTAATTAAATTAACCCCCTTTTATCACTACTAAACAAATTGAAAGCAATGCGTAAAATTCTGATTACTTTAATGCTGATTTCATTCGGTTTTATGACTCCGAATGCGAACAGTTTTATTTTTTCATCAAAGAAAAAAAACGAAGATGTTCATATAAATGAAATCTGGAGTAAATTTAATTCCGGACCTCATTATGAACTAAACAAAATAGTTTATTTAGATGAAATAGTGAAATCTGTTTTAGATGAGAATATATCTTTTATTTACAATCCCGGAGGGACTGTTGCCTATCAGATTTTGGATTCCAATGTAATAGAACAGTATCAAAATGCAACTAATTTACTTAGTTCCAAAGGAATCAAAAATACACTTATAGACATAGAAAAATATTTTGTTATTCCGGGCCAAGGCTCCCTTTTCCCCATAGACTCCAATGCTCATCTTTATTACGCTAACAAAGAGAAATTTTATCTTGCTCTTGGTACCAATTTAGTTCCACTGATTCCTCTTTTTGAATCACATCTGGCTGAGGGAAAAAACTATCCTGAGGCTGTTTATGCACTCATTCATACGAGAGAGGAGGGAATTCCATCACTGCTCAAAACGCAGGAGAGCGATTTTGCACCTCTTCGTGAATTGGGACTAACAGGGTTGACAACTCTGGCACAATATACCTACTTGGAAAATCCTCCTCCCAAAGAGATCTCCGAAGAGGTTCTTCCTTACTTCAAACAATATTTGAGCAATTCTTCTTCCAACCGCCTTCCCATAGAAGATCCTAATTATTTGACTTTTGAAATCTATCTGGATACGGTTCGTTGTATGGCTATAGAGGGACTCTTCTTCTATAGCCGGAGTCCGGAGGATTGCCGAGAAATGATACTTCAGCAGGCGATTCAAGCGGAGAATCCAGCAGTCCGATATTATGCGGTGATGCGCCTGTGGTATCTGCAAGTTCGTTTTGGCTCTATGGATTCCAAAACCAAAGAGGCTCTCCAACAAATCGCCAACAATCCCAATGAAGAAGTCTTTATTCGAGCCTTTGCTCATAGCGGACTTTCCTGTCCTTTAAATCGGGATGATTGTGAAAACTCGGAACGTTCTCTATACCTTTTCTATCTTGCAAATAATGAATTGTGCAGAGGGTTAATGGGGAGCATCCCAACTTTTCAAACACCGCTTCTGCCGCTTCGTGCTACTGCAGTTCCTACATGGGGTTTATACGGCGGGGAATAGGAATAAAATAATCAGATATGAATGATAAATTATAACCTCTATATAAAATGAATATTAAATTTATTTCTTTTAATCTTTTCGTCTGTATATTTATTTGTGTTGGAGTTTGCACAGGGTGTAAGCCCGTTTCACAAGATAAGAGCCCCGAGAAAACCAGCTTGGAGAAGACGACTATTTCTTCTTCTGCCAGTAATTCTATCCAGACGTTATTATCTTCTGATATTGTAGACAAATTGGATTCTTTGGATGTCAAGAATCTCACATTATATAACTTCTACTTTAGATTCAGCCATAACAAACACATAAAGTCATCTATCGCTAGGTTAAAGAAAGTTGAAAATTTAAAAAACTCCTTTGAAGCTTATCAAGAGCTATGTGATAAATTTTCCGGTATTTCTACTAATGATCTCTGCTCTTATTTGGCAGCGGAGATGGATGCTCTGACATCGGATATTTATACTCCAATTACTTCTTGGGAAACGGATAAATTCCTTCGTTTTAAAAGAGCTCAGAAGTTATTCCATTTCGTTGATTATAATGATTCGGATCTTTTGGCTATGATCCCTCATTTTGAAAAACATCTCTCTACTAATGGTTCTTTTTATTTAGCCGTAGGAGGACTACTTAGAACAACTACCAATGGATTCCCTCTGCTCATTAAGGCACTAGATAATGAATCGCTCGGAATCCAAGCCTCTATTCTGCAGGCATTGGCTAATAATAAGATTGTTTCTCAAGTTTCTCAAATGAGGAATGATACAGAGCTCTTAGAAAAATCAATTCATTATCTGCAAACTCCACCTGTTAATCCATTTTCTTCGGAGGATCCTCATTGGCTTCAAAACGAAATCTGGATTAGAACAATTCGCTGTGCAGCTATTTCTCTTTTATCTCAACAGGAAAATGAAATAGAATTATCCTATAATCTTATCGTCGATACGGCTTTTAATGACCCAGATCCTATCATTCGATGTGCGGCATTGAAAATATTGAATCGGATTGGAAGCAGAAATCCCAGTCTTTCAGAGAAAACAGGACTCAAAATTACACCAAATGAAGTATTCAACCAGGTTATTACAAACCCAAAGGAACTTCCATTCATCCGATACTATGCTCAAAATATTGTTTTGGATATTCCGCTCAAAATTCCGGAAGTAATTGAACCTATGTCTGTTTCTGAGTGGTATTACCAATTCCCGGATGAAAAAACTTTTATTCCAATTTACTGACCAAAATATGTTCATAAACCATTTCCAGAATTTTGAAACCGTATTCAGAGCTTGGGGAGGCTCCATACAGAGAAAGAAAATTGCAGTCGTTTCTCCAACAGGGGAGTTCTCCATTAAAATCTATAAGTTTTAATTCAATAGTTTAGATTTACAATATAAATAATTTTACAGCATATTGTTAATTATAAAATACAGAGGATAATCACATATTCCGTCTGATGAGTGCAAGTTGTCTCGTCCTGAAAAACGTTACAGTTATTCAGTACGCGACAGAGGATAAAAAACATTGATCGAAAAATTTAAAAAAAACTTTTCATTTCTTTAAAAAAAAAGTAATCTCAAGAAAAGTTTGAGAAGAGAGCCTGGAATGATTGAAGATAGAAGAAAAAGCATAATCACATAATCAAAGTCAATAGAGTCTTATTAAGAGATTTATAGATTGGAGATGAGGAGATGAGTTGTATCCAATTGAGTTTAACAAACAGTACATCCGCACGGTGGAAGGAGAAAGGGAATAAATATGATTCTTAAGAGTTATGATAATGGAAAAAAGGATATGAAAGAAAGTGGCTAGAAAACAACATAGATTATTTTATTATCGAGCATATTAGAGAAAGTAAAAAAGAAATAATTTTTTCTGCAAATTGAATACTTTTAGTATGAAAAAGCCTATAGTCTCTTTAGTTTTCATTCCTATACTGGCGTTGTTCTTCTGTTCTTGTGGAATAGATGAGGAAGAATACTCTGAGGAATCTGCCTTGTATTGGAGGTATCTTAGCGAGGTTTGCGATAGTTATACAGTTGATCTGATCGGTTTAACAATTGAATCTAATCAAATAGAGGCAGTCAGGGCTTTGGATATTCATGATTTCGATCATCCTGTGTATTCATCGGGTCTTCTTTATAAAAAGGATAAAACCTATATTTTGAGTTCTCAATGGCTAATACCAAATGAATTATCCGAACAGCCCAT
>CALXMK010000041.1 GCA_944389455.1 uncultured Verrucomicrobiota bacterium
CCTCCGGAGATATTTGAAGATAATTTTACTCATTGTCACCCGGAACTCACCTTTTATTATCCGGAAGAGTACAAGGCTAACTGGCCCGAGACCCTGAATGGCATACCCTGCCGTCCCTGGAATCCGGAAAAATCTGCAAACCGGCTCAAGGAAGAGAATGAGAAGCCAGAGGAGCAAACAGAATCCTTCTCACCTTGAACGCTTGAAACTGAGTATTTAGTATATTTTTCAAATTAAAATACGAAAAAAAGCTTTTCACTTTTTAAAAAAAAGAGTAGTCTCAAGAAAAGTTTGAGAAGAGAGCCTGGAATGATTGAAGATAGAAGAAAAAGCATAATTACATAATCGAAGTAAATAGAGTCTTATTAAGAGACTTATAGATTGGAGATGAGGAGATGAGTTGTAATAGGCTGAGTTTAACAAACAGTACATCCCCACGCTGGAAGGAGAAGGGGAATAATAATGCCGTTGTCCGACTTATACGTGGGGATTAGACATCAGAGAGAGCAGTCAAGGAGCCGGAGGAGTTGCAATTGAAATTGAAAAGAGAATAGAAGATAGAATTATAACGGGTCTTCCGGAGTTTTTAGGAAATACTGCTACGATTCTTATTTATGATGATTCTAAATTTTTAATAGGAAAAGAACATAAAGAATTAGAAGTGAGATTATATAGAGAATATTTTATTCCATTTGTAAGAAATATTAATTTAAATAAATACCAATATAAATCGGCATGTTAAAGCTCAAATTTTTACTAATCTGTCTACCAATACTGGCGTTATTCCTCTGTTCTTGTGAGAAGAAGGAAGAAGCGCTTGTTTTACGAAAAGATCGCTGGATTGATCATAGCCTTGATTTCTTCCAGCAATATATTTCGCCATCTAATTTGATCAATCTGGTCGGAGCCTCTAATCGTTTAGAAGCTTTAAGATGGATAGAAAGTATAGAGAATCCTATTTGCACGTCCGCGATTCTTAGCCGAGATCAGGATGAATATACGCTAAACTGTGAATGTATAACTCCAAAAGAAATTTCAGACGAAAATGGGATGGAGCTGACCTTTACCTATAAAGATCTCTCTATTGCTGTTCCTCTTCAAAAACAATCTGAAATTTTTCTTCAAGGTCAAAAATCTATTCTTTGTGATTTTAAGCAGGTATGGAATTCTTCTGGGAATCAAGAATTAGCCCAAATTTTTGATGATCCTTCCGTTTTACCCAAGATCCAATTACTCTCCGGTTCTTCTTTCAGGGTCGAGCATCCGGTGACCCTTTTGGATAAAAACTCTGAAGAGAATCAAAAACTGGAAAAACAGATAGAAGAAAGAATTAAACAGAAGGAAGAAGAGCAGAAACAGAGAAAAGAACAAATTAGAAAATCCTTCAAAGGAACAAAAATACTTCAACTATTAGATGACTTTGAAAAACAAGTCCAAATTTATCAGACGAACTCTGCTAAACAAGCTGAGATAAATAATCAACATGAAAACCATAACTGAAACTAACACCACATCCCCCACATTTATCCGGAGGATATATTCTTGGAAAGTATTGTCTTTTATCGCATTGTTCTCCGGAATCATACTTTTACTATCCTCTCTGATTCCTTTTAGTCAAACCTCTCCGCTCTACACGGGGCTGACTGTTTTTATTTTCTTCGCCAGTCTTTCCCTGATGGATATCAAAATCGCACTCCAGTGGAAAAAGAAAGACCCCACTCTGGGAAATCAGATTATGGTTTTTATTCTGGTTCTGGCAGGTATTTTTACTTTCCTTTGTTTTCCGGTTCTTGTTCATTGGCTCGTATTTGATAGAAGAGAAGTAATCCTTTCTCTTATACTTCAACAACCTAAGCCTACATCTCCTTTTTTTGAGAATGTTCAAGATATATTCTGTAACTGTTTTATCTATTTTTCTGGTTTTTTACCCATTGTTGGTATTTTCTCCATCGGATCAATTACCTTGATGTTCGGGTTTTATCTCTTTCTTTTCATTCTGGGATTTCAATTTCTCTTAAAAAGCAACTTTATGCCCGGCATGAAGGAGAAAGAAACGATTCCCCTCTTCAAAGAATTTCTGCATAAGTTGTTCAAGAGTCTTTCTCTTATCTTCTACTCTGTTTTGTCTTTGGGTATTATTTTCATTTTTCTCAAGGATTTTATTCCCTCTGTATTAAATAGCATACCACTGGAATTCTACCGACCTTGGGAATGGACAATCCACGAACTGTTTTTTTAGAGTTTTCCACATTAAATCCAATATTGTTTTTATATGAAAATTTTGCACTTCTCTGTTTGGCTCATAATTCACCTGATCGCTGTTTTTCTACTGGTTCTATTCGTAGATAAATCTGAACGCCAAAACAGCAGCTGGGATGCTGTTTTTATTACGAAGGGGCCTTTTTGCTTTCACATTATTGATAAAGAGAGCGTAAGACTAGTACAGCTCTCCGATAAAAAAATTACGGAACCAATCCCTTCTACTGTAGAGCATATGGGCAGGAGCTATTATGTAAGAAGCATAGGTTTCTTTTCTATGATAAAATACTTTGACTGGAGTGATGTTGTCATTCCTGACTCAGTGGAATCAATTGGAGTGGGCGCTTTTCTGGGAGCTCATACTCTTACAAATATTACCCTATCGGCAAATTTAGACAGGATTAATGCCTATGCTTTCATGTGGTGCACGGAGCTTCGCTCCGTCTATTTTAAATCTGATACTCCTCCGTCAATATCTGGCTTTAGATACTGTCACCCGGAACTCACCTTTTATTATCCGGAAGAGTACAAGGCCAACTGGCCCGAGACGCTGAATGGCATACCCTGCCGTCCCTGGAATCCGGAAGAATCTGCAAACCAGCTCAGTGAGGAGCCTGAGAAGACAGAGGAGCAAACAGAATCCATCTCACCTTGAACGCTTGAAACTGAGTATTTAGTATATTTTTCAAATTAAAATACGAAAAAAAGCTTTTCACTTTTTAAAAAAAGAGTAGCTTCAAAAAAAGTTTGTGAAGAGAGCCTGGAATGATTGAAGATAGAAGAAAAAGCATAATCACATAATCAAAGTCAATAGAGTCTTATTAAGAGACTTATAGATTG
>CALXMK010000042.1 GCA_944389455.1 uncultured Verrucomicrobiota bacterium
GTTTCCGTAACAGTGGAGTCGGTGTATTTGAAGGCGACAGATGTGTTCACCTTGCTCCACCGCCCATGCGCGTACCTGAACTTATGGAAGACTTGTTTCGTTGGCTGAAACATGCTCCCGACCATCTTCTTATCCGTAGTTGCGTTTTTCATTATGAATTTGAGTTCATCCATCCGTTCAGTGACGGGAACGGACGGATGGGGCGGTTGTGGCAGTCTCTCATATTGGGACGCCTTAACCCGGTATTCGAGCATCTTCCTATTGAGAATCTGGTATATGCCAACCAGCAGTTGTACTACGAGGCGATAGAATCAAGTACGCAACAGGCTGACTGCGGTCCATTTATTGATTTTATGCTGAATGAAATCCTTAATGCACTGAAGAAGTATCAAGGAGAACCTCTGATGGCAGATGTTCCTGATAAAGTTCCTGATAAAGTTCCTGATAAAGTTCCTGATAAGCTGAAGTCGCTTCATCCTGAGTTTTCTGACACGACATGGGATGTTCTTGCACATATTATGGAAAATCCACAGGCTACTGCCGTTGGAATCGGAAACCAGATGGAGATTTCAGACAGGATGGTCAGAAAACACATTGCTTTGCTGCGTAATGCCGATATTATCTGTCGGTATGGAAGCAACAAGAGCGGTTATTGGGAGTTGCTTAAAGGAAAGGAGGATGAAATATGAATGAGATGCTGAAAAAAGAAGAAGTCTTTCTGAATGACATCAGGGGGATTATCAATTCAGCCCGGCAAAATGCCGTGCGTAGTGTGGACTTTTGCCGGGTACAGATGTATTGGCACATGGGAAAGCGTATTTTTGAGGAAGAACAGCAGGGAAAAGACCGTGCCGATTACGGAACATACCTTATAAAGAATCTTGCCAAACAACTGGAGCCTGAATATGGAAGCGGTTTTTCTGTCCGCCAATTGGCTTTTTGCCGTCAATTCTATCGGATTTATCCAATTGCGAACGCACTGCGTTCACAATTGAACTGGACTCAATATCGTATGCTGATTCAGATAGATGATCCTGATAAGCGTATGTATTATGAATTGGAATCTGTCAATAACGGTTGGACTGCCAGAGAGAATCTACTATCGGCATCCTGCTCTGCACCGACAAAAACGATACAGCAGTTCGCATGGCTTTGCCGGAAGACAATAAGACTATATTGGCAAGTGAATACAAACTTTATTTGCCGAAACAGTCGCAGTTGATTAATGAGGTGAACAGTGTGCGAAAAATGGTTGAAGAGCAGCGTGAGTTTACTAAGAGAAATGAAAAGGAGGATGAACAATGAGCAAGTTGCAGAAATTAATTCAGGAACTTTGCCCGGATGGAGTGGAGTATAAGACATTGGGGGAAATCGGAACCTTTACGAGGGGAAATGGGTTGCAAAAGAAAGATTTTACCGAATCAGGGGTAGGTTGCATCCATTATGGGCAGATTTACACACATTATGGATTTTATACTACACAAACAAAGTCTTTTGTAGATGAATCATTGGCACACAAACTGACAAAGGTCCAGAAAGGAAATCTTATAATTGCTTGTACAAGTGAAAATATTGAAGATGTGTGCAAAGCTGTTGCATGGCTTGGGAATGAAGATATTGTGACAGGAGGGCACGCTTGTGTTTTTGCACATAATGAGAATCCCAAGTATATATCGTATTTCTTCCAGACGGAAATGTTTTTTCAGCAAAAGAGAAAATATGCAAGAGGAGCAAAGGTTATAGATATAAAGGTTTCAGATTTATCAAAAATTGAAATTCCCGTTCCTCCTCCTCCTGTACAAGAGGAAATAGTCCGTATTCTTGATCACTTTACAACCCTTGCAGCGGAGCTGCAAGCGGAGCTGCAAGCGAGAAAGGAGCAGTATGAATATTATCGGAGCCAATTGTTAACATTTGAAAAAGATGCAGAAGGAGTCAAATGGAAGAGCCTACCAGATATATGTGAGAATCTTGACAGAAAACGTAAAGCTGTAACAGCATCAAACAGAACTTTCGGTCCATATCCATATTATGGTGCATCAGGTATTGTCGATTATGTAAATTCTTATATTTTTGAAGGTAATTATCTTCTAATATCTGAGGATGGAGCAAATCTATTAGCTCGTAGTACACCTATTGCTTTCTCAATAAGTGGTAAAAGTTGGGTAAATAATCATGCACATGTTTTGGAATTTCAAAATATGTTTACTCAAAAATATATTGAACACTACATTAATATGATAGATATATCTCAATATGTTTCAGGAGGGGCACAACCTAAATTAAATCAAGAAAACCTAAATAAGATACCGATTCCTGTTCCCTCTCCATCCGAGCAACGACGCATAGTCGCCATCCTCAATAATTTTGAAACTTTGGTAAACGATTTATCGCAAGGTTTACCTGCTGAAATATCTGCCGTACAAGAACAATATGAATATTATCGAAATAAAATACTCTCATTTCCAAGAATTAAAATAGGAGCATAATATGGGGCAATATAACACCATAGCAGAATCAAACAACTTCATCGTACTTGATGCCTACACCAAGTATAATGAACTTCATGAACCTTCGGT